>CAYWPG010000003.1:148010-162918 GCA_964460035.1 uncultured Alkalilimnicola sp.
ACCACGCCCCAGCCTCTCCCCGCGCCCTCGAACAAGACCCTCTTTAGCCCCTCTCCCCTCCGCGGGAGAGGGGGTGGGGTGAGGGGGAGAAGGACGCAGCCAACAGCCCTAGCCCCTGCGTTAAATGATGATCAGTTCAGCTCGCAGCGCTCCGGCGCGCCGCAGCGCTTCGAGAATCGCCACCAGATCGCCCGGAGCCGCCCCTACCCGATTGACCGCATTGACGATGTCCTGCAACTGGGTACCAGGCCCGAACAGGAACATAGGGTTGCGCTCCTCGGTGATCTCGATGTCGTCTCTGGGCACCACCACCGTCTCGCCATCGCTAAGCGGCGCCGGCTGGCTGACGATGGGGTCGGCGGTAATCGTCACTGTCAGGCTGCCATGGGTCACTGCCGCCGGCCGTACGCTGACATGATTGCCGATCACTACCGTGCCGGTGCGAGCATTGACGATCACCCGGGCCGGCGCTTCTCCCGGCGTAAAACGCAGGTTCTCTAGGAAGGAAACGAAACTTACACGCTGGGAAGTATCGGCTGGCGCACGGACCCGAACCGACACCGCATCCAGCGCAGTCGCACTGCCCGGCCCCAAGGTTTCGTTGATCACTTCTGCCATGCGCTTGGCAGTAGTGAAATCCGGAGTGTTGAGATTGAGCACTATCGAATCGCCAAAGGCGAACGGGTTCGCCACCTCGCGCTCCACCGTCGCGCCGTTGGGGATGGTTCCGCTGGACGGAACATTGACGGTCACACGCGAGCCGTCGGCACCCGCGGCGCCGAACCCGCCGACGATCAGGTTGCCCTGGGCGATGGCATAGATCTCGCCGTCGGCACCGCGCAGCGGGGCCATCAGCAGGCTGCCGCCTCGCAGGCTCGATGCGTTGCCCAGGGAGGAGACAGTGACATCGATGGTCTGTCCGGGCTTAGCGAAAGGCGGCAGCTCCGCCATGATCATGACGGCTGCGACATTGCGCGACTGCAAATTGACGTTTGGAGGAATCGTCACGCCCTGAGCGGCCAGCATCGCGCGGATGCTTTGTACCGTATAAGGCGTCTGGCTGGTCTGGTCGCCGGTGCCGTCCAAGCCCACCACTAGCCCGTAGCCGACCAGCTGGTTGGAGCGGACCCCGGCGACCGACGCCACGTCTTTGATGCGCTCGCTGGCGTGCAACGGCAAGGGCAGCAATAGCAGGGCAATTAACAGTACCCGTAGGCTCTTCATCATGTCCTCTTTCTCAGCGTCGAGCCGAAACCGTCCTCTAGCCCGCGGTCAAAGCGGCATGAACACACTGAAGAAGATCCTTTGCAGCCAGCCCATGCTGCTGGCGTCGGCCAGTGCGCCGGTACCGGTGTAACTGATCTGCGCATTGGCGATGCGCGTCGACGAGACGGTGTTGTCCGGCCCTATGTCGTCGCGACGGACCACACCCGTCACCGTGACATACTCATCGCCACGATTGAGCGTCAGTTTCTTCTGCCCTTGCAGCACCAAGTTCCCGTTCGGCTGAACGGCCACCACCGTCGCGGTGAGCGTACCGCGCAGCAGGTTGCTCTGGTCGGCCTCGCCACCGCCTTGGAACGAGCGATCGGCATTGGCGCTGGCCGAGAGCGGACGCCCGGCTACTCGCAAGGGCCGACCACCGACAACCGGCACGCCAAGATTGGTCTCGCTGCTCTTGCTCAGGCTCGAGTTGGAGTCCTTACGCGCGTTGGTCTGCTCTTCGAAGATCACCGTAACGATATCGCCCACCCGGCGCGCACCGCGGTCTTCGTACAAACGAACGTCGTGCCCGGGCTGGAAGATCGCACCGTTGATCTCGCGCGGCGGCACCTCGATCTGCGGCTGTGGCAGGGGTACCGGCGGCTCGGGATTGACGCGAGGGACGGCGCAACCGGTCACCAGCAACGCCAGTGCCAGTGTCGCCGCGATCGCACCACCGCGTGCGTGCAAACCGCCCTCGCCCTGAATCCTGCGGGTCATCTCTGCGCCCTCTAGACCGTGCCCAAGCCTTACAGCTTGTTGGTGATGAACTGCATCATCTGATCGGCGGTCGAGATCGCCTTGGTGTTGGTCTCGAACGAGCGCTGCGTCTCGATCATGTTGACCAGCTCCTCGGCGATGTTGACGTTGGAGCTCTCCAGCGCCCCCTGCACCAGCCCGCCCATGCCGTTCATGGAAGGCGTCCCGACCTGGGGCGAACCGCTGGCAGCCGTTTCGATGAACAGGTTCTGCCCGATGGGCTGCAGGCCGGCCGGATTGATGAAGTCGGCCAGCTGGATGGTGCCGATCTGCTGAGGCTGCGGCTGTCCGGCCAGCTGTACCGTCACGGTACCGTCGCTGCCGATGGTCACGCTCTGCGCCTGTTGGGGAATCTGCAGGTTGGGCTGCAAGAGCATGCCGCTGGAGGTAACCAGCTGCCCCTGGTCGTCGACCTGGAACGAGCCATCGCGGGTGTACGCCAGGGTGCCGTCCGGGCGCATGATCTGGAAGAAGCCGCGGCCCTCGATCGCGAGGTCGAAGCCGTTGCCGGTCTGAACGAGGTTGCCCTGGGTATGCAGTTTTTCGGTAGCGACCACCCGCACCCCCGTGCCCAGCGCCAACCCGGAGGGCAGCCGGGTGTCTTCGGAGGTCTGGCCACCGGCCTGACGTACCGTCTGATAAATCAGGTCTTCGAACTTGGCCCGATCCCGCTTGAAGCCGGTCGTATTGACGTTAGCCAAGTTGTTCGACACCACCGACATGCGGGTCTGCTGCGCGTCCAAACCGGTTTTGGCTACCCACAATGCAGGATTCATCGCTTCACCTCGTCGTTATTCGTTATTGCGCCTGCCGCCAGTCGCAGGCCCGCCGTCGCTACGTCTCAGACGCAGCATTCACTGATCATTAGTACTCGTGTATGCCTCAGCCCTGCCGTAGCAGGCGCGCGCTCGCCTCGTCGTTTTCCTTCGCCGCCGCCATTAATTTGACGTACGTCTCGAACTGACGCGCGTTGTCGATCATTTTGACCAGGGCATCCACAGGGTTGACGTTGCTGCCTTCCAACGTGCCGCTGGCAATCGTCACTGCAGCATCCGCCGGCGCCGTGCCGCCATCGCGCAAACGAAACAGTCCGTCGCTGCCTTTCTCCAGCTGTTCATGGGGTGGACGCACCAGCTTGATCCGATCGATCACAGCGATCGTGTTGGGATCTTGGCCCAGCGGGATGATGCTCACTGTGCCGTCGGTGCCGATTTCCAGCTTCTGCGCCGGCGGAATTGCGATCGGCCCGGCATTGCCCATGACCAGCTGCCCACTGCCAGTCTCCAGCAGCCCCGCGGCATTGATGTGCAGATCGCCCCGACGTGTGTAAGCCTCGGTGCCGTCCGCTGCCTGTACCGCGATCCAACCATCGCCCTGAATGGCGATATCCAGATCTCGCCCGGTGGTCATCATCGTGCCGCCGGAGAAATCGGTGCCCACATCCACCTCTTGCGAGTACACGCGGCTCGGATGCCCGGGCCCGTACACCGGTGCGCTCAGGAACGAATCCAGATCGGCGCGAAAACCTGGCGTGTTGGCGTTGGCCAAGTTGTGGTTGTTGTGCTGCTGTGCCTGCAGGGTGTGCTTCGCACCCGTCATGGCCAAGTAGAGCAAGCGATCCATGAGCTATCTCCCGAGCAGTGAGGTACCGCACGTCCGCCTATGCGGCGGCGCTCTTAGACGCCGCCGCCAGGCGGAGCGCGTCCATTAGCGGCGGATGTTCATCAGCTCCTGAGTGATCTGATCCTGCGTGCTGATCATCTTCGCGTTCGCCTGGTAGCTGCGTTGCGCGACGATCATCCGCACCAGCTGCTCACTGACGTTCACGTTGGACTGCTCCAACGCGCCAGCCTGCACCTTGCCGAACTGCCCGGTTTCAGGCGCACCGATGATCGGCTCACCCGAGTTGTAGGACTCCTTCCAGGCGTTATCGCCCACAGCGGTGAGATTTTGCTGCGCGGCGAAACGCACCAGCGCAATCTGGCCGAGCACTTTGGTCTGGCCGTTGGTATAGCGTGCGAAAAGCACGCCATTGGGCTCGATGTTCAAGCTGGAGAACTGGCCGGCAGCGTAGCCATCCTGTGCCAATTCGTTGACGGCCGAGGAAGCCCCGAACTGCGTCAGCCCGCCCAAATCCAGCGCGATGTTCAAATCGTCGGTGCCCGCCAGCGGGTTAGTACCGGCCGCCGCGTAAGTGAAGTTCACCGGAGCCGGTGCGGCGCCGTTCACCGCCACCAGCACGCCGCTGTTGTTGAACTCCACCGTAAACGGGCCGGCAACGGTCGGATGGCCGTCCAGGTTGGTGTACACATCCCAGGTGTTTTCTGCCGGCGCTTCGTGCTTGACGAAGTAAATGGTGTGCATATGCGCACGGCCCTGGGAGTCGTAGACCGTACCCGTGCTGGAGAACGAATATGTATCCGGATTGGTGTGGTCGAACCCTGCAGGGTCCAGGCCTTCCTCGAACGCATAGAGGTTGGCGTTGATCCGGATGCTTTCGGTGGCCTTGGGCGCGCCCGCCGTGGTGTCGATGCGCAGCGGCCCGAGGGCGGTGGTCAGGTTGCCATTAGGCGTGGTCTGGAAACCGGTAAGACGATGACCGGTGGGGTTGACGATGAAGCCGTCTTTGTCGATCTGGAAGTTGCCCGCGCGCGTATAGCTCAGAGCGCCGTTGTACTCCATGCGGAAAAAGCCTTCGCCCGCAACGCCCAGGTCGAGCACGTTGCCCGTGTACTCGAACTGACCTTGGGTGAACTGCTTGGCGACGTTAGTCAGCTTAACGCCCTGACCGATCGCGTTGTGCGCCACGCCCAAGTGGCTGGTGGCGAAAATATCGGCAAACTCCGCTCGCGAGAACTTAAAGCCGATGGTCTGACTGTTGGCAATGTTGTTGCCGGTTACATTCAGATCGGCCGATGCGGCGTTCAGGCCGCTCAAAGCGCTTCCAAAGCTCATAGTTGTACCCCCCTAACTACCTGATGTTCCGAACAGCGGCCAAGCTGAGCTCGCCGAGCCCCTCAAAGTTCAGAAACGGAGGCTCCCCACCCTTGCCCAAGGTAACGCTCTGCACTTTTGCGAAGGCGTAGGTAGGAAGCGAATACATCTCGCCGAGAATCTCCGTCTGCGCGGACACGTAGTACCGCCCAGGCGGCAGCTCCCGGCCATTCTGGTCGATGCCATCCCAACGGAACTCGCGTTCGCCGGCCTCTTGTTCGCCAAGCTCCTGCTGATAGACGAGCTCGCCTGCCGATGAGTAAACCCGGATCGTCAGATTGTTGATGTTCTCGGGCACGCCGATGATGGTTGTCATCTCGCCGTCGGCCGGCAGGTAGCCCATCGTCGACTCTACTTTGACCTCACGTCCCACCAGGCTCGCGGCATACAATGCCTGGCTGTTCGCCATGTCCTGCTGGAAACGCGAGAACGAAGCCTGCAACTGGTTAATGCCGGTGGCGGTGGTAAAGGTGGCGATTTGCGTCAAAAATTCGCCATTGTCCATCGGGTTGAACGGATCCTGGTTCTGCAGCTGAGCGATCATCAGCTTCAGGAAATCCTCTTGCCCGACATCGTTATTGGCCTTCTTGGTGCTTTCGGTCGAAATCCCGAGCCCTGCAAGCGCATCGAGGTTCATAACGGCCGCTCCTGTTTACTGGCCAAGCCGCAGGGTCTGCAGCAGCAAGTCCCGAGAGGTGCTCAGAACTTCTACGTTGTTCTGATAGCTGCGCGAGGCCGACATCATGTTCACCATCTCCTCGACCGTGTTAACGTTGGAGCGGTAGACGTAGCCTTGGGCATCGGCCATGGGGTGCTCGGGCATATACAGCGCCTGGGCCGGCGCATTGCTCTCCACCACGGCACGGACCTCCACCGGCACCGCTTTGTTCGCCCCGCTGCGGGCCGCACGCAATGCTGCGGCGAAAACGGGCTGGCGAGCCTTGTACGCTTCTTCGGGCGTACCTGCTACGGTCTCGGCGTTCGCCAAATTACTGGCGGTCAGGTTCAGCCGCAGCGACTGGGCTGTCATTGCCGAACCGGCAACATCAAAGACGTTGAACAAGGACATGAGCGGTTATTCCCCCTTGATCGCGCCCAAAAGCCCCTGGATGCGCTGCCCCAGGAACGTCAACGACGCCTGGTAGTGCACCGCGTTCTCGGCAAACTTTGCCTGTTCGGCGTGAGTTTCCACAGTGTTGCCGTCCAAGGACGGGCTAAACGGAACCCGGTACTGCATCTCTGGCGCGCCAGGCACGAATCCCGCCGGCTGCAGATGACGCTCATTGGTTACCCGCAAAGGGGCCACCTGCTGCCCCTGCGCCTGACGCATCGCGGCCTTGAAGTCGAAATCCCGTGCCTTGTAGTTCGGCGTATCGGCATTCGCCAAGTTCTCCGCCAGCACCTTGCTGCGCTCACCGCGCAGCCGCAGCGCGGCGGGATGCGGGCCGAAGGCCTTCTCGAAAGAGATACTCATCACGCACCTCGCAAAAACGTGCTCCACCGCAACTTAAGCAAGCTACATGCCAAATCACTTGAACATCGCGCGGTGACTAGTTCTGTAACCAGGGGAAGCCACTTAGCGTTGTGCAGGTCAGCGCAGTCGGTCAGCCGAACGACAGTTCTTTGGCGGCGCGCTTGGAGTAAAGAGTTGGCGGCAGGAAATCGAGTCCAGCAGCAGATTCTACGTCTAGGGTCATGGCATCCGAGGCGCATACCCGGCGTGACTTTTCATCAAGGGGAAGGCCACCCCGCGAGAGCGCGCCCCGGCCGCGAATCTCTGCACTCCCTACCGGTACCGAAAGGCCCTTCACGCTCAGGGCGCGCTCCCGCAGTGGCGGCGGCCCGCATCACCGCCCGCGATCAGCGCTGACGCACGCGATAGATGACGCCTTGGGGCAAACGCACCATTTCGAAGTCGTCTGCCTGGCGAGCTAGCGACTCTGAGGCGCCGACGATCAGAAATCCCCCGGGATTGAGCACCTGGGCCATGCGGCTGAGGATATTCTGGCGCGACTGAGCCGAGAAATAGATCAGCACATTCCTGCAGAAGATGACATCGAAGCGCCCAAGCGTGGCAAAGCTGTCAAGCAGATTGTGCGTTCGGAAACTCACCCGCCGGCGAATCTCCGGCCGCACCTCCCACGTCTGTCCATCCGGCAATGCCGTAAAGAAGCGATCGCGCCGCTCCGGTGTCAGCCCGCGGCTGATCGCGGACACACCGTAGCGGCCGCGGCTGGCTTGGTCGACCATTTGCTGCGCAATGTCGGTTCCGAGAATCTCGGCGTCCAGCCGCCCGCCCTCCTCGTTGTACTCCTGCACAGTCATGCTTATGGAGTACGCTTCCTGACCGGAGGAGCACGCCGCGGACCAGATGCGCGCCTGCCAAATACGGCGCTGCTGCAGCTCCGGCAGAATATGCTCCTTGAGCAATGTGAAGGGATAGACGTCCCGGAAGAACTGCGTCTCGTTGGTGGTCATCGCTTCGATGACTTTCGCTCGCAACAAACCACCATCGTACCGCCCCAAGCGATCAAGCAGCATGCCCAGGTCCGCCAGCCCATGCTCCACCATAAGCGGCGTAAGCCGGCTGGCTACCAGGTACTGTTTGTTATCGCCCAGCACGATCCCACACGACTTCTCCAGGAAGTCGCGAAACACCAGATAGTCTTCCTGTTTGATCGCTGCCGACGCCAAAACCGATTCCCCATAATCTCGTCCCCAGGCTCAGAGCCTGGTGAGCTGCAGCCCCCCCTTGCTTCAGCCGCTCGCGAACACGGTCGCCTCTGCAAGCAAGAACGACTATCAAAGGCTAAACATTAAAAAGGATACCGCAGGCGATACTGCCTGTCCGCGCGAGCACATGCGTGGCCGCTGCTGCGCGGATCGGCATGATGCCAGAGAACAACAGCTTTGCGACATAGCCATTGCGCAGTGGTGGGACACCGGATCGGCGGACCAGCGCTCAACGCTGCGTTACCATATCGAGACGGTGCGTCACTTTCTCCGCCAGCTCACTGGGCTGGAACTTCGCCAAGAAGTCATCGGCACCGACCCGCTGTACCAGATCCTTATTAAATACACCGCTTAGCGAGGTGTGCAGCAACACATGCAAATGCTTCAACCCCTCCTCGCCACGAATAGCGGTGGTCAGCGTATAGCCGTCCATGCGCGGCATTTCAATGTCCGAAATCACCATCAGCAAGCGCTTTAACGGAGACTCCGGATCGGCCTGCCACGCTCGGAGTGTCTCAAAGGCGGCTTCGCCGTCATTGACAATGGTCAACCCTATCCCCAACCGCTCCAGCGTACGCCGGATCTGGTTTCGCGCCACCAGCGAGTCGTCAGCCACCAAGACGTGATACTTCGGGGCCTCGGCGTGACTGTCAACGTCATCGGCCAGATCGAGCCTGATGCCGGCAGCGCGATTGACCTCGTCGAGCACCTTCTCTACGTCGACGATCTGCACCATCTGGCCATCGACCTTCGCCACCGCAGTGAGGTAAGTGCCGGTGGCGCCTCGCGGCGGAGGCATCACGTCCTGCCAGTTCAGGTTGACGATCCGATCGACCCCGGCCACCAAGAAGCCCTGCACGGAGCGGTTATATTCGGTAATGATGACCGACGTGCCTTCGGTACTGGCCAGCGGGCGCCCGGTGGTAGCCAGGCTCAGATCCAGCACCGAAATAGGCTTGCCCCGTATATGCGCAACCCCGCGCACTACTGCATGCGACTTCGGCACACGCGTCAGCGGCGGCGTCACAACCACCTCACGCACTTTGAACACGTTGATGCCGAACCGTTGACTACCGTTAAGCCTGAACAGGAGCAACTCCATGCGGTTGCTGCCCGCTAGGTTGGTACGCTGATCAACGGAGTGCATGATGCCTGACATAGCGTGTAATTCCTCATCCGCCCTGCCAGCATCATCGGCCGACAACGCCAGAACTTTACCCGCTCGCCGACTCGACAAGTCGCGGCAACGGATTCAGCATGATGGCACATGACATGCATGACTCTTAGTACATTTACAGAAAATCGACGAGCTGCTGCCCTACCCGCGATGTGGAGCTACCTGCCAAGTGCCCTGGTTTGCCGTCGAGCGGTCTACTCTCTCGCTCTACTGACTCTCTACTGGTTGCCTGCCCCGCCGCTGTGGGCCCAGGCACTGCAATCGCTGGAGAGCATTACCGAAGCAGTGGTCGAGTTCGTCAGACAAGAGCACGAAGGGGACGATATACAAGTAGAGGCGACGCGCCTCGACCCGCGACTCCGGCTCGCCCAGTGCGAGCTGCCGCTCGTTACGTTCGCACCCCACGCCCAGCAGCGCCCCGGACACATGACGGTAGGCGTACGCTGCGAAGGGCGGCAACCGTGGACGCTTTACGTTCCGGTTCGAGTCACTCAGCACGTCGAAGTATTGACGCTCGCCACTTCATTGACGCGTGGCGCAGTCCTGCGAGCCTCTGACTTAAGGCCGGTACGACGAGATCTGACTACGCTCCCGCACGGCTATTTCACTAAATTAGAGGACGTAGTAGGCATGGAGATCCGCCGCCCGGTGCGCGCCGGCGAAATACTCACTCCGAATGCCATTACCCAGCCGCGCATGGTCAATCGCGGCGACGAAGTATTGCTGATCGTCGAAAGCGGCAGCCTCAGCGTCAGCGCCAAAGCAGAAGCATTGCAGGACGGCGCGCTCGGCGAGAGAATCCAAGTCCGTAACCTGTCTTCCCGGCGTGTGGTCGAAGCCGAAGTCATCGACCGCCACCGCGTGCGTGCATTATTCTGAAAAAACCTGGCGATCGAGCTAAAGTTCCGTTTATTGCGGCCGATACCGCGATAGAGTAGGAACATGGCTCGCAAACCCAACGATGTCCAAATGGCTAAGGGTTAGCGAAATCGCTTAGGAGACGATCATGACCAACCCGATCGACAACGGGCCTCGCTTCAACGGTAGCGTCGTTAGTACTACGCGCGCTCAAGGCGTGTCCACTGCGGCGCCCGCTCGCAAGGAAGCCGTCGATAGGCTCGACCGCGGCTATGACGCCGGCGTCGAATCCGAGCGTTTGCAACTGATCAAAGAGCGCATCGATAGCACGCCCGAAGTAGACGTGGTTCGCGTCGAGGCAATCAAGCAGAGCATCGCCGAGGGCAAATATCCGCTCGATCCGCAGCGAATTGCCGAAAAATTCGCTCAGCTCGAAGGATTGCTGAATAGCTGATGGCAGGTCATCAGGTGGGCGACGCAGTAACCATGCACGCGGTGTTGGAGCAGGCGAATGCCAAGCTTCGCCATTTGCTCGAGCTACTGATTGAGGAAGCGGAATATCTTGCTAACCGCGATACTCAAGCGCTGGACCCGCTGCTCGCCCGCAAATCGCAGGCTCTAGAAGAACTGGAAAGCTTGGAGCAACAGCGCCGTGCTCTGATGCTGCAAGCCGGGCTGGACCCGCAAGATGCGGCCGCCATGGAGGTCTACGCCGGAGACGACGATCAACTCGCTCAGGCATGGCGCGACCTGACGGCGCAACTAGTCGAACTGAAAGTGCGCAACGAAGCCAATGGCAAGATCGTGCACCGCACTATTGCTCAGGTCGAACGCGACCTGAACATTCTCAGCGGCTACGGCTCCGAGGGCGGCGGCGACACGTACGACCCGCAAGGCCGCAACAAAAGCCCACGCGGGCGCAAGATCTCCAGCGCTTGACCCGCCAACGAAACTCGCAGCGCGCATCTATCCCAGGGCCGAGACCAGGCCCTTGATCACACCAGCTGTAGCCTTCTACCGGCAGCCGCTACCCACGCGGCGCCGCTCGCCTTGGGCTCAAGCGGCGCGTTAGTTCGACCTGGCCGAAACTTCGCGATTGGGTAGTCGCTCGCACCCGCCGGCGCGCCGCTCCACTCCCCGGCGCCCCCCCCCGCCCTGTGCACGACAGCCATTCAGCTTGCGAGACGTCAAAGCGGCATGCGCAAGGGAACCTTTGCGCCCGCGAGAAAACGCTCCACGTGCATGCGCAGAGCCCTCTGAGCGCCTCTTACGGACACCCCGGCGGGCTTTGCACCGCCGCAGGCAACGCGCCGCTCCGACTGCTTCACAATAGAACCGGGCGCGGTGCAGGGCCTCGCCAGCGGCTCTACATAGCCTTGCTCTGCAAGCCGCTGCCTATCTCGGCTCGAACCAACCAAAAACGCGCACAAAAAAAGGGATTGGCAATGCCAATCCCTTTTCGATTTGGTGGAGCCAGGCGGGATCGAACCGCCGACCTCCTGCATGCCATGCAGGCGCTCTCCCAGCTGAGCTATGGCCCCAATGTGTTAGGAGATGCGCATTCTAAGGGGCGTCCCCGCAGGAGTCAAGCATGCTCTTGAGCTTCGATATAAGCGATGGCCGCGTCGATGCGCGCCAGCGTCTGCTCGCGCCCCAGCACCTCCAGCGTGACGTCTATAGGGGGCGAAACTGGCACCCCTACCAGCGCCACGCGCAGCGGCTGAGCGACTTTGCCGAGCTTGAGCTCCAGCGCCTCAGCAACGCCTTGCACCGCCTGATGCAAAGCACTCACCTCCCAAGTGGTCAGCGCGCCCAGCGCGTCGCGCAGAGCCTTCAGCGTCGGCTTGGTTTCGCTGTTCAGATTCTTGGCGGCAGCCTTCTCATCGTACTCGGTAGGCGCACGGTAGAAGAACGCGCTGCCCTGCGCCAGCTCCACCAGCGTTTTTGCCCGCCCGTCCATGGCTACGACCACTTTCTCCAACGGCGGGCCTTCCTCTGCAGGGTCTATGCCCAAATCCGCCATATGACGGCTCAGCTGGCGCGCCACGTACGCAGGGTCCAAAGTCTTCAAATAGTGCTGGTTAAGCCAGGCGAGCTTGCCGGGATTGAGGCTGGAGGCCGCACTGTTAATGTCGTCTATATCGAACAGCTGCACCAGCTCGTCCAAAGTGAAAATCTCCTGATCGCCGTGCGACCAGCCAAGACGCGCCAGATAGTTGAGTACCGCCTCGGGAAGGTACCCCATATCGCGGTACTCCATCACGCTGGCCGCGCCAGTGCGCTTGGACAGTTTCTTGCCGTGCTCGTCCAGAATCATCGGCACGTGAGCATACACAGGCGGCGTAACGCCCAGCGCCTTGAGGATGTTGAGCTGGCGGGGCGTATTGTTCAGGTGGTCGTCGCCGCGCACGACATGGGTGATCTCCATGTCCATGTCGTCCACCACCACCGTGAAGTTATACGTGGGAGTGCCATCGGCGCGAGCGATTACCAGATCGTCCAGCTCAGTATTGCTGAACACTACCGGCCCCTTGACGCGGTCGTCCACCACCACCTCGCCGTCGACCGGATTGCGAAAGCGCACCACCGCCTCCTCGCCCGGGCCGGGAACGCGCCCCAGATCGCGGCAGTGGCCGTCGTAGCGCGGCTTGAGTTTCAACGCCATCTGCTCCTGGCGCAGCTTCTCCAGACGCTCCTTGGAGCAGAAGCAGTAGTAGGCTTTGCCCTCGTCCAGCAGCTGGCGGATAACCTCCTTATAGCGGTCGAAGCGCTGGGTCTGATAGAACGGCCCCTCGTCATAGTCCAGCCCCAGCCACGCCATGCCTTCCAAAATGGCGTTCACCGCCTCCTCGGTGGAACGTTCGCGATCGGTGTCTTCGATCCGAAGCACGAACTTGCCGCCGTGACGACGAGCATACAGCCAGGAAAACAGCGCCGTGCGGGCGCCGCCAATGTGCAGATAACCGGTGGGGCTGGGCGCGAAGCGGGTCTTGACCTTCATGTGGTACCTGAGAATCCTGGAGGGTGGTAAAGAGGCTATGTTAGCAAAGTAAGCCGTAGGCAAGAAAAAGTCGCGGCGAAGACACGCGTTGACAAGTACCCGATGCCTGCATAGAATGCGCGGCTTGCAAGGGCGCGTAGCTCAGCGGGAGAGCACTGCCTTCACACGGCAGGGGTCACTGGTTCAATCCCAGTCGCGCCCACCATACAAATCAAGGGCTTGGGGATACCCAAGCCCTTTTTTGTTCGATTCTCGTCGTTCGGAAACTGCAGCCCCCCCCGGATACCGCTCCGCCAATTAGGGGGACAGCAGGTAGTTCCCGCTTGCCATGGAGCGCGCGGCTACTGGGTCGCGTGATAGTGTGAGCTTAATCAGCTGAGGCGCCGGCAGCACCTTCGACTGTGGCCCGCGCCGAAGAGTTCCCCTCTTCATCGAACCCGATAAAGCGGGCTACTTCACTAACCGGCCGGCGTTTCGACACCACGGCATTCGCGGGAAAATCGTTGTCAGGATACCCCATCGCGATACAGATCATGATGACCTGATCGTCGGGAATACCCGCATGCTGCCGAACCACCGGCGAGTGCATGATGCCCTGGCTGTTCACCACGCAGCCTAGCCCCCGCGACCACGCAGCGTTCACCAAGCCATACACTAGCGCGCCACAGTCGAACTGGGCGATGTCACCATCCCGCAAAACGCGATCGTACGTCACGACGATAGAAACCGGGGCATCGAACTGTCGGTAACCCCGCAACACCCAGTCCTGCCGCCTTTCCTTGTCATCACGCGCGATACGCATGGCCTGGAATAGCTGGATTGCGATCTCCACCTGCCGCTGCCGGTGCGCACCTTCGTAAGGACCGGTTCCGCGGCTTTCCTTTGACGGTGGAACACCGGCCAGCATACGCGCGGTGTTCTCGGCACGGATGCGATCCAGCGGCTCGCCGGTGAGCACATACAAGTGCCAGGGCTGGGTATTCATCGAAGATGGCGCCCGTATCGCCAGCGCAATGATTTCTTCGATCACGCTGCGCGGAACCGGCCGCTGCTGAAACGCCCGAATGCTACGGCGCCCTAATACTACATCGTCGTAGTTCACCCCTTTTTCCTCACAAAAATCTGGTGGCTTGCAACGCGCCACTGTGGACGCCGGTTTATTGCCAGGAAGCCCGACCTTAGCATAGTTTCCGGATTAGGCAGGACCGCAGGCTTCGAGATTTAACCGCACTACTTTTCGCGCCCCACCCCTCCTCGAAAGTGTGCGCAACAGTGGCCATACGTCGTGCCTCCCTGATGTAACGGCTAAACAAAGGAGCCCCGGCGACATATTCAGATTGCCCTCCGGCAAGAACTCCCGCTTGCCTTTTACAAGCATTGCTAGATATCGACTGCCGATGCCGCAGGTTGCGCGGCGCACCCTCCGACTAGCCCGGCGCCCGGAACGCGGCATTGACAAGTCCACACATCAAGCCAAGGAAAGCGGCAGACCGAGTGGCAGTGTGTGACGGGTGTCGGCACGCGAGCATCCAAGGGAACGATTTGCGAGGCGCGGCACCTTATCGCGGAGGCCTGCATCACTCGATGCGAAGAACCAACTCGCATGCCATCTTCGCTGCCGCATGCCTCGCGTCTTCTCTAGACTTGCCAAACGCAAGCACGAACCCTAAGCGTTGCCGCGAATTGCTAAGAGCCTCGGCGTAGTAACCTTCGCTGAAATACCTAGTCGCATCGGCGACGCTGGGAATCTGGAGCGCCCTGCCTAGACCCTTGCTTTCTGTTAACCGACCGGCGTGGACAGTCAGAAATTGGATGGCCACAGTGCGAGCGCTGACCGTGCCATTTGCGACTGTGCGTAGTCTGAGCAGCGGCCAGCCGTTCAGCCTCTTTATCGGCTAGGGGTGCTGCAGGACAAGTCACCGTCAATCGGTACGGCCTTTCGCCCACTGCCACCTTTCCGTGGTTCTGACCCTTTTTTTGGGCCGCACCTAGCCTTATCGTAAAATCAATGTGATAGCGGCCACCCCCCAAAAATGGGCAACCGCGTATCAGACGCTTTTGTTCCTTTAAAATTGGCCACTTATGCTGTTTTCGCTCTAGTTCGCTGCCGCGTAGGCAGCTCA
>CAYWPG010000004.1:0-7641 GCA_964460035.1 uncultured Alkalilimnicola sp.
GCCGGCGGTGGTGAATAGCGACAAGGTTTCACCCGCAACGGTAACGGGCTCGGCAATCACTTGCACCAGCTCCGCCGCCATGTCCTCCGCGCGGGCGGCCGATTCCACTTCCGGCAGAATGATCAAGAACTCATCCACACCCACCCGGCCAACGGTGTCGTAGGCGCGCAGGCGGCCGCGCAGGCGCTGACCGATCTCCCGCAATGCCAGGTCGGCACACTCGGTGCCGTAGCGGTCGTTGATTCCAGAGAAGTCGTCTACATCGAACAGCAGCACGGCAACCTTGTGATGGTGCCGTTGAGCGAACTGCAGCGCCTGCTCCAGCCGGTCGTAGCAGAGGGCGCGATTGGGCAGGGCGGTGACCGCGTCCCTATGCGCCATGAAGCGGATCCTGGCCTCGCTCTTGCGCAGCAGCGACTCTACCGAGTGCCGCTCGAGAATCTCGCGGCTCAGCTCATTGCTGCGCTTCTCCAGGCGTGCCTCGGTGTCCGCCAATATGGCGCGCGACAGTGCCACTATGCCGGTCAGCGTCGCCAGACTGCCGATGAGCATCATCAGGCCCGCCGTGGACATTACCGTTTGCACGATGTCCCAGTGCTGTAAAGCGGCAATCAGTATCAGGCTGGCGATGAGCACGCCGCAGGCCAGGAGCCCGATCCGCAGCCCCTTGAGGAACATGGCGATGGGGGGGAACACCGAGAGCCAGTAGGGCCCGGTTTGCTCCAAACTGACGAACAGACCTATGCCCAGGACGATAAACAGCATCAGCAGCTTGAGGTTCTCCGCCAGGGCGATGTTGCGGTGACGGTGCAGCCAGAGCAGATTGCCGGCAACGAGCACGGCAATGGCGACATAGACGGCAGCCAGCCAACGCAGCCGCTCGGCATCCAGCGCGAGATGAACCAGCGCGAGCAAGGGAAGCAGAACGATGCTGAGGATAGAGAAGCCGTAAACGAAAAGAACACGACGAAACTGCGCATCGGAGGTGTGCTGATTCAGCTCGTCGAGAAGCTGCTTGAAGAACTGTGTTGTCAACAGCATGTCCGCATCCTTACGGCAATACAGGCGATGGCCGCCCACTAGGCGTTACCGCCGCTGCGTGTCAGTACAACAGCGAGCTGGCGCAGCTCTGAAGCAACATCCGCCGGGCAGTGGGCTGCTAATCCCCTTGCCCTTACCCCCCTCAAGAAGGCCCCATTATGCATAACCCGTCACGACGGCAACAGCAGTCAGATTGGACTACCGTGAGCGGCGCTTTCCGTAGAGCGGATCTCTATGACAATCAATGAGGTACTGCTGGTGTGCAAGATGTTGCCGCGGATCGCGATCCCGCGTTCGATGCGGCGTGTGCGCGCCCTGGAGCATCAGGCGCGCAGCTCTTCGCGCAAGGCCGCGATCACCGGCGCGGTTTGCGGGCGCACGCCCCGCCATAACAAGAAGGATTCGGCCGCCTGCTCGACCAGCATGCCCAAGCCGTCGAGCGCGAGCCGGGCGCCTTGCTGCTGTGCCCAGCCTTGGAACACTGTGGGCCGATCGCCGTAGACCATGTCGTAGCAGACCGCTTCCTGAGCCAGCAAGCCCTCTGGCAGGGGCGGCAGGTCGCCGGACAGACCGGCTGAGGTGCCGTTGATGACGATGTGGTAGTGCCCGTTCAGCTCGCCATAGCCGATCCCGCGAATCGGCACCTCGCCCTGGAACAAGCCAGCAAGCTCGCGCGCGCGCTCCGCCGTACGGTTGGCGATGGTTATGGCGGCAGGTTTCTGCGCCAGCAGCGCCGGCAGCACGCCGCGTACGGCGCCGCCGGCGCCGAGTAGCAGCAACGTCTTGCCGGTTATCGTAACGCCATGGTTGGCTTGCAGATCGCGCACCAAACCGGCGCCGTCGGTATTGTCGCCAAAGCGCCGGCCGCCGGCTTCAAAGGCGATGGTGTTCACCGCGCCGGCGGCACGGGCACGCTCGCTGAGCGCATCCATGGCAGCGAAGGCTTCCTGCTTGAACGGCACGGTAACGTTCAAGCCTTTGCCGCCTGCGCGCTGGAACTCCTCTATCGTCGGGAGGAAACCATCCAGCGGCGCCAGCAGCTTGCCGTATTGCAGCTTCTGCCCGGTTTGCTCGGCAAACATGGCGTGGATGCGCGGCGACTTACTGTGCGCCACCGGATGCCCGATGACCGCGTAACGGTCAATCACGCGGAGCCTCCGAAGATAACTTTCAAGAGGAAAAAGAATACGATGGCCAGAATGCCCCCTGCCGGCAGAGTAACGATCCATGACATGAAGATCGTACGCACCACACCCAGGTTGATGGCCGCCAGGCCGCGGGCAAGGCCTACGCCCAGCACGGCGCCTACCAGCGTATGCGTGGTGGAGATCGGCAGGCCCAGGCCGGATGCGAAGACCACCGTAGCGGCCGCCGATAGCTCGCAGGCGAAGCCGCGGCTGGGGGTGAGCTGGGTGATGTTCTTGCCCACGGTGGCGATAACACGGTGCCCCAGCGTCAGCAGGCCGACCACGATACCGATCGCCCCCAGCGTTAACACCCATGCGGGCATGCCAGTGTGCTGTTCGACCTGGCCGGTTTGCACAACGCCTACCACGGCTGCCACCGGGCCTACGGCGTTGGCGACGTCATTGGAACCGTGCGCGAACGCCATGGCGCACGCGGTAATCACCATCAGCACGCCGAATACCCGTTCGACGTTGGCAAAGTGTGAGTCGCGATCGGCATTGGGGTCAAAGCGCATGCGCCCGATCATGAGCTTGCCCGCGGCCATCACGACCAAGCCGATGAAGAAGGCGTAGGCATACGCTTGCACCGTAGTAATTTCCAGTCCGACATGGGCCAGTCCCTTGAGCATGGTCATCAGGGACATGATGAAACCGGCAAGGAATATATAGAGCGGGACGTATTTCTTAGCGGCCAGCAGAGGATCCCTGCGGTCGAGAATTAGCCATTGCACGCTGCGGAACATGAGGTACGCCACAGTGCCAGCCAGCAGCGGGGAGACCACCCAGCTCATGGCGATGGTGACGATGCGTTCCCACTGGACCGCATGCCAGCCTATCGCGGCGATGCCAAAGCCGACGATGGCGCCGATGATGGAGTGGGTCGTGGAGACCGGCCAGCCCATGCGCGAGGCGACCAATAGCCACATGCCGGCGGCCAGCAGCGCTGCCAGCATGCCGAACACCAGCACTTCCGGCGTGCCAGCGACAGCAGACGTGCCGATGATGCCCCCGCGGATCGTGGCAGTCACGTTGCCGCCAGCCAACATGGCGCCCGAGAACTCAAACACGGCGGCGACAAGCACTGCCTGCCTGATCGTCAGGACGCGGGCGCCCACCGACGTGGCCATTGCGTTGGCCACGTCGTTAGCGCCAATTCCCCATGCCATGAAAAGGCCGAAGGCGGCCGCCAGGATCAGATAATACAGTCCGAGATCGAATTCCATGAAAGGCCTGCGGTTATTTTGCGAGCATCAGCTGCAGCCGGCTGCCGACCTTCTCGGCGGCATCGGCAAGATCGCCGGTAAGCTCCAGGATTTTATAGAGAAACATGACGTCGACCGGCGGTAGCTCGCTTTCGAGCGCTCGCAAGGAAGCGCGCAGGCCGATCTGCATATTGTCGGTGTCCTTTTCGATCTTGGAGAGCTTTTCGAGCATGCAATGCACCAGATCTACTTCGGAACCGCGAAAGCCGGTTGCCAGTAGGTCGTCGATTTCCTGCACGGTATTCAGCGCCTGCTTCGAGGCGTCGATGCAACGGCGCAGGTAGGCCATGAAGGGCTGGTGCATCGACTCGGGCAAATACATCCTGCGGCCCAGCACCAATCCGGCGATGTCTTTCGCTTTATTGGCGAGCTTGTCCTGAGCCTGAAGCTGCTCGAGGATGTCGCGCCGGTCCACTGGCAGGAACAGCCCGCTGGGCAGTTCCAGGCGCAACTTCTCCTTCAGATCGTCGGCCTCGCCCTCGAGGTCGGAAACGCGCTTCTGGGCTTGCGCCACCGCCTCGTAGTCGCGCGCGCCTACGGCTTCGAAAAGCGGTATCAGCTCTTCGGCGCACTCCACCACTTTGGCCATGTGCGCCTGCAGAACACGGAACGGCGAGCTGGCAAAGATTTCGGCAAAGTAACTTTTTAGGCTCATACAAACGCTTCCTTGTGAGTTATCCATCCGTTTCGCGTAGCCAGCCGGCGGCGCGTTTGGCGAAATACGTAAGGATGCCGTCGGCACCTGCACGCTTCATCGACAGCAGCGCTTCCAGCGCGCACGCGCGCTCGTTCAACCAACCCTGCCGGGCAGCGGCCATCAGCATCGCGTACTCGCCGCTTACCTGGTAAACGAAAGTGGGGACACGAAACTCATCCTTGACTCGGCGCACTACATCCAGGTACGGCAGCCCTGGCTTGACCATCACCATGTCTGCGCCCTCGGCCAGGTCCAGCGCGACTTCGCGCAGCGCTTCGTCGCCGTTGCCGGGATCCATCTGGTAGGTTTCCTTGCTGCCGCTGCCCAGGTTGCCGGCGGAACCCACTGCGTCGCGGAACGGCCCGTAGAACGACGAGGCGTACTTGGCGCTGTAGGCCATGATGCGCGTATTGCGATAGCCGGCGTTTTCCAGCGCATCGCGAATCGCACCGATGCGTCCGTCCATCATGTCGCTGGGAGCGACGATGTCGACGCCGGCTTCCGCCTGAGAAAGCGCTTGCTTGACCAGGACCTCGACGGTCTCGTCGTTCATCACGTAGCCGGCATCGTCGATCAAGCCGTCCTGACCGTGAGAAGTGAACGGGTCTAGCGCGACGTCGGTGATCACGCCGAGCTCCGGGAAGCGCTCCTTGAGGGCGCGTACCGCCCGCTGCGCGAGCCCGTCGGGGTTGTAGGCTTCGCGTGCATCCGGGCTTTTGCGTTCGCTGGGAGTGACTGGAAACAGGGCGATCGCGGGAATGCCCAGTTCGAGCAGCTGCTCGGCTTCGGCCAACAGTAAATCGATGGAGAGGCGCTCGATTCCCGGCATGGAGGCGACTTCCTCCCGCTGGTTGCGGCCCTCGAGTACGAATACCGGGTAGATCAGATCGTCGGTGGTCAGGGTGTGCTCGCGTACCAGACGCCGCGAGAAGCTGTCTTTGCGCAGGCGGCGGGGCCGTGCCCGCGGGAAACCGGTGGCGTAGCTGCTAGTCATCTCCCCTCCTGTCGCCGTGGGCTGGAGGCTGCGATTATGCGCGTTGCCGGCCAGGGGTCAAGCTCGGGAATCACATGCCTGGGGTAAGCAGTTGTGTTTCGGACCTTTCGCAGCCCCAATCTGTATGTGTACGCAAGCGAACCCCAGGGCGGAGCGAACGACGGAAACGCCGCCGCCAATCCCTGAAGCTCGTGCCGCTCTACGGCCTTTGCGCCTGCCGCCTCTATGCCGCATCCGTGGCCGCGCCGGCCTTGGTCAGCTGCGGTTTGCGATCGTCGCGCTCCCGGGGTTTGGTTATTGTTTCTTGCGATCCTCTACCCGAATTTGACGGCAATCAAGACCTATGCTGCGGCGCAGCGCATAATTTGAAGATGCGCGCTTGTGGGAGGGAGCGGTCAGCGGAGCGCAGGGGCTGGCACGGGTTCGTGCCAGCCGGCAAGCGATTCGAAACACTACGATAAGAGGCGATAAATGAAAAAGACGGGTATCTGGGTCCTGATGGTTGCCGCGGGTCTTGCGACAGGAACCGTGCAAGCGGGCGATGCGGAACGCGGTAAAGCGCTTTCCGCCACCTGTGCGACTTGCCATGGAGCGCAAGGTATCAGCGCGGCCCCAGCGGTGTTCCCCGACCTGGCGGGAAGGCCAGCGGATACCTTGGCGAGCATGCTCAAGGCTTTTCGTAGCGGCGAGCGGCAGAACGCGATAATGGCCCCGCAGGCCGCTTCGCTGAGCGATCAGGATATTGCGGATCTCGCGGCCTACTTTGCGAGCCTGCCGCCACGGTAAGGCGAACGTGGGCAGCAGGTCTATTGCCTGCTTCGTCAGCGCCGTGTCAGCTCGGTGCTTGCGGCAAACGCTGGCGCGCCCACTCGAGCACACGGCGTACGCGGGGTGCGGCCAGCGCGTACGCCGTGTCGTAGTCCAGCCAGCGATATTCGTGATGCTCCGGCCGCCCCAGCTCGGGCGCAATGCCTAGTACCACCTCGCTAGAGTCCGTGGCGGCCAGGTAGTAGCGGGCGAGCTTGCCGCGCGCGTAGGGGCCGGTCTCGATGTAATCGTAGCCCCAGCGGAAGTCCAGTCCGGTCAGCCCGGTCTCTTCCTCGACTTCGCGCTGGGCGGCCTGTAGAGGTGTTTCGCCCGGTTCGGTGCGGCCTTTGGGAAAATCCCAGTACTGGTAGGCGCGCAACATCAGGAACAGCCAGCGGTCGTGCGCCCAGCGCACCGGTACCACTCCCGCCGACAGCACCTTGACCTTCATGCGCGCCTCTGGCTTGTTTCCTGCCTAGCTATGGTACTGCGGGCTTAGCTCGTGAACGGCGGCAATCATCGCGCCGGCATGCTCCGGATCGACCTCCGGATGGATGCCGTGTCCCAGGTTGAACACATGGCCGGTGCCGTGCCCGAAGGCAGCGAGAATACGAGCGACTTCCTCGCGGATCTGCGCGGGACGGGCATACAGTACCGAGGGGTCGAGATTGCCTTGCAAGGCAACCCGGTCGCCTACCCGGCGACGCGCCTCGCCGATGTCGCAGGTCCAGTCCAATCCCAGAGCATCGGCGCCGATAGCGGCCATTTCCTCCAGCCATTGGCCGCCGCCCTTGGTAAAGAACACGACCGGGACGCGGCGGTTGTCGTGCTCGCGTTGTAGCCCCGCAATCACTTGCTGCGCGTAGGCCAGGGAGAAGGTGCGATACGCTTCGGGCGAGAGCACGCCACCCCAGGTGTCGAAAATCATCAGTGCCTGGGCACCGGCCTCCACCTGGGCGTTCAGATACTGCACTACCGTACGCGCGATCTTATCCAGCAGCTGGTGCAGCAGCGCCGGTTCATCGTACATCAGGCCCTTGATGTGCGCGAAGTTCTTGCTCGAGCCGCCTTCGACCATATAGGTCGCCAGAGTCCAGGGGCTGCCGGAAAAGCCGATCAGCGGCACTTGCCCGGCCAGCTCGCGTCGGATCAGCCGGACCGCGTCGGTGACATAGCGCAGTTCGGCATCGATGTCGGGCACCGGTAGCGCGGCGATGGCCGCTGCATCGCGTACAGGGCGCTCGAACTTGGGCCCTTCGCCTTCCTCGAAGTACAGTCCCAGGCCCATGGCGTCGGGAATGGTGAGAATATCGGAGAACAGGATCGCGGCGTCGAGGGGAAAACGGCGCAGCGGCTGCAGCGTAACCTCGCAGGCCAGTTCCGTGTTCTTGCACAAATCCATGAAGCTGCCAGCCTGCCGGCGCACTTCCCGGTACTCGGGCAGATAACGGCCGGCCTGGCGCATCATCCATACCGGCGTGCGATCCACGGGTTGGCGCAACAGGGCGCGTAACAAGCGATCATTGACGAGTTCGGACATAGCGTACACCTTCTCTATGAACCTGACGGCCCTGGCGATTGCCACCGAGTTTAGCATTGCCGGCGATAGGCCGCAGCGTGAGGGGTCAAGATCCGAGCGGTTGCCAGCCGCTG
>CAYWPG010000004.1:7741-82966 GCA_964460035.1 uncultured Alkalilimnicola sp.
GCCAGCCGCTGTGGGAGCGCGCGCCCCCGGGCGCGAACGGTTTTCCCAGGGGCGGTGCGGAGATTCGCGGCGAAGGCGCAGCTCCTACCGGGTGTCTACCGTCCTGGTAAGGCACATTGCGCCGACCAGGTGCCTCAGGTCCCTTGAGCCGAGGAATTGAGCCTCCCTCGCCGGACGGCCCGGCCGCCAGCTCAGGCTGGCGCGCAGGCCTTGACGCCAATGTAGTTGAGGATGCCGGCAGCCGCCTCGCGTCCCTGGAAGACAGCGGTCACCACCAGATCGGATCCGCGCACCATATCGCCGCCGGCAAATACCTTGGGATTGGCAGTCTGCCCGAACAAGGCGTCCTTGCGGATCTTGACCCGATCGCGCTCGTCGACCTGGATACCGAACTCGCTGAACCAGGCGGGCGGGCTGGGGCGAAAGCCGAAGGCGATGATCACCGCATCGGCCGGGATTACTTCCTCGCTCCCGGGTACCGGTTCGGGGCGGCGGCGGCCGCGCTGGTCGGGGGCACCCAGCGCCGTGGTGATGACTTTCACGCCTTGGACCTTGCCTTCGCCGACGATTTCTATGGGCTGACGGTTCCATAGGAACTGCACGCCTTCTTCCTTGGCGTTGCGGACCTCGCGCCGGCTGCCGGGCATGTTGGCCTCGTCGCGCCGATAGGCACAGACCACGCTGGCGGCACCCTGGCGAATCGCAGTGCGGTTGCAGTCCATGGCCGTGTCGCCGCCGCCCAGCACCACCACCCGCTTACCTCGCAGGTCTATGAACTCCTCGGCGTTGCGCTCGTAGCCTTGCAGGCGGTTGACGTTGGAGATCAGATACGGGAGCGCTTCGTAGACACCGGGCTTGTCTTCGCCTGGAAAGCCCCCTTTCATGTAGTTGTAGGCGCCCATGCCGAGGAACACGGCATCGTACTCATCCAGCAGCTGCTGGAACGGAATATCCTTGCCGATCTCCACGCCCAGGCGGAACTCGACGCCCATCCCCTCCATCAGCATGCGACGGGTGAGCACGACATTTTTCTCCAGCTTGAACGGCGGGATCCCGAAGGTGAGCAGCCCGCCGATCTCGGGGTATTTGTCGAATACCACGGGCTTGACGCCATTACGGACAAGGACATCGGCGCAGCCCAACCCTGCCGGGCCGGCTCCCACGATGGCAACGCGCCGGCCGGTATCGGTCACGTGCGACAGATTCGGCCGCCAGCCTTGTTTTACAGCCTCGTCGGTGATGTAGCGCTCGATCGCGCCGATGGTAATGGCTCCGAAGCCATCGTTCAGAGTGCAGGCGCCTTCGCACAGGCGGTCTTGCGGGCAGACACGTCCGCATACCTCCGGCAGAGAGTTCGTGCGATGAGAAAGCTCCGCGGCCTGGAACAGGTTCCCCTCGGCAATCAGCTTGAGCCAGTCGGGGATGTAGTTGTGTACCGGGCACTTCCATTCGCAGTATGGGTTGCCGCAAGCCAGGCAGCGGCCCGCTTGGGCAGCCGCCTGGTCGGCGTCGAACTGGCCGTAGATCTCGCCCGGCTTCCGTATGCGTATCTCGGCCGCCTCTTTAGGGGGATCCTGCCGCGGTACCTCGAGAAACTGAAAATCGTTCGCCATGGTCCGTAGTCCAGTGGTGGGTGTGCGTCGCGGCAGGACCGCAGCGGCAGTCCTGCCGCCATTTTCCTCAGGCAGCCGCCCGCAAGGTGTCGAGAATGGTTTGCAGATTGGCTGCGCGTGGTTTGATCAGCCAGAACTTGCCGACAAAATCGCGGAAGTTGTCCAGCACTTCCTGACCCCAGCGGCTGCCGGTTTCCGCCACGAACTCGCGGATCATGCCTAGCAAGAAGTTACGATGCGCCTCCATGGGTTGCGATTGGATACGGTGAATGTCGATCAGCTCATGGTTGTAGCGGTCGACAAAGCTGTTATCGATGTCCAGTACGAAGGCAAGGCCGCCAGTCATACCGGCACCGAAGTTCACGCCCGTCTGTCCGAGTACGCACACCATCCCGCCGGTCATGTACTCGCAGCCGTGGTCACCCACGCCTTCCACTACTGCATAGGCACCGGAATTGCGGACCGCAAAACGCTCGCCCGCCTGCCCGGCCGCGAACAGCTTGCCGCCGGTGGCTCCATACAGGCAGGTATTGCCTATGATGGCGGTCTCCCGGCTTCTGAACGCGCTATTGGCCGGCGGATAGATCACCAATTTGCCGCCGGCCATGCCTTTGCCGACATAGTCGTTGGCGTCGCCCTCCAAGTACATGTGCAGGCCGCCCGCGTTCCAGACACCAAAGCTTTGTCCTGCCGAGCCTTTCATACGCACGACAATGGGGCTGTCCTCCATCCCATAGTCGCCATGGCGCTTGGCGATCTCGCCGGAGAGGCGCGCGCCCAGCGAGCGGTTGTCGTTGCGCACTTCGTAGTGGAACTCGCCACCGCTCTTGGCTTCGATGGCGGGTAGCGCATCGGCCACCATCTGCTCGGCTAGCAGGCCGCGATCGAAGGGCAGGTTACGCGGCGTGATGCAGAACTGCGGGCGGTCTTTGTCCACGCCGGCATCGGACAGAATGGGCGCCAGATCAAGGCGCGCCTGGCGCTCGGTCGCTCCGGGCAGCACCTCCAGCAGATCAGTGCGGCCTATCAGCTCCTGCAGGCTGCGGACGCCCAGCTTGGCCAGCCACTCGCGCACTTCCATGGCTACGAAGCGGAAGTAATTGATGACGCGTTCCGGGGAGCCGATGTAGTGCTTCAGGCGCAGCACCTTCTGCTGCGTGGCTACGCCCGTGGCGCAGTTGTTCAAGTGGCAGATGCGCAAGTACTTGCAGCCCATGGCGACCATGGGAGCGGTGCCGAAGCCGAAACTCTCAGCGCCGAGGATCGCCGCTTTGATTACATCCAGGCCGGTCTTCAGGCCGCCGTCGGTCTGCAGGCGGATCTTGTCGCGCAGGTTGTTCATGCGCAGTACCTGGTGGGTTTCGGCCAACCCGAGCTCCCAGGGGGCGCCGGCGTACTTTATAGAGGTGAGCGGGCTCGCTCCGGTGCCGCCGTCGTGGCCGGCGATGGTGATCAGGTCGGCATAGCACTTGGCCACTCCGGCCGCGATGGTGCCCACGCCCGCTTCGGCGACCAGCTTGACGGATACCAGGGCGTCCGGGTTGACCTGCTTTAGATCGAAGATCAGCTGCGCCAGATCCTCGATCGAGTAGATGTCGTGATGCGGCGGCGGCGAGATCAACGCCACGCCCGGCATGGAAAAGCGCAGGCGGGCGATCATGTCGTTGACCTTGTGGCCCGGCAACTGACCGCCTTCGCCGGGCTTGGCGCCCTGAGCGATTTTAATCTGCAGTACTTCGGCGTTAACCAGATAATGCGGGGTCACGCCAAAACGGCCCGAGGCGATCTGCTTGATTTTGGACATGCGCTCGGTGCCGTAGCGCGAGGGGTCTTCTCCGCCTTCGCCGGAGTTCGAGCGCGCGCCTATGCGGTTCATCGCTATCGCCAGCGATTCGTGCGCTTCAGGCGAGAGCGCGCCCAGCGACATGCCGGCCGAATCGAAGCGTGGCAGGATTCGCTCCAGCGGCTCGACTTCCTCCAATGGCAGCGGCGCGCCGGCGGGCCTGACTCTGAGCAGGTCGCGCAGGGCCATGGGCGGACGCTCGTTCACCAGCCGCGAAAACTCGCGGTAGGTCTCGTAGTCGCCGGTTTCCACGCACTCCTGCAGTGCGCGTACCACCTCGGGATGGTAGGCGTGGTACTCGCCGCCGTGTATGTACTTGTACAGCCCGCCTTGGCGCAGCCCTCGGTGGGGATCCCAGGCTTCGGCAGCCAGCGCGAGCTGGTCGGCCTCCAGATCCTCGAAAGTCGCGCCCTGGACGCGGCTGACGGTGCCGGTGAAGCACAGATCTACGACGTCATCGTGCAGGCCCACGATCTCGAACAGCTGGGCGCCACGATAACTGGCGATCGTGGAAATGCCCATTTTAGAGATGATCTTGTACAGGCCCTTGTTGATGCCTTTGCGGTAGTTGTGGCACAGCTCGCCGAGTTGGGCGCCTTTGATGGTACCGGCGCGGACCATGTCGGCGATGCACTCGTACGCGAGGTAGGGGTAGATCGCGGTGGCGCCGTAGCCGATGAGGGTGGCGAAGTGGTGCGCATCGCGTGCCGTGGCCGTTTCGATCAGCAGATTGCAGTCGCAGCGCAGGCCTTCGCGCACGAGCCGGTGATGCACGGCACCGGTGGCGAGCAGGGCGTGAATGGGCAGCTTGTCGCGCTCTATCGCACGATCGGACAGCACGATTATGACCTTGCCCGCGCGTACGGCTGCCACGGCCTGGTCGCACACGTTCCGGATGGCCTCGCGCAGTCCGGTGCCGCGCGGGTAATTCAGGTCTATCACCTGGGCCGCGTAGTCCGGATCCGCTTGGCTCAGCAGGCTGAGCATCTTCGCGGTGGACAGCACGGGCGAGTCGTTGATCAGCCTTTTGGCGTGCGCCGCCGTCTCCTCGAACAGATTCTGCTCGCGTCCGAAGCAGGTCTCCAGCGACATCACGATCTGCTCGCGCAGCGGGTCTATAGGGGGATTGGTGACCTGGGCGAATTGCTGGCGGAAGTTGTCGTACAGCGCTCGCACCTGCCGCGAGAGCACGGGCAGCGGGGTGTCGTCGCCCATAGAGCCGACCGCCTCCTGACCGGACTCGGCCAGAACGCGCAGCACTTGCTCGCGTTCTTCGAAGCTGACATTGAACAGTTTTTGGTAGCGCAGCGAGCGAGCCGGCTCCATCGGCTCGGGTGCGTCCTCGTGGGCGATGTTCGAGCACAGCTCGACGGCATGCTGCTGCAGCCATTTCTTGTACGGCGCCCGCCGCTTCAGGCGCATGTCTATGTCGGCCGGCAGCAGCAGCTCGCCGGTATGCGTATCGGCGGCCAGCATCTCGCCGGGCTTGAGGCGCCCCTTGGCAAGCACGTCTTCCGGCCGATAGTCCCAGACGCCTACTTCGGAGGCCAGCGTAATGTGGCGGTCTTTGGTGATCACATAGCGCGCGGGCCGCAGGCCATTGCGGTCCAGCGCGCACGCGGCATAGCGGCCATCGGTGAGCACGATGCCGGCCGGCCCGTCCCAGGGCTCGCAGTGCATGGAGTTGTACTCGTAGAACGCTCGCAGATCCGGGTCCATGGAGTCGACGTTCTGCCAGGCCGGCGGAATCAACTGGCGCAAGGCGCGAAAGATGTCCATTCCGCCCGCGAGCATCATCTCCAGCATATTGTCCAAGCTGCAGGAGTCGGAGTCCTTCGCGCTCACCAGCGGGCGGATGTCGTCCATGTTCGGCAGCAGCGGTGTTGCGAACTTGAACGCGCGCGCATTGGCCCAGTTGCGGTTGCCGGCGATGGTGTTGATCTCGCCGTTATGGGCGAGATAACGAAACGGCTGCGCAAGGCGCCAGCGCGGCCAAGTGTTGGTGGAGAAGCGCTGATGAAACAGGCACATAGCCGATTCCAGGCGCTCGTCCCGCAGGTCGGGGTAGAACACCGGCAGGTAGGCGGGCATCACCAGTCCTTTGTAGGACAGCACCTGCGAGGAGAGCGTGGTGACGTAGAAGACGTCGTCGACGGGCTCCAGCGCTTTCTCGCTACGGCGCCGCGCGATATAGAGACGCCGCTCGAAGGCAGCCTTGTCCATGCCGGTGGGGGCGTTGACGAAAATCTGCTCGATCAGGGGCAGCGTGCGCAGCGCCTCGTCGCCGCAGGCGTTGCTGTTGATCGGTACCTCGCGCCAGCCGGCCACGGTCAGCCCTTGGGTTTCCAGCTCACGGCCGAGCGTGGCGCGCGCCCTGGCCGCCTTTTCCCTGTCCGGGTGCAGGAATACATTGCCCGCCGCGTAATGCTCTGTCAGCGCGATGCCCTGCTCGGCCGCGACAGCACGGAGGAACGCGTTGGGTTTTTTCATCAATAAGCCGCAGCCATCACCAGTCTTGCCATCGGCCGCCACAGCGCCGCGGTGGGTGAGACGCCCTAGGGCGTCTATGGCCGTGCGGACGAGCCAGTGGCTGGCGCGCCCGTCCATGTGGGCGATCAGACCGAAGCCGCAACTATCCTTCTCGAAACTCGGCCGATACAGGCTGGGAGGCCTGTCATAGAGGTAACCTTTGGGGAAGGTTTGTGAGAGAGCGTTAAGTGTGACTGGACCCCGTTGCTTGGCGCCCGCGCCTTGTTCAATAGCGGTATTGTAGTTTGCGCACACGGGCTCTTCTCCCATGGCCGAAAAAAAAGGGGCAAGAATTCTATATGGCCATGTGAGGTGTTTCAAGGCCTGCGTTCGAGGTGGGGGCAGGCACGCCCATACGGTAGGGGGGGCTGTTTCAGGTCAGGCGATGAGGGTCGAATAGCCTGGCGTGCTCGGCGATGGCGAAACGGTCCGTCATGCCGGCGATGTAGTCGGCAACGGCGCGTGCGCGGCCGGCTTCGCCCGCGCTGGCTTCCAGCGCTGCGACCCGTTCCTGCTGCTGCGGGGGCAGCAACGCGGGATCGTCGATAAAGGCCGCGAACAATTCGCTGACCACCCGCTTGCTCTTGACGTTCATGCGCCAGACACGGTAGTGACGGTATAGGTTCTTGAACAGAAAGCGCTTGAGCTCGGTGTGCTGGCGCTGCATATCGTCGCTGAATCGGATCAGCGGCTCTTTGAGTGCGCGCACTGCGTCTATGCTATCCGGCGCCGCGTCCCGTATCGCCGCTTGACTGGTTTCGATCAGATCGGCGACTTGCAGGCCTATCATGTGCCGGACCACTTGGTAGATCACACGCCGCGGCGCCAGGTCAGGATGCTCGCGCAATACCTGTGCGAACAGCCGATCCAGCAGCTCGGTTTGGCGCAATTGCTCTATGGTCAGAAGGCCGGCCCGCAGCCCGTCATCGACGTCGTGGCTATTGTAGGCGATGGAGTCGGCCAGGTTGGCCAGCTGCGCTTCCAGCCCGGGCTGAGTGCCGTTCAGAAAGCGCTGGCCCAATTCGCCCAGCTCCCGCGCCTTGCTGCGCGAGCAATGCTTGAGAATGCCTTCGCGCGTCTCGTACGTCAGGTTCAAGCCTGAAAACTCGGCGTAACGCTCCTCCAGCTCATCGACCACTCGCAGCGACTGCAGATTGTGCTCGAAGCCGCCGTACGGGCGCATGCACTCGTTGAGCGCGTCCTGCCCGGCGTGACCGAACGGCGTGTGTCCGAGGTCGTGGGCAAGCGTAATCGCTTCGGTCAGGTCCTCGTTAAGCCCTAAAGCGCGGGCAATGGTGCGGGCGATCTGTGCCACCTCCAGTGTGTGGGTCAGGCGGGTGCGGAACAGATCCCCCTCGTGATTGACGAAGACCTGGGTCTTGTACTCGAGACGACGGAACGCCGTGGAGTGAATGATCCGATCGCGATCGCGCTGGAACTCGCTGCGGTAAGCCGGCGGCGGCTCGGGCACGCGGCGGCCCCGGCTGCGCCGCGGATCGGCTGCGTAAGCTTGCATAGCCCGCACCCAAGGGGCGGGCACGGTATCGTGCTCAGCTCCCATGACCGCAGAAATGGCGCAAGGTGCGCTCCAGCGCCGCATCGTCGAAGTCGCCGGTGAGTACCGCGTTGCCTATCCCCTGCAGCAGGATCAGGCGCAGTTGCCCAGCCAGCGCCTTCTTGTCGACCCCCATCAGCTCTCGGAAGCGCTCGGGGGCAATGGCCGGCGGGCGCAGCGGCAAGCCAGCCGCTGCCAGCAGCGCTTCCGCCTCGCCGCGCTCGTCGGCGCTGAGCCAGCCCAGTTGCTCGGACAGGTGGGCGGCCATGACCATGCCCACCGCCACGGCCTCCCCATGCAGCCAGCTTTCGTAGTTGGTATGGGTCTCGATCGCATGGCCGAAGGTGTGACCGAGATTGAGCAGCGCCCGCTGATCGTTCTCGCGCTCATCGGCGGCGACGACTTCGGCCTTGTTGCGGCAGGATTGCTCGATCGCATACGTAAGTGCCGCCGGCTCGCGTGCCAGCAGTGCGGCCACGTTTTCCTGCAGCCAGGCGAAAAAGGCGCGATCGCGGATCAGTCCATACTTGATGACCTCGGCCACGCCGGCTTTCAGCTCCCGCTCGGGCAGCGTCTTCAGCGTATCGATATCGGCCAATACGCAGCGCGGCTGATAGAACGCGCCGATCATGTTCTTGCCCAGCGGGTGATTTACGCCGGTCTTGCCGCCGACCGACGAGTCCACCTGGGCCAGCAGCGTGGTGGGAATCTGAATGAAGTTCACGCCGCGCTGATAAGTGGCCGCGACGAAACCGGCTAGATCGCCGACGACGCCGCCGCCGAGCGCGATCAGCGTGGTGCGCCGGTCCATGCGGCGGCGAAGCAGCTCGTCGTATACGCGCATCGCGCTGTCCAGCGTCTTGTAGCGTTCGCCGTCGGGCAGCACGAGGCTGGCGGTTTCGAATCCGGTCAGTGCCGCTTCCACCGCAGACAAATACAGCGGGGCCACGGTCTCGTTGCTGAGAATCAGCACCTGTTTGCCCACGATATGCGGGCGCAGGAGGTCGGGCCGCGCGAGCAGTCCGGGCCCTATGTGAATGGGGTAGCTGCGATCGCCCAGTTCTACTTGTAGGGTTTTCATCGAGTTTAGTCCGTTGTGATGTGCCGCGGCGTTCCGTTCGCGGCACGCAACCGCTCCAGGATCGTCCTGACCACGCTGCCGGGGCGGCCGTGATCGGTGCTGACTATGATGTCGGCGATTTCCCGATACAGCGGCTCGCGCTGCTTCAGCAACTCTTGGAGCCGTGCACGCGGATTCGGCGTTTGCAGCAGCGGCCGGTTCTTATCGTGGCGAGTGCGGGCCAGCTGCCGGTCTACCGATGTCTGCAAGTACACTACCGTTCCGCGCTCGGACAGGTAGCGCCGGTTTGCGGGTGTGGTGACCGCACCGCCGCCGGTGGCGAGTACCAGCGCAGGACGCTGCGTCAGCTCGTCGATGATCGCCGCTTCACGACGCCGAAAGCCCTCCTCGCCTTCGAGCTCGAAGATAAGCGGAATGCTGGCGCCGGTGCGCTCTTCCAAGGCGCGGTCGCTATCGACGAATTCCATGCCGAGTGCCTGCGCCAGGCGCTTGCCTACGGTACTTTTGCCGGCGCCCATCGGGCCGATCAGGAAAATGCGCTCAGGTTGCATGCTCATCATCGGGTGGCCAGGGACTTCTACTATACCCTAGGCCGGGGCCGGGTCGGCAAACGGCCGCGCGCCTCGCCGGGCTGGTTGGCAGGCGCCGTGTGCCTGCCAACCAGCCCGGCTGCAGGGTACTGCAGCGCCCCGCTACTAGATGAGCAGCGCGAGCCCCGAGGGCAGCTAGTTTTGCGCCAGCGACTCCTTGAGGATCTTCGGCGTGACGAACACCAGCAGTTCGCTGCGGTTGTCCACACGGGAGGTGGTGCGGAACAGCGCGCCTATCAGCGGCAGCTCGCCGAAGAAGGGAATGCGGCGAACGCCTTGGGTATTCGTGCGCTCGTAAATACCGCCTAGTACCACCGTTTCGCCGTTGTCGACCAGCACCTGCGTGGTAACCGATTGCGTGTTGATGGCGGGCCCGGCTTCGGTGTTAGCGCCCTGGCTGTCCTTGCTCACGCGCAGATCCAAGAGCACCCTATCGTCCGGCGTGATCTGCGGTGTCACCGTCAACCCCAACACAGCCTTTTTGAAGGCGATGCTGGTCGCACCGCTGGAAGTTGCCTGCTCGTAAGGAATCTCCACGCCTTGCTCGATGGTGGCCGACTGCTGGTTGGCCGTGATGACCCGCGGGCTGGAGACGATGTCGCCGCGGCCTTCGATTTCCATGGCCGACAGTTCGAGCTGCAGCAGTTCCGTGCCGATCCGGCCGACGGCGAGCCCGATCGAGCCCTTGGCGCCGATGGCCGGCAGATCGACCAGCAGCCCGCCCGGCACGCCGAAGCCGCCGCTGCCCAGGTTCACCGACCCAGGCTGGGTGCCGCCGACGGTGCCGGTGTGGTTGTCGCCGACGGTGCCGGTGCGCGTGTAGCCGAAGCGTACCCCCAGATCGCGAGTGAACTCGTCCGAGGCGATGACGATGCGCGATTCGATCAGGACCTGCTGCACCGCCACGTCCAGCCGCGAGACCAGGTTGCGAATGTCGGTGAGGTTGCGCTCGGTGTCCTGCACGATCAGCGTGTTGGTGCGGGCGTCCACCGTTATGCGGCCGCGATCCGAGAGCAGCGAGGCATCGCCGCTGCGGATCAGTGCAGCGATATCCGCTGCCTTGGCGTAGTTGACCTGTATGAACTCCGAGCGCAGCGGCTCCAGCTCCTGGATCTGGCGCTGCGCTTCCAGTTGCTGGCGCTCGCGGGCGGCGATTTCGTCCGCTGGCCCGATCATGAGTACGTTGCCGTGTTGGCGCTTGTCCAGGCCGCGGCTGGAGAGAATGATGTCCAGCGCCTGGTCCCACGGAACGTTCTGAAGGCGCAGCGTGATGTTGCCTCGAACGTTGTCGCTGACCACCACGTTCAAACCGGTGAAGTCGGCGATCAGCTGCAGCACGGAGCGCACTTCGATGTCCTGGAAGTTCAAGGAGAGGCGCTCGCCTTCGTATTGGACCTGATCGCGCGCCAAGCGCTCGCGCTCCTCGGGCGTCAGCGGCTTGAGTTCGATGGCCAGGTTGCCGCCGGTCTGATACGCCATGTGCTGGTACTGCTGCCCGGTTTCGATGACCAGCCGGACATGATCGCCGTTTTGGCGGGCATCGATGGTTCGCACCGGCGTGGCGAAGTCAGTGACGTCCAGCCGCCGCTCCAGGCGTTGCGGGATGCGCGTATTGAGCAGGTTGACCAGCAGGCGCGAGCCTTCCTGGCGCATGTCCACTGGGATCGTTGGATCGGCCAGGGCGATAATGATGCGGCCGGTGCCGTCGGTGTCACGCCTGAAGTCTATATCGATGATGCCTTCGCTGCGCTGCGCCCCTGTCTGCGTGCCGGCGCCGCCGCTGCTCTGTGCAAAGCTGTCGCCGCGTGGCGCATGCAGCAGAATGTGGATCTGGTTGCCGTCGGCGCGCATGTCGTAGCTCACCATCTGGGCGAGCCGGAGCACCACGCGGGTACGGCCGCCGGCCTCGGCGGTGGAGATTCCTTCGACGGCGCCAACGCCGATGCGCAGATTGCGCTCGGCAAGCGCATTGCGCGTGTCGGGCAGGTCCAGGGCGATGCGAGCGGGGTTGTCTATGGTGAAGGCCCTGGGTTCGGCCGGACTCTCCAGTGTGAGCGTGACCTGTACCTGGTTGCCGCCTATCGTCGTATAGTCGATGCGGGTCAGGGCATTGGCGGCTGCCGCCGCATGTCCCGCCCAGCACAATCCCAGGCACAGGAGCAGCAGCAAGCGCAGAGCGCTGGCGCGAAAACGCCTGGCGGCTACGGCAGAAGTTTGGGTTGCGTTTCTCATTATCATTTTTGTGCCCCTGACAACATCACTCCCTGACCGCCAAAGCGGCGTTGCGTTCTATCCAGCCGCCATTGCCGTCGGGAATCAGTTCCCGCACCGCTATGCTGGTTTCGTCAATCTTTACGATCCGGCCGTGGTTACGCCCCAGATAGTTGCCGATCTCTACCCGGTGCACCGTCCCGCTGGTATCGCGTACCAGTCCCCATAGCTTGTCTTGCTGCCGCAGCGTTCCCATCATGCGCAGCGAATCCAGGGGAAACTGCTCCAACGCCTCGCGTGGACGGTTCGGGTCCGGTCGCGGCCCGTCGCTGCGCGGGGAACGGGCCGTTTGCGGCTTTGGCGCGGCGAACGGATCGCGCAAACCCGTGGCCGGATACTCGAAGGTCGCGAAGGTACGCATCTCCGGGATCGGTTCGATCGGCGCCGGCGGGCGGGCCCGTACTTCGCGCATGAACTCTTCCAGATCGGCGGTATCGCGCGAGCAGCCAGCGATCAGCAGAGCCGTAACCAGTCCGATCGACAAGCGCCGGCAGGCGCGCGCAAGCCAAATGCGAGCGGCGTTCATCGACCTCTCCCTTCGTCCAGATACCAGTAGGTCTTGGCCGTCAGCTCCATGGTCATACGGCTGCCGGCGGGCCTGAGGTCAACGTCGTGCAACGTGACGATGCGGGGCAGCGCCGCGACGCCGCTGACGAAGCGACCGAACTGGTGATAGTCGCCACGCACTCGAATCTTGACCGGAAGCTCTGCATAGAACTCGCGTCGCACCTCGCTCTGGGGCTGGAACAGCTCGAACTCGAGTCCGGCGGCCAGCCCCGTCTGGGAGATGTCGACCAGCAATGCCGCGATCTCGGCCTGGCTGGGCAGTTGGCGCAGCATGGCGCCGAAAGCGGCTTGCATCTGCTCGAGTTGCTCCCGGTAGGCATCCAGGTTTGCCGCCCGCCGCTGGCGGATCTCGAAGCTGCGGCGCAGATCCTGCTCCTGTGCGACCGCGCGCTCCAGGGTCAGCGCTTGCTCGCGCCAGTCCAGCCACCAGCCGGCCCCGGCCACGGCGCCGGCCAGCAGCGCCGATAGCAGCAGTTTCACCGGCCAGGGGGAGTTTGCGAGCGTGTTGAAATCGATCTCGCGCAACTGCGCAAGATCGATGTTCAGATTGTTCAGATCCTTGAGATTCATCGCGTGCTCTACCGGTTGCCGCGTTGGTTTCTGGTGCTGCTGGTGGTTCTGACGTTGCTGTCGGCCGCTGTGGTCGATGCGCTGGCAATCGCGTTGACCTGCTCGACACGCAGGGTGTACTCGCTGATCCGGCGGCGCTCGTGTTCGCGTACCTGGATCACGTCCAAGCGCGGATTGCGCAGCCACTCCGAGGCGTCGAGGTTTTCCATGTAGCTGGAGACGCGGGCATTGGATTCCGCGCGGCCGGTGATGGTCAGCTGACGTCCGGTCTGCTTCAAACTGGTCAGGTAAAGCCCATCGGGCACGGTCGTGGCGATCTGGTGGAACAAGTGCACGACCTGGGGCCGCCCTTGCTGCAATTCCTGAATCACGTTCATGCGCGAGATCAGGTTCGCTTTGGTGGATTCCAGATCGCGAATCTCGGCGATCTGGCGGTCGAGGCGGCGAATTTCGGTTTGCAGGATGTTGTTGCGGCGTTCCTGATAGGCGATTTCGCTGCTGTAGTACTGATGGCCCGCCGCCCAGATGCCGATGCCCAGCAGGCCGCCCGCCGCGAGCATGGCGATAAAGCGCTGTTTGCGTTCCTTGCGCAGCTCCTCGCGCCAGGGGAGCAGATTGATTCGGGTCATCAGTCGAAGCTCCTCAAGGCGAGCCCGCAGGCAACCATCAAAGCGGGCGCATCTTCTACGAGCAGCTGCGGGCGTACGCGGCTGGCAATCGTCATGTTGCTGAAAGGGTTGGCGACCGAGGCGCCGGTCCCGGTCTGCGCCTCGATGAGCTCCACGATGCCGGGCATGGCCGCGCAGCCGCCGCCGAGCAGAATGTGATCGACGCTGTTGTGCTGCCCGGAGCCGAAGAAGAACTGCAGCGACCGGGCCACCTGCTGGGCTACGGCTTCCTTGAACGGCATCAGGACTTCTTCCTCGTAGCCCTCCGGCAGGTTGCCTTGCCGTTTGGCGCGGCCGGCTTCCTCCAGGCTTAGGCCGTAGCGGCGCATGATCTCGTCGGTGAGCTGCTTGCCGCCGAAGATCTGCTCGCGGGTATAGACGATCTTGCCCTCCTGCACGACGGTGAGGGTGGTGATCGTCGCGCCTATGTCTACGATAGCGACGGTATCGCTGCCCAGGGGCAGTTGCGGGGCGAGCAGCGAGAACGCGTTCTCGATCGCGTAGCTCTCCACGTCCATCACGCGCGGCGTCAGGCCGGCCAGGATCAGCGCTTCGGTGCGTGCCTCGACGTTCTCGCTGCGCGAGGCCACCAGCAGCACTTCGATCTCTTCCGGCGTGCGGCCGGGGCCCAAGATCTGGAAGTCCAGATGGACTTCTCGCAGCGGGAAAGGAATATGCTGGTCGGCCTGCAGCTCGACGTGCGCTTCCAGCTCGTCTTCGCTCAGATTCGCGGGCAGGGTGACGGTCTTGCTGATGGCCGCGGAGGCCGGTACCGCCGCAGCCACATTTTTCCCCTTGCAGCCGGCACGCCTGACGGCGGCCTTGATGGTCGCCGCTACCGCTTCTATGTCCGCGATGTTCTTCTCGATTACCGCATTGGCAGGCAAGGGCTCGACGGCATAGCTCTCAACCCTGAAGCGGTTGTCGTGGCGTCCCAGCTCCAGCACCTTCACCGCCGTCGAGCTGATGTCCACCCCCAGGTCGGGGGTGCGCTTTCTGGTGAACAGGCCCACTCTATTTTTCCTTGTTATGTTGTCGGCTTGCGGGGCAGACGTGTGTACTGACGTTCAATGTCAACTGCAAATATAGATCAAGCCGTGCAAAACAGAAAAGTACGACCAGTTAACCGATGACCCTCCTTGCCCTGTTATACTTCGTTGCGTCCACGCCGGGCTGAGAACAATCCGTCATGAAACGCCTAGTCAAGTATTTGTTTATTCTGGCTGTTGTGCTGGCAGTGGCGGCTGGCGCAGCCGGCGGTGCCGTTTACATGATGCTCGCTCCCAAGCTCCCGCCGGTGGAAGCTCTGCGCGACGTGCATCTGCAAGTGCCGCTACGGGTTTTTACCAAGGACGGGGAGCTTATCGCCGAGTTCGGCGAAATGCGGCGGATTCCGCTGCGCTATGAAGAGATTCCGCCGCTGATGATTCAGGCCTTTCTGGCCGCCGAGGACGAGCGCTTCTTCTCCCACCCTGGGGTGGACTATCAAGGCTTGTTGCGGGCTGTCTGGCACCTGGTGCGCACCGGCGAGAAGGGCCCAGGGGGCAGCACCATTACGATGCAGGTGGCGCGCAATTTCTTCCTGAGCCGAGAGAAGACCTATCTGCGCAAGGCCAACGAGATCCTGCTGGCACTGAAGATCGACCGGGAGTTGAGCAAGGAGGAGATCCTAGAGCTCTATCTGAACAAGATCTTCCTGGGGCACCGCGCGTATGGCGTCGGGGCGGCCGCGCAGATTTACTACGGTCGTCCGCCCTCCGAGCTGACCATTGCGGAGATCGCGATGATCGCGGGGTTGCCGCAGGCGCCCTCCACGGCCAATCCCGTCAGCAATCCGCGGGCGGCGCTGCAGCGTCGCGCCTATGTGCTGCGCCGAATGCTCACGCTGGGTGTGATCGACAGGCAGCAGTTCGAGGAAGCGATGGCGGCCCCGGTGACCGCGCGCATCCACGGCATCGAACCCGGGGTCGAGGCTCCTCATCTGGCGGAAATGGTGCGGGCCGAGATGGTCGCGCGGTTCGGCGCCGAGGAGGCCTACACCGGCGGCTACGAAGTCATCACGACCATAGACGGGCGCATGCAGACAGCGGCCAACCGCGCAGTGCGTAATGGGCTGCTCGCCTACGACGAGCGTCATGGCTACCGCGGGCCCATTGGGAAGCTCACCGAGCAGCAGATGCTCGATTCCGAGGCGCGCCGCACGGCGCTGGCCTCCTATCGCCCCGTGGGGGGCCTGCTGCCGGCGCTGGTGACAGGGGTGGACGATGATGGCGCGGACATCTATTTGCCCTCCCTCGATGAGGAAGTGCGTCTGCCCAAGGCGGGCCTGGCCTGGGCACGGCCTTTTCTCAGCCGCGACTCGCAAGGACGCTTCCCCAGCAAGCCGGCGGATGTGCTCGCGGTAGGCGACGTCATTCGGGTGCGCCTGACCGAGGAAGGCTACCGCTTGGCGCAACAGCCGGAGCCGGAGGCCGCGCTGGTGGCTATGGCGCCGGACGACGGCCGCCTGCTGGCGCTTGCCGGCGGCTTCGATTTCTACCAGAGCCGCTTCAATCGGGTGACGCAGGCGCAGCGCCAGCCCGGTTCGAGCTTCAAGCCTTTCATCTACTCGGCGGCACTGGAGCGCGATTTCACGCCGGCAACGATAGTGAACGACGCACCGGTGGTTTTCCGTGACGAAGCGCTGGAGGGCACTTGGCGGCCCGAAAACTACTCGCGCCGCTTCTACGGCCCGACGCGTTTGCGCGAGGCGCTGACGCACTCGCGCAACCTGGTCTCCATTCGGGTGCTCCAAAGCATAGGGATAGGCTATGCGATAGAGCACCTGGAGAACTTCGGCTTCGCCGCCGATCGCATGCCGCGGAACCTCTCGCTCTCGCTGGGTAGTCCCAGCGTGACCCCGCTGGAACTTACCACCGGCTATGCGGTATTCGCGAACGGGGGATATTTGGTCGAGCCCTGGTTTATCGAGCAGATCCGCGATAGCGACGGCAAGGTCATATTCGCCGCCAGCCCGAAAACCGCCTGTGAGGATTGTTCGATGCCGGAGGTGGAGAACGATGAGCTTGTCGAGGTGGGAGGCGAGGAGATTGCCGAACCGGTGGTGACTCCAGTGCCCGCTCCGCGGACGATTACGCCGCAGAACGCGTACTTGATGACCTCGATGATGCGCGATGCGGTGCGCTACGGCACCGGCCGCCGCCTGTTGCAGCTTGGGCGCAGCGATTTGGCGGGCAAGACCGGCACGACCAATGAACAGCGCGATGCCTGGTTCTCCGGATACAACGGCGATATCGTCGCTACCGTGTGGCTGGGCTTCGATAAGCACGATCCGCTAGGCGCGGGGGAAACGGGCTCGACGGCCGCGTTGCCCGTGTGGCTGGATTTCATGCGCGTCGCGCTCGCCGACAAGCCCGAGCGGACATTGCCGCAGCCGGAAGGACTGGTAACGGTGCGCATCGATCCCGATACTGGTTATGCCACCACGGCCGACAACCCGCGTGCGATCTTCGAGGTGTTCTACGCCGATAAGGTACCGCCCGCGGACAGCGAACTCGGCGGCCCGCCCTCGGGAGGCGGTTCGGAGGCGGGTGGAGCCGGTACGCTGTTCTGAGCGCGGTGCCCGGCAATGCCGGTATTGCCCGAGTTCGCGCTTGCACCTCAGGTTGGCCGCCGAGCTTGGGCGGCGCAGGGTCGATAGAGGAGTTCGTCATGGCAAAGCGCAGCAGCACGCGTGACGACCGTATGCGCCAACGGCTTACCATCGAAGCGGCCCGTATCATGGCCGAGGAGGGCGTAGGAGACTACGCCGCCGCGAAGCGCAAGGCCGCCGAGCGCCTGGGCGCCCCCGATACGCGCAATCTTCCCGCGAACCGCGAGATTCAGGCGGCGCTGGAAGAGTATCAGCGCCTTTTCTACGGTGATGAGCAGCTGGTGCGCATCCGCAAGCTGCGGGCGCGCGCGCTGGAGGCCATGGAGTTTCTCGCGCAGTTTCAGCCACGTTTGGTCGGGTCGGTGCTCAACGGCACCGCCGGACCGCATTCGGACGTCAATCTGCACGTGTTCGCGGAAACTCCAGAGGAAGTCGTGCTGTTCCTGCTCGAACACCGGATCCCGTTCGAGACTACCGAGCGCAGGCTGCGGTTCGGCAAGGACGATTACGTCAGCTTCCCCGTCTACCGCTTTACCGCAGGCGATACCGTCTTCGACTTGACGGTATTCGGCCGGTCCGGGCTTCGCCAGGCGCCACGCAGCCGCATCGATGGACAGCCCATGCAGCGGGCCAGTGTGGCGGCCGTCAAGGAGATGCTGGAAGTCTGAGCCAGACCGCGGTCGCGAGGATCCCTCGGATACGAAAAAGCCCGGCTTTGCGGCCGGGCTTTTCTCTTCGTGGCGATCCAGAGCGCGGTTAGCGCTTGTCGATTTCCACGTAGTCGCGCTTGGCAGCGCCGGTGTAAATCTGCCGGGGCCGGCCGATACGCTGCTCGGGGTCGGCGATCATCTCCATCCACTGAGCCATCCAGCCCGGCGTGCGCCCAAGGGCGAACAGCACGGTGAAGAACTCCGTGGGGATGCCCAGCGCCTTGTAGATGATGCCGGAGTAGAAGTCCACGTTGGGGTAGAGCTTGCGCTCGACGAAGTAGTCGTCCTTCAGCGCGATCTCTTCCAGGCGCATCGCCAGCTCGAGCTGCGGGTCATTCTTGATGCCCAGCTCGTTGAGCACCTCGTGGCAGGTCTTGCGGATGATGGCTGCCCGCGGATCGTAGTTCTTGTACACACGGTGGCCAAAGCCCATGAGGCGGAACGGATCGTTCTTGTCCTTGGCCTTGGCGATGAACTTGGGCACGTTCTCCACGGTGCCGATTTCTTCGAGCATGTTCAGCACCGCCTCGTTCGCGCCGCCGTGCGCGGGTCCCCACAGGGCAGCGCAGCCCGCGGCGATAGCCGCAAAGGGGTTGGTGCCGGTGGAGCCGGCCAAGCGTACCGTGGAGGTGGAGGCGTTCTGCTCGTGATCGGCGTGCAGGATGAGCAGCTGATCGAGCGCCTTCTCGGCAATCGGGTTGATCTCGTATTCCTCGCTGGGCCGCGAGAACAGCATGTTCAGGAAGTTGCCGCAGTAGCTCAGCGCGTTCTTGGGATAGACGAACGGCTCGCCGATGATGTGCTTGAAGGCCGCCGCGGCGATAGTGGGCATCTTGGCGATAATGCGATGTGCGCAAAGCTCGCGGCTTTCAGGGTCGTTGACGTCAATGCTCTCGTGATAGAAGGCGGATAGCGAGCCGACCACTGCCGTGAGCATCGCCATCGGGTGGGCATTGTGGTGAAAACCGTTGAAGAAGCGCTTCAGGCTCTCGTTCACCATGGTGTGCTTGGTGATCGACGTCTGGAACTTCTCCAGCTGTTCGGCGTTAGGCAGTTCGCCGTAGAGCAACAGGTACGAGACCTCGAGGAAGGTGCTCTTCTCCGCGAGCTGTTCGATCGGATAACCCCGATACAGCAGCACGCCTTCGTCGCCATCGATGAACGTGATATCGCTGCGGCAGCTGGCGGTGGAGGTGAAACCTGGGTCGTAGGTGAAGTAGCCGAATTCGCTGTATAGGTTCTTGATGTCGACGACGTCTGGGCCGTGGGTGCCGCTCCGGATCGGGAACTCGACGGTCTTGCCGGTAGCGCTGTCGGTAACGGTGAGGGTCTTCTGCGACATGGAACGCTCTCCTAAACTCGCTTTTAACCGTGATCCACGGTATGCAATGCCGAAAGCGACCACGGTCGGCCGCTCGCTGCCAGCCGCGTCCTTCTAATAATGCGCGCTTGCCTGCACGGATGGATGCCCGGCGTTGGCAGATGATGGTGTGACCCTGCTGGCGCTACGTTGCGCTGTACGTTCCCTCGTCGAGCAGGTCATCAGGCCGCGCAGATAGTATCAATAAACCCCGGGGGCGGGAAGCGGGAACGCTGCACTGCGATATATCCATTGCGGGCTGTCGTTCGAAGCTGTGGCTGGTTCGACAAAGGCTGCGGCATGGCCAGAACACTATCTGGCGGCGGTGCGGACACAAAAAAACGCCCTGCATGCGAGCAGGGCGCTTCTTTTTCGATAGCTGCAGCCGTTTATTACTTGGCGCGCCGCGATAAGGTGCCGAACCTCTTGCGGAACTGGTCTACGCGGCCGCCGGTGTTGATCACGCGCTGCTTGCCGGTGAAGAACGGGTGGCTCTTGCTGGACACCTCGAGCTTGACCAGCGGGTATTCCTTACCGTCCTCCCACTTGATCGTCTCCTTGGTTTGCACAGTGGAGCGGGTCAGGAAAGCGAAGTCGGTGGAGATGTCCTGGAACACCACTTCGCGATACTCGGGGTGAATGCCTTTCTTCATGACTGCACCTTCGGTTGCAACGTCCGCCACTGCCGGCCGGGCCCAGAATGGGAAAAAGACGCCAAGCATAGACGCAGGGAGGGCCTATTTCAATAGGCAAAGCGAAGCGTTGCAAGTGATTTCGGCCGTTCGGACGCGCGAGAAGCGGCTTCTGCAACAATGGTCGCAAAGCCGGGTGCCAGCGGATGGGCTAGCGCCGCGTCCGGCTCGCCTCGCGGTCATCGCGGCGGCGAAAAGGGAGTATAGTGGCCGTCTTGCGAGGCCAGGAGCGGCCGCTGCGCAAAGCATCCAGTGCCGGCAGCAGTCCGCAATCGCCTAATAGCGAGTCCCACATCATCCGGGATATGCGGACGCACGCGGCTATCGGATTGGACGCGCGCTCGCGGGTGCGGTCGATGCGCCACTGCAAGCTGCGCAGGCGCTCGCGGCGGCTGTGGGGCGTGTTCTCGATGAACTGGTGGATCACGGCCGCTCGCCGCGCCTCGAACGCTGCGGGGTCTTCCGCGGCCAGGCGCGCCCAGTCGTCGAAATCGAACGGTTTGCACGCTGTCCGTTGCATGCCAGCGTCCTCATAAAGGGGCGCCGCTACGATCGGCGCCGACAGTTTAGACCTTAGCACATGCGACAGTTTCCGCACGGTGTTAACCGTCACGGTCAACCGGCGTATAGTGCCGCTACTTCTGACTCGAGAAAGCGCGATCGCTCCGGCTCCGCGCTGACGCAATCGCCCTCTACCGGTTCGGGCGGGTTGGAGCAGAACGAAGCGCTGGATGGTTTGTCCACCATTCTGTCAATAGGGTTGCTGCGGCACGTTGCAAAGTGCCCGAGTGGAGAAGGATGAGCGCAAAACAGCCAAAGGTGGGATTCGTAAGTCTGGGGTGCCCGAAGGCGTTGGTCGACTCGGAGCGGATCCTTACGCAATTGCGGGCGGAAGGCTACGATCTGGTGCCGACTTACGAAGATGCCGATCTGGTGGTGGTGAACACTTGCGGCTTCATCGATGCGGCGGTGGAAGAGTCGCTGGACGCGATCGGAGAGGCGTTGAGCGAGAACGGGCGCGTCATCGTCACCGGCTGTCTGGGCGCGAAAGAAGAAGTCATTCGCAACCAGCATCCGCAGGTGCTCAAGGTGACGGGGCCGCACGCTTATGAGGAAGTCATCGCGGCTGTGCACCAGCATTTGCCGCCCCGCCACGATCCTTTCACCAGCCTGGTGCCGCCGCAGGGCATCAAGCTGACGCCACGGCATTACGCTTATCTGAAGATCTCCGAAGGCTGCAATCACCGCTGCACCTTCTGCATCATTCCCTCCATGCGCGGCGATCTGGTCAGTCGGCCGGTGGGCGAGGTGCTAGAGGAAGCGGAGCGGCTGGTCAAGGCGGGCGTGAAGGAGTTGCTGGTGATCTCGCAGGACACCAGCGCTTACGGCGTCGATATCAAGTACCGGACCGGCTTCTGGCGCGGGCGTCCGGTGCGTACGCGGATGACCGAATTGTGTCGGGCGCTGGGGGAGCTGGGGGCGTGGGTGCGCCTGCACTACGTCTACCCCTATCCGCATGTCGACGAGGTCATTCCGCTGATGGCCGAAGGCAAGCTGCTACCGTACCTGGACGTGCCACTGCAGCACGCCAGCCCGCGGGTGCTCAAGGCCATGCGGCGACCAGCATCCAGCGAGAGCAATCTGCGCCGTATCGAAGCCTGGCGGGAAATCTGTCCCGAGCTAACGCTGCGTTCGACCTTCATCGTCGGTTTTCCGGGCGAAACGGAAGCCGATTTCGAGGAATTGCTACAGTTTCTCGAAGCGGCGCAGCTCGATCGGGTAGGCTGTTTTACCTACTCTCCCGTCGAAGGCGCCCAGGCGAACAGTTTGCCCGACCCGGTGCCCGAGGAGGTGAAGCAGGAGCGGCTGGAGCGTTTCATGGCGCTGCAGGCACGCATCAGCGCGACCAAGCTGCAGGCGAAGATTGGTCGCCGGCTACGGGTGCTGGTCGACGCAGTGGATGCCGATGGCGCTGTGGCTCGCAGCGCGGCCGATGCGCCGGAAATCGACGGCGTGGTCTACATCGCCGATGGCGCCCACCTGCAGGCGGGCGATTGGGCGGATGTGACCGTGACGGGCGCCAGCGAGCACGATCTGGAAGCGCGCTGCCTGTCGTGACCTGCACCTAATGCGGCGATTGCCGCAGCGTCAGGCTGTCGCCGCGCTGAATGAGTTCCAGCTCGCGCAGGAAACTCATCCCCAGCAGGATTTCCTCGCCGTCCATATGCGGGTTGATGGAGGCGCGTATCCCGGTCAGTTCCAATGGCCCCAGTTCCACCCGCTGCAGCTGCGTCATATAAGCGGTGACTACGCCGTTGGCCGTGCGGTACTGCCGCGGCGCGCCCCGTTTCAGTCCAAGGCGGGAGGCAACCGGTCCGGGGATGGATACATCGCTGGCGCCCGTATCGAGGAGGAAGGTGACGGACTGGCCGTTGATCCGGCCAGTGGCCAGATAATGGCCGTGCCGGCCCCGCTGCAAAGTGACTTCCCGGGTGCCATCGGCGCTGATCGAGCCCTGTGGGTTGCGGTTGGGATTGCGCTCGCGCTCCAGCCAGTGATTGAAGCCCAGGGTAAGCAGTGCCAGCACAACCAGCCACATCGCGATGTACATTCCGCGACCGATTCGCTGACTGCTGTGTTCCGTCGCTGCGTCTTTCATGTATTTGCCTTGCCGCTATGCGTTAACTGGTTGTAATTGCCGGGTTTGTCGCCGTTCGGAGACGGTTGCCCCGCTCTTGAGCGATGCGCTGCTTGTGAAGCGTTTCACCACCGCCGGCTCGATTCGTTCGCATGCTGCCATCTCACCGGGCGTTAGGTGATCGACCGCACAGAATGCCACCTTCGCCAGCGGTTAGCGTGGCCTGGCCAAAATGGGGCGGGAGCCCAGCGCAGTCTCCGGCGAGGCGATCGGAGTGCCGGCGTTCTCCGCCCCATCGACCAGTACACGACGAGCCCTGGTTAGGGTTCGCTGGGATGGAAAGTTTAAATGAAGTCCAATCTGCTCAATGTTCGTAACGGCCTTGCCGTGCTTTTCCTCAGCGTGCTAGTGACCGCCTGCGGCGGTGGTGGCGGGGGCGGCGCGCCGTCCGATGGAGTTTCGCCAAGCCCCAACGTGCCTGGGCGCCCGGGCGGCGGCGATGACGGGCTGGGCGGCGGAAGGGACGGCGAGGACTATGCGGTACTCACCTGGCTCGCACCCAATAGCCGCACCGACGGTACCTGCTTGAAAGACCTCGAAGAGTACCGGATCAACCTGGGCAACTCGCCGGGCGTCTACGAGCAGGTGGTCTCGGTGCCGGCCAGCCAGCTGTCCTGTGTCGCCAGCGGCAAGCGCGACGCATGCGGCGAGATCAGCACCTGTACCTACACGGTCCGCGATCTGCCGTCTGCCTCTTGGTACTTCGCCGTCCAGGCAGTGGATTCTGTCGGCAACGTCAGCGATTACTCCAACGAAGCGATCAAGACGATCACGCGTTGACGGCTGGTCGTGCCGCGGCGGGGCGCATCAACCCCCGGCCGCGGCCAGCGGCATGAACCTGTGGATGTGGTCGAGCCGGATCTCCAGCTCGTCGCCGCACAAGTTCAAGGCAAACAGGTACTCCGCATGCTCTCGCGTACGCAGATCCAGCGGACGCAGCGACTGCAGACGGCGACGCTCTCCCGGTACCGCCCAAGCTACGCGCAACCACGCCTGTTGAAGAATGGCGCGTTCGAGTTCGGCATATTGCCGACAGGATATGGGCCTATAGTCATTCATGTTTTTCAGTTTAGCAGCCCATACGGAAAATCAACTTGCTGCGGCGGGAAGTCAGTCCGGCACGAACAGCTCCAGCAGGTGATTGAGATACCGGCGGCCCATGGCTGTGGGCCGAACGCTCTCGCCGCGTCGCTCCAATAGGCCCTGTTCGCAGGCACGCGCGACCGCCGGTTCGAACTGACTCCAGGGCAGTCCCGTACGTGCTTCGCACAGGGCGATACTGAAGCCTTCGTTCAGCCGCAGCGCGTTCATCATGAACTCCAGTACCAGGTCGGACGGTGCAAGGAGCCGCTCGGCCTCGACCGCGGCAGGGTTGTCCATATAACGCCGCGGGTGGCGCAGTTTGGCGTAACGCCGCACGCCGCCGTGGTCGCTTACCTTGGCATGCGCGCCGGCGCCTATGGCCAGATAGTCCCCGAACAGCCAGTAGTTGAGGTTGTGCCGGCAGCGGCGCCCGGGCTGAGCATAGGCGGATACTTCGTATTGTTCGTAGCCGTGCCGTGCCAGCAGCTCCTGCCCGGCAAGCTGCATCTCGAAGATGCTGTCATCGTCGGGCAAGCGCGGTGGACGGGCATGAAACAGCGTGTTGGGTTCCAGCGTGAGCTGGTAGTAGCTGATATGGCTGGGCCCGAGTTCGATGGCCTGCTCCAGGTCGGCCCTTGCGGCCTCGATGCTCTGGCCAGGGAGCCCGAACATCAGATCGAGGTTGAAATTGTCGAATCCGGCCGCGCGAGCGGCCCCGGCTGCGGCACGGGCCTCGTTGCGGCCGTGGATGCGCCCCAGCTTCTGCAGCTGCTCGGGAGCGAAGCTTTGGATGCCGATAGACAGGCGGTTGACGCCGGCAGCGCGGAAGCCTGCGAACAGGCTTTGGTCGACGGTGCCCGGATTGGCTTCGAGCGTGATCTCCGCATCCGCGTCGATGGCAAGGCGCTGCCGCAGCCCCTTGAGCAGGCGCTCGATCTGCGCTGGCGGAAACAGACTGGGAGTGCCGCCGCCGAGGAAGATGCTGGAGACGCTGCGCCGGCCGGCCCGCTTGGCCTCCTGCTCGGCGTCCGCCAGTAACGCATCCACGTAGTCCGCCGCTGGCAGCTCCCCTCTGAGCGCATGCGAGTTGAAGTCGCAATACGGGCACTTCCGAATGCACCAAGGCAGATGAATGTACAGCGACAGTGGCGGTGCAACGCTCATCGATCGTCCATGGCGCGCAGCCGCGCCAGCAGTTCCCGTACCGCAATGCCCCGATGGCTGAGCCGGTTCTTCTCTGCTGGCGGCAGCTCTGCCGCGCTCAGGCCCAGGTCGGGAACAAGAAACAGCGGATCGTAACCAAAGCCTTGCTCGCCCCGCGGAGCGTCCAGAATCAGACCTTCCCAGCGGCCTTCGCAGATGATCGGGGTAGGATCGTCGGCGTGGCGCAGGTATACCAGCGCGCAGATGAACCGCGCGCTGCGCCTTGCGGCGGGAACGTCGGCCAGTTCGCGCAACAGACGGGCATTGTTCTCGGCATCGCTGGCGTCGGTGCCCGCATAGCGCGCCGAATAAATGCCCGGCGCACCGCCCAAGGCGTCCACCGCGAGTCCAGAGTCGTCGGCGATCGCAGGCAGGCCGGTATGACGGCAGGCATGGCGCGCCTTGAGGATGGCGTTCTCGACGAAGGTCAGTCCTGTTTCCTCGACCGCGGGAACGCCATAGCGCGATTGCGGCTGCAGCTCTATGTCCAGCCCTGCCATCATGGCCGCGAGCTCTGCCACTTTCCCTTGGTTGTTGCTAGCGAATACTACGGTGCGCACTTGCGGCTCCTCAGTCCTCGGCCAATGCGGCATTCTGCGCTTCCATCAGCTCGGCGATGCCCTTGGCTGCGAGCGCGGTCATTTGATTCAGCTCTTCGGGGCGGAAGGCATGCCCTTCCGCCGTGCCCTGAAGCTCGATGAATCCGCCCGCTTCGTTCATTACCACGTTCATGTCCGTCTCGGCCTCCGAGTCCTCCGCATAGTCGAGGTCGAGTACCGGCTGACCGCGGTAAATGCCTACCGAGACGGCGGCAACCTGACCAAACAGGGGCTGAGTGCGCAGTACGCCGCGCCGGCGCAGGTTGGCTATGGCGTCTGCCAGCGCGACATAAGCGCCGGTGATGGCAGCGGTGCGGGTGCCGCCGTCGGCCTGCAATACATCGCAATCGAGAATGATACGCCGCTCGCCCAGTGCTTCCAGATCGACTGCCGCACGCAGCGCACGGCCGATCAGGCGCTGAATTTCCTGGGTACGGCCTTGCTGACGCCCGCGCACCGCCTCGCGCTCGTTGCGGGTATGCGTGGCGCGCGGCAGCATGCCGTACTCGGCGGTTACCCAGCCTTGCCCGCTGCCTCGCAACCAGGGCGGTACTCGCTCTTCCACGGTCGCGTTGCACAGCACGCGCGTCTGTCCGCACTCGATCAGTACGGAGCCTTCGGCGTGCTTGGTGAAACCACGGGTGATGCGAACGGGTCTGAGCTCATCCGGGCGGCGGCCACTGGGTCGCATGGGGCGGATCCTCGTTACTGCTTTGGGGGCGCCAAGCCTAGCACATAGAGCCTGTTCCGGTAGATTGCGTATCTCGCATCCGGCCCATTGCCGCCCTTGGAATCGAGCTGCGCGCGGCGCTTTCTGTTCGGCACGCCGGTGGGAGCGGTTTTTTCCACCCCACATTATGCGTAAGATTCCCGCACTAACCAGCGGCGAGGGAAGTCAGATGATACGGAGCATGACGGCGTTCGAACGCCAGGAGCAGCAGGGCGACTGGGGTAAGCTGACCTGGGAGCTGCGCTCCGTGAATCATCGTTATCTGGACATTTATCCGCGACTGCCCGACGAGCTGCGGCAGATCGAGCCGGCGGTGCGCGAGCGTCTCTCCGCCCGCCTCTCCCGCGGCAAGATCGAATGCAGCTTGCGTTTTCGCGCCGTGGCCGGCTTCAGCACGGATGTCGAGCTTAATTGGCCATACGTGGAGAAGCTGTTGGAAGCGGGCAACGCGTTGGCGCAGCGGATTGGCACCACCGTGCCGCTCAACCCGCTTGAGCTGATGCGCATGCCCGGCGTGCTCAAGGAAATCGAGCAGGATCTGGAGCCGGTTGCCCAAGCAGCGCTGGCATTGTTGGACAAAACACTGGACGGTTTTATCGCGGCGCGCGAACGTGAGGGCGGCAGGCTTGCCGAAATCGTGCGCGAGCGTGCGCGCCGGGTCGCCGAGCTCACCGAACAGGTGCGGGCGCGCCGCGTGCAAGTGAATGCCGCGGTGCGCGAGAAGCTGCGCAGCCGTTTGCAGGATTTGCAGGTAACCGCCGAGCCCGGGCGGCTCGAACAGGAAATGGCGATCATTGCCCAGCGCATGGATGTGGACGAGGAGCTGGATCGGCTGGCCACCCACATCGCCGAGGTCGAACGCGTGCTGACACGGCGGGATCCGGTGGGGCGCAGGCTGGACTTCCTCATGCAGGAGCTCAATCGCGAGGCGAATACGCTGTCGTCCAAGGCGGCCGACAGCGAAACGACCCAGGCGGCGGTAGAGATGAAGGTGCTGATCGAGCAAATGCGCGAGCAGATCCAGAATATCGAGTAGACCGCCTGGCGGACACCGTATATGAGTGGAACTCTCTACATCATTTCCGCACCCTCCGGCGCCGGCAAGACCAGTCTGGTGTCGGCGCTGCTGGAAAGTACCGAGCAGTTGGCCGTGTCGGTTTCGCATACCACGCGCGCGCCCAGGCCGGGAGAAATCGACGGGGTGCACTACTGGTTCGTTGACCCCGCTGCCTTCGAGAGGATGGTCGCTGCCGAAGCGTTTCTGGAACACGCCTGCGTGTTCGGAAACTTTTATGGCACTTCCCGTGTTGCGGTAGAAGAGAAGTTGGCGGCCGGTCAGGACGTGATTCTGGAAATCGACTGGCAGGGCGCGAGGCAGGTTCGAGACGCCATGCCGGATTGCGTCTCGATCTTCATATTGCCGCCATCGCGCGCGGCGCTGGAAGCGCGGCTGCGTGGCCGCGGGCAGGACAGCGACGACGTCATCGCCAGCCGCATGCTCGAGGCGGTGAGCGAGATGTCGCACTATCGAGAGTATGACTATCTGGTCGTCAATGACGACTTTGAGCACGCTTTGGCGGATCTGAAGGCCATTATTCGTGCCCGGCGCTTGCGCTGCGGCGCACAATCCCAAAGAATGAAAGAAGTGCTCCGCGAGCTGCTGGCGTAAACAGCCTCTGAGGGCATGGCGCCTCAGTGCGCCGCAGCAGCCTTTCCCGAGAGGTTGTCAAAGCGTTATATTTTCCTTCTTAACTAAAGATCTGATTGATTCGATGGAGACCCTGCGATGGCTCGAGTGACGGTGGAAGATTGCTTGGACAAGGTGGCAAATCGCTTCGAGCTGGTGTTGGTGGCCTCCAAGCGGGCTCGGCAGATCGCCAACGGCGCACAGCCGTTCGTCCCACTGGAGAATGACAAACCTACGGTGGTGGCTCTGCGCGAGATTGCCGAGGGTTATGTAACGCGCGCCATTCTGACGACGGATGAAACCCGATCGGAGCTGCGCGAGCCCCAGGACGGCGCCAGCGACGGCAGCGAGCAAGAGGCGGGCAATAACTGACCGGGTGTGGCCGATAGGAGAGCTATGGGGTATAGCGACCCCTTGTTGCCCGAAGAAGTCGGCAGCGACGATCCTAGCCGCAAGATCAGCGACCTGTGCGCGCTGCTGGCGGACTATTTGGAGCCGAAGCAGGTACAACTCGTCTACGAAGCGTACCGCTTCGGCGCCGAGGCTCATGCGGGTCAGCGCCGCCTCTCCGGCGAGCCCTACATCACGCATCCGTTGGCGGTGGCCAGAATCCTGGCCGAGATGCGCATGGACCACCAGAGCATCATCGCCGCCATTCTTCATGACGTTATCGAGGATACCCCCACCGCCAAGGATCATGTCGCGGTCGCGTTCGGCGAGGAAGTCGCGGAACTGGTAGACGGCGTCAGCAAGCTGACCCAGATCGACTTCAAGAGCAAGGCCGAAGCCCAGGCGGAGAACTTCCGCAAGATGGTGCTGGCGATGTCGCGCGATATCCGCGTCATCCTCATCAAGCTGGCGGACCGTCTGCACAATATGCGGACCATCTGGGTGATGCCGCCGCACAAGCGTCATCGCATCGCCCGCGAGACGCTGGAAATCTACGCCCCCATCGCCCAGCGGCTAGGCATCAACACCATGCGCGTGGAGCTGGAAGATCTGGGCTTTGCTGCGCTCTATCCCATGCGCTACCGGGTGCTCAAGGAGAAGATGCGGCGCCAGCGCGGGCATCGCAGCGAGATCATCGCGCAGGTTACCCAGGCGATCGAGCAGGGATTGGCGGAAGCCGGGCTGCAGGGCGTGGTGATTGGACGCGAGAAGCATCTCTGGAGCATTTACCAGAAGATGCGCGACAAGAACCACAACTTCAAAGATATATTCGACGTTTACGGCTTCCGCATCATCGTCGACAGCGTAGACAGCTGTTACCGGGTGCTTGGCGTGCTCCACAGCCTGTACAAGCCCAAGCCTGGCCGGATCAAGGACTACATCGCCATTCCCAAGGTCAACGGCTATCAGTCCTTGCATACCAGCTTGCTGGGGCCGCGCCGCATGCGCATCGAAGTACAGGTGCGCACCGAGGAGATGGACAGGGTTGCCGAAGCGGGCATTGCCGCCCACTGGCTTTACAAGGACAACGAGTCGGTCCGCAACACCGCCCAGGCCCGTGCTCGCGAGTGGGTGAAAGGGCTGCTGGAGATGCAGCGCAGCGCGGGCGACTCGCTGGAGTTCATCGAGAACGTCAAGATAGATCTCCAGCCCGACGAAATTTACGTCTTCACGCCCAAGGGCGGCATTCTCGAACTGCCCCGCGGCGCTACCGTCATCGATTTTGCCTATGCGGTCCACTCCGACATCGGCGATGGCTGCATAGCAGCGATGATAGACCACCGCCTGGCACCGCTGCGCACACCGCTGCAGACCGGTCAGACGGTAGAGATCATTACCGCGCCAGGCGCGCGCCCGAACCCCTCCTGGCTGGACTTCGTGGTGACCGCCAAGGCGCGGGCGGCGATCCGCCACTCGCTCAAGCGGCTCAAGGGCGAGGCTGCGATAGCCTTGGGCCGGCGCCTGGTAAGTCAGGCGCTGGAGTCGCTGTCGATACAGTTGTCCGACGTGCCCGAGGAACAGGTGCAACAGGCGCTGACGTCGCTGGGAGTGCCCACGCTGGATGCCCTGTTCGAGGAGGTGGGGCTGGGGCAGCGTATGCCGTGGCTGGTGGCGCAGCGGCTCTCCGGGATTACCGCCGAAGCCATGCATGGGGAGCAGGCAGCGCCCGGACAGCGGCTCACGATTCGCGGTACCGAGGGGGCCGTGGTGACCTTCGCGCGCTGTTGCAGGCCGATTCCGGGCGATCCGGTGGTAGGCTTCGCCAGCGCCGGCCGCGGCGTGGTCATCCATCACCGCGACTGCCGTAACGTACGTGAGTTCCGAAACCATCCCGACAAGTGGGTGGATGTCCAGTGGGAAGCCGAGGTTCAGGGCGACTTCCCTGTGCTCATCGCCGTCGATGTAGTGAACCGGCGGGGTGTGCTGGCTGAGTTGGCAGCCACCATTGCGGAGATGGAGTCCAACATCGAAAGCGTTACGGTGGATGAAAAGGACGGCATGGTCACTACCATCCGTTTCGTTCTCAGCGTCCGTAACCGTGTCCATCTAGCGCACATCCTGCGGCGGCTGCGTTTGCTCAGCAGCGTTACCCGCATCACTCGCCGTCGCGGCTGACAGCCAGATCCATAGATGCTCTATCCGACGCTTGCCTTGCGGCGGGCGTTCCGGTCCCCGCAAGGTCGGCCGCCCCCGTCGCGTTGCCCGGCGATCCGCGCTAGGCTGTGCAGCCTGCGGCTGCTGTTGCCGCTGGCGAGAAACGACAAGGAGTACTTCATGGCTCGTGAGATTATTCAGACCGACGGGGCGCCAAAGGCTATCGGCACATACTCGCAAGCGGTGCGTGTAGGCGACACCGTCTACCTGTCCGGCCAGATTCCGCTGGTCCCGGAGACCATGGAGCTGGTGGAAGGCGATATGGCGGCCCAGGTGCGGCGCGTGTTCGATAACCTGAAAGCGGTGTGCGAAGCTGCGGGCGGAAGCCTGGCGGATATCGTCAAGCTGAACATATTCCTGACCGATTTGAGCCATTTCGCGTTAGTCAACGAGATCATGGCCGAGTATTTCCAGCCGCCCTACCCAGCTCGTGCCGCCATCGGAGTAGCCAGCTTGCCCAGAGGCGCTGCGGTGGAGATGGATGGCATTATGGTGCTTTCGGCCTGAGCGAGCGCAGCCATGGCGGTAGCGGCGGCAACGGATGCGCTGACTAGCCTGCGCGGGGTGGGGCCGCGGGTTGCCGAGCGGCTGGCGAAACTGAACATCCATCGTGTTCAAGACCTGCTTTTCCACCTGCCGCTGCGCTACGAGGATCGCAGTACCGTGGTGCCGATCGGCGCGCTGCGCCCCGGCGATCATGCGCTGGTCCAAGCGACGGTGGACCTTGCCGAGGTGCTGCCGGGGCGGCGTCAGCGCCTGGTTTGCCGCATCAGCGACGGTACCGGCAGCCTGGAGCTGACCTTCTTCCACTTCTACTCGAAGCAGCGCAGCGACCTGCGCAAGGGTGCCCGCCTGCAGTGCTATGGCGAAGTGCGCAGCGGGCCGCTGATGCTGCAGATGGTCCACCCGGAGTATCGGCTGCTCGATCGGGGCGAAGGCTGGGACGAGCAGGGGCTTACGCCCGTGTACCCGTCCACTCAAGGCATGCAGCAGCAGACCTTGCGGCGGCTGGTACGGGAGGCGTTGCGTATCGCCGCGCGCGATGATGCGCTGCCGGACTTGCTCGCGGGCGTGGTCACCGATCTGCCGGGGCTGCGCGAGTCGCTGGAGTACGTGCATGCGCCGCCCGCCGATGCCGATCTGCAGTTGCTCAGTCGCGGCGAGCATCCTTGCCAGCGGCGTTTGGCGCTGGAAGAGCTGACGGCGCATCATGTCAGCATGCGCCGCCTGCGGCAGTCCTTGCAGCAAGCGGCGGCTGCTCCGGCGTTGAGCTCGGAAGGCGTGCTGCAGCAGCGATTGCTCTCCAACCTGCCGTTTCGGTTGACCGCGGCTCAGGCGCGTGTACTGGCTGAGGTGGAGGAGGACCTGTGCCAGGAGCGGCCGATGCTGAGGCTGGTGCAGGGGGATGTGGGTTCCGGCAAGACGGTGGTGGCCGCGCTGGCAGTGCTGCGGGCGGTAGAAGCGGGCTGGCAGGCTGCGGTCATGGCGCCCACCGAATTGCTCTGCGAGCAGCACTATCGCAACTTCAGTCAGTGGTTGGAGCCGTTGGGAGTAGAAGTGGCGTGGCTTGCCGGACGGCTAGGCGGGCGCGCCCGGGCCGAACAGCTGGAGGCGCTGGCGACAGGGCGTGTGCAGGTGGTGGTCGGCACTCATGCCTTGTTCCAGGAGGCGGTGCGCTTCTCGCGCCTTGGGTTGATAGTGATCGACGAGCAGCACCGCTTCGGCGTGCACCAGCGCCTCGCCCTGCGCGAGAAAGGAGGCGTTGGCGGCTTGCAGCCGCATCAGCTGATCATGACCGCGACGCCTATTCCGCGCACGCTGGCGATGACTGCCTATGCCGACCTGGACGTATCGGTGATAGATGAGTTGCCGCCTGGACGCACACCGGTGCGCACTGTGGCATTGCCGGCAAGCCGCCGCGACGAAGTGATAGCGCGCGTGCGCGCCGCTTGTGCCGAACGCCGGCAGGCGTACTGGGTGTGTACGCTGATCGAGGAGTCGGAACTGTTGCAGGCGGAAGCTGCGCAGGCCACCGCCGAGCGCTTGGCCGAGGCGCTGCCCGAGCTGCGGGTAGGGCTGGTGCATGGCCGCCTCAAGCCGGTGGAGCGCGAGAGCGTCATGCAGGCGTTCAAGGCGGGCGAGCTCGATGTGCTGGTGGCGACCACCGTCATCGAGGTCGGCGTCGATGTGCCCAATGCCAGTCTGATGATTATCGAGAACGCCGAGCGCTTGGGCTTATCGCAGCTGCACCAGCTGCGCGGCCGGGTAGGGCGTGGTGCGGCCGTCAGCAGTTGCGTGCTGCTCTATCAGGGGCCGCTGAGCGCGACCGCCAAGGAGCGGCTGAACGTAATGCGGCAGACCACCGACGGTTTCGAGGTGGCCCGCAAGGATCTGGAGATCCGCGGCCCCGGCGAGTTGCTAGGCACCCGGCAGACGGGCGCTTTGCAGTACCGGGTGGCGGACCTTACCCGCGACGCCGCGCTGCTGCCGACGGTTCAGAGGATAGGGGAGCAGCTGTTGCGCGAGCACCCCGGTCGCGCCGACGCGCTGGTGCGGCGCTGGGTGGGTGATGCCGACCGCTACGGGCAAGTGTGATTCGGCTGGTCGGGGCGGCATAATAGGCCTCGCCGGGCAGTGCGAAGATCGTGCCGCATCCAAGCCCGGCCTACGCGATGGGCTAGACGGTGCTGTGAGGTTCTGGTGCGTTTCGACGATGGTAAATGGAGACCGCGTGGCGATCCTTTGCATCGGCGTGCCCCAGCAGTCTTGCGGCCCTGGCTCGATGAGCAAGCATCTCTAACGGCGCGCTTGGCGCGTTTTTGTGGTGGTCCTGTGCGCGTGCGCGTGCTGCGCGAGCAGTGGGCGCGGCCCCTGGTGGACGAAGCCAGGGCTCTAGGGGTTCGGCCGCAGCAGCATGTGTGGGTGCGCGAGGTTCTCCTGCGCTGTCGCGGCACCAGTTGGGTTTACGCTCGCACCGTGATGCCGCGCGAGAGCCTGCGCGGACGACAGCGCGCCTTGTTGCGCCTGGGCGAGCGACCGCTGGGGAGCGTGTTGTTCGCGCGCACGCCGGTAACGCGCAGCCCGCTTACCTTCAGGTGCCTGGGAGAGCGGCATCGGCTGTTTCAGGCCATTGCGCGGCATGTCAATGTCACCGGTCCGCTGTGGGCGAGACGCTCCATTCTCTCGGTCAGCGGGCGTGGGGTGCTGGTGGCCGAAGTCTTTTTGCCGATGCTGGTGGAACAGTTGGCGGAGCGTGGGGGGTAACCATGGTCAGTTTGGAACGCGTGATCGATCGTGCGCGAGAGTATGCGCTGCTGGCGCGCCTGGACCGTCCGGTAGGCAACCTGTTGCTGCTCTGGCCCATGTTGTGGGCTTTCTGGATTGCCGCTGAGGGTTTCCCTGACCCGCTGGCATTGGCGGTGTTCTGTGCCGGGGTGCTGGTGATGCGCGCTGCCGGCTGCGTGATCAATGACTTCGCCGACCGCAACATCGACCGCCACGTCAAGCGCACGCACAACAGGCCGCTTACCGCCGGGCGGGTAAGCAGCAAGGAAGCGCTGGTGCTGTTCGTGGTGCTCGCTCTGATCGCTTTCGGCTTGGTACTGCTGATGAACCGCTTGACCATCCTGCTCGCGTTCGTCGGTATCGTTCTGGCCGCCACCTATCCGTTCATGAAACGCTACACGCACTTGCCCCAGGTGCATCTGGGCGCGGCCTTCGGCTGGGCAGTGCCCATGGCGTTCGCGGCGCAAACCGACTCGCTGCCGCCGATCGCCTGGCTGGTGTTCGTGGCGGCAGTGCTGTGGGCGACGATCTACGACACGCAGTATGCGATGGTGGATCGCGACGACGATTTGAAAATCGGCGTGAAGTCCACCGCCATCCTGTTCGGCGAGCACGACAGGCTTATCATCGGCATTCTTCAGGTCCTGATGCTGATATGCCTCGTGCTCATCGGCCGACGCGCCGAGCTGAGCGCGATTTACTACGTAGGCGTGGCATCGGCCGCGGCGCTATTCGCGTACCAGCAGTTCCTGATTCGCGACCGTAGCCGCGAGGGCTGCTTCCAGGCTTTTCTCAACAACACCAAAGTAGGCGCGCTGGTGTTCCTCGGCATCGTATTCCACTACGCCTACGCCTGACGCGGCTCAGGGCCTGGTGCCCGTGCCGCTGGCGCGGGCGGCTACCCAGACTTCTACCTGCCTTGCCCCGGCACGCTTGAGCGCGCGGGCCAGCGCATCGACAGTGTGACCGGTGGTCATCACGTCGTCGACAATTGCGACGCGCGGCGGCAGGGGCCCCTTGACCCGGAAAGCCCCGCGCACGTTGCTGGCTCTTGCGGATGCGGGCAAGGCGCTTTGGCTGGCGGTATTGCGCTGGCGCCAGCTCACTGCCTCCCCCACAGCAATTCCCAGCCGCTGCGATAAGGGACGCGCCAGCTCGCGCGCCTGATTGAAGCCGCGCTCGCGCAGCCGTTGCGGATGCAGCGGGACCGGCACCAGCAGATCCGCATCGCTACCCGCCGCTTCCACGTGATCCGCCAGTAACTGGCCCAGCAGGCGCGCCGCGGCCAATCTGCGCTGGAACTTCAGGAGCTTGATCAGATTATCCACCGGCGGCGCGTAACGAAGGGGACTGAGGACACGGTCGAACGCCGGTGGTTTGCGCAGACACTTGCCGCAGATCGCTGCTTCGCCAGTGGCCAGCGATACCCCGCATTGCATGCAGGGGCGGGCGTTGCGAGGCAGCGCGGCTGCGCAGCAGCGGCAAAGATCGCGCTCGCCTTCGCCCGTGTCGCCGCACAACACGCAGTAGGCCGGCAGCAGGCACGATAGGTCGCGGCTTAGCCTGTTGTAAACCTTCCGTATTATTTTTAGGTTGACAGTAATCCGCTTCACGTTACTATCCCTGTGTGGTTTCAACCGGTCGGGCATTAAGCGCGGGGCCTGTCCCGCCTTGTTCCCGAGCCGCTCAGGTCCTGCTGAACGTAAGAGCCGACAAGAAGAGCCTAGAGCCTGTTCCCGAGCATTTCACGCTGGCGCATGGGGCGCTTTACCGGTCCGGCGCTTATACATGCAAGCAAGCCATGTCTCGGTGTCGCCTCCTGCGGAAAGCTGCGAACAATAAGGGGAGATCTCATGCAGCCAGAAGCGGAAATTCGCCATGATTGGACTCAAGACGAGGTGCTCGCGCTCTTCGAGCTGCCTTTCAACGATCTGATCTGGCGCGCGCAAGGGGTGCATCGCCAGTATTTCGATGCCAACACGGTTCAGGTAAGCACCCTGTTGAGTATTAAGACGGGCGCCTGTCCAGAGGACTGCGCCTACTGTCCGCAGAGCGTGCGCTACGACACCGGGGTGGCGCGGGAGCGGTTACTGGACACCGAGACCGTGGTCGCGGCTGCACGCGCCGCCAAAGCCGCCGGCGCGACGCGCTTCTGCATGGGCGCGGCTTGGCGCAGCCCCAAGGGCAAGGACTTGGCGCAGGTCGCGCAGATGATCAAAGAGGTGAAGAGCCTGGGGCTCGAGACCTGTGCGACCCTGGGCATGTTGGACGATGAGCAGGCCAGGACACTGAAAGAGGCCGGGCTCGATTACTACAATCACAACATCGACACTTCCGAAGAGTTCTATCCGGACATCATCACTACCCGCACGTTCCAAGACCGGCTCGATACGCTGGAGCGGGTGCGGCAGGTGGGGCTGAACGTGTGCTGCGGAGGGATCGTCGGCATGGGAGAGTCGCGCGCCGATAGAGCCGCCATGCTGCGCACGCTGGCAACGTTGCCGGAGCACCCGCAGAGCGTGCCGATCAATCAGCTCGTGCAGGTCGAGGGGACGCCGCTGGCAGGCTTGCCCGCGCCGGACCCGTTCGAGTTCGTGCGTACCATCGCAGTGGCGCGCATTCTCATGCCCCGCTCCTACGTGCGCCTTTCGGCCGGACGCACGGCTATGAACGAACAGCAGCAGGCGCTTTGCTTCCTCGCCGGGGCCAACAGCATCTTCTATGGCGACAAGCTGTTGACTACCGGCAACCCGGACGTGGAGGCCGATCGCCAGCTCTTTGCGCGCCTGGGGCTTCGGTTCGAGGGCGCTGAGGCCTCGGCCTCCGCCCCCTGCTGCTGAGCGGGACGGAGAGTGCAATGACAGTACCCAGGTTGTGGGCGCTCAAGCAGCGGCTCGGCGAGCTCGAAGCCGCCGGCCTGTATCGTCGGGCTTATCCGCTGCGTCCGCTGGACGGGGTCCGTGCCGAGTACCGTGGGCGTCCCTGCGTGGTTTTTTGCAGCAACGACTACCTCGGCCTGGCGCAGGACCCGCGCTTGGTCGAAGCGCTCAGCGCGGCGGCGCGGGAGTACGGCGTCGGCAGCGGCGGCGCGCACTTGATCAGCGGGCACCGACCCGAGCACGAGGCGCTGGAGGAAGAGCTGGCGGACTTTCTCGGTCGTGAGCGCGTGCTGCTGTTCTCCACCGGTTACATGGCCAACATGGGTGTCATCGATGCGTTGCTGGAGCGGGGGGAGGCGGCATTCCAGGATAGACTCAATCACGCTTCCCTTTTGGATGGCGCCCATATGGCGGGCGCCGAACTTATCCGGTACCGCCATGCGGACGTCGCGGACTTGCGCGAACGGATAGCCAACGACCGCCCCCGGCGGCGGCTGATCGTCACCGACGGGTTATTCAGCATGGATGGCGACCTCGCTCCCTTGCGCGAGCTGGTAGACTGCGCGGCCGAGCACGAGGCACTGCTGGTGGTGGACGATGCGCACGGTGTGGGCGTGATCGGCCCTGGCGGCGCCGGCACGGTAGCGGCCAGCGGGCTGGATCAGAGCCAGGTGCCGGTGCTGATAGGCACTTTAGGGAAGGCGCTGGGCACCTTCGGAGCGTTCGCCGCCGGTTCGGCCGAGCTGATCGAATACCTGCTGCAGCGCGCGCGCACCTATGTCTTTACCACGGCACCGCCTCCGGCGCTTGCCGCCGCCAGCCGCAAGGCGCTCGCGCTGGCGCGGGAGGAGACCTGGCGGCGCAATCATCTGCATGCGCTGATCACGCGCTTTCGTCGCGGCGCGCAGCAGCTGGGCTTGCCGCTGCTGCGCTCGGCCACGCCTATTCAGCCCTTGCTGGTGGGCAGTCCGGACGCCACGCTACGCATCAGTCAGGCGCTGCTGGAACGGGGTATACTGGTGACCGCCATTCGCCCGCCCACGGTGCCTCCAGGCAGCTCGCGGCTGCGCATCACGTTGTCGGCAGCGCATAGTGAAGCTCAGGTGGATAGGCTCTTGCAATGCTTGGCGGATGTGCAACCGCTGCTTCACGGAGCCAACGTGACCACTGTATGAACGAGTATGACTTTCGCCCCGACAAGGTCTGGTTGAGACGCTCTTTCGAACGTGCGGCAGCCGGTTACGACGAGGTCGCGGTGCTGCAGCGCGAGGTCGGCGAACGGCTGGTCGAGCGCCTGCAACTGGTGCGCATGCAGCCCCGGCGCATACTCGATGTAGGCGCAGGGACCGGCCGCCTTACGCAGATGCTGAGGCGGCGCTATCGCCAAGCCGAAGTCATCGCGCTGGACCTGGCGCCGGCCATGCTGAAACTGGCCAAGCGCCGCGGCTCGTGGTGGCGTCCCCAGCCCTGCATCTGCGCCGATGCCGAAGCGCTGCCGCTGGCATCGGCCAGCGTCGACTTGATCGTGTCCAACTTCGCATTGCATTGGTGTCACGATCTGGACCGCACCTTCGCCGGCTTCCTGCGCGTGCTGCGCCCGAACGGCTTGTTGATGTTCTCCAGTCTGGGGCCGGATACCCTCACCGAGCTGCGACAGAGCTGGGCCAGCGTGGATCGCTATCAGCATGTTAACGCTTTCATCGACATGCACGATGTAGGCGATGCGCTGGTGCGAGCGCGCTTTGCCGATCCGGTGCTGGATGTCGAGCGTTTTACGCTGACTTATACGGGTGTTCCCGATCTGATGCGGGATCTCAAAGCCATGGGAGCTCAGAACGTTACCGGCGGGCGGCGGCGCGGTCTCACCGGCGCCGATGCCATGGCGAAGATGGAAGCGGCCTACCGACGCTTTGTCGGCAGCGATGGCCGCTATCCCGCCACATTCGAAGTCGTCTATGGGCACGCGTGGCGCCCCGAGCGTTTGCCGCAACGGCAAGACATTTCGGGCGCGGTCGGCATCCCGATCAGCTCGATCGGTCGCCGCCAAAACTGACATGAACGGCCTGTTCATCACCGGTACCGATACCGAGGTCGGCAAGACGGTCGTTGCCTGCGGGGTGATTCATGGGCTACGGGCACAGGGGGCGCGAGTCGCCGCTATGAAGCCCGTCGCGTCAGGTTGTCGCCGTACTGCCAGCGGGCTTCGCAACGAGGATGCCGAAGCCCTGGCGCGGGCGGCAGGCTGCGCCCACCCTTACTCTTTAGTCAATCCCTATGCGCTGGAGCCGGCCATAGCGCCCCATCTGGCTGCCGCCGAAGCCGGCGTGACGATCGATCTGGAGCACATTGCGGCCGCCTGCCAGGCGTTAGCGGCTGACGGGGCACTGGTGGTGGTGGAAGGGGCCGGCGGGTGGCGAGTTCCCTTGGGGCGGTCTATAGATATATCTGACTTGGTTCGCCGCCTGCGGCTTCCGGTGCTGCTGGTGGTAGGCGTACGTCTGGGGTGCATCAACCATGCGCTGCTCAGCGCCGAAGCGATCCTGGCCGACGGGCATTCGCTGCTGGGCTGGGTGGCGAATGTGCGTGCGCCCGACTATGCCCAGGAACAGATCGAAAGCTTGCGGTTGCGCATGCCCGCACCGCTGCTGGGAACGGTGCCTGCATGGCCGGATTCCCCCTCGCCCGGCAAGGTCGCTGCAGCCTTGGACATCGCAGAAATTCGCCGAGTTCTTGATGCCCATCAATGACAAATTAATAACCCTTCGTTCAGCTGGGGTTTTTTGCCCGCCATAACTGCTCTAGAATGCCTTTCAACTGAGGGCTCCTCCGCGTTCCCAACCGCTCGGGTTTGCCTGAAGCGGGAAATGCGATGATCAAGGAACCGCCATGGTGTCTGTTGAACACGATAGGCGGGGTGGCCGTTGCTTCATCCTGCGGCCCGATCTTGCCCCTAATTGGCGTCAGACCATGGTGGCATTCGCATTGATCGCGATGGCCCCGCTTGGTTTGGCGCTAGTCCTCACCGTTCGCGGCTTTTGGCCGGTCTTGGTTTTTGCGGGAATCGAGATCGGTGTGCTCGGCTGGGCACTTTACGTTTCCGGCCGGCGAGCGTTGGAGCGGGAGGTGATTTGGGTGCGGGCGGGAGAGGTCGAGGTGCAGAAAGGCCGTTATCGGCCCGAACGCAGCTGGCGATTTCACCGTTTTTGGACCGAGGTTGTCCTGGTGCCCTCAAGGCACCGCTGGTACCCCAGCCGTTTGCTGCTGCGGTCCAGTGGGCAAGAGGTCGCTATTGGGGGGTTTCTCCACGAAGAAGAACGGGTTCGGTTAGCCCGTCAGCTCGCACGCTGCATAGGTCCGATGGCAGCGATGGGCGAGGCTACGTGAATGCCGACCCGTGAATTCTCACAACGGGAGCAGCAGGGGATGATGGTGACTAAGAGACTGAGTGCAAGGCTAGGCTTGGGGCTTTGCCTGATGCTGATAGCCAGCTCGGCCACCGCGGGGTGGCGCGCATTGAACATGCCGCGTGGCGTTACTCCGCTAAGCGAGCAGGTCTACGATCTGCACATGCTGATCATGTGGGTATGCGCCGCCATCGGTGCTCTCGTCTTCGGCTTGATCCTGTGGTCGGTGTTCCGTCACCGCAAGAGCCGCGGGGTAGAAGCAGCCCAGTTCCATCACAATACCAGCATCGAGATCGTCTGGACCGTCGTGCCCATGGTCATTCTCATCGCCATGGCCGTTCCCGCAACACGCACCCTCATAAACATGGCCGACACCTCCGAAGCGGAGCTGACGGTTAAGGTGACCGGCTATCAGTGGATGTGGGGCTACGAGTACCTGGATCACGGTGTCCAGTTCCTCAGCCGGCTCGATCGGGAAAGCGACCGCGTCCGTCAGCTCGGCTCCGGCCTCGATCCCCGCAGTGTCGATAACTACCTGCAAAACGTCGATCAGCCTCTGGTGTTGCCGGTCAACCGCAAGGTTCGCTTCCTGTTGACCTCCAATGACGTGATCCACTCCTGGTGGGTGCCCGAGTTCGGCTGGAAGCGCGACGCCGTTCCCGGGTTTATCAATGAGGGTTGGGCGATCATCCGCGAGCCCGGCGTCTATCGCGGTGCCTGTGCCGAGCTGTGCGGCCGCGACCATGCCTTCATGCCCATCGTCGTGGTGGCGCTGGAAGAGGAGGAATTCGACGAGTGGCTGGCGCAGCGCCGTAACGGCGGGCAGCCGTCGTCGAACTCGGAGGACTCGGTGGCCGACGCCGGCTCCGTTGCGGAAGAGGCGGTCGCCGAGCTGTCCATGGACGAGCTGATGAGCCGCGGCCAGCAGCTTTACTCGCAACAATGCGTCGCCTGCCACCAGCCCAATGGACAAGGCATGCCGCCCGTGTTCCCCGCTCTCGCTAACAGCGAGTTCGTGACACGCTCTGCCGAGGCGGTGATTCAAACAATCGTGAAGGGTCGTAATGCGATGCCCCCCTTCGGCAGCCAGTTCAGCGATACCGAAATCGCTGCGGTCGCGACCTTCATCCGCAATAACTTCGGCAACCAGACCGGCGACTTGGTCCAGCCCGCCGATGTCCAGGCGGTCCGCTAACGGGTTCCTTGGGAGGAAAGCGAGATGACTGCAGTTACACACGACGACCACCATCACGCCGGCCCGCCGAGCGGCTTCACCCGTTGGTTGTTCACGACCAACCACAAGGACATGGGAACTCTTTACCTGGTTTTCTCGCTAGCGATGTTCTTCATCGGCGGCGCGATGGCCATGGTAATCCGTGCCGAGCTGTTCCAGCCCGGTCTGCAGCTGGTTGATCCGTACTTCTTCAACCAGATGACCACCATGCACGCGCTGGTGATGATCTTCGGCGCCGTGATGCCGGCATTCGTCGGCCTTGCCAACTGGATGATCCCGATCATGATCGGCGGCCCGGACATGGCGCTGCCGCGCATGAACAACTGGAGCTTCTGGATCCTCGTAGCCGCCTTCGTGATTTTCCTGTCCACGCTGTTCATGCCGGGCGGTACCTTCGCGGGCGGCTGGACCATGTACCCGCCGCTGGTTCTGCAGCATGGCATGGCGTTCCCGTTCGTGATCTTCTCGGTGCACCTGATGGGAATCTCGTCCATCATGGGCGCGATCAACATCATCGCCACCATTCTGAACATGCGGGCGCCGGGGATGACCCTGATGAAGATGCCGATGTTCGTGTGGACTTGGCTGGTCACCGCGTTCCTGCTCCTGGCGGTGCTGCCGGTGCTTGCAGGCGCCATCACCATGCTGCTCACCGACCAGTTCTTCGGCACCAGCTTCTTCAATGCCGCCGGCGGCGGCGACCCGGTGATGTACCAGCACATTTTCTGGTTCTTCGGGCACCCCGAAGTGTACATCATGATTCTGCCGGCCTTCGGCATCGTGTCGGCGATCATCCCGACGTTCGCCCGCAAGCCGCTGTTCGGCTACAGCTCCATGGTCTATGCCGTGGCGTCGATCGCGTTCCTCTCCTTCATCGTATGGGCGCACCACATGTTCACCGTCGGCATGCCGCTTGCCGCCGAGCTGTTCTTCATGTACGCCACCATGCTGATCGCGATTCCCACGGGCGTGAAGGTTTTCAACTGGATTGCCACCATGTGGCGAGGCGCGATGACCTTCGAGACGCCGATGCTGTTTGCCATCGCGTTCGTAGTGCTGTTCACCATCGGCGGTCTGTCCGGCCTGATGCTTGCCATCGCCCCGGCAGACTTCCAGTATCACGACACCTACTTCGTGGTGGCCCACTTCCACTACGTGCTGGTAACCGGCGCCGTGTTCTCCATCATGGCCGCCGTCTACTACTGGCTGCCCAAGTGGACCGGGCACATGTACAACGAGACCCTGGGCAAGTGGCACTTCTGGCTCTCGGCCATCTCGGTGAACGTACTGTTCTTCCCGCAGCACTTCCTCGGCTTGGCCGGCATGCCGCGCCGCTACGCCGACTATGCGGTTCAGTTCACCGAGTTCAACATGCTGTCGTCGATTGGCGGGTTCGTGTTCGGGCTGTCGCAGCTGCTGTTCCTGTGGGTGGTGATCAGCTGCATCCGCGGCGGCAAGAAGGCCACGGACCGGGTCTGGGAAGGTGCGGAAGGCCTGGAGTGGACCTTGAGCTCGCCGCCTCCGTACCACACGTTCACCACGCCGCCGCACATCGGCCCCGGACATGCGGAGGCAGCAGGTAGTCAGGGCAGCCCGCGCTAATGCGCGGGCGGGGTGAGCGTCGATGAGCAATAACGACGATAAGGAGCTGCAGGGGCAGCGGCGGCGGCGAGTTCGTTGGACCGTCGCCGCGCTCACGGTGATCGTACTCGGGCTGTATGTGGGTGTGATCGTCGGCTTCGTGAGAGGTTGAAGATGGCTAATCCTTCCCCTCAGCCGCGTCATCACTGGACGGTAGGAAAGCTGGTGGTGGTGGCTGTGGCGATGTTCGGGTTCGGCTTTGCCCTGGTCCCACTGTACCGGGTCATCTGCGAGGTGACGGGCCTCAACGGCTACATCTCCAATCGCGTGGTTCACGGGACGGTCGACCTCGAGCCCGATAGGGATCGCCTCGTCACCGTGGAGTTCGTGGCGACGGTGAACGGTAATGCGCCCTGGGAGTTTCGCCCGGCAGTCAACACGATGCGGGTGCATCCAGGGGAGATATACACCACCACTTATTACGCCAAGAACCTAACCGATGCGCCTGCGGTGGGGCAGGCAAGCTATAGCGTTGCGCCGGGGCGCGCGGCGCGGTGGTTCGGCAAGCCGGACTGCTTCTGCTTCACGCGCCAGGCCTTCGAGCCCAATGAAGGGCGGGATATGCCAGTGACCTTCTTCGTCAGTCCGGATTTGCCAGGCAACGTCGACCGCGTCACTTTGTCGTATACGTTTTTCAAGGTGTCGGAGTAGGCGCACGCCATACTGGGGCGCTGTTAATTAGCCTTTTTTGGCATAAGGGGATCGAGAATGGCTCAAGCACATGCAGCGTACTATGTTCCAGAGAGCACGCGCTGGCCGGCAGTCGGCACGGTCGGCCTGTTTCTACTGGCGGTCGGTGCCTCTATTTACCTGCAAGGTGCAGGCTGGGGGAAATACGTACTGTACCTCGGTGCGCTCACCATGGTGACCATGCTCGCCGGGTGGTTCGGGAACGTCATTAACGAGAGCCTTTCCGGACTGTACAGCGATCAGATGGATCGTTCCTTCCGCTGGGGAATGATCTGGTTCATTTTCTCCGAGGTGATGTTCTTCTCGGCCTTCTTCGGGGCGCTATTCTACGCCCGCGTCTTCTCGGTGCCCTGGCTGGGCGGCGAGGATCCGATGACCAGCCGCCTGCTCTGGGATGGCGTGACGCTCAATTGGCCGACAGCCGGTCCGGGGTTCCTCGATCTTGAGTGGACGCCGATGGCTGCCTGGCCGTTGCCGACCATAAACACCCTGATCTTGTTGACTTCCGGTGTCACGCTTACGATTGCCCACCACGCTCTCAAGGACAACCGCCGTGGCAAGCTGATCGCTGGCCTGGGGGTTACCGTCGCCTTGGGCTTTCTCTTCCTGGGGCTGCAGTTGTACGAATACGTGCACGCTTACCAGGATCTGAACCTGCGCCTAGATACGGCGGGCATTTACGGCTCCACGTTCTTCATGCTCACCGGCTTCCACGGCGTGCACGTGTTCATCGGCGCGGTAATTCTGGCCGTCATTCTGCTGCGTTCGATCAGAGGACACTTCAGTCCCGATCACCACTTCGGTTTCGAAGCAGCCGCCTGGTACTGGCATTTCGTAGACGTGGTCTGGCTCGGCCTGTATATCTTCGTCTACATCCTGTAAGCGAGTTCGTTCCCCGGTGCCGCTCAACCGCAGCGGCACCTTTTCACAGCCCATTGCCAAGCCATAGCCGCCGGCCTGGTTATTCGATACTGGGTACCCGATGGCTGGGCGGCCGACGTTCTTAGAACGGCTGGTTCGGGACTACCACCCCGGTTAGCAAGCCGACCAGGATTGTGAGGAACAGCGCCACCGAGATGACAATACGAACGGTCAGCGCATTGACGGTGCGGCGTGACGCGCTTCTATCCCGGTACAGGAAGAACAGGCCGGAACCCAGGCTGACCACTATCGCGGTTAGGGCGGCGAGGATGGCTGCGCTGGCGATGACATTGCCCATTGCGGACTCCAGGCTTTGGGTGGATAAGCAACACAGTATAAAGCAGGACTGTTGCTGCTTCGACGGCGGTTCGGGGGGCTAGGCATCGATGCGTATCGGCCGTTTCGTTTTCAAACCGAGCCTGGTGCCTACACTTGCGGTTCTTCTGCTGTTGCCGGCCATGCTCGCCCTGGGTTGCTGGCAGCTCGGCCGGGCCGAGGAAAAGCGCGTCTGGCTCGCGGGCATCGAGGCCGCCCGGGAGCTGCCGGCTATATCGCTGAACGAAGAGCAGCCCGCGTTCGATGAGGCCAATCACCGCCTCGCAAAGGCGCGCGGGAGGTACGATGACACGCACCAGTTCCTCCTCAACAACCAGTTGCAACAAGGGCAGTTGGGTTACCGTGTCATTACTCCCTTGTTGCTGGAAGGCAGTGGGCAAGCCGTGCTGGTGGACCGCGGCTGGGTCGCGGCGCCGGCGCTGGGTCTGCCCGACATTGCGCTGCCTGCTGGGGAGGTCGAGTTCAGCGGGCGCATCGATCGCGGTCCTTCAGTGGCGATGCGTCTGGGCGCCGCCGGAATGGCGGACGGCGGATGGCCGCATGTGCTGCACTATCTCGATTACGCATACATCCAGGCGCAGTTGCCTTATCCCACACTTCCGTATCTGCTGCGTGCCGACGAAGGCCCGGTGGCGGTGGAGACTAACATGCCGCCGGAGAAGCACGTGGGCTACGCTGTACAGTGGTTTGCGATGGCAACGACGTTGGCGCTGATTTATCTGGTAGTGAACCTGCGTCGTCAAGAGGAAGAACAAGATGCCTGATCAATGGCGTACCCGCCTGAAGCTAATAGGCCTGGCTCTGGTCTTCGTGGGGCCGGTGGTGGCAGCGTGGGTGCTTCTGATGATCGGTTGGCGGCCGGCCGGACAGGTCAACTATGGCTCGCTGGTCGAACCGCCGGTGCCGGTCCAGGCGGCGGGGTTGACGCTTAACGGCGAGCCCGTGTCCGAGCGTTTCTTCCGCGGGCGCTGGACCATGCTGATCAGTATTGGCGCCGCCTGTGGCGAGGAGTGTCTGCAGGTCCTCGATCAGACCGGACGCGTACACGTGGCGCTGAACCAGAACATGGATCGGGTACGGCGAGTACTGGTCCTGGCCGAAGGGCAGCGGCCGCCGGAGGAGCTGCATGCGTTCGAGTTCGTCAATGCCCCTGTTTCCACGCTGAGGGAATGGAACGGCCACGATCCGGTTTCAATCCAGTTAGTGGATCCGGATGGCCTGCGCATGATGAGCTACGGGTACCCGTTAGAGGCCCGCGGGCTGCTGAAAGATTTCGAGCGTTTGCTGCGTCTGTCCCGGCGCGCGGTTGAACGATATCGGGCGATGCTCGACGAGCAGTAGCCCGAATCGAAGAGTTTGACGGTAGCCCCCGCCTACAAGCCTAAGGAATGTTCTCGCTATGAATCCTTCCGAGTCCATGTCCGAGAAAGAAACACTGTCCCGGGAGCCGGCACGGCTGGGTCCTTTGCACCATTGGCGCGATTACATCGAGCTGTGCAAGCCCGGGGTGGTTGCCTTGATGGTGTTTACCGCGGTGGTGGGGATGCTGCTCGCCAGTCCGCAGGTGTTGCCATGGAATGCGCTGATCTTCGGCAGTCTGGGCATCGCCTTCGCGGCAGGTTCAGCGGCGGCAGTGAACCACCTGGTGGACCGCCATATCGATGCGCAGATGGCGCGCACTAGGGCCCGACCACTGCCGACGGGTCAGCTGCAGACCCAGCAGGCCGCTGTTTTCGCACTTCTGCTGGGTCTGCTGGGACACGGAATTTTGTACCTGCTGGTCAATCCGCTGACGGCAATGCTGACTTTCCTGTCGCTGATCGGCTATGCGGTCATCTATACGCTCTACCTGAAGCGGGCCACGCCTCAGAATATCGTTATAGGCGGCGCTGCGGGTGCGGCTCCCCCCGTGCTTGGCTGGACGGCGGTGACCGGAACCGTGGATCCGTACTCGCTGCTGCTGTTTCTGATTATCTTCGTATGGACGCCACCGCACTTCTGGGCCTTGGCCATTCATCGGCGTGAGGAGTACGCGAAGGTGGCAATTCCCATGCTGCCAGTCACCCACGGCCACGAATTCACCCGCCTGCATATCCTGTTCTATACCGTGCTGCTACTGCTGGTGAGCATGCTGCCGTTCGCCACGGGAATGAGCGGGCTGGTGTATCTGGCGGGTGCGTTGGTTTTTGGCTTGATCTATCTCTATTATGCGCTGCGGCTAAAGCTGGAGCCGGACAACGCGACGCTGCCGATGCGGGCGTTTCGCTACTCGATCACTTACCTGATGGCGATCTTCGCGGCCCTGCTACTCGATGCCTACTGGCCGCTCTTTGTGTTCAGGTTCTGATCCTTAAGCTACGACGGCTCTGCACCGCCCTCTTATTAGGTTGTAGCGGGGCAGGCAACGCGATGCCTGCCCCGCGGCCATACCGCCTTCCTTAATTGGTCAACGGTACCAGAGTGAGCTCCACGCGACGGTTCTGCTGCCGCCCTTCGGCAGTCGCGTTGCTCGCGATCGGATAGTTCGGCCCATAGCCTCGTACCTCGATGCGCTCGCGCTTCACGCCCCGCTGCATCAGATGCTGTGCGACCGCATTCGCGCGCCGCTCGGACAGGGCCTGGTTGTAAGCGACGCTGCCGGTGCTATCGGTGTGGCCAGCCACCTCGATCATCGTCTGCTCGAATTCTTGGAGCACCAGCGCTACGTGGTTCAGAACCTTCACAAAGTTCGGCTGTATCGTTGCCTCATCGACCCCGAAGGTAATGTTGCCGGGCATGTTCAGCGTTATGTTGTCGCCATGGCGGGTGACGCTCACGCCGGTGCCATCCAGCCGTTGCCGCAGTTTGGCTTCCTGACGATCCATGTAGTAGCCGACACCGCCGCCGGACAGCGCGCCTATGCCTGCACCCAGCATGGCGCGCCGACGCCGTTCGCGCGCATCGTCCCCGGTTGCGAGACCTATCACCGCGCCCGTGATCGCGCCAATGGCGGCGCCTTGGGTTGCGCGGCTGGTGCGCTCTTCGCGGGTGTAAGGATCGAGAGTGGTGCAGCCGGCAATCAGTACGGCTATGGTGGCCAGTGCCACCGCACGAGTGAACGAACGGTTCATCTGGAGCTCCTTGATACGAAAATGGCACCCAAGAAGGTCGGTTGCCGGACAGCGTCGTTGCTGGGGCACCGCGTATCTTCCGCTGTCGGGCTTTAGTGTTACGGTAGCGGCGCGGCTAAGCGAGCGAAGCCCATTCCCCCACACGGCTCAGACCGGCGGGCGCAGCGGGAAGTTCCGGCCAGTGTCATCTTCTTCTGTGGCTGACCCGGAGCCTCTCTGCTGCTATGGGGCGATGGCTCAGTCCTTGCCGTAGCGGTTGTTCATGACTTCCAGCCAGCGTCGGTGCTGCGCCTGCGCTTCCTCGCGCCAGCGCGCGACCTCCTCGCGGCTGTGCTCTTCACGCAGCTTGTCGTCGCTGATCGAGCGTGGATCGTAGTCCGAATCTCCGTTGCGGTCTTGCTCGCCCATTGCCGTCTCCTTAGCCGAACCGCTCAGAAGGTATACCGCGAGGTTTGCGTCATGCAAGAGCGCTTGACCTGCGGTGTGGCGCTTCCAACAATACCCGGCTGTTCTTGCTAAGGAGAGAATCTCGCATGCGGACCGACTTCGATGCCGATCTCGATGTGCGCGGCCTCAATTGCCCTTTGCCCATCCTCAGAACCAAGAAGCAGCTGGTTCTCATGCAGGCAGGACAGTTGCTGCGGGTACGTGCCACGGATCCGCATTCGGTTATTGACTTCAAGGCCTTTTGCGAGAAAACCGGCAACCGCCTGGAAGAGCACGCAGAGGTCGATGGCGAGTATCACTTCCTGGTGCGCAAGAAAGCCGATTAGTCGTACCCGCCACGCCCCTGCAACAGGCGCTGCAGCGCGGTTTCGAACGCCAGCGTCAGGCGCCGTCGCAGCGGTTCGCGGTGGCGGAAGGTGACCGCGAGCACGATAGCTTCCTTGCTCGCCTCTAGCAGATAGTCGTCGCTGGTCTTGAGCTCATCCACCAGGCCAAGCTCCAGCGCCCGCTCGCCGAGCCAGTACTCGCCGGTCGCCACCTGCTCGATATTCAGAGCGGGTCGGAATCGCTGGATGAAACCTTTGAAGTGCTGGTGGATCTCTTCGAGGTCCTGCTTGAACTTCGCCCGGGCGGCATCCGTGTTCTCGCCCAGCATTGTCAGCGTGCGCTTGTACTCGCCCGCGGTAAGCAATTCGTAGTCTATGTCGTGTCGCTTGAGCAGCCGGTTGAAGTTGGGCATCTGGCCCACTACCCCGATGGATCCCACGATCGCGAACGGCGCTGCCAGAATACGGTTGCCCACGCAGGCCATCAGGTAGCCACCGCTGGCCGCGATCCGGTCTATGGTGACAGTCACGGGAATCCCACGTTCGCGCAGCCGGGCGAGCTGGGAGGCGGCCAGACCGTAACCGTGTATGGTGCCGCCGCCGGTTTCGAGCCGAACGACTACTTCATCGTTCGGCCGTGCCACAGTGAGAATGGCGCTGACTTCCTGGCGCAGGCTCTCCGCCTGGGTGGCGCGGATGTCGCCCAGAAAGGACAGGACGAATACCCGGCGTTTGTCGGCTGCCGTGCCGCCTTTGTGCTCGCGGCGCTTGAGCTTGAGCATTTGGCGCAGGGGCTTCCCGCTTAGCAGTTGTCGCTGCAGCGCCAGTTCCATCGCCTGGTAACGGTCGTTCAGGCGCTGCACTTCCAGCCGCTCGCGCGCAAGATGCCGGCCACGGCCGCTGGCCGCTGCGATCAGAAGGGCGGCGATCCCCAGCGCAAGCAGAAGCGTCACCGTCTTGGCGAGAAACAGACCATACTCTTGCAAGAACTCCATGTAGGCTCCTGTAGCGCTGGTGTGAGACATGTGGGCCGGATTGGCGGCGTATACAGTCCATACGCCATCGAGCGCAGCGCATAGCGCTCAGTCTAGGTTATGCGGGACGGCGGGGGAGGATCTCTGAGCACCCACGAAGCGCGTCCAGCAGGCCTGATAGAATGGTACCGGGACATGCCCTTCAGTGTTCAAGTATCCGAGGGGGGCAGCGCCTCTGGGAGTCGCACCAGCGCCGTTGCTCATATCCCGTTCGTGCGTGTAGCGTTCCAGCTCGATCCAAGATCCCCAAGCACGCATCTTCCAATAACCGTCGCCGCGATGAATGATCTGAGTAAGCCGTTGCAATATCAAGGCCTTGCAGTGATGACTCTAAAGCAGCTCGATCGCCTCAACGGCGCATCCAAGGGCACGGCTTTTCGTGCCTTCAAACGCCACCGCGACCGGCTTCGTGAAGGCGTGGACTATTTTCACATCACCCCGCAGAGCGATCCGGCCTTCCTGGAGAAGCTGCGCCGCGAAGGATGGATCTATAAGGCCAGCACCGGTGCCGTTCTGATCACCGAAAGCGGCTATGAGCAGCTCAGAAGCTAGCGCGATCGAGTAATGTGCACTCGGTTGCAGCACGCAAGGCCAGTGCAACCGATAATGCCCCCAAAAGGACGATAACCATGTAAGGCACGGCCATCGCCGTGCCGGGGGATGCTTTCGATGGCGCTTTCTGTGCTGGTAGTGGACGACTCCCTCATGTCCCGCAAGCTCACCGTGCGGGCACTGCCGGCGCAGTGGAATGCTCAGATAATCCAAGCGGCCGACGGGCGCGAGGCGCTTGCCGTATTGCGTGAACGCACGGTCGACGTGGTGCTGCTGGACCTCACAATGCCGGAGATGGACGGCTATCAGGTGCTGGAAGCGCTGGCACAGGAGCGCGTGAACTGTTATGTGATCGTGGTCAGCGCCGACGTGCAACCCCAGGCCGAACAGCGTGCCCGCGCACTGGGAGCGCGCGGCTTTCTCCGCAAGCCGGTATACGCCGAGGATGTCCGGCGCGTGGCGCGGCAGCTCGGGCTACTATGAATTCGCTTGTTTATACCCTTGATCAGGTCGACGCCCTGCATGAAGTGGCGAATATCGCCATGGGTCTTGCCGGGGCGTCGCTGGCGCTAATGCTGGGCAGCTTCGTGCGCCTGTCGGTGCCGCGCAGCGAGATAGTCGGGGTGGAAGACGCCGCGGCTGCGGTTGCTTCGCTGCTGCAGAGCGAGACGGCGATTACCGCTGTGCGCCAAGCATTCTTCAATGGCTTGCGCGGCGAAGTGCTGCTGCTTTACCCGGTCGGGAGCAGCTCGGAGGTCGCCGATCTGATGGGGCACGACGGGCCGCTGGATAGGTGTGCCGAGGACGAGGTGCTGCTGGACATCAGCAGCTTGCTGACCGGCGCGGTGCTCAATGGCCTGGCGCAGCAATTGGACACGGAATTCGGTTTCTCGGCGCCCTCCATCCTGGCCCGCGAGTGCCGCGCGGAGGATTTGCTCAAGCCCGAGCAGGTCGGCTGGGCGCGCGCCTTGTTGATCGAGGTGAAGTTCTCGTTGGAAGCGCGGGATTTCCGCTGTCATCTGATTTTGCTGATGCCGGAGGAGTCCATCGGTAGAATGCGAGCCGTGCTCGATCGGATGCTGGCGGATCTGTAGATGTCATCCGAGCAGGGTTTGCCGGCCGCACCGTGGCTGTACGAAGCCATCGTGGCGCATGTGACCACCGGCATCCTCGTGGTCGATCGAGACCTGAGACCGGTGCTGTGGAATCGCTTCATGGAGCTGCATAGTGGGCTTGCCGCGGAGCAGGTACTGGGCGGCGATCTGTTCGAGCTGTTTCCCGAGCTGCCGGAGCGATGGCTGCGTAAGAAGATCGAGAGCGTGTTCCTGCTGGGTCACGTGACCTTCAGCTCATCCGAGCAGCGGCCCTGGCTGTTCCGCTTCCATCATAATCGCCCGGCAACCGGCGGGGTCGACTGCATGCAGCAGGACTGCACCTTCTTCCCGATCAAGAACGCATCCGGGGCCGTCGAGTACGTGGGAATCGCGGTCAACGACGCTACCGACGCCAGCATTTACCGCATGCGCATGCAGGCGGCACTGCGGGCGCTGGAGGAGATGAGTCAGCGAGATCCGCTGACCGGGCTTTATAACCGCCGCTATCTGCAAACGGCTCTGGAGCAGGAGTTCAATCGCGTGCGCCGCTACGGCGGGCAGCTCGCTGTGCTGATGTTCGATATCGATAGCTTCAAGCAGGTCAATGACCGCTATGGCCACCAAGCAGGCGACGAAGTGCTCAGAGTGGTCGCCGTACGCACTCGCCAGCTGCTGCGCAAGGCCGATCTGGCGGCCCGCTATGGCGGGGAGGAGTTCATTGTGGTGTTGCCCAACACCGATGCCGCCGGTGCCCGCGCGTTGGCCGAGCGTTTGCGCCACGAGGTGGCGAGCGCGCCGGTGCCGTTTCGCGACTGGCGCTTGTCGGTTACCGTCACTGCCGGAGTGAGCGAGCTGCGTCCCGATACGCCCGATCACGAGGCTCTGCTCAACGAAGCGGATATTGCGCTCTATCGCGGCAAACAGGCCGGTCGTAATCGCGTCGCCTGTTTCCGCCGCTAGCGTTCGCTCGCCGGTGATGCGCTGTGGCCTGGGGCGCGAGCCGCAAATGTGAATCGCCCCAAAGACATGCCCGCGGTGTTTTGGCAAAGCGGAGGGCGGCTGCGATAATGCCCGCGCTTAGCAACATCCGAGTCTGATTATGAACCCCTGGCAACGCTATCAGGCGGATCTTCAGCGGTCCGGTTTTAGTTACGATCCTGCGCAGGAAGAGGCGGTCCGACATCTGCAGGCGCTTTACGAGGCCCTGGTGAGCGAGGACTCCGGGCCCAAGCCGCTGGGGCGGCTGCTGCAACGGCTGCGCCGCCCGCGTCCCGAGCCGGTGCGAGGGCTTTATCTCTGGGGCGGGGTCGGTCGTGGCAAGACTTATCTGGTGGACACCTTTTACGAGTCGCTGCCTTTCCCTCAAAAGCGGCGTCTGCATTTCCACCGCTTCATGCAGATGGTGCACGGCGAGCTCAAACAGCTGCGCGATCAGCAAGACCCTCTTAAGCTGGTGGCGCGGCGCCTGGCGCCCCGCACGCGAGTGCTTTGCTTCGATGAGTTCTTCGTCTCGGATATCGCCGATGCCATGATTCTCGGGGGGCTGCTGGAGGCGCTGTTCGATGAGGGCGTGACGCTGGTGGCCACCTCGAACATACCGCCCGACCAGCTCTACCACGACGGCTTGCAGCGCGAACGCTTCCTGCCGGCCATTGCCCTGATCAAGCAGCATACGAAGGTGCTCAACGTTGACGGCGGGGTGGACTACCGGCTGCGTTTTCTGGAGCGCGCCGAGATTTATCATGTCCCGCACGATGCCGCGGCCGAGCGACAACTGGCGGAAGACTTTCGCCAGATCGCCGGCAGCGAGGGACGCGCGGACGCGACGCTGCAGGTCGAGGGGCGGCCAATCAAGGCCAGGCGCTTGGCCGATGGCGTGGCTTGGTTCGATTTCGACGCCCTCTGCGATGGCCCTCGCAGTCAAACCGACTACATCGAGCTCGCCCGCCTGTTCCACACCGTTCTGCTGGGCGGGATTCCGCAGCTCACACCGGAGCGCGACGATCAGGCACGTCGCTTCATCAGCCTGGTGGACGAGTTCTACGACCGCAACGTCAAGCTCATCATGACGGCGGCCGTGCCCGCTACCGAACTATACGCTGGCAAACGCCTGGCATTCGCCTTCGAGCGAACGGTGAGCCGGCTACAGGAAATGCAGTCGCAGGAGTACCTTGCGCGTCCTCATAAACCTTGATTGACCGCGCCCATGAAATTGGCGCTTTGGTATTCGGACTTGCCGTGCTAGCGTAATTGCACCAGTCGGTTGGAGGGCCGAAGGCGCAGGGAGCGGCACCCATGGCGGAGCAGGCCAAGCGCATATTCAGCGCCCATGGTGGGACTCGCTGGCAGCAAGTCGGCGAGATAATGGCCTGCGTCAGCATGGGCGGCTGGGATTTCGCTTCCCGGCTTCAGTTGCAGCCGCTGCGCGATACCGAGGTGACGGTCTCCACGTCGGCGCCCGAAGTGCTGTTCGCTCCCTATCCCAGGCGCGGAACCGTGGGGCGTTTCTCCCCCGAGCGCGTGGCTATAGAGGACGAACAAGGGCGCTGCCTTCGCGAACGCACAGCCCCCGGGGCGGTGTTCCGCTCGCTCAAGCAGCGCTTGCGTTGGGACGAGTTCGATGTGCTCTACTACGCGGGTGTGCTCCTGTGGGAGACGCTCAACCTTCCCTTCTTGCTCAGCCGGGACGATGTGGAGCTGACGGAGCTCGAGCCCTGGGTACAAGACGGCGTGCGCTGGTCCAGGCTGAGCGTACGCTATCCTCCCTCTTGGCCGGGCTTGTCCCAAGTGCAGACGTTCTATAGCGATGCCGCGGGGCTGTTGCAGCGAGTCGACTACGGCAGCGCGTTCGACATGGGCTGGCTGGGGCTGAGCCAGGTCTTCGAGCGCCATGAGTCATTCGGGGGACTCGTCTATCCGACCCGGCAAACCCTTTATCCCCGCCTTATGAACGGGCCGCTGTGGCGGCTGACAGCATTAGTCTGGATAGAGCTGGACGATCTTACCGTCACGCCACCCCGTAACGCGCACTCGGCTCGGGCCTGCGCGCGCCGTTTCGACCGCGACGCTAAATAGCTTGCCATACCTTGCTGCTGCCACCAGCTTTTAGGGCGACGGCAAGGAGCCCGCTTCGGTGACAGGGCAAGATAGATAAGGCTGTAGCAACCGTCATCGCGATCGTGGCCGCTATGCTGTGTAACGCCAGCGCCGGCCGCTGTTTAGGTCAGTTCGACAGAGCTTGGTGTCTGGCCGCCGTTGCGATGCCCTCAGGGTGTCGCGGCACCTGGGAGGAGACGGGTAATGATGACAAGAGCACGATTCTGCGTGGGTCAGGTCATTCGGCATCGGATGCTCGGCTACAGAGGCGTTGTAGCCAATGTGGATCCGCAGTTCGCGAGCAGCCCGGAGTGGTACGAGATCCTGAACGGCGCCGGGCAGGCCGATCAGCTACCGTGTTATTTCGTCCTGGTCGACGGGGCGGACTACGCCACCTACGTCGCGGAGGAGCAGCTGGAGCGGGACGACTCCGGTAAGCCAGTGCAGCATCCTCACCTGCAAGGGTTCTTCGATGGGTTCCGTCACGGCAACTACACTTGCAGCCGCCGCCTAAACTAAGCTTGCCGGCTAACAGAGCCGGACGGGGCATGTGGCAGCCCTTTCTTGATGCGCGTGAAACCGGCCCGCTTCCGTGCTACAGCGAGCTGTGACCCGTCCCGGGTCTGCCCTCTCCGGTGTGCTGCTAATCCACGAAGAACTGGCGAGTGAATCCGGCGTAAAGGGTTTCGCTACTGCCTTCGGGAACCACTTCCAGTCGAAAGCGGATCTGCTGACCGTCGCGGATGGGGAAGCTGCCAAGATAGCTGATCGATGCGCCGCTACGGATGCGCCGCAACTCGACCGCTACCGGTTGCTGGTCGCTGTCGGTAGCGGTAATGCGTACCGAGGCGGGGACCGCCTCGCCCTGGCGTTGTACCGACAGGAGCAAAACGCCGCGGGCGCGGCTACGCAGAATCCCGTTCTCGCGCGCCACGGTCTCCGGCAGCAGGCTGCTGGGCAGGGCATTGTAATGCAGCTGATACTCGCCAAAGCTCTGGCTGCCCGCATAGGCGGGCGATCCGATCAGCACGGCGGCCAACAGGCCGATGCGGACGATGAGTTTGCGGATCATCGCCGCCGGAAGCGATAAAGCGCGATTTCGCCGATCAGGTTGGGCAGCAGGCTGCCAGCCCAGCTGCGCCGGAGTCGATGGTCGAGCACCAGGCGCTCGAGTATCTCCAGGTTCTTGGCGTCGCAAAGCGCTTCGAAGTCCTTGATCGTGCACAAATGGATGTTCGGCGTGTCGTACCAGTTATGCGGCAGCGCGCTGCTCACCGGCATGCGCCCCTTCAATGCCAGATGGTAGCGCAGGCGCCAGTGTCCAAAGTTGGGAAACGTGACGATGCCTTCGCGGCCGACCCGCATCATCTCATCGATGAGTCGGTCCGGATAAAGCACGGCCTGCAATGTCTGGCTCATCACCACGTAGTCGAACGAATCGGCATCGAAATCCGACAGGCCTTGATCAAGATCGGTCTGGATCACGTTAACGCCGTTGCGCAGGCAAGCAACGATGTTGTCCGGGTCGATCTCCAGTCCATAACCCGTTACGTTGCGTGTCTCCTGCAGGTGTCGCAGCAGCGCTCCGTCGCCGCAGCCAAGATCGAGCACGCGCGTTCCTGGACGTATCCAGTTGGCGATGATCTCCAGATCCGAACGCATACTCATTACACCCCTACCTCCCGTGCAACCCGGTCCATGTAGGCGCCGAAAACCGCCAGGTACTGCGGCACCGGTAGCAGGAAAGCATCGTGCCCTTGCGAGGCTTCGATCTCGGAGTAGCTCACGTTCTTATCGCCATCGTGCAGGGCGCGGACGATTTCGCGGGAGCGCGACGGAGGGAAGCGCCAGTCCGTGCTGAACGAGAGCACCAGGAAATCGGCAGTGACATGCGCCAGCGCCGCGGACAGGTCGTCGCCATGGGCCGCAGCCGGATCGAAGTAGTCCAGGGCGCGCGTCATCAGCAAATAGGTATTGGCGTCGAAGCGGTCGACGAAGCTGCGGCCCTGATAACGCAGGTAGCTTTCCACCTCGAACTCGACATCGAAGCTGTACTTGAGCTTGCCGTTGCCCTTGCGCAGTTCGCGCCCGAACTTGGCGCGCATGGCATCGTCGGACAAGTAAGTGATGTGCCCCAGCATGCGCGCCAGCGCCAGACCATGCTCGGGTTGCACGCCGTGCTCGTAGTAGCGGCCGGCATGGAACTTGGGATCGGATAGAATCGCCTGCCGCGCCACTTCGTTGAACGCGATGTTCTGGGCCGACAGCTTGGGCGCCGCCGCTATGAGGACGGCGTGGCGGAGCCTGTCCGGGAAGTCTATGGCCCATTGCAGCGCTTGCATTCCGCCCAGGCTGCCGCCGATCACCGCCGCCCAGGTCTCTATGCCGAGCACATCGGCTAGCCGTGCCTGGCTGCGTACCCAGTCTCCCACCGTCACCAGCGGGAAGTCGGGCCCGTAGGGCTCGCCTCGGGCAGGGTTGATGCTTCTAGGGCCGGTGCTGCCGCTGCAACCTCCGAGGTTGTTACTGCACACGACGTAGAAGCGATTGGTGTCGATCGGCTTGCCAGGGCCTACACAGGCCTCCCACCAGCCAGGCTTGCGGTCCGTCTCGGAGTGATAGCCTGCAGCGTGGTGATCGCCCGACAGGGCATGGCAGATCAGCACCGCATTGCTACGGTCGGCGTTGAGGGTGCCGTAGGTCTCGTACACCAGATCGTAGCTTGCCAACTCGCGACCGCAATCCAGCGGTAGCGGTTCATCGAAATGGTGGGAGCGTGGAGTTACGAGGCCAACGGAATCGGCCGGACGCATTTGCGACATCGGACTCTTCTGGTGGTGTTGAAGTAGGATCGCGAGTCTAATTCCCTAGCGGGGTCACCGCAAGCGGTTGGGCCGCGGGCAGTTTCGGACGTGCCGCACAGTTCGCCGAAGCCCCCGCGGATACCCCGGGCATCGATGCTACCTGCTGCCCCGCGCCACCGCCGACCAACGGACAAGCAGTTCGGGCAGGCGCGCCGGCGCTTGTATGCGCACTCGCTTGTTCCGTCCGCTGGCGCCGCTCTCTAGCATTACCGCCGATTTGCTGACGCCGAATTCGCTGGCAAGGAACGCGCAGAGGTGCGCGTTCGCTTTGCCGTCGACCGGTGGCGCGGTTATCCGCGCCTTCAGCCCCTCGCCGTGCAGGCAGAGCTCGTCGCGCGCGGCGCGCGGCTGAACGCGCAGGCTGAGAACCAGATCGTCCCCATCCCAGCGAATGCCTTCGCTCATGCCACGGCCCTTGCCAGTTGGTAGATGGGAGGCAGCAGCAGCATCTTCAGCAATTGTATTGCGATCAGCACGACGATAGGAGACAGATCCAGGCCCGAGATCGGCGGCAGCAGGCGACGCGCGGGCCGCAGCACCGGCTCCGTGAGACTGTGGAGCAGCCCCAGCGCGGGATTATAGCCGCCGGGATTAACCCAGCTCAGGATGGCTTGGATGATGATCGCGAACAGGTAGATGTTCAGCAGCAGCCTCACCAGCTCGCCTATGGCGAAGAAAAACAAGGGGCCGGGAAGAAACGGAATCCCGCGAATCGCGTTCACCAGCCCCAGAGAGAGCATCTGGAGCAGGATCAGCAGCACGATGGAGGCAAGGTCCACACCGCCCCAGCCCGGCAGTATCCGGCGCAGCGGGCGCAGCGGCGGCTGGGTGATCTTGACCAGAAACTGCGAGATCGGGTTGTAGAAGTCAGCGCGTACCATCTGCAGCAAAAAGCGCAGCATCACGGCCAGGATGTACAGCCCGAACAGCGTACTGACCAGAAACTCGATCGGATTGGCGATGTACTGGCTGCCCATCTATTGTTCTCCCAGCATTTTTCCTAACTCGCCGGCACGTTCCGCTGCGGCGGCGACGGCGCGATCGACCAGATCGCGGATGCCGCCCTGCTCGAACACCTGCAGCGCCCGCTCGGTGGTGCCTCCCGGGGAGGTTACCCGCTGGCGCAGTAATTTAGCATCCTCCTTGCTCTCCAATGCCATCTTGGCAGCGCCCAGCGCGGTCTGCAGCGTGAGCAGGCGGGCGGTATTGGCCGGTAGGCCAAGCTTTACTCCGGCCTCTTCGAGCATTTCTATGAGCAGGAAGAAATAGGCCGGCCCGCTGCCGGAGAGCGCGGTCACCGCATCCATCAGCTGCTCGTCGTCCAGCCACTGCGTCATGCCCACGGCGCGCATCAGCGACTCGGCCAGATCACGCTGTGCCTTGCTCACGTGCCGATTGGCGAATAGCGCGGTAGCGCCGCTCTGTACCAGCGCCGGCGTGTTGGGCATGGTGCGCACCACGGCAACGTTTCCGCCCAGCCAGCGGCTCAGGTCGGGCTCGCGAACCCCGGCGGCTATGGAAATGCACAGACTCCCGCGTTGCCTGATCGTGGGGGCGAGCTCTTCGGCTACCTCTCGCATCTGCTGTGGCTTGACCGCCAGTACCACGGCGTCCGCTACCTCCGCAGCGCTTCGGTTGTCGGCGGCGATACGTACGCGAAACGCCGCTGCGAGTTCGGCGAGGCGCTCGCGGTCCGGGTCCGCCACCTGGATGCGCTCGGCCGGAAAGCCATCCGCCAGCAGCCCGCCGATCAGGCTGCTGGCCATATTGCCGCCGCCGATGAAGGCGATGGTTGCAGTTGTCATCGAGTTCTCCTTGCTATAGCGGGAGTGTCGTGCGCTGCGGGGCCGCAGGGGCGGCTAACGCGCCGGACGCGCTCCGAAAATGGCGGTGCCGATGCGCACCAGCGTGCTGCCCTCGGCAATGGCCGCTTCCAGATCGTCGGACATTCCCATGGAAAGTGTATCCAGCGCAAAGCCCTGCTGGCACAGTTCGTCCTTGAGCCGGCGCAGCGCTGCGAAGGGCTGGCGCTGCGCCGCCGGGTCGCTGCGAGGCGCCGGGATGGTCATCAGCCCGCGCAGGCGCAGCCTGGGCAGCTCGACCGCTGCCTGGGCCAGTGCCGGCAAATCTGCCGCTAGCACACCCGATTTAGTGGGTTCGGCGTCGATATTGACCTGCAAGCACACATTCAATGGCGGCAGCTCGTCGGGGCGCTGATCGCTCAAACGCTTGAGCACTCTGACCCGATCGACGCTGTGAACCCAATCGAAGTGTTCCGCGATCGCTTTCGTTTTATTGGATTGAATTGGCCCTATGAAATGCCACTCGAGATCCAGGTCGGCCAGTTCGGCCTTTTTCTCCAGCGCTTCCTGCAGATAGTTCTCGCCAAATGACCGTTGCCCGGCCGCGTAGGCCGTGCGGATCGCGGTTGCAGGCTGTGTCTTGCTCACGGCCAGCAGGTGCACGGAACCGGGGGTGCGGCTGTAAGCCTGCTCGGCCGCGTTAATGCGGCTGCGAATTGTTGCCAGCGCAGTGGCAGGATCGCTCATGTTGTCTATTACCCTTTAATAGCGGTACTTTGACCCGGTGCTGTCGGAATCAGCCCGTATAACAATAAGCTCGCGCAAAAAATCCGGGAGACTCAATGGACATCGCTGATCTGCTTGCTTTCGGCGTGAAGCACAACGCCTCCGATCTGCATCTCTCCGCCGGCTTGCCGCCCATGATACGAGTCGATGGCGATGTGCGTCGAATCAATCTGCCCGCTTTGGATCACAAAGAGGTGCACGCACTGATCTACGACATCATGAACGACAAGCAGCGGAAGGACTTCGAAGAGTACCTGGAAACCGACTTCTCCTTCGAGATCAAGGGCCTGGCTCGTTTTCGCGTCAATGCGTTCAACCATAACCGTGGCGCCGGCGCCGTGTTTCGCACCATTCCCTCCACCGTGCTGACGCTGGAAGAGCTGGGTGCGCCGGCGGTGTTCAAGCAGATTGCCGACAGCCCCCACGGCATCGTCCTGGTAACCGGGCCGACGGGCTCGGGAAAGTCGACCACACTGGCCGCGATGATCGACTACAAGAACGAGACCTGTCACCAGCATATCCTGACAGTGGAGGATCCCATCGAGTTCGTGCACGAGAGCAAGAAGTGCCTGGTCAACCAGCGCGAGGTCCATCGCGATACCTTGGGATTCAGTGAAGCGCTGCGTTCGGCGCTGCGCGAGGACCCGGACATTATCCTGGTTGGCGAGATGCGTGATCTGGAGACGATCCGCCTGGCGCTGACCGCGGCCGAGACGGGCCATCTGGTGTTCGCTACCCTGCATACCAGCTCGGCCGCCAAGACCATTGACCGCATTATCGACGTTTTCCCCGCCGCCGAGAAATCCATGGTGCGCTCCATGCTCTCGGAGTCGCTGCGAGCCGTGATCTCGCAGACGCTGCTCAAGAAGATCGGCGGCGGGCGGGTCGCCGCGCACGAGATCATGATCGGCACGCCGGCGATCCGTAATCTGATCCGAGAAGACAAGGTGGCGCAAATGTACTCGGCCATCCAAACCGGCCAGGCGCTGGGCATGCAGACCTTGGATCAGAGCCTGCAGAGTCTGCTGCGCAAGGGCCTGATCAGCAAACAGGACGCGCGAGCACGGGCGGTCAACAAGGACCTATTCGATTAGCGGCTGCTGACACCACGCCGCTGTGACCGGGCTTCGTTCGGGATTTTCCAAGGGAGTGAATCGCATGGATTTCAACGCGCTGCTTGAGCTGATGGTGAACAAGAAGGGGTCCGATCTGTTCATAACCGCCGGCATGCCGCCATCGATGAAAGTCGCCGGTCGTCTGGCCCCTGTGACCAAACACAAGCTCACGCCCGAGCAGGCGCGCCAGATCGTGCTGGCCATCATGACTCCGCAGCAGCGCGAGGAGTTCGAACGCGAGCATGAGTGCAACTTCGCCATCGGCGTCACGGGCCTGGGGCGCTTTCGCGTCAGTGCGTTCTATCAGCGCAACCATGTAGGCATGGTGCTGCGCCGGATCGAAACGTATATCCCTACCTTGGAGGAGCTGCGGCTGCCGCCGATCATCAAGGATCTGGCGATGCTCAAGCGCGGACTGGTGATCGTCGTCGGCGCTACCGGCACGGGCAAATCGACCTCGTTAGCGGCCATGATCGGCTATCGCAACCAGAACAGCACCGGCCATATCATCACCATCGAGGATCCGATCGAGTTCATCCACCAGCATCAGGGCTGCATCGTGACGCAGCGCGAGGTGGGGATAGACACGGACTCGTTCGAAGTCGCATTGCGCAACGCCCTGCGCCAGGCCCCCGACGTAATCCTCATCGGCGAGATCCGCACCCGCGAGACCATGGACTACGCCATTGCCTTCGCCGAGACAGGGCATCTGTGCCTGGCGACCTTACACGCGAACAACGCCAATCAGGCAATGGAGCGTATTATCAACTTCTTCCCCGCAGAGCGGCATAACCAGCTGTTCATGGACTTGTCGCTGAACCTGCGCGGCGTGGTGGCGCAGCAGCTGATCCCGACGCCGGATGGCCGGGGGCGCGTACCTGCCGTAGAGATTCTGAGAGGCACGCCGCTGGTGGCGGACAAGATTCGCAACGGCGAGATCCATGAGCTGAAGGAAATCATGAAACGTTCGCGCGAACAGGGGATGCAGACCTTCGATCAGCACCTGTTCGAGCTTTACCAGCAAGGCAAGATCACCTACGAGGATGCCCTGCGCTATGCCGACTCCGCCAACGAGGTCCGTCTCATGGCCAAGCTGTCGGCCGACGACGCGCAGCAGCGCATGGAAGCCGCTACCGAGGGTTTGATGCTGGTGGACGAAGATCCCGAGCGGGGCTTCTTCTAGGAGTCTGTAACAAAACTCCGGCACAGTCGTACAACGCGCCTTGGGTGCAAAGGGCTCTATCCCAAGGGCAGTGGGCGAAGGCAGCGATTCGCGGCCAGGGGGGCCTACCAGGGGACGCGCTCCCACGGGGACGTCTCCGCCCCGCTAGACACCGCACTGGCTGTGAGTTAGCCGCCGCTGCCTACTAAGCGCACCTGCAGATCGATGGCACGTCCTGCGGCCGCGACCCGTATCCGGCGGTCGATGCCGAACGGTCCTGCGGCCAGTACCCGCACCGGGCCGGGCGGTTGTTGGGAAAGCCAGTGGCCGAACAGCTCGCTCACCGGCCCGTCGTAGCAACCGGGCGTGCCGTCCGGATGGGCCAGCCGGCTCGGGATGCCGCGCTCTTCCAGCACGGGAACCGCCCCGATCGCATGCGGCGGCAGGCCGGGGACGAGTATGCGCGAAGGCCGTGGACGCAGGGGCGGCGGAACGCGTGCTCCTAGCAAGACCAGCTTGGGGGGTGGGGCAATCCGCTCGGCGAGGAACAGAATGGCGCCTATGCCCGCCTCTTCGCCGATCAACACAGGGGCCGTGGGCGGTTCGGACAGATCGTCAAAGGGCTCGCCTGCCAGCGCGCACTCCAGCAGCGGCTGGTGAGGACGCAACGCCGGCAAATCCACGTTCGGCGGCAGCAGCAGCGCCAGCCAGAGCTCGCCGGGGCTGGCGCGGGTGACGGCGCCGTGAAACTCGCCGTCCGCAGTGCGCGCCCGGACAGCATGGCCTGGCCGGGCAGCGGCCGCTAGCGGCGTTTGCAGCCGCACCAGCGTCCATCCGCCCGGCAGGGCGCTGCTGTCCAACAGCCGGGGCGGTACTTCAGGCGGCACTGTACACCGTGCGGCCGTCGACCAGCGTGCGCACGACCCGGCCGGTGAACTCCCAGCCCAGGAACGGCGAATTCTTGCCGCGGCTATGCAGCCGAGCCGGCTCCACCCGCCAGATGGCGGCGGGGTCGAAGATACAAATATCTGCCGGCGCGCCTACGCTCAGAGTGCCGGCGTTCAGCCCCAGGATGCGGGCCGGGTTGCAGGTGACGCGAGCGAGCGCAGCGCTGAGCGGCAACAGCTCTTCGTCCACCAGGCGCAAAACCAGGGCTAGCAGAGTGTCCAGGCCGGATGCTCCTGGCTCGCAGGCCCCCAGAGGGCCTTCCTTGGCGTCGGGCTCGTGCGGCTGATGATCGGAGCAGATTGCGGCGATGGTACCGTCTGCCACGGCGCGGCGTAGCGCCTCGCGATCGCTCTGGGTGCGCAGCGGCGGATCTACCTGTGCGGCGCTGTTGAAGCCCCAGAGGTCCATTTCGGTAAGGAATAACTGCAAGGCAGCAACATCGGCGCTGACCCGATACCCTTGCTGTTGGGCGCGAGCGATCATCGCCGCACCAGCAGCGGTGGAGAGCCGGCCGAAGTGGGTTTGCGCCCCCGTCTGCTGCACTAGGGCCAGATCGCGCCCCAGCGCGGCGGTTTCCGCCGCGGCCGGTATGCCCGGCAAGCCCAGCCGCGTGGCGACTTCGCCCTCGTGCATCAGTCCGCCCTCGCTGAGCCAAGGATCTGTAGGCGTGAGCAGCACCGGAAGTTCGAAGGTGGAGGCGTACTCCATGGCGCGACGCAGCACCAGGGTGTTTCTGATCGGCCGGCCGCCATCGGACATGGCCGGACATCCGGCCGCGCGCAGGGCGGCCATTTCGCTGAGCTGTTCGCCAGCGAGGTCCTTGGTGAGCGCGCCGAGGGGCACGATTTTGGCCGCGCCGGCCTCTATGGCGCGGCGGCGCACCAGCTCGACTACAGAGGGACTGTCGATCACTGGGCTGGTGTCGGGCGGACAACACAGACTGGTGATGCCGCCGGCCGCGGCGGCGCGCGCCTCGGTGGCGATGGTGGCCTTGTGCGCTTGTCCGGGCTCGCGCACCCGGGCGGCAAGATCGACCAGCCCGGGGCAGACGATGTGGCCGGCGGCGTCGATGGTCTCCTCGGCGCGGAAACCCACAGGGGCTGTGCCCACACCCTGAATCACGCCGTCGACAATGAAGAGATCCAAGCGCTCGTCAATGCCGTTGGCCGGATCGATGACGCGCCCGTCGGCGATCACGATACTGCTCATGCGCTCTCTCCCACCGCACCCATCGCCATGGACATTACCGCCATCCGCACGGCTATGCCGTTGGTCACCTGCTGCAGAATTACCGAGTGCGGTCCGTCCGCTACCGCCGACTCGATCTCGACGCCGCGGTTGATCGGCCCGGGGTGCATGACTATCGCATCGGGCTTGGCCGCGGCCAGCCGCTCTTGGCTGAGGCCGTAGAGACGGAAGAACTCCGCTTCGCTGGGCAGCAGTGCGCCGGCCATGCGCTCTTTCTGCAGCCGCAGCATGATGATGACGTCCACGTCGCGCAGCCCTGCCTGCATGTCGTGGAAAACCTTCACGCCCATCGCCTCTATGTCCCATGGGAGCAGAGTCTTGGGCGCGATCACCCGTACCTCGCCGGCGCCCAGGGTGTTCAGGGCATGGATCTGCGAGCGCGCCACGCGCGAATGGAGGATGTCGCCCACGATCGCGATCCGCAGCGGCTCGAAAGCGCCCTTGTGCTGGCGAATGGTGAACATGTCCAGCATCGCCTGGGTTGGGTGGGCATGACGGCCGTCGCCGGCGTTGATTACGCTCACGCCGGGAGCGACGTTGCGAGCGATGAAGTGGGCGGCGCCGGAGTCGGCATGGCGGACGACGAACATGTCGCACTGCATGGCCTGCAGGTTATGGAGCATGTCCAGCAGGCTCTCGCCCTTGACGGTCGCCGAAGTGCCGATGTTGATGTTCAGCACGTCGGCCGACAGGCGCTTGGCCGCCAGTTCGAAGGTGGTGCGCGTGCGTGTGCTGGCCTCGAAGAAGAGGTTCATAACGGTGCGTCCGCGCAACAAGGGTACTTTCTTGATGGACTTGTCGATGACCCCGGAAAAAGACTCCGCGGTGTCCAGAATCTGCGTCAGCAGCTCCCGCGAGAGTCCTTCCGTTGTCAGGAAGTGGCGCAAGCGCCCGTGTTCGTCCAGTTGCAGGTTCATCCCGCTATCCGTCGTATCAGAGTGAGAGGCTCGGGGCCGGTGAGTTTGATCTGTTCGCCAGGGGCGAGCGCGAGGCGCGCGCCTACCACGTCGGCGGCGATGGGCAGCTCCCGCCCGCCGCGATCGATAAGCGCCGCCAGCACGACTTGCCGCGGGCGGCCGTAATCGAAGATCTCGTTGAGCGCCGCGCGTACCGTGCGCCCGGTGTAGAGCACGTCGTCGACGAGAATGATGTCGCGGTCGTCCACCGCGAACGGCAGTCGCGAGGGACGCACTTGCGGATTCATGCCGATGCGGCTGAAGTCGTCGCGATAGAAGGAAATATCCAGCGTGCCCAGCGGTTCGGCGATGCTCAGCTGGCGGTGCAGCCGCTGGGCTATCCATACGCCTCCGGTGTGGATGCCGATCATTACCGGATTATCCAGCTCGCGCTCGGCAATGAGCGAGCGCAGGTCGGTACTCATCTTGTCGATCAATGCTTCGACGCTGGGCGTTTCGGTCATCGTCCATGCTCCGTGAACCAGGTGTCCAGAATCACGCAGGCAGCCATGCTGTCCAGCGCGGCCTTCTGCTTGCGCAGGCGTTGCCCCCGCACGCCGCGCTGGGCAAGCGCTTGCTCGGCGACATATGAGGAGAGGCGTTCGTCCACGGTATGCACCGGCAGGCGGAAACGCCCGTGCAGGCGCCGCGCGAATCGCTCCGCCCCCTCGCCCGCGGCGGGCAGCGTGCCATCCGCGTGCCGGGGCACGCCCACGACCAGCGCCACTGGCTGCCATTCGGCGATGAGCTGCGCTACTTCGTCCCAGTTGGGCTGTCCGTCGCGGCATGCCAGGGTGCGCAACGGGCGGGCGCTGCCGGTCAGCGTCTCACCCACGGCGACCCCGGTGCGGCTCAAGCCGAAGTCGAACCCAAGAACGGTTCCCTCCGGCGGCGCGCTGTTGCCATCGTCAGGCATGCCCGCTGCTCAACGATAGACGCGTGATGTCGACGCCTAGCAATTTCGCGGCTGCGCGCCAGCGCTGATTCGGCGGCGTCTCGAACATGACCTCGTTATCCGCCGGACCACTCAGCCAGGCGTTCTCGGCCATTTCGGCCTCCAGCTGCCCCGGCCCCCAGCCGGCGTATCCCAGGGCGACCAGATAGCGTTTCGGTCCTTCCCCGCGCGCGATGGCTTCAAGCACATCGCGCGATGTGGTGAGACTGAGCTCGGAGGAGATAGGCAGCGTGCCTTCCCAGCTTTGATCGCCGTCGTGCAGTACGAAACCCCGTTCCCGCTGGACCGGGCCGCCCAGGTACACGATGCCGCGGCTCGTGGCGGCGTCGGTCTCCTCGTGACCGAGATGGCTGAGCAGTTCGCCGAGGCTGACGTCGCTGGGGCGATTGATGATGATGCCCATCGCGCCGTCCTCGTTGTGCTCGCACACGTAGGTCACGCTCTGGAAGAAATTGGGATCGCGGAGCGCCGGCATGGCGATCAGAAAGTGATTGCGAAAATAATGGACTGCGGTCATGCGCATAGTATCCGCCACTGCCTCCCGCCCCGACAAGCATCTCGGCCCGTGCGAGCGCCGCTCGCCGCGGCTCCGGGCTCCCGTGCCAAACGGCCGCGGGGCAGCGCGGTCCTAGCGCGCGTGCACTTGACTATCCTGCAGAAACTCCCAGGTGCGGACGATGACGAGCAAATCGTGTCCTTCCAGTGTGTCGGCCGGCACCGGCTCGTAGGGCGCGGCCAGCTCCACGATGCGCACAGCCGCCTGGTCGAGCACCGGATGGCCCGAGCCCTGCAGCACGCGCACACCGTACAGGCGGCCGTCCGGGCGCAAGGTTACCTCCAGGATGACGCGTCCGGTGAGGTTGCGCCGCCGCGCTTCCTCCGGATAGTTCAGGTTGCCGATGTGCTCGACTTTGTTGACCCATTGGTACATGTAGGCCGCCGCCGCGTGGCTGCGGGTGCGCGCGTCAATGCGCCGTTTGCTCGGATAGCGCGGCACGCCGTCGTCGCGCGCCGTGGCCGCTTCGCTCAGGCGTGCGAGCTGCGGCTCGCCCGGCATGAGCTCATGCACCGCGACCGATGGGTTGATGTCCGGCGTGGGCTCGCGTGGCGTCGCTGCGGGCTGCCGCGGGCTATGGAGCTGCACCAGCTCGGGGCGTTGTTCGGGTTGTGGCGGCGGCGGTGCGCCGGCGGTCGACTCTTGCAGGTGGTACCCCTCCGGCACGCCCTGCGAGAGCGCGCGCGCTTCCCGCTGCGGCCGCTGGCGTTCCTCGCTCAGGCCGCCTCCGTCCTGGTTGGCCTGGGCAAGATAATCGTAATCGTCGGGCGCGCGCTCGCTTGGCCGCTCCGCCAACGTAACCTCGATCAGGGGCGGTACCGCTCTGCGAGCAGGCGATGCGCTGAAGCCGACGCCGAAGATGACCAGGGCGTGAATCACGATGGCCAGAAAGACGGTCAGTGAAAGGCGGTCCGCGGGTGTAATTGCCGGTGTGTTCATGGCGGCAATCTTAGCGTGTTCGCGCCCGTGCGACAGATCGTCGCGCGCTTTGCGCCCGCCGGGTGCACGGCGGCGGGCGCAAAGCGGGGGCATCAGGGCAGCATAGTCTCGATTACATCGAACAGACGGGCGCAAATGTTCAGGCCGTAGATCCGATCGAGCTCGCGCACGCAAGTCGGGCTGGTGACGTTGACCTCGGTAAGGTAATCGCCGATCACATCCAGCCCCACGAAGATCAGGCCGTGCGCGCGCAGGGTCGGCGCCACCTGTTCGCAGATCCAGCGGTCGCGGTCCGATAGCGGTACGCCTTCGCCGCGGCCGCCGGCCGCCAGGTTGCCCCGACTCTCGCCGGCTGCGGGAATGCGGGCCAAGGCATATTCCACCGGCTCGCCATTGATCATGAGAATGCGCTTGTCGCCGGCACTGATCTCCGGCAGGTAGCGCTGTGCCATCACGTAGCGCTGCTCGTGCTCGCTGAGCGTCTCGATGATCACGCTCAAATTAGGGTCTCCCGCCTGGGTAACGAATACTGAGGCGCCGCCCATGCCGTGCAACGGTTTGAGTACCGCTTTCTCCTGCTCGTGCACGAAGGCGCGCAGGTCGCTGCCGCGGCGACTGACCAGGGTGGGCGGGCAGCACTGGGGAAAGTGCGCGGTGAACAGCTTCTCGTTGGCATCGCGCAATCCCTGCGGACGGTTGATCACCAGCGTGCCGGCCCGCTCGGCCAGTTCCAGCAAATACGTGGCATAGAGGTACTGGTTGTCCACCGGCGGATCCTTGCGCATCAGAATGACATCCAGTTCTTCCAGCGGTCGCAGCTGGCGCTCGCCTAGTTCGTACCAGTGCTGGTTGTCGTCCATCACGCGCAGCGGGCGACAATCGCCCAACGGGCGGCCGTTGCGCAGCGACAGGTCGCCCAGCTCCAGGTAATTGATTTCCCAGCCGCGCGCTTGCGCTTCGAGCAGCATTGCGAAGGTGGTGTCCTTATAGGGCGTGATGGTCGCTATCGGATCCATCACTACGCCGAGCTTGATAGTCATGAGCAGGAATCCTCGCGTCTGATAAAGGGCCACAGCCGCTGTTGAACGGTTTGGCAGAAGCAGGCGCCCACTATACGGTATTCTCGGCCCGGGACGCTCCCGTCCGCTCGCTGCCCGGCCAGTGGATTGTATAGAAGTTATGTGTTAAACAATCTCAATAAAGTACTCGAAAGATAAGGGGATTCTGCCCGCGGCGAAGATCAGCCGGCCGCGGCCAGCTTGGCTCAGGGGGGGAGCGGTGGACGACCATACGACGCATGGAGATCTGGCGGGCCTTAAGGTCATGGTCATTGACGATAGCAAGACCATCCGCCGTACCGCCGAAACGCTTTTGAGGAAAGAAGGTTGTGATGTCGTCACGGCCAGCGACGGTTTCGAGGCGCTTGCCAAGATTGCCGATTACAAGCCGGGAATTATCTTTATCGACATCATGATGCCGCGCCTAGACGGCTATCAAACCTGCGCGCTAATTAAGCACAATAGGCTGTTTCGCAATACGCCGGTTATTATGCTTTCCAGTAAGGACGGACTGTTCGATCGTGCGCGTGGCCGCATTGTCGGTTCCGAGCAGTATTTGACTAAGCCTTTCACTCGCGAGGAGCTGCTCGGCGCCATTAAGCGCCATTGGCGGCAGGCTGCCTAATCCGGCGCGGCCGCCGTTGGCCTTTAGGTTCTATGAGTTAAGAAGGATTAAGAGGGGCTGCGCATGACTCGCGTTCTCATCGTCGATGACTCTCCCACCGAGACCCACGTACTAAAGACCATGCTGGAGAAGCACGGTCATCAAGTCATGGTCGCGGCTACCGGTGAAGAGGGAATAAGACTTGCGCAGGAACAGACGCCGGACGTCATTTTGATGGATATCGTCATGCCCGGCGTCAACGGTTTTCAGGCTACGCGGAAATTGAGCAAGGATCCCGCCACTTCGGGGATCCCTATCGTGATTATCAGTACCAAGGATCAGGATACTGATCGAATCTGGGCAAAGCGCCAAGGTGCCAAGGACTATATCGCCAAGCCGGTAACCGAAAGCGTGCTGCTAGAGAAGATCAAGTCCGTACTGGAATTCTGAGCCGGTACGTATGAGCGCCAAGGCTACATCGCCTTTTCTCCTGCTCCGGGAGCTCGAGCGTCGCGGGCGCGAGCACAGCGCCGATCTGCCCGCTCAGGACGAGGCCCATGAGCCGTGGGTCGGCATCGGGTTTCGGCTGGGACGCGAGCGATTCGTAGCGTCGATGGGCGAAGTGATAGAGATTCTGACGTGCCCGCCGCTCTCGCGGGTGCCGCGCACGAAAGCGTGGCTGCGCGGGGTGGCGAACGTGCGAGGCACGCTGCTCCCGGTCATGGATCTGAACGGATACCTGGGGCAGCCGCTGGCGGCAGCGACCCGCCTGAGCCGCGTGCTGGTAGTGCGCTGGCAGGGCACGGTCGCGGGACTGTTGGTGGAGGAAGTGCTCGGCATGCGGCACTTCTACGAAGAGGACTGGAGCGAAGTGGGCGAGGACGTGCCCTCTCACGTGGCGCCGTACGTGACTGGCGAATACCGCCGAGACGGGCAGGCGTGGCGTGTTTTCAGCATGCGAGCCCTAATCGAGCATCCTCAGTTTCTCAAGGTGGCAAGTTGATGCGCGTCGCTTGCTGGAGATAGCGACGAGAAGAAGCGTCTCTCCGGCAAGGGCGACTCGAGGGCATTCTCTTAGAGGGGTTTAAAACCATGAAGCGGTCTGGCGATACGCAGCAGGCGGTGGGCTTGCGAAGGATAGCGAATGTGCTCGGCGGCTTGGTTATCGTCGCCGTGCTGGCGATGGTCGCCAGCTTCTGGATAGTCAACTTCTACGCCGCTTACGATCGCGAGTACATAAGTCGTGGCGAGCAGATTCGAGTGCTGTCGCAGTCGATCGCCAAGAACGCTTCCGAGGCGGCCAACGGTAAGACCGATGCGTTCGCCCTGCTGCAGGACGCCTATTCCGAGCTCATCGAGCATTTGGACATGCTGCGCGATGGCAACCCCGCCACCGGGTTGCCGCCCACGGAGCTATCGTCCGAACCCGCGGCGGCTGCCCTTGAGAAAATGATCCGCCCTTGGAACGAGGTGCGCGAGAACGTCGAGGCCATCCTTGGTCGGCGCGAGATGGTGGTCACCGTGAACCAGCTCGCCGAACGGTTCCGTGCGGTGCTGCCTCGCCTCCAGAACCACATGGACCAGCTGGCCGACCGACTTGTAGCCGCAAATGCCGATCGAGCGCAGGTCTATCTGGCCGGGCGCGGCCTGATGGAGATCGAGCGGGTTAACCGTCACCTCGGCGAGATGCTGCGCGGCGGCATCGGTAATATCACCGCGGCAGAACGTCTGGGCGGCGCGGTCGCACAGCTAAGCGAAACCATCGCTGCGTTGGGGCAGGGCGATCGGGCTATCGGCGTTGCCCCTATCAGCGATCCCCGCGCGCGGGAGATTCTCGGCGAGCTGGTCCGGCTGTTCCGCGGCATGGAGGGCGAAATGGCCCAGATGCTGGAAGGCTCGCCGGAGCTGTTTCGCGTGCGCGATGCCGCCGACAGCATCTTCATCAACTCGGATCTGGTCCTGGCGACCAGCGACTACCTGATCACGCAGTACGAGGCCATGGCGGATCAGCGGCCCGTCAAGCCCTGGTTCGGCTTTGCCTTTGGCGGTCTGGCGCTGGTGCTGCTGTTCGTGCGCGGCTTCGTCGCTCGCACCATCGCCAATCGCGAAGTGGCGGCGAAGGAAGCGGAGAAACGGCGTGCCGACGAGCAGTCCAAGCGCAATCAGGAAGCGATTCTCAATCTGCTGGACGAAATCGAAGGCCTGAAGGAGGGCGACCTCACCGTACAGGCTACGGTAGGCGAGGAAATCACCGGCGCCATAGGCGACGCGTTCAACGACGCAATCGACGCGTTGCGAAGCCTGGTGACCACGATCAACGAAACGTCCGTACAGGTATCCTCCGCGGCGCAACAGACACAGGCTACTGCCATGCATTTGGCCGAAGCCTCCGATCATCAGGCGCACCAGATCACGGCCGCCTCGGCGGCGGTCAACGAGATGGCCGTCTCTATCGATCAGGTATCCAAGAACGCGGGCGAGTCGGCTCGCGTCGCGCAGCAATCGGTGGACCTTGCGCTCAAGGGGGCCGAGGCGGTGCAGCGCACCATCGAGGGCATGGATGCCATCCGCGAGCAGATTCAGGAGACCTCCAAGCGCATCAAGCGCTTGGGCGAGTCCTCGCAGGAGATCGGCAATATCGTCGAGCTCATCAACGACATTGCCGACCAGACCAACATTCTGGCACTCAACGCCTCTATCCAGGCCGCCATGGCCGGCGAGGCGGGTCGAGGCTTTGCGGTAGTGGCCGACGAGGTGCAGCGCTTGGCCGAGCGCTCGGGCAACGCGACCAAGCAGATCGAGGCGCTGGTCAAGACCATTCAAACCGACACTAACGAAGCGGTGATCTCCATGGAGCAAAGCACTGCCGGCGTGGTGGCCGGGGCGCGTCTGGCCGAGGATGCGGGTGCTGCGCTGCGCGAGATCGAGAACGTGTCCAAGCATCTTGCCAGCCTGATCCAAAACATTTCGGAGGCGGCAAGGCAGCAGGCCAATGCGGCGGCCAACATCTCCGATACCATGAACGTCATCCAGGAGATTACGTCGCAGACCTCGGCCGGCACCAACGAGACTGCGACCTCTATTGGAAACCTCGCCGATCTGGCCAACGACCTGCGCAATTCGGTGGCCGGCTTCAAGCTACCCGACTAACCGAGGAGCGGCGTTGGCCATGGCTGCAGCCGATCAACTCGCGCCAGCCGTGTCTGCATGGGCTGGCCTGGAGAAGCTGCCGACGATGGAGCCGGCTGAGTTCGATCGTTGGGCGGCGCTATTGCGTGAGCGTACCGGCATGTATATGCCCATAGAGCGCAAGTCCTTCCTGGTTACCAGTGTCGGTTTGCGCATGCGCGAGCTGGGCTATGAGGACTATGCGTCGTACTACGATTACCTCACTGCCGGACAGTCCGGAAATCTCGAATGGATGGCGCTGGTCGATCGGCTGACGGTCCACGAGACGCGTTTCTTCCGCGACCCCACGGCGCTGGCGTTCGTGGAAAGCGAATGCTTGCCGGTGATGCACCAGCGCATTCGCGACGGACTGCATGTACAAGCGTGGAGTGCGGGCTGCTCCACAGGGGAGGAAGCGTTCACCTTGGCGATGCTGATCGATCGCAGCCTGGCCGAGGCCGGATTGGATGCTCGTTTCGGCGTGATCGGCAGCGATATCAGCCTGTATTCGCTGGCCACGGCGAGGCAGGCGGTGTACCCGTCGCGCCGGGCTCATAATATCGAGCCCGCCTTGCGCGAGCGCTACTGCGAGCCGCTGGAAGGCGGCGGCTTCCGCATCTGCGATCGCCTGCGCCGACGGGTGTGCTTCGCTCAATTCAACATTCTGGATGCGGGCTCGACCCCGGTCGGCAGCATGGACCTGGTGTACTGCCAGAACGTGCTGATCTACTTCGACCGCGACACGCGCGCTCGCGTTCTCAACGGGCTGGTGCGGCCGCTGCGTGTGGGCGGCGTACTGGTCTTGGGAGCTGGGGAAGTGATCGGATGGAAGCATCCGGCCATGGAGCGAGTAGGCGGCACGGACGTCCTCGCGTACCGGCGGATACGCGAGTAGCGGGTGCGATGGAATGAATGAGCAAGACGTTACCGACCACAGCACCCTGGGTTGGGTCAGGAAGGAACTCGATGCAACGCTGCAGCAGGCCGTAGACGCGCTGGAAGCTTACGCTGCCGAGCGCGACGATCCGACGCAGCTGCAGTTCTGCCTTACCCACCTGCATCAGGTGCGCGGCATCCTGCAGATGCTTGAGCTGTTCGGTCCGAGCATGCTGGTGGAAGAGGCCGAACGGTTGGCTCAGTTCCTGCTGGACGAGCAATCCGTCGGTGGCGACGAAGCGCTGGAAACGCTCATGCGGGCGATCCTGCAAGTGCCGGACTATTTGGAACGTATCCAATCCGGTGGTCAGGATTTGCCTATCTTGATACTACCTCTGCTCAACGACCTGCGGGCCGCGCGCGGCGAGAGTCTGCTCACGGAAAGCGCGCTGTTCTCGCCCAACCTTGAAGCGCGGCGGCCGGTTCCGCGTGCGGTCGCCAGCGACAGCGATCTGGTCATGACCGCCCGTCGCCTGCGGCATCGCTATCAGGTGGCGCTGCTCGGTTATCTGCGCGAGCAGCAAGTAAGCGAAAACCTCCAGCAGATGCAGGATATCCTGGATCGGCTCGACCAGGCTGCGCGGGACGATGAAACTGGCACCGTCTGGTGGGTAGGCGGCGGCTTGGTCGAAGCCTTGCGCGAGGGTGGGCTGGAAAGCAGCACGGCCACCAAGATGCTGCTTGGGCAGATCGATCGGCAGATGAAGCGAGTGATCGTCGGCGGCGAGGAAGCCCTGATGGTGGAGCCGCCGCGAGAGCTGATCAAGAATCTGCTCTACTACGTGGGCCGCGCGGAGCCGGTAGGCGAGCGCGTGTCCGCGATTCAGGAGCAGTACGCTCTTAAGGACTTGTTGCTCGACGATGAGCAGATTGCGCAGGCGCGGGCTGGGGTGTTCGGTCCCAGTAACGAGATCCTGTCCACTGTGGCGGCCGCTATCAAGGAGGACATCGCCGCAGTCAAAGACGCTCTGGATCTGTTCGTCCGCAGCGGCAGTCAGGATACTGAGCGTCTCGCCGCGCTGCCGGCGACCATGGGGCGCATTGCCGATACCCTGGGCGTGCTCGGGCTGGGAGTTCCGCGTAGCGTTGTCAAGGAGCAGATCGACAACGTGCAAGCCATCATCGCTGGCGAGCGGACCAGCAACGAGCAGGTGCTCATGGATATCGCCGAAGCGCTGCTGGTGGTCGAGTCGGCGCTGGACAGCCTGAGCGGCGGTGGGCGCGATGAGTGGATCTTCAGTGAGGAGCCGGAGATCGACGCGCTGCGCCCCGCTCCCGACGAGTTGCGGGATAGCGAGTATCGCCGGGTGTTCGGCGCTGCCATTAACGAAGCGATTGCCGATATCAATCGCGTCAAGGAAGCCGTCGTCAAGTTTATCGACAAGGGCGAGCCCGGCGATTTGGACGGCGTTCCGCCGGCTTTCCATTCCGTCGCCGGCGTACTCGGGTTGCTGGGCCTAGAGCGAGCCGCTGCCGTTGTGCGTGCGGCCGAGCGTTATCTTACAGAACGCATGGTGGCTCAAGGCCAGGTGCCCCAGGGGGAAGACCTGGACCGGCTGGCGGATGCCGTCACCGGTATCGAGTACTACCTGGAAGCGGTTCGCGACGGCCGCGCCGAACCCGAGCGGATACTCGACGTTAGCACAGCCAGCTTGGAAAGCCTGGGGTACAAGCCCGAGTCGGAACCCTCCCCGGAAGATGGGCAGCACTCCGTCACGGCAGCCGATAACCCGCTGCCGGATATACCGCCAGCGGAGCCGGTCAGCGAGCCGGT
>CAYWPG010000004.1:83066-138849 GCA_964460035.1 uncultured Alkalilimnicola sp.
CAGCCGATAACCCGCTGCCGGATATACCGCCAGCGGAGCCGGTCAGCGAGCCGGTAGCCAGCAGCGACGCGGCGCCGGCGCCGCCAAGCCGCTCCAGGGCCCTGCAATACGATTTGCCGGTACTGGCGGCCGAGATCGACGACGACATTCTCCAAGTCTTCCTCGAAGAGGCGGAGGAGCTCCTGCAGACGATTAACGAGCAGTATCCGCGTTGGCGCGCCGATCCTGAGGCGAGGGATGCCCTGATCACCGTCCGCCGCATGTTCCACACCATCAAGGGCAGCGGTCGCCTGGCGGGCGCCTTGCAGCTCGGGGAGCTGGCCTGGGCTGCCGAGTCGTTGCTCAATGGGGTGATCGATAACACCATCGAACCCACCCCGGCGCTTTATCAGTGCGTTGATCAGATCGTTGCGACGCTCCCGGCCATGCTTGGGCAGATCCAGGGCGGGCCTGCGCCGGAAGAAGACATTCAAGCGCTCATGCGCCGCGCGGAGCTGTTGCGAGACCAGGCTGGGACGGCGCAGGCAGCGAGCGACGCCCTGGCCGCAGAGCTGCAGAGCGACCCTCCTTCCGCGCTGGCGACAGCGCTCCCTCTGGAGTTCGACGAAGACGGCGAGCTGGACTTCGCGCTGCCTGACACCGAGCTTGCGGATATCGAGCTGGAAGCCGAAGCCGAGACCGATGTCGAACTGGCGGCGGATCCGCCGGACTTCGGTCTGGATCTCGCCGGGCTGGAGTTCGAAGCGCTGGAACTCGAAGCCTTGGAGCTGGATGGCGGAGATGTCGCCGAGATCGAGCTGGAGGGTATCGAGGAAGAAGGACCGGAGGACGAGCTCAGTGATCTGGAGCTGCTCGAGTTCGGCGACTTCGAAATCGAGGAGCTTGTCTCGGAAGGGGCAAGCGGCGACGCCGAGCTCATGGAAGATACGCTCGGCGAGATGCCGGCGCTCGAGCCGCTCGCGGCAGAGACGGGCGCGCTGGCCGACATCGAACTGCAGCCCGATGAGGCCGATGCCGGCCTGGCAGCCGATCCGGTCCCGCATTTGGATCCTGTCCTTTACCAGATCTTCAAGCGTGAGTCGGGCGGTCACTTAGCGACCGTATCCGAGTTTCTGGACGATTGCGGCCCGCAAGGTCAGGGGGCGGTAACCGAGGAGCTGCTGCGGGCCCTGCACACGCTCACTGGCAGCGCGCGGATGGCGGACGTGGATCCCATTGCCCGCCTGGGTCGCGCGCTGGAGCTGTATCTGGGGCAGCTAGCGGAAGCCGGGCAGCTATTGGACGAGGTGGATCTGGACCTGCTGCGGCGGGCTACCGACAAGGTAGAGGAAATCCTGCTAGCGCTAGCCGATACACGGCAGCCGCTCCCGGACGTCGACGCGCTGTTGGCCGAGGTGGCTGCGCGGCCCCTGCCCGAGCGCCAAGAGATAACGGGCGGCGAGTTGCGTTTCATGGGCGAAGAGCCGGATGCCGTGTCGCCCGCGCACCCCACAGAACTCGAGAGCGCCTCGCCGGAGCCGGTGCTGGAAATCGATCCGGATCTGGTCGAGCTCTTTCTAGAGGAAGCCGAGGATATCCTGCGCTTCCTGGACTCTACCATCGAGCGTTGGGAGGAGGCCCCGGATCACGGGCCCACGGTAGCCGAATTGCATCGGTCCCTGCACACCCTCAAAGGCGGGGCGCGGCTGGCCGGCTTCATTCCTATCGCGAATCTCTGCCATGCGCTGGAAGGCTTGACCAAGGACGTGGCCGAGCACCGCCTGCCGGCAGATGATGTCATGTTCAACGCCGTGCATGGCGCGCTGGACCGGCTTGCCGTGATGGTGGCGCAGGCGCGCGAGGGGCGTGCGCTCACCGAGGCGGAGGAACTGATCGCGGCTATTGCCGAATTGCGGGGCAGCAGTGCATCGGCACAGCCTATGTCGGAGCTGGAAGCACCGGCCGACATAGAGCTGCTCGATGTATTCCTCGAGGAAGCGGCAGAGATTCTCGATACTACCGAGAACATCCTGCATCGCTGGAGCGAGAGCCCGCACCATCGCGAGCTGATTACCGAGCTACAGCGGGCACTGCATACGCTCAAGGGCGGCGCGCGCATGGCGGGGCTGCTGCCAGTGGGTAATCTCAGCCATGCCTTGGAAACGCTGCTGATCGATGTGCTCGAAGGCAAGCTCCAGCCCTCGCCTGCGCTCTTCGAGCTGCTCGAGCAGGTGCACGATAGGCTGTACGCGCTGCGGGAGCTGGCCGCGCAAGGCGAGGCCTTGCCCGATCCGCATGACCTGCTGACGGCGCTTGCAGGGGCGCGCGAAGGCATGCTGCCTTCTTCTCCCATGGCCGAGGCCGCATCGGCGGCGGCCGCGGATGACCGGGCTGGATCCGCGTCCGGGACGGATGCCGTGCTGGCTTCCCCGCCCGCGCCGGCTATGCCCGTGGCAGAGCAGGAGATCGAACGCGTAAGCACGGCCGGGAATCCCGATGTGGTCCGGGTGCGTGCCGACCTGCTGGATACGTTGGTCGGCCAGGCGGGCGAGATCAATATTTACCGTGCCCGTCTGGAGCAGCAGATCGGCGCGATGCGCTTCAACCTCACCGAACTCAACCAGACTGTGGAGCGCCTGCGGGAGCAGCTGCGTACGCTGGAAATCGAAACCGAAACGCAGATCCTCTACCGTTTCGAACGCGAGCACGAGGGCGATGCCCGCGAGGATTTCGATCCGCTGGAGCTCGACCGGTTCTCGCATATCCAGGAACTGTCGCGCGCGCTGAGCGAGTCGGTGAACGACTTGGTCAGCATCGAGGGCCTGCTCGATCACCTGGCACGCGAAGCGGAAACGCTGTTGCTGCAGCAGTCGCGAATCAACACCGATCTGCAGGATGGTTTGATGCGCGCCCGCATGGTGCCGTTCGCGAACCTGGTGCCGCGTTTGCGCCGCATCGTGCGCCAGACGGCGCAGGAGCTGGGCAAGCAGGCGCAGCTGAAAGTGCTGGGGGCGCAAGGCGAAATGGATCGCACCGTGCTGGAGCGAGTCATCGCGCCGCTGGAGCACATGCTGCGCAATGCGGTGGCACACGGCATAGAGCTTCCCGAGCGGCGGGCGCAGCTGAATAAACCGATTGACGGTACGGTGACCGTAGCGTTCGCGCGCGAAGGGGCCGATGTGGTGATACGGGTCAGCGACGATGGCGCTGGCATCGACCTGGAGGCGATCCGCAACAAGGCTATCGCTCTAGGGTTGATGGCCGCGGATGCGTCGCTGTCGGATCGCGAGGTGATGCAGCTGATCCTTGAGTCCGGGCTCAGCACGGCCGAGCGGGTGACCCAGATCGCCGGGCGCGGCGTTGGCATGGATGTGGTCAATGCCGAGATCAAGCAGCTGGGCGGCGCGCTGGATATCGATTCGAAACCGGGCCAAGGCAGTCATTTCACCATACGCCTGCCCTTTACGCTGGCGATCAACCAGGCGCTGCTTTGCCTGGCGGGCGAGGAGGCGTATGCGATTCCGCTCTCCGGCATAGAAGGGGTGGTGCGCGTCACTCACGAGCAGCTGGAGCAGTATTTGGCGGCACCGGAGGCCGCGTTCTACGACTACGGCGGGCAGCGCTTCGAGGTGCGTTCGTTGGCGCGTCTGCTAGGCGTTGGCGAGCCAATGCTCCCCGGGCCCGGCAAGCGGGCGCCGTTGGTGCTGGTGCATGCGAGTGATCATCGGCTGGCTCTGCAGGTGGATGGGCTGATCGGCAGCCGCGAGATCGTGGTCAAGTCCGTCGGGCCGCAGATTAGTACCGTACCCGGCATTTTCGGCGCCACCATCCTGGCGGATGGCCGGGTGGTGTTGATTCTCGACGTTGCTGCGCTGGTGCGTGCGGATGCCGCCGTGAGCGTGGCCGCGGCCGAGCCGGCGACCGAAGCAGTCTCGGCCGGCGATAAGCCCCTGATAATGGTCGTCGACGATTCGATCACCATGCGCAAGGTCGCCGCGCGCTTGCTGGAGCGCAACGGGATGTCCGTCATCACCGCCAAAGACGGCGTGGATGCGGTCGCGCTGCTCCAGGAGCGGGTCCCCGATGCCATGCTGCTGGACATAGAGATGCCTCGCATGGATGGCTACGAGCTTGCCACGCATATGCGTAACGAGGAGAGCCTGCGCCGCGTTCCAATCATCATGATCACGTCCCGCACCGGCGAGAAACACCGTCAACGCGCCATGGAAATCGGGGTAAATCGCTATCTCGGCAAGCCGTACCAGGAGAGCGATCTGCTGAGCAACCTCAGGGAAGTGCTGGAGGAAAACGGCCGGGGCGCGTGAACCCATGGCAGCGGATAAGGTTCGGATAGGTATTCTCGGAACCGCCCCAAGCGGTCGGGGCCCGCTGCGGGAGGCGTTGCAGAAGTACTCCATCGACGTGGTGGTGGAAGAGACACTGGCCCAGTTTCTCTCGGATATCGAATGCCAAAACGACGTCGATGTGCTCGTGCTCGATCTGGAGCGAGCGAACGACGAGGACCTGGATGTCCTCGATGCTCTGATGGAACACAGTCCTGTGCCAATGGTGTTCTATGACGGCGGGGGACGGGCGGGCAATGCGCGCTGGTGGGAGAACTTCGCGGCCAAAATCGTGGGGGCTGCGGCCCACCGGCCGCCGCGGCCGCAAGCGCCGCCGCCGACACAGGAGCCCGCGCCAGCGCAGTCGGATCGGCTTATCCCGAACCAGCGCGTGTGGGTGCTAGGCGCCTCCTTCGGCGGGCCAGAGGCTCTGAAGCGTTTCTTGAGCGCGTTGCCTGAGCGACCGGGCCTGGCGATGATCATCGCGCAGCATATCGGCGACGGGTTCGTTGAAGTGCTTGCGGCTCAGTTGAACCGCGTCACCAAGTGCCGGGTGGTGCCGGCGACCACCGGCGTTCGTATCGAAGATGGCCGAATCTTCGTCGCGCCGGTGGATGCGCGGATCACCATAGATGCGGACGGCTACGTTCAGTTGCGCCCGCACGAACAGCGGCTCAGTTATCGCCCCTCCATAGACGGCCTGATGGAAGAAGTCGCACGTCGCTACGGCAGTAATGCCGGGGCCATCGTCTTCAGCGGCATGGGCGACGACGGTGCACGGGGCTGCTGCGCCATTGCCAATGCCGGGGGCACGGTTTGGGCGCAGGACCGTGCCAGCTGCGCGATAGACAGCATGCCCTTGCATGCCTGTGCCACTGGCGTGGTGGCGCGTACCGGCACGCCCGAGGAACTCGCCCACGCATTGGCCGCGTATGCGGGACAAGGGAAGTAGAGCGTCAGCAAACCTTGCGGAGCTGACTGGAGCCTATAGCGTTACAGGAATGACACCATGCCTGCAGATGTAGCCGCCGTACGCAGCTTGTATCTTCCGCTGGAAGCCGTGCAATTGTTGGTGCCGGGCACGATGATCGCGGAGATCGTGTCTTTCAGCGAACCCTCGCCCATACCGGGCGCCCCTGACTGGCTGTTGGGCGCAGTCGACTGGCGCGGCTACCGTCTCCCCTTGGTGGAGTTCGAAACCTTGGTGGGCGGTACGCGGCCCGCCAAAACAGCCCGGGCCAGGATCGCGGTGGTGAAGGCGAGCTCGGCGGAGCTGCCGTATTACGGTATCGTTACCCGCGAAATCCCTAAGCTGATTCGAGTGGTAGAAAATGCGCTGGAAACCGCGGGCGATCCTTCAGCCGGCATTGCGGCGCGGGTTCTGGTCAACGGCGAGCCGGCCCTGATTCCCGACTTCGACCACATAGAGAACGCTCTGCAGCCGCACTGGCGGTCGGAAGGCTAGACACGGGACGGGGCCGCCTGCCGGTAGCCGGCGTTCTGTTGCCGCGAACGCTGCACCGGCACGGGCGAAACTCTGCGAGCCGGGAAAAAAGATCGACGCCACTGGGGCGTCTAGCCCAGATCGCCTCCGAGCAGCTGTAACGCGGCCAGCGCAGCAACCCCGGCCGTTTCGGTGCGCAGCACACGCGGTCCTAGCCGCAGCGCCTTGAATCCGTGCCGCTCGGCTTGCTCCAGCTCTTCGGCGGTAAACCCGCCTTCCGGTCCGATCAGAAGCGTAATGGGCTGTGCCGAGGTTACCCCAACATTCTTGAGCGTCAGATCGCCATCCGGCGCCAGAACCAGCCTTGCGTCGTGGGGCTCCAGCGCCGACAAGGCGGCTGCCAGCGGCCGGGGGCTGAGCAGTTCGGGCAGGGTGTTCCGGCCGCTTTGCTCGCATGCCGCGACGATAACCCCCTGCCAGTGCTCGTGACGTTTCTGCAGCCTGTCGCCTGCCAGCTGTACCACGCTGCGCTCGGTAAAGACCGGCAAAACGCGTGCAACGCCAAGCTCTACCGCCTTTTGGATGGTGTAATCCATCCGTTCGCCCTTGGAGATGCCTTGTACCAGGGTGATGCGCAGCGGCGATTCGCGATCCACCGCGATCCTATTCAGCACTTGCAGCTCGGCGTCGCGGCGCTCCAGGCGCAGCACGCGCGCCGGATACTCCGCGCCGTCGCCGTTGAACAGGCGCACTGTATCGCCTGGACGCAATCTCAGCACACGCAGATGGTTCGCCGCGCTGGGCGGCAAGGAGATGGCCGTGCCGGGTAGCAGTTCGGCATCCAGGTAGATGTGGGGTCCTTTCACGGCAAGCCCTCTCAGACAGGCACTCCGGTAGCCAGCCCTATGCCCTCGGCCGCGACTTGCGCGGCCAGCTCGATCTGTTCGCGGCTGATGACGTAGGGCGGCATCAGGTAGATGACATTGCCAAGCGGGCGCAGCAGCACGCCGCGGCTTAGAGCATGCTGATAGACCTTGAGACCTCGCCGCTCCTGCCATGGATAAGGTGTGCGGGTCGCTTTGTCCGCCACCATTTCTATGGCGAGTATCATCCCGGTTTGGCGGACTTCCCCCACATGCGGGTGCTCGGCCAGCGGAGCGCATGCCTTGCTCATGGCTTCGGCCAGTTGCCGATTCTGCCCGAGCACGTCGTTGTCGCGGAAAATGTCCAGGGTGGCGAGCGCCGCGCGGCAAGCGAGCGGGTTGCCGGTATAGCTGTGGGAGTGCAGGAAGGCGGTCCGCCGCTCGTAGTCGTCGTAGAACGCCTCGTAGATCTCCTCTGTGGCCAGCACTACTGCCAGCGGCAAATAGCCGCCGGTCAGGCCCTTGGACAGGCACATGAAATCCGGGGCGATCCCGGCCTGCTCGCAAGCGAACAAGGTGCCGGTACGTCCGAAACCGACAGCGATCTCGTCGGCGATGAGATGGACCTCGAAACGGTCGCAGGCCTCGCGCAGCAGCGTGAGATAACGGGGGTGATACATGCGCATGCCGCCGGCGCACTGTACTAGAGGCTCGACGATAACGGCGGCGGTTTCCTCGGCATGTCGCTCCAGTGCCGCTTCCATGGCGGCGAACATGCGCTCGGAGTGCTCCTCCCAGCTGCTGCCGGGCTCGCGTTCGAAACAGTCCGGCGACGGTACGGTAATGGCCTGCATCAGCAGGGGGTGGTAGGTGTCTTTGTAGAGCGCGACATCGCCCACCGCCAGCGCCCCCAAGGTCTCGCCGTGGTAGCTGTTGGAGAGCGTGATGAATTTGTGCTTGCCCTCGCGGCCCTTGTTGCGCCAGTAGTGGAAACTCATCTTCAGCGCGACTTCCACTGCCGCCGAGCCATTGTCGGCGTAGAAGCAGCGGGTAAGTCCCGGCGGGGCGAGCTTGATCAGTCGCTCCGAGAGCTCGACCACGGGGGCATGGGTGAAACCGGCCATGATCACATGTTCGAGCTGGTCGAGCTGATCCTTGATCGCCGTATTGATGCGCGGATTGCCATGGCCGAACAGGTTCACCCACCAGGAGCTGATGGCGTCCAGGTAGCGGTTCCCTTCGAAGTCTTCTAGCCAGACCCCGGAGCCGCGCCGGATGGGGACCAGCGGTAACCACTCGTGGTCCTTCATCTGCGTGCAAGGGTGCCAGACGGCGGCAAGGTCGCGGGCGATCCAATCCGAGTTGCGCATATGCTGTTCCCCGTTGGCCGGCCGAATCTCCGTTGCCGGCAGGGCCGCGGCGTCCTCCCTGAGCCTGGTGTTAAAGAGCTTGCTAGCAAGGGGATTGTGTGGAACGCCGCAGGCGGCGTTCCACACAATTAGGTCATGCTTGGCTCTCGCCGAGCTTGAGGTTGTGCCAGATCGCTTCAACGATGGGGGCCTGGTTCATCGAGTAAAAATGCAGGCCCGGGGCGCCGCCATCGAGCAGGCGCTGACACATCTCGCTGACGAAGTCGATGCCCAATGCGACGATGGACTCGCGATCGTCGGCAAACGCCTCCAGCCGCTTGCGCAGCCAGCGCGGTATTTCGGCTCCGCAGGCGTCGGAGAAGCGCGCCAGCTGCTTGTAGTTGGAAATGGGCATGATGCCCGGCACGATAGGCAAGTCCACTCCAACGCTCTCGCACGCATCCACGAAGCGGAAGTAGGCGTCGGTGTTGAAGAAATACTGGGTGATCGCCGCATCGGCACCGGCCTGCACCTTGCGCTTGAAGTTGGCGAGGTCGGTTTCGTAGCTGTCGGCCTGTGGATGGACCTCCGGGTAACAAGCCACTTCGATGTGGAAATGGTCGCCGGTCTCGGCGCGAATGAACTCGATGAGTTCGTTCGCGTAGCGGAACTCGCCGGCGGAATGGGTGCCGGAGGGCAGATCGCCCCGCAGTGCGACCAGGCGGCGAATGCCGTGCCCCCGATACTCGTTGAGTATCTCGCGAATGCTCTCTTGGGTGGAGCCGATGCAGGAGAGGTGCGGTGCGGCTTCCACTCCCGAGGTCCGCTGAATCTCCACCACGGTTTCGAAGGTGCGATCGCGGGTGGAGCCGCCGGCGCCGAAAGTCACCGAGAAGAAGCGCGGTTTGAGCTGCGCCAGCCGGGTCCAGGTGGCGCGCAGATTCTCGGCGCCCTGCGCGGTGCGCGGGGGGAAAAATTCGAAGCTGAAACTGCGCGGATATTGCTTCTGTGTTTGCATGGGCAGTGAATCCCGCAAAGGGTCGAGCTTGCGCGCCCGCCGCTCTGGCGGCAGCACCCAGCGATGCCAGGGCTAGTGGGGTGCGCCATTGCCGACAAGAGCCTGTATCGCCCACTGGCAGCGGCATGTAGCCACCGCCAGTGGCGCACTGCGTTCAGTAACGGTAAGTGTCGCTCTTGTACGGTCCGTCTACTGGTACGCCGATGTACTTCGCCTGAGCTTCGGTCAGCCGAGTGAGCTTGGCGCCGATCTTCTCCAGGTGCAGCCGGGCGACCTTCTCGTCCAGGTGCTTGGGCAGTACGTAAACCTTGTTCTCGTACTTGCCATGGCTGTTCCAAAGCTCGATCTGAGCCAACACCTGGTTGGTGAACGAGGCGGACATCACGAAACTCGGGTGGCCGGTGGCGCAGCCAAGGTTCACCAGGCGCCCCTCAGCGAGCAGAATGATCCGCTTCCCGTCAGGGAAGATCACATGATCGACCTGCGGCTTGATGTTCTCCCACGGATACTGGCGCAGCGAGGCGACGTCGATTTCGTTGTCGAAGTGCCCGATGTTGCAGACGATCGCCTGGTTCTTCATGGCCTTCATGTGCTCATGGGTGATCACATGATAATTTCCGGTGGCCGTTACGAAGATATCGGCGACAGGCGCGGCCTCTTCCATGGTGACGACGCGATAGCCTTCCATCGCTGCCTGCAAGGCGCAAATGGGGTCGATTTCGGTCACCCAGACCGTGGCGCCAAGGCCGCGCAGGGACTGGGCGCAACCCTTGCCTACGTCGCCGAAACCGCATACTACGGCGATCTTGCCGGCAATCATTACGTCGGTGGCGCGCTTGATCCCGTCCACCAGCGACTCGCGGCAGCCGTAGAGGTTGTCGAACTTGGACTTGGTAACCGAGTCGTTGACGTTGAAGGCCGGGCACTTGAGCGTGCCGTCGCGGGCCATCTCGTAGAGGCGCAGCACACCAGTGGTGGTTTCCTCGGACACGCCCCGGATGTCCTTCAGCAATTCCGGGTATTTCTGGTGCACAAGCTGGGTGAGGTCGCCGCCGTCATCGAGCAGCATATTCGGCTTCCAGCCGTTCGGCCCCTCCAAGGTGCGCTCTATGCACCACCAGTACTCTTCCTCGGTCTCGCCCTTCCAGGCGAACACGGGCACGCCGCTGGCGGCGATCGCCGCGGCGGCGTGATCCTGGGTGGAGAAAATATTGCAGGAGGACCAGCGCACCTCCGCACCGAGCGCGGTCAGCGTCTCGATCAGCACGGCCGTCTGTATGGTCATGTGCAGGCAGCCGGCGATGCGCGCGCCTTTGAGAGGTTGCTGTTGCGCGTACTCTTCGCGCAAGGCCATCAGCCCGGGCATCTCGGTTTCGGCAATGGCAATCTCGCGCCTGCCCCAGTCGGCCAGGTTGATGTCGGCGACTTTGTAGTCGGCGTTGTTCTCGTTAACGACAGCGTTCATCCGAAGGACTCCCTGTTTCTGTAAGCGTCGTTTACAAGACCGCGCGGCGTTCCGAGCCTGGCAGCGGCTTGCCGCTGTTGCAACGCTTCTCGGACGTCGCGATTCGACTATTCGAGCGCCTTGGACGCGCCGGGCAGGGGCCGGTACCGCCAAGGCTAGAGGTACGCTGCGCCGGGATCTTCTGCGCGTATCGGCGCATGATCCGCCGCCCTCGGCGTACGTGGCGTAGCGAACCGAGAAAGTCCGCGAGGGACTTTCTCGGTATCTCCCTCAGAGACGCGAGACTGCCTGCGGCCGGCGACGGCCCCAGGCAAGTGTTACAGGCCGGCAGCGTCTCGCAGTGCGGCCGCTTTGTCGGTGCTCTCCCAGCTGAACTCCGGCTCCTCGCGGCCAAAGTGCCCGTAGGCAGCTGTCTTGGTGTAAATCGGCCGGATCAGGTCGAGCATGCGCGTGATGCCGAACGGGCGCAGGTCGAAGTGCTCGCGGACCAGTTCGACGATGCGAGCGTCCGATACGCGACCGGTGCCGAAGGTGTTCACGCTGATAGAGGTAGGCTCGGCGACGCCGATGGCATACGAGACCTGGATCTCGCAGCGATCCGCCAGACCGGCGGCTACGATGTTCTTGGCTACGTAGCGGCCGGCGTACGCTGCCGAGCGATCGACCTTGGAGGGGTCCTTGCCGGAGAAGGCCCCGCCGCCGTGGCGGGCCATGCCGCCATAGGTGTCGACGATGATCTTGCGTCCGGTCAGCCCGCAGTCGCCCATCGGCCCGCCGATCACGAAGCGTCCAGTCGGGTTGATGTAGTAGCGGGTGTCCTTGGTGATCCAGTGCTCCGGCAGCACCGGTTTGATGATCTCGTCCATCACCGCCTCGCGCAGCGTCTCGGTACTCACCTCTTCGCTGTGCTGGGTGGAGAGCACGACCGCATCAATGGCCACCGGCTTGCCGTCTTCGTAGCGCAGGGTGATTTGGCTCTTCGCGTCGGGGCGCAGCCAGGGCAAAGCGCCGCTACGGCGTACTTCGGCCTGGCGCTTGACCAGACGGTGAGCAAGCGTGATCGGTGCCGGCATCAGCACGTCCGTTTCGTTGGACGCGTAGCCGAACATCAGCCCCTGGTCGCCAGCGCCCTGCTCCTCGGGGGTGTCGCGGTCCACGCCTTGGGCGATGTCGGGCGACTGCTTGCCGATGCAGTTCAGCACCCCGCAGGTCTCCCAGTCGAAGCCCATGGCCGAGGAGTTGTACCCGATCTCGCGTACCGTCTGCCGCGCGATCGCCTCGAAGTCCACGTTCGCGCTGGTGGTAATCTCTCCGGCAAGAATGATCATGCCGGTCTTCACTAACGTTTCGCAGGCGACGCGAGCATTTTTGTCCTGCGCCAGGATAGCGTCCAGCACCGCGTCCGATATCTGATCGGCCATCTTGTCGGGATGGCCTTCGGAAACCGATTCCGACGTAAAGAGGAAATCGCTCACCCCTAGTCCTCCTCAAAGGTCCCGCGAGCGGGGGGTTGATTGTTCGTAGACGAGTCGGCGGCGCGGTGGGTCGTCGACTCAGAACTTAGCTCTTAGCGTCACCGAACCGCGAATTGTAGCGTTACTATCTTCTTATTGCGACTGCAGCAAACTTGCCGCTATCCGCCCTTGCCCCTGACAGAAAACTTCGGGAAAATTCGCGGTTTAATCGTCAGGGATGCATCTTGCTGGACTCTGCGTCACGTAAGCGGGGCACAGCGCGATGCACTCCCATTGGCTGCGTGCTCGGCAGGCGCTTACCTGGGCGTTGCTCACCTGGCCCGCCTACGGCAGATGTTCCTGTCCCTTTATGAGGGGGAGGAGGCAGCGCGCCAAGGGCGAGTTTCAGGAGGCTCGATCAAGCAAGGCGGTTCGAGACGCTGACGATTTCACATCATTGGAGATACTGTAGTTATGCCATCGCGCCGCGACCTCGCCAATGCCATCCGCGCCCTCAGCATGGATGCCGTTCAACGGGCCAATTCCGGCCATCCAGGGGCTCCCATGGGGATGGCGGACATCGCCGAGGTCCTCTGGAACGACTTCCTCAAGCATAATCCCGCCAACCCCCGCTGGTTCAACCGTGACCGTTTCGTGCTTTCTAACGGCCATGGCTCGATGCTCATATACAGCTTGCTGCACCTCTCCGGCTACGATCTGAGCATCGACGATCTGAAGAATTTCCGCCAGCTGCACTCCAAGACGCCGGGGCACCCGGAATACGGTTATACACCGGGCGTGGAAACCACTACCGGACCGCTGGGGCAGGGGCTTGCGAACGCGGTGGGCATGGCCATCGCGGAGAAAGTGCTAGGCGGGCAGTTCAATCGTCCCGGGCACACGCTGGTCGATCATTACACCTATGTCTTCCTCGGCGATGGCTGCCTGATGGAAGGCATCTCCCACGAAGCCTGCAGCCTTGCCGGCACGCTGGGGCTGGGCAAGTTGATCGGCTTCTACGACGATAACGGCATTTCCATCGATGGCAGGGTCGAGGGCTGGTTCACCGACGATACCCCTGCCCGCTTCGAGGCTTACGGCTGGCACGTAGTGCGCGACGTCGACGGCCACGATGCCGAGATGATCAAGCGCGCGATCGAAGAGGCCCGCAGCGTTACCGACAAGCCCTCGCTGATCTGCTGCAAGACCATCATTGGCTTCGGCGCGCCCAACGTTTGCGGCACCCATGGCGTGCACGGCGCGCCGCTGGGCGCGGAGGAAATCCAGGCTACGCGGGAGTTCCTGGGCTGGCCCCACGCGCCGTTTGAGATCCCCGACGAGATTTATAAGGCGTGGGATGCCCGGGAACGCGGCGCGCGGGCCGAGGCCGAATGGAAAGAGGTCTTCAACGATTACAAGCGCGCCCATCCGGAGCTGGCGGCGGAGTTCGAACGCCGCATCCGCGGCAAGCTGCCCGGTTCCTGGCAGCGGGTGGTGGACGAGAGTCTCAAGCAAATCAACGATCAGGCCGCATCCATCGCGACGCGCAAGGCGTCCGAGAACGCCCTCAACGCGCTGGGGCCGTTCTTGCCGGAGCTGATCGGCGGCTCCGCCGATCTGACCAGCTCCAACAACACCTGGTGGAAGGACTGCACGCCGGTTACCCGCACGGCGGACGATGGCAATTACATTTTCTACGGGGTGCGCGAGTTCGCGATGTCGGCCATCATGAACGGCATAGCGCTGCACGGGGGCTTTGTGCCCTATGGCGGCACTTTCCTCGTGTTCTCCGACTATGCCCGCAACGCCGTACGCATGGCGGCGCTGATGAAGATCCGCAGCGTGTTCGTCTATACCCACGACTCTATCGGCCTGGGCGAGGACGGACCGACTCATCAGCCCATAGAGCACCTGGCATCTTTGCGCATGATCCCCAATATGAGCCTATGGCGGCCTTGTGATGCGGTCGAGTCCCTGGTGGCCTGGCAGGCAGCGATAGAGCGCCGCGATGGCCCCACGTGTCTGATCTTTTCGCGCCAGAACCTGCCGCACCAGCCCCGTGACGAGCAGCAGTTGCAGCGGATCCGCCGCGGTGGCTATGTGTTGCGCGACTGCGAGGGCGTGCCCGAGGCGATCATCATCGCGACCGGTTCGGAAGTCGCGCTGGCGGTGGCCGCTGCTGAACAGCTCAACGGCAAGGGACGGCGAGTGCGAGTGGTCTCCATGCCCTCCACCGATACCTTCGAGGCCCAGGATAAGGACTACCGCGACAGTGTGCTGCCTCCGTCCGTGAGGGCGCGGGTCGCGGTGGAGGCCGGCGCGCCGGACGGCTGGCTCAAGTATGTGGGGCTGGAAGGGCGAGTGATCGGGATGACCACCTTTGGCGAATCGGCACCGGCGGCAGAGCTGTTCCAGCACTTCGGTCTTACCCCGGAGCGGGTTGTCGAGGCAGTGGAGGCCGTGCTGTAACAAAGGCGGCATGGACCGGTCGTAAAGAGACGTTTATCAACACGCGGAGAGCGAGATGGCGATCAAAGTTGCAATCAACGGTTACGGGCGCATCGGCCGCAATATTCTGCGGGCCCTGTATGAGTCGGGTCGTACCGACGAGATCCAGATCGTGGCGATCAACGACCTCGGCGACGCAGCGACCAACGCTCATCTGACCCGCTTCGATACCGCCCACGGACGGTTTCCCGGCGAGGTCGCTGTCGATGGCGATACGCTCGTGGTGAACGGCGATCGCATCCAGGTCGTCTCCGAGCGCAACCCGGCCAACCTGCCCTGGGGCGAGCTGGGCGTGGACGTGGTGCTTGAGTGCACGGGGCTGTTCACCAGCAAGGAGAAAGCCTCGGCGCACCTGCAGGCCGGCGCCAAGAAGGTGATTATTTCCGCCCCCGGCGGGAAGGACGTCGATGCCACCGTCGTCTACGGCGTCAACCATGACGTGCTTCGGGCCTCCCACACGGTGATCTCCAACGCTTCGTGCACCACCAACTGCCTGGCGCCGCTGGTCAAGCCACTGCACGAGGCGCTGGGCGTAGAGCAAGGCCTGATGACCACCATCCATGCCTACACTAACGATCAGGTGCTCACCGACGTCTACCACTCCGACCTGCGTCGCGCCCGCAGCGCCACCATGTCGCAGATTCCGACCAAGACGGGTGCCGCTGCCGCGGTGGGACTGGTGCTGCCGGAGCTCAACGGCAAGCTGGACGGTTTCGCGATGCGGGTGCCCACGATCAACGTCTCGGTGGTCGATCTGACCTTCACGGCCAAGCGCCCGACCAGCGTCGAGGAGGTCAACCGCATTCTCAAGGAAGCATCCGAAGGTGCTCTGAAGGGCATTCTGGCCTACAACGAAGAGCCGCTGGTCTCGGTAGACTTCAACCACAACCCGGCCTCATCCATCGTCGACAGCACGCTGACCAAGGTCATCGGCGACGGCACGTTGGTGAAGGTGTGTTCCTGGTACGACAACGAGTGGGGTTTCTCCAACCGCATGCTGGACACCACCGTTGCGCTGATGAACGCGAAGTAAGCCTGGCTGGGGATGCATCGCCCTTGATGCGGCGGACTCGACAGCACGATCGCGGTGGGCGGCGCTACGGCGCCGCCGGCCGTTCGGCGCTCGTCGCGTCGGCGCCCTGGGGGAGAAAAAGTCGTTTTGAGAAGGCCCGGCGTTTGCCGGGCTCTTTCTGTCCGGTAGGGAAACGATCATGTCAGTAATCAAAATGACCGACCTGGACCTCAAGAATAAGCGAGTGCTCATTCGCGAGGATCTCAACGTGCCGATCAAGGATGGCCGGATCAGCGACGATACGCGCATCCGCGCCAGTCTGCCGACCATCCGCCACGCGCTGGACGCGGGGGCGCGCGTCATGGTCATGAGCCACTTGGGCCGCCCGAAGGAAGGAGAATTCGCCGCGGAGTTTTCGCTGCAACCGGTGGCCGATCATCTGAGTCAGGTACTGGGGCAGCCGGTGCGTCTGGAGCGGGATTGGCTGCACGGGGTGGAGCTCGAGCCGGGCGAGCTGGTGCTGTGCGAGAACGTGCGCTTCAACAAGGGCGAGAAGGCCGACGATGAGGAGCTGGCCCGCACGATGGCCGGGCTATGCGATATCTATGTGATGGATGCGTTCGGCACCGCTCACCGCGCCCAGGCTTCCACTCATGGGGTCGCCCGCTATGCGCCGATCGCCTGCGCTGGTCCTCTGCTTGCCGCGGAGCTGGAGGCGCTGGGTAAAGCGCTGGAGGAGCCCGCGCGGCCTATGGTGGCCATTGTCGGCGGCTCCAAGGTTTCAACCAAGCTTACTGTGCTGGACTCGCTTTCGCAGCGGGTGGATCGGTTGATCGTGGGTGGCGGCATCGCCAACACTTTTATTGCCGCCGCCGGGTTTCCGGTTGGCAAATCGCTGTACGAACCCGACTTGATCGACGAAGCCCGGCGCTTGATGGAAGCCGCGCGCGCCAAGGGGGGCGAGATTCCGGTGCCCACCGACGTGGTGTGCGCCAAGACGTTTGCCGAGGACGCCCAGGCCGTTACCAAAGCGGTTGCCGAGGTGGCCGAGGACGATCTTATCTTGGATATCGGACCGGAAACGGCTGCCCGCTATGCCGAGATTCTCGGCCACGCCGGCACCATAGTCTGGAACGGCCCGGTGGGCGTGTTCGAGTTCGATCAGTTCGGCCGCGGCACGCAACGTGTGGCCGAGGCCGTGGCCGCGAGCAGCGCGTTCTCGATTGCCGGCGGGGGCGATACGCTGGCAGCCGTTGCCAAATACGGGGTAGGCGACCGCATCTCCTACATTTCCACGGGCGGCGGCGCGTTCCTGGAATTCCTCGAGGGCAAGACGCTGCCGGCGGTCGCGATGCTGCAGGAGCGTGCACGGCAGGCGAGCGGCGCATAATCGGCACGCGGGAGCGCGGCCTTGCCGGCCGGCGCCGTCGTGTACTGAAATGCTCAGGGAGACAAGGATGCCCAGACGCACCAAGATCGTTGCAACGCTAGGACCGGCCACCGCCGATCTGGCTGTGATGGAAGCCATGCTCAGGGCTGGGCTGGATGTTGTGCGGCTCAACCTATCGCATGGCGATCACGACAGTCATCGGCGGCAGCTGGAACTGGTCCAGGAGGCAGCGCAGCGTCAGCGCCGCACTGTCGGCATCATGCTCGACTTGCAAGGGCCGAAGATTCGAATAGAGCGATTTCGCAACGGTCCTGTGCAGCTGCGGCGAGGGGCATCGTTCGTACTGGATGCGGCGCTGGGCAGCGACGAAGGCGACGAGCAGCAGGTCGGCATTACCTACAAGGATCTGCCCAAGGACGTGCGGGCGGGCGATACCTTGTTGCTGGCCGATGGGCTTCTGCAGCTGCGGGTCGAGCAGGTGCAGGGGCCGAGAATCCATACCCGCGTGGAGGTGGGCGGCACGCTAGGAAACAGCAAGGGAATCAACCGCCTAGGCGGCGGTCTGTCGGTGGGTGCGCTGACCGACAAGGACCGGGAGGATATCCGTTTTGCCGCGGAAGTTGGCGCCGATTACCTGGCGGTGTCGTTTCCCCGCGACGCCGCCGATATAGAGGAAGCGCGGCGCCTGTTGCACGAGGCTGGCGGCCAAGGCGGCATCGTGGCCAAGATCGAGCGCCGGGAGGCGCTGGACAACCTGGACGCCATCATGCGCGCATCGGATGCGGTTATGATCGCACGCGGCGATCTTGCGGTGGAAATCGGCGATGCGCAGCTGGCGGGCGTGCAAAAGGACTTGCTGATGCGTGCCCGCAGCCGCGACTGCGTGGTGATTACCGCGACGCAGATGATGCAGTCCATGGTGCACAGTCCTCAGCCGACGCGAGCCGAGGTTCTGGATGTCGCCAATGCGATTCTTGACGGCACGGATGCTGTGATGCTCTCGGAGGAGACGGCGGCCGGCGAGTATCCGGTAACGGTGGTGGAGACCATGGCGCGCATCTGCGTTGGCACGGAGGCGTACCAGCGCTTCGCTCGTGGCCGCGAACAGGCGCGCGACTATAGCCATATCGACGAGGCGATCGCTAAAGCATCCATAGACACTGCCAACCGCCTCAAGGTCAAAGCGATCGCCGCCTTTACCGAGTCCGGGGCGACTACCATGTGGATGTCGCGCATTGGCACCGAGGTGCCAATCTACGCGTTCACCCGCCATCCGCAGACCCAGCGTCGGGTAAGCCTGTACCGCGGCGTCTATCCGCGCAGCTTCGATATCGTTCATGCCGAGCCGGGCGAGGTGAATCGCAGAGTGGTGGCGAGTCTGCAGGCCGAAGGGGTGGTGGAGGACGGCGATCTGGTCATCATAGCCAAGGGCGATCTTGCCGGGCGGGTGGGTGGCACCAACACGATGAAGATCGTGCGCGTGGGGGAAGTACCGTAGCGCATCTCCCCAGCCGTCGGCACTCCCCGCTTGGCTAGCCGCTGCGCGCTATGGCAGGGCGCTGGATGCGCCGGTCAGGCGCTCCTGCGCCTCGCGATATTTCGCCGCCGTCTTCTCAAGAATTTCGGGCGGTAGCCGTGGGCCTGGCGCGCGCTTGTCCCAGTCCAGCGTTTCGAGATAGTCGCGCACGAACTGTTTGTCGAAGCTAGGTGGCGAGGTGCCGACGCTATATTGCTCTGCGGGCCAGAAACGCGACGAATCGGGCGTAAGCGCCTCGTCGATGAGCATCAGCTCGCCGTTGCGGTCCAGGCCGAACTCGAACTTGGTGTCGGCGATGATGATGCCGCGACTTGCGGCGTATTCCGCAGCTTGAGTGTACAGCTTTAACGTAACGTCCCTGATTTGCGTTGCCAGCTCCGTACCGATCAGGGTGCAGATGTGCTCGAAGCTGACATTCTCGTCGTGATCGCCGACCGCTGCCTTGGTCGAAGGGGTGAAGATAGGCTCGGGCAGCTGTGCTGCCAGCTGCAGTCCGGCAGGCAGCGGAATGCCGCACACGCTTCCGGTGCGCTGGTAATCCTTCCAGCCCGAGCCGATCAGGTACCCGCGCGCGATCGCTTCTACCGGCAACGCGCGGGCGCGGCGCGCGACTACGGCGCGGCCCTCGACTCGAGCCGCTTCATCAGGGTCGGGTATGACCTCGCGCAGAGGAACATCCAGTAGGTGATTGGGGATGATGTTCCTCAGCCGAGAAAACCAGAAATTGGAGACAGCGGTAAGTACTGCTCCCTTTCCGGGGATCGGATCGGGCAGAATAACGTCGAAGGCCGAGAGGCGATCAGTGGCGACGATCAGGAGGCGCTCGTCATCGATGGCATAAACATCGCGTACCTTGCCCCGATGAAGCAACGACAGGCTCTTGAGTCCAGAATCGTGAAGCGCCGCGGGTGCTGCCATGTGCCCAATCCTGTTCGATGAAAAAGGGACCGAGAAGGATACCTCTGTACCCTCAGGGGTAAAAGCTGCAACTGATCATATATTTTACAGCGTGCTATGGAGAGAATCTTATGGCTGTAACATTACACCCGGGCGAGCTGCAGAGAAAGGCGTTGCTTGCCCGCCTGGCGCGAATCGAAGGACAGATTCGCGGCATCCGTCGAATGATTGAGGAGGACGCCGACTGCGAAGCGGTGGCGCAGCAGTTGGCGGCCTCGCGCAAGGCTCTGAACAAGGCATTCTTCGAAATGATGGCTTGCGCCATCGAGCATGAAGTTGCGCCCGACCAGGAAATGCCTAAGGCATCGCTGGATAAGCTCAACGAACTGACGCGGCTGCTCGCGAAATACGCGTAGGCAGATGGCGCACTAGCGCTGTCAGGCGGAGAAGCGCTGACGGAGTGCGCCACGGTGCTACTTGCGCTATCTGGCTGCGGATCGGCACTAGCAGCCAGATAGCGCGCACCGTGACTAACACGGCCCGGGCTTGCCAGGCTTGCTTAGTCCGCTATAGCGGCGTCACATGCCGCCGAGGATCCACGCTCGAACAGCAGCTTGTGGATCAGGGCCCCGGTTACCATCGCTGCGACGAACGCCACCATAGGGGTCATTCCCGCCGCCAGCGCCGTGATCCCTGGGCCGGGACAAATGCCGGCCAGCCCCCAACCGACGCCGAATATCGCGGCTCCGCTCAGTAAGCGAACGTCCAGGTCTTGCCGGGTGGGCAAATAAAAGCGCGGCGCGAACCAAGGCTGTGGCCGGCGGCGCACGATGATATGAAACGCGGGCAGCGTCACCGCCAGCGCTCCGCCCATTACGAATGCCAAGCTCGGGTCCCAGTTGCCGAACAGGTCAAGGAAACCGACCACCTTGGCGGGGTTTACCATCTGCGAGACGGCGAGGCCGATACCGAAGAGCAGGCCCGAGATCAATGCCAGGATTGCATTCGCCATGGTTTAGCCTCCGAGTACGTGCCGGGCGATGAAAACGGTAATCACCCCCGAGGCCATAAAGACCAGCGTTGCTGCAATCGAGCGGGCCGAGAGTCGGCTGATGCCGCAGATACCGTGACCGCTGGTGCAGCCGCTGCCGAGCCGGGTGCCGAAGCCGACCAGCAGCCCGGCGATAATCATGACTGGGGTGCTCGCTTGGAAATCCAGCGGCAGCGGGCGGGCGCTGCCCAGTTGCCAGACGATACCGCCCAGCACCAGGCCCAGCACGAACAGGGCGCGCCAGGCCAGCTCGCCGGCGCGCGGCGTCAGAAGACCGCCCACGATGCCGCTGATGCCGGCAATGCGCCCGTTGGCGATTAACAGCAGTACGCTGGCGGCGCCGATCAGGATGCCGCCTATGAGGCCGCTGATTGGAGTGAAATTTTCCATGTGCTACCTCTCGATCGGGTATGGTAGGAACACTTGCAACACTCAGTTTAGTATACCCCTGGGGGTAACGGTAGGGCCATCCCCGGATAACCGAGAGGCTGGTCATTAGGTGGGCGGCGCTATAGCAAATCGGCGCTATCGCGGCTCTTACGGACTGTTCGCTGCTTTGGCGCAGGCCTATTCTATGCAAGTCTGGACGTGCGCCATCGAACAGGCCGATGGTTATACGTAGGCTGGGTTCAGTCTTGCCCGAAATGCGGAGGCCACTCAATCAGTGCGTCAGGACACTCGACAACGCATACTTGCCACGGCTGAGGAACTGCTCCTTAGTCGGGGCTTTCAGGGTTTTAGCTATCACCATATCGCTGAACGCCTGGATATACGCACGGCCGCCGTGCACTATCATTTCCCCACCAAAGCTGACTTGGGGCTGGCGCTGTTGCAGCGATATCGCGAGCGCTTTCGCTGGTGGGCCTGGCAGCTGCGGGAGCAAAAAGTCTCTCCCGTTGGCTGCTTGGAGCACTTCATCACCTTGGAGCGGCGCCTGGTGGAAGCTAACCGTGTGTGTCCGCTGAGCGTGGTGTGCGTGGAGTTGCAGGGCGTGTCCGACGAGATGAGCGCTGCGGCTCAACGCCTGCTCGACGACGCTCTGCACTGGCTGGAGATCGTGCTGGAGAGTGGCCGCGAGGCGAACCTATTCCACTTCGATGGCAGTGCGGCGGCGCGCGCCTTGGTTGTATTGGTGACATTGCAGGGTGCGCTGCAGCTGGCGCGCTTGAACGGTATCGAAACCTTCGACGCGGTGAGAGCGCAGATCCGCCAGGATCTGGGCCTGCCCGCCATAGCCCCGACCGGGCGTGTGGCATCCTGAGTCGTAGGGCACAATAGCGTCTCCGGCAAGCGCCGGGCCGGCTACGCGTTGTCGGATGTCTTGGGCTTTTTTACCGTGGCGCTGGCGCGAACCTGCTCTTACGGAGCCGGCCGCGCACGGTGCGCGAGATAGGCGGGGGATAAAGAACACGGTTAGTCCTGCCGTTATTAATGCACGTTGCCCAAGGCAGTGGAACTGCCGGCACCGTTTTCAGCAGCGGCTTACTGGTCAAACCCTGTTTTTAACGCGCCCGGAGTGTGGTTTCAGGGCGCGGATGAGCGCGCGTTTTCGACTATTTTCACGGCGAACCGAATAGGCGACGGACCGGTGAGAGCACCGACAGGCAGCTTTATCGTGTTTGTGTCCCCCTATTGGGCACGCCTTATGGCGCCAGTCCTGGGCTGGCTCGTGGCCGGCTTTTGGGGAGCGCTCGCGGCGTTCGCGCTCGGTTTGGCGCTGGATTACTGGCGCCTGCTCCGACCGTTTGCCGATCGTGCCTGGCCCGATCCTACGCTAACCACGCGGGATCGGCGCTTTCTCATTACCGCCTTTGCACTTATGGGGCATTTGGCCAAGGCCGATGGACGGGTGAGTGAGCAAGAAGTGGAGACGGCCCGCGTGATCATGGACGAGTTGGGCTTGAATCGGCAGCGGCGTCGTCACGCGATCGCCCTCTTCAACAGGGGCAAGGTGCGCCCGTTTCCCTTAGCAGCGCTGATCTTGCTGTTTCGCCGCCACCGTCCGGGCGAGGAGCAACGCGAGCGCTTGCTGGGCTACTTGGTGCGCATCGCTCGCGCCGACGGGCTGCCTACCGATGTGGAGAAGGCGCTGCTGCACCGGATCTGCAGGCTGCTCGGCTTGGAGTACGCGCACCTGGCGCAGCTGCTCAGGCGCAACGAAGGCCGGCCCGCTTCCCGGGACAGTTCCTTGCGGCGCACCTTGAGCAGCGCCTATCAGCTTCTAGGCGTGCGCGAAACCGCCAGCGATGCCGAGGTCAAACAAGCCTACAGGCGTTGCATAAGCCGCAATCACCCCGATCGGATGGTCGCGGCCGGTGTGAGCGAGGCCGAAGTTCAGGCCGCAACGCAACGCACGCACGCGATTCGCCAGGCGTACGAAGAGATACGTCGCGCTCGGAACATGTGACCGGCGTCACCGCCGCCCGGCTGAAACCACAGTGCGTTTGCGGTAAAGTCTCACCTTCCTTCGCGTAGGACGGTGACAATGCGGGATTTCAAGATCGCACCTTCCATCTTGTCGGCAGATTTCGCCAGGCTTGGCGAAGAGGTCGAAGCCGTACTTGCAGCCGGTGCCGATATCGTTCATTTCGATGTCATGGACAATCACTACGTGCCCAATCTCACGATAGGGCCGATGGTCTGCAAGGCGCTGCGCGACTACGGCATCACGGCCGACATCGACGTGCACCTGATGGTCAAGCCGGTCGATCGCATCATTCCCGACTTCGCCGCTGCCGGCGCCACCTACATCACCTTTCATCCAGAGGCCAGCGAGCATATCGACCGCTCGCTGGCGCTGATTCGCGATCATGGCTGCAAAGCCGGGCTGGTATTCAATCCGGCAACGCCTCTCGATTACCTCAAATACGTGATGGACAAGGTCGATATGATCCTGCTGATGTCCGTCAATCCCGGTTTTGGGGGGCAGGCCTTTATCCCCAGCACCTTGGACAAGCTGCGCGAGGCGCGTGCCATGATAGACGCGAGCGGGCGCCCGATCCGTCTGGAGGTTGACGGCGGCATCAAAGTCGACAACATCCGTGCCGTGGCTGAAGCCGGCGCTGATACGTTCGTCGCGGGTTCGGCCATTTTCGGTCAGCCGGATTACGCCGCTGTCATCAGCGCCATGAGGGAAGAGCTTGCAAAGGTGAAGGTATGAGACTGGCTGATATCCAGGCCGTGCTGTTCGACCTGGACGGCACGTTGGTGGACAGTGTGCCGGATCTGGCGCGCGCGATCGACCGCATGCTGGCCGAATTCGACCGGCCGCCGGCCGGCGAGGCTAAAGTACGCGACTGGGTCGGTAACGGCTCGCTCAACCTCGTGCGCCGGGCGTTGAGCGGACGCATGGAGGGCGATGTCGACCCGGAGCTGGCGAATCAGGCGCTGGAGCGATATTTCTTCCATTACAGCAACAACCTCAGCACCCACAGTCAACTGTATCCGGGAGTTGAGGAAACACTGTCGCAGCTCGCCACCGCTGGGTACGCATTGGCAGTGGTTACCAATAAGCCGGCACGCTTTGCCGAGCCGCTCCTGAACGATCTTGGCATCGGCAAGTATTTCTCGGTTATTATCGGGGGCGATACTTTGCCCGAGAGAAAACCGCACCCGGCGCCCCTGTTGCATGCGGCACAGCAACTAGGCGTGACCCCGAGCCGGACGCTGATGGTTGGCGATTCGCGGAATGATATCGAAGCGGCGCGTGCGGCAGGCATGCCGGTTGTGTGCGTGCCCTACGGCTACAACCATGGGCGCGACGTGCGAGAATATAGCCCGGATGCTGTAGTGTCCGGTTTCCGCGATATATTGGCGTTGCTCAACGAAGCGGCTTGAGATGTACAAGGTAAACCACGGAATTATTGCAGCGCGTTACGTGCGTTGCTGGCGATGGCGGCCCTGAACGAACCCGTTCGGCAGGCCCGATTTCCATTGCCAAGATTCTGTGGTGATCCATGGACCAAGCAATCTTCCAGGCCCTGGCATTGCAGGGCTTTTGTAACCGTTTGCGGCGCATTCGCGCAGGACTTGCAGGCCTCGCGCCGCCGTTCCACGTCCCTAGCCATCTTCTAGCGCGCATACATGGCTGCGCGCCTGTGGCCACGGAAGGTGCGGGCCGCCCGTGGCCGGATGCCCCCCGTAGCTGCAGCCCATTCGCGACGATCTCGCAGCCGCCTGCGCTGGCGGTCGTATGCAGCCCGGTTCGCCGTGCGCGAGTTATAGACTTCCAAGATCACAGGAGGCGGAGGTCGGTATGCTGCTCATGATCGACAACTACGACTCCTTCACCTATAACCTGGTGCAGTACTTCGGTGAGCTGGGCGCCGACGTGGCGGTGTATCGCAACGACGCCGTCACGCTGGCGGATATCGACGCCATGCGGCCCGGGCACATCGTGATCTCGCCGGGGCCGTGCACTCCCAACGAAGCCGGGATCTCCATGGCGGTTATCCGCGCATTTGCAGGGCGCGTTCCCATCCTCGGAGTATGCCTGGGCCATCAGGCTATCGGTCAGGTGTTCGGCGGCAAGGTGGTACGGGCCGAGCGCGTCATGCACGGCAAGACCTCCCAGGTGTACCACCGCAGCGAGGGCGTGTTCCGCGGACTGCCCAATCCATTCATCGCGACGCGCTACCACTCGCTGGTGATCGATAAGACCTGTCTGCCGCACTGCCTGGAGCTCACGGCTTGGACCGAAGATGAGTTCGGCGGCATCGAGCAGATCATGGGAATTCGCCACCGCGAACTGGACGTGGAAGGGGTGCAGTTCCACCCAGAGTCTATTCTTACCGAGGCCGGGCACGAGTTGCTCGCCAACTTTCTAAAGCGGCCGGCCAAAGCGGCCTAAGGGGACACGCATGGATATCCAGAAAGCATTGGCGACGGTGATCGAGAACATCGACCTGACCACAGACGAGATGAAGAGCGTCATGCGGCAGATCATGACGGGGCAGTGTACCGATGCGCAGATCGGCGGTTTTCTCGTAGCACTGCGCATGAAGAGCGAAAGCCTGGATGAGATCGTCGGCGCCGTAGCTACTATGCGGGAGCTGGCGACACCGGTTCGGGTCACTGCCGACCATTTGATCGATATCGTCGGCACCGGCGGCACCGGCGTGAAGACGTTCAACGTCTCCACCGCAGCCTCTTTCGTGGTGGCCGAGGCAGGCGCTCATGTGGCCAAGCACGGCAATCGTGCGGCGTCGAGCAAGAGCGGTAGTGCCGACGTGCTGGAAGCGGCCGGAGCTCGCTTGGACCTTGCGCCCGACCAGGTCGCTCAATGCGTCGAGAGGATCGGCGTCGGATTCATGTTCGCTGTCTCGCACCATGGCGCGATGAAGTATGCGATCGGTCCGCGCAAAGAGCTCGGCCTGCGTACCATCTTCAACATCCTCGGCCCCATGACTAACCCTGCAGGGGTGACGCGCCAGCTTATCGGTGTGTTCAATGGCGCGTTGGCCCGTCCCATGGTCGAGGTGCTGCAGCGGCTGGGGAGCGAGCACGTGATGGTCGTACATGCCGAAGATGGCTTGGACGAAATCAGTCTTGCCACGCCGACGCAGGTCGCGGAGCTCAAGAACGGCGAAATTTTCGAGTACACCATCACGCCCGAGGATTGCGGGGTGGAGAGTCAGAGTCTGATCGGTCTTGCCGCTGCCGATGCGAAGGACTCGCTGGCGCTGGTGCGGGCAGTGCTGCGCGGCGAGCGCGATAAGCGGTCGGCCAAGGCGGCCGACCTGGTCGCGCTCAACGCCGGTGCCGGGCTCTATGTAGCAGGATTGGCAAACACCATTGCCGAGGGCGTGGCCAAGGCTCGCGAAGTGATCGCAAGCGGCGCTGCCGCGGAGCGGCTGGATGCTTATGTTGCCTACACTAACGAATTGAGGGCCTGACGGTGGCGGAGACTCCGAACATTCTCAAGGATATTCTGCGGCGCAAGGCCGAAGAAGTAGCCGAGCGATCGCTTACGCTCGATATACGCACGCTGAGCAAGCAGGTGGCGCAGTTGCCGCCGCCGCGTGGCTTCATCGCCCAGCTGCAGCGGCGCATAGATGCGGGGCTTCCCGCGGTGATCGCCGAGATCAAACGAGCATCCCCCAGCAAGGGCTTGATCAGGCCGGATTACGATCCGGCGGCGATCGCTCGCAGCTATGAAGCGGCTGGAGCCGCTTGCCTGTCGGTATTGACCGACGTCGACTTCTTCCAGGGAGCGGACCTGCACCTGCAGCAGGCACGGGACGCGTGCAGCCTGCCCGTGTTGCGCAAGGACTTCGTGATCGACGCTTACCAGCTTTACGAGGCGCGCTTGCTGGGCGCGGATTGTGTGCTGCTGATCGTGGCCGCGTTGGGCGACCCGCTGCTCAAGGAGCTATACCTGCAGGCGCGGGAGCTGGGGCTGGACGTGCTGGTCGAAGTGCACGATGCGGAGGAGCTGGAGCGGGCGCTGGCGTTGGAGCCGCGGATGATAGGTATCAACAACCGCGACCTGCGCACCTTCCACACCGATATCCGCACCACGCTCGACTTGCGCAAGCAGGTGCCGGAGGACTGCCTGCTGGTAACCGAGAGCGGCATCCACATTCGCGGCGAGGTGGAGCTGATGCGCTCGCATGGCGTGCACGCTTTTCTGGTGGGCGAGAGCTTCATGCGGGCCGCCGATCCGGGAGAGAAACTCAAGGAACTGTTCGGGTGATGCGAAACCAGAAGGCCGGCTCAGGCCGGCCTTCTGGTTTGACTGCAGGCTGGGTGTGGGGCGGATGCTGGCGACGTTCGCTCTCCACCCCGGTATGAATCGTTAGCGGGTGTTGAATACCACGATGGTCTTGCCGCTAACCGAGATGAGCTCCTGCTCTTCCAGATCCTTGAGCACCCGGCCGACCATCTCGCGCGAGCAACCGACTATGCGCCCAAGTTCCTGGCGGGTGATGCGGATCTGCATGCCGTCAGGATGCGTCATCGCGTCTGGTTCCTTGCACAGGTCGAGCAAGGTGCGGGCGATACGGCCCGTGACGTCCAAAAACGCTAGGTCGCCGACCTTGCGGCTGGTCTTGCGCAGCCGATCGGCCATCTGCCCCACGACCGGGAACAGGATGTCGGGATCGGTTTTGGCAATCTGACGAAATCGGCTGTAGCTGATTTCGGCAAGCTCGCATTGCGTACGCGTACGTACCCACGCGCTGCGCATGCTGCTCTCGCCGAATAGCCCCATCTCGCCGAAGAAGGCACCGGCATTCAGATAGGCCAACACGATCTCATGACCGTTCTCGTCCTCCATGAGGACGCTCACCGATCCCTCGATGATGTAATAAAGCGCATCCGACTGGTCTCCTGCGTAAATGACCCCTGTCTTCGGCGGGTAGCGCCGACGGTGGCAGTGCTGCAAGAGATTGTCGATGGACGTATTGCCGGTGGGCTTCTGAACTGGCTGTAACATTCTCCTTCCTTCGCGTGGCGCGTGACCGTGCGAGAGAGTTCCCTATTCGTATTACAACGCCTCAACAGAGGCAAGTGTGCGCCTAAGCTAAATTACTTTTAGTAGCAGTAGCCAATGGCTATACTGCCGGGCCTACGTCAGGACGTAAGGGTTGCGTACTACCTACACAACCACGCAACCATTCGACAACCGTCCAGTGAAAAAGTTCTCAGAGGACAGTATGCGAGCGACGGTCAAATGGCTTGAAGAAGCCACTTTCGAAGGCATCGCGGGCAGTGGCCACAAGGTTATCATGGACGGGCCGCCGGATGCAGGCGGGCGCAATTTGGGCGTGCGACCCATGGAGATGCTGCTGCTGGGGCTGGGAGGGTGCACTGCCTTTGACGTGGTTCACATCCTCAAGCGCGGCCGCCATCCGGTAACCGACTGCAGCGTCGAGATAGAAGCCGAGCGTGCCGATCAGATCCCCCAGGTTTTTACCCGCATTCATCTCCGATACCGGGTCAAGGGGAACGGATTGTCCGAGCACGCGGTCCAACGGGCGGTGGCGCTTTCGGCAGAGAAGTATTGCTCGGCCTCCATCATGCTTGGCAAGGTGGCTACTATCACTCACGAATTCGAGGTTTTGTCCGATTGAGCGGGATGCTGGAGCGGTGCTCCGGTGTCGTGCTTGCCGCGTTCCATGGGTGGCCGCTGCGCTTGTATAGAGCGGCGGTTAAGCCTTATCCCACCATGCGCGAAAAAGTTGGTTCTGGGCGCTGGTATCCCTGGAGAATCTGTGCATAATGGCGCGCCTCAGTGCCCGCCACGGCACTCTCCATACACCGATGTCGCTGTTCGACACTGGAGGGCGGATAGTTGGATCAGCCAAACAAGCTGAAGCTCCATGGTTTCAACAACCTGACCAAGTCTTTGAGCTTCAACATCTACGACGTCTGCTATGCGAAGACCGCTGAGCAGCGCCAGGCCTATATCGAGTACATTGACGAGGTATACAACGCCGAGCGCTTGACGCAGATTCTCAGCCAGGTGGCGGAGATCATCGGCGCCAACATCCTCAACATCGCCCGCCAAGACTATGAGCCTCAGGGCGCTAGTGTAACCATTCTGATCGCTGAGGAAGAGCTGGTTGCACAGGACGATGTCGATGGCGATCCGGCCCCTGGCCCGCTGCCGGAAACGGTGCTGGCTCATCTGGATAAGAGCCATATTACCGTTCATACCTATCCGGAAAGCCATCCGGATCATGGCGTGAGCACTTTTCGGGCGGACATCGACGTGTCGACCTGCGGCGTGATCTCGCCGCTGAAGGCGCTCAATTATCTGATCCATACGTTCGACTCCGACATCGTTACGATCGATTACCGCGTGCGCGGCTTTACTCGTGATGTGGAAGGGAACAAGCACTTCATCGATCACGAGATCAACTCGATTCAGAACTACATGTCGGAAGACACCAAGCAGCAGTACCGCATGATAGACGTCAACGTCTATCAGGAGCACATCTTCCATACGAAGATGATGCTCAAGGAGCTCAACCTGGACGATTACCTGTTCGGGGAGCGTGCGGAGGATCTTTCCGAAGAAGAGCGTGAAACGATTCTCAAGCAGCTGCGCCGCGAGATGGCCGAGATCTTCTACGGCCGCAACATGGAGCCGGGCCAGGAGGTCTGATCGTCCTCCAAGCTTGGCTCTAGCAGGGCATTCACAGCTGCTGCGGCGGCACCCGTCGCAGCAGCTGTCGAATCGAGCGCGGGCGCTAGAGCCAGTACGTAGTCCCTGTCATCACCTTGGAAGCTGCCGTCATCAGCTTGCGTACGGGCAGCGGCAGCTCGACGCCGCCGGCCGCAATGGCCGCCTTTGCGTGCTCCCCTTCGTCTATCTTCATCTGCTCTAGAATGGCGCGGCTCTTGGTGTCCCCGGCGGGCAGCCGCTGCAAGTGGCCTTCCAGGTGGCGCACGACTTGCCGCTCGGTTTCGGCTAGAAATCCGAGGCTCCAGCGGTCGCCAATCGCGCCGGCGAAGGCGCCCAGCGCCAGCGACCCAACGTAGAACAGCGGATTCAGGTAACTGGTGTGCCCCCCGAGCTCTGCGATTCGGTCCGCGCACCAGGCCAGATGATCGCTCTCTTCCGCTGCGGCCTGGCGCATCGCGTCACGCACCGAATCCGCCCGCGCGGTGAGTGCCTGGCCTTGGTAGAGCGCCTGCGCGCAGACCTCGCCGGTGTGGTTGACACGCATCAGCCGTACGCTTTCGGCCTGTTCTGCCTCCGTCAGGTCCGGCTCGTCCAGCCCGGCCGCAGGATGCGGGCGTCCGGTTTCCACAGGGCGTCCGAACAGGGTGCGCAGGCCCTGGTCGACGTTGATCAGCAGCGTATCGAGCGGCGAGTAATGGCGTGCGGTCATGGCTTGTGCTCCTGAATGCCCGTACCTAACGCAATCTAGGTCCATCGTGCCGTTGCCAAGCGGTCGGCGGACGGCTTGCCAGGCGCGCGAGCGTTTGCTCCGTTGCGTGAATGAGGCCTTTGCCCGGCGCTGACCATGCTCCCGCGGCGACGGCCGGCACGGCGCTATCCGTCTTGGTCCAGGCTGCGCGGACTGCGGTGGCAGGTGCCGAAATCAACAACGGGTTGCAATTGGGGTGCCCATACTACTATCCTCCCGCACACTCACGCCACCGACACCGGTGCGAGGTAAGGACAACGCATGTCGTACTACCGCTATCATGTATTCTTCTGCACCAATAAGCGCGAGCCGGGCGCTGTTCGCCCATGCTGTGCGGATCAGGGGGCGGTAGCGGCGCGCGATTACGTCAAGGAGCGCGTTAAGGCATTGGGACTGGCAGGTCCGGGAGCGGTGCGGATCAACAACGCGGGTTGTCTGGACCGCTGCGAGGAAGGGCCGGTCATCGTGATCTACCCGGACGAGACCTGGTACACCTACGTGGATCAGGAGGACCTGGACGAGATCATCGAAGAGCACCTGGTCAACGGCCGGGTGGTCGAGCGGCTGCTGCTCTGATCACGGCTCTTGGCCTTTTACGCCAAGGCTTGTATGATGGCGCACCTTTTTATATGATTTTCGCCCTTCTTATAGAAGCGAGACGCTTCGGAGAGAGAGGTTAGATGAAGACCTTCAGCGCAAAGCCCGCGGAAGTTCAGCGGGACTGGTACATCGTCGATGCGGAGGGCAAGACGCTGGGCCGCCTGGCGGCCGAGATCGCCCGTAGGCTGCGCGGCAAGCACAAGCCCGAGTACACCCCGCACGTCGACACCGGCGACTACATCGTCGTAGTCAATGCCGAGAAGGTGCGCGTTACCGGCCGCAAGGCTACCGACAAGGTGTACTACCATCACACCGGTTACGTTGGTAACCTTAAGAGCATCACCTTCGAGAAGCTGATCGCCAAGGCGCCCGAGCGGGTGATCGAACTGGCGGTCAAGGGCATGTTGCCCAAGAACCCGTTGGGGCGGGCCATGTTCAAGAAATTGAAGGTCTACGCGGGTACCGAACACAAGCATGCCGCTCAGCAGCCGAAGCCGCTGGACATCTGAGCGACAGGTTCCTAAGTTGGCCACGGACAAGTTTCGGCGGATCTGAAAAATGGCAGAACAGTATTACGGCACTGGCCGGCGTAAGACCTCGGCGGCGCGGGTTTTTCTCCGCCCCGGCAGCGGCCAGATCAGCATCAACGGCAAGCCGATCGAAACGTACTTCGGTCGCGAGACCTCCCGCATGGTCGTGCGTCAGCCCTTGGAGCTGGTGGATGCCGTCTCCAAGTTCGACATCGAAGTGACGGTAAAGGGCGGTGGCCCCACCGGACAGGCCGGCGCAATCCGCCATGGCATCACCCGTGCGCTGATCGAGTATGATGCCGAACTGCGCGGCCCGCTGCGCAAGGCTGGCTTCGTCACTCGCGACGCGCGCATGGTCGAGCGTAAGAAGGTCGGTCTGCACAAGGCGCGTCGGGCGACCCAGTACTCCAAGCGTTAATCGGCGAGAACGACAAGCGCTCCGATTTCTTGGGGGATCGTCTAGCGGTAGGACTACGGACTCTGACTCCGTCAACCCAGGTTCGAATCCTGGTCCCCCAGCCATCACAAAACCCCGCCGTCAGGCGGGGTTTTTTTATGCCTTTTGGCCGCATTGCGGGTCCTGCCGTGCGAGGTTCGATCAGCACCTGCGCACGGATTGCGTCGGGGCTGAGTCCAAGACGTTTGTTCCAGAAAGGGCTGATAGCCCCCGTGTCTTGAGTGGCTACCGAGGCATTCGTTCCGGATCGCAGTCTGGCGTACTCTATGAATAGCTCGAGCAGTTAGCGTGCCCCAGTGGTATGCGAGCGCTGGGAAACGATTCGTCAGGCCGCATATGCAGCGACGAAGCGAAGGTAGGAGGTACGATCAAGTGGTGGAGCGGTTGCATCTTAGCGACGAGGAATGGCGCGCGAGGTTGACCCCCGAAGAGTATCGCGTGCTCAGGCAGCACGGCACCGAGCCGCCGGGCAGCGGTTGCTTTCTGAAGACCAAGGACCCCGGCACTTACGTATGCGCGGGTTGCGGCAATCCGCTGTTCGCGTCGGGCGAGAAGTTCGAGTCGGGCACCGGTTGGCCTTCGTTCACCCAGCCCATTGGGCCGAATGCGCTCACCGAGCATATAGACCATTCCTATGGGATGGTGCGCACCGAAGTGCGTTGTGCGCGTTGCGACGGCCATCTGGGCCACGTGTTTCCCGACGGGCCGCCGCCCACCGGGTTGCGCTACTGCATCAACTCGGTGGCGGTAAAGCATGTGCCCGAGGGCGAGCCGATCGAACTGCTAATGCCGTAAGCACAGCCGGGTAAGCGGCCTAGGCGGTCCTGAGCGGGTCGCGCAAAAGTGGGCGTGCGCCGCCCTGAACGGGCGACGTGATCGTGGGCGCAAGGTCGGACGGCTATGTTGCCAGCGTGGTGTGCCTTGCTAGGCGCACCACGCTGGCTAAAAGCCGGCGGGAACGGCCGCCAGGGCGTCGCGCCCGCTATTCCCGCTAACGCTGCTAGCTGTGAATGCCTCTACTTCCGTAGCAGCCAGAGAATCACCGTCAGCAAGATGCTGACGATGATCGATGTGGTCAATGGAAAGTAGAAGGTGAACCCATCCCGCCGGATGAGGATATCGCCCGGCAAGCGTCCCAGTCCCAGCTTGGAGAGCCAGGGCCACAGCAGGCCGATCAGGACCAGCACGACGCCGAGAACGATGAGAAGGCGGCTCACGTTTTCAGCTCCTTCCAGGTGCTGTGATCGTTTGTACCCCGTCGGGGGAAGCTAGCAGGAGCACATCGGCCGGGCGCACCGCGAACAGGCCGTTGCACACTACGCCGGTGATGTCGTTGATGGTGCGTTCCAGCTTGATCGGCTCCATGATCTGCAGGTCGTGCACGTCGAGAATGACATTGCCGTTGTCGGTGGTGAAACCCGCTCGCAGCTCGGGGCGGCCGCCGAGCTTGGTCAGCTGCCGGGCGACATAGCTGCGCGCCATGGGTATGACTTCCACGGGCAGGGGAAAGCGTCCCAGAGCCGGCACCAGCTTCGATTCGTCCGCAATGCAGACGAACTTGCGGCTTGCGGCGGCGACGATCTTCTCGCGCGTTAGCGCGCCTCCGCCGCCCTTGATGAGCTGCAGAAAACGGTTGGCTTCATCCGCGCCGTCTATGTATACCGGCAGTTCGCCGACATGATTCAGGTCCAGTACCTCGATGCCGTGACGGCGCAGCCTTTCGGTCGATGCCTCCGAGCTGGAGACGGCGCCTCGAATCTCGTCGCGCATTTCCGCCAGCGCGTCGATGAAGTGGTTGACCGTGGACCCGGTGCCCACTCCAACCACCATACCCGGTTGAACGTATTGCAATGCGGCACGTCCCGCAGCCCGTTTCAGATCTTCTGCAGACATCGCACGATCCTCGCGATATTTGGTCGGTCACATGATACGGGTCGCCGTTCACATGGCAAAGCGCGGCGGCTTATCAGCGGATTCCGATTCCCGTACACTCGATACTCTTTCCTGCAAAGCAACAAGACTCACCATGACTACCGCGTACTTGGAAAAAATTCTGACCGCCTGCGTATACGACGTCGCGGTGCAGACTCCATTGGATTTTGCACCGAACCTGTCGGCCCGCTTGGGTAATAGGGTATTGCTGAAGCGCGAGGATCTGCAGCCGGTTTTCTCTTTCAAGCTACGCGGAGCGTACAACAAGATGTCGCGGCTGCCGGCCGACGCCTTGCAGCGCGGGGTGATTTGTTCCTCGGCGGGCAATCATGCCCAGGGCGTGGCCCTGGCTGCGGCTAAGCTCGGCGTCAAGGCCGTGATTGTCATGCCGCGGACGACGCCTCAGATCAAAGTGCAGGCTGTGCGCGCTCACGGTGGCCGGGTGATTTTGCACGGCGATAGCTATGACGAAGCGGCCGAGCATGCGCAGAAGCTGGTGGTGGAGAAAGGGATGACCTACATCCCGCCTTATGACGATCCGGACGTGATTGCCGGGCAGGGTACGGTGGGGATGGAAATCCTGCATCAGCATCCGCGCGAACTGCACGCGATTTTCGTGCCGGTGGGAGGTGGCGGGCTGATTGCCGGGGTGGCTGTATACGTCAAGCAACTGCGGCCGGACATCAAGATCATAGGCGTGGAGCCGGACGATGCCGCCAGCATGTATGAGGCCTTGCGAGCTGGGCGGCGGGTCTCGCTGGAGCAGGTGGGGCTGTTCGCCGACGGCACGGCCGTACGGCAGGTCGGGGAAGAGCCGTTCCGGATCGCCCGCGACCTGGTGGATGAGGTGGTGCTGGTTACCACTGACGAAATCTGCGCCGGCATCAAGGATATCTTCGACGATACGCGCTCTATCGTCGAACCTTCGGGGGCGCTTGCGGTAGCGGGACTGAAGAAATACGTAGAAAGGGAAGGGTTGCGCAATCACAATCTGATAGCCATCAACAGCGGCGCCAACATGAATTTCGGCCGCTTAGCGCATGTGGCGGAAAGGGCGGAGGTAGGTGAGCAGCAAGAGGCGGTGCTCGCGGTAACTATTCCCGAGCGGCCGGGAAGTTTTCGCCGCTTTTGCCAGACTATTGGTCAGCGCTCGATCACCGAATTTAACTATCGCTTCGCGGACCCGCAAGAGGCTCACGTGTTTGTGGGAGTGCAACTGAACGACGGCATTGCCGAAAAAGAGGAACTGGTGGCAAGCCTGGAAGAGGCCGGTTATCCGGTGCTGGACCTGACTGGCGACGAGATGGCCAAGGTACACGTGCGCCACATGGTAGGCGGCCGCGGGCGCAACATAGACAACGAGATCGTCTACCGTGTGGAGTTTCCCGAACGGCCGGGCGCGTTGCTCAAGTTTCTGACCAGAATGGGTAATCGCTGGAACATCAGTCTTTTCCACTACCGCAACCATGGAGACGCCCACGGCCGGGTGCTGATCGGCGTGCAGGTGCCGTCCGAGGAGCGCGACCTCTTTAACGAGTTCCTGAACGGGCTTGGCTATGCCTTTGCCGAGGAAACGGCTAATCCTGCCTATCGCCTGTTCTTAAGCTGAGAGCGCCCGCTGGGCGCTCCCACAACGGTTAGCTCCTTGGCCTGTGGGAAGAGCTCCCGGTGGGAGCAGTCCATCATGGAAGCGGTCCGCCCTGCCGCTAATCCCCGCCTGTCTACTATGGGAATAGAAACGTTTCGCATCCGGGGCGCTTGCTTCTACAGGGGCTTTCTACGCTGACCTGCTTGGGCTCCAGACCGTTGGCGGTTCTCGGTCCTCCTGTTATTGCCCGTGTGAAAGCCGTTTGCAGGGAGCAAACATGCAAGCGGCAGTTTTTCAGATCCAGGGACTTGCTCCGGCTGGTTCTGTGCGGGCGTCGAGCCGCGTCAAAGCTGTATTTGCGCAAGTTGCGGCGCGCGGTCGCAATAGTAATGAAACACTGAAATAGCATGCGAATGAAAACGTTCGTTCCGGTTCAACTTGCGAGTCGCCAGGATTGAGCTACGTTTAAGGAGGGCATTAATTTAGAGGTTCTCCGAAAGTGGCTCAGCGTGAAGTTGGAACAGTGAAGTGGTTCGACAGCGCCAAGGGTTACGGCTTCATTAGCCGTGAGCAGGGCGAGGACGTGTTCGTGCATTTCCGTGCCATCCGTGGTGACGGGTTCCGCACGCTCGAGGAAGGACAGCGGGTCGAGTTCAACGTTGCTCAAGGCCAGAAAGGCCTGCAGGCGGACGACGTCGCGGTCATTGAGTGAGGCGTCCTGTCCGGCCGCCGCCAGGCGCTGTCCGGACTGTCGCACCCGACAAGGAAGTCAGCCAACCAGGGTTGAACGCAGCTGCGTTCAACCCTGGTTGGTGGCTGTCTGATGCCTTGGTGCCCAAGCTTTGTGCGCCGGCGTGTGCTGACGCCGTGGCCATTGGGCCGGAACGTAGCGAGGCTCAAAACTGCCGCCGGTACGGGCAGCAGGCGCGCTCGCTCACGCCCTATACCTACCTGCATTGTCTCAGGCGCGGACTAAGCCGCGCGCAGCCTCTAGTCGAGCTCGCCTCGCAGGAACGCTTCCATGCGCTCGGCAGCGCGCTTATCTTGCTGCGTAAATAGATGGCCGCCCTCGAAGAATTCCAGCCTGGCGTTGGGAATACGTGCGGCCAGTGCCTCCAGACATTCGGGCTTGGCCAGGCCATCATAACGGCCCCCGCAAACGAAGACGGGCATGGTCAGCTGGGGCAGACGGTCGTAGGTATCGTGCTGGGCCCTGGCCTCCAGTTGGCGGCGAGCACCCATAGCGCGGCCCGGTTCGTCGGCGAACTGGTTTGCCTCCGCCAAGCGCTGTTCCACCAAAGCGCGCAGCCGCTCGGGATTGGCCTCGCGCCATGCCGCGTTCAAGCGCACATCGCTGATCTCCAGTATGCGGATCGCGTGCTCCTCGGGGCTAAGTCCGGCCAGCTCATGTAGCGGGTACGACGAGCCGCCGGCGCCGCCGCTGCTCGTGCAGGCGAGGATCAGTCGCTCGACCCGGTGCGGGTAACGCAGTGCAAGCTCCTGCGCCACCATGCCTCCGAACGAGTACCCCAGTACCATGCACGACTCCCAACCCAGCACATCGAGGAGGGCCGCAGCGTCCTCGGCGTAGTCCGCCATGGTGTATGGGCGATCGGGCTTGGAGGTCTGCCCAAGCCCGCGCTGATCGTAAGAGACGGTTTCGAAGCGCTGGGTAAAGGGCAGATCGAGGATATTGGGCGATCGGCGCAGATCGCCGCCGGTGCCGTTGATGGCCAGCAGGCGTGGTCCTTGACCGCGGGTTTCATAATACATTTTCAGGTCGCGAACATTGACGAAAGGCATGCGCAAACTCCCGGCGTCCAGTAACGATGCAGCGAGAGCCCCTCCTCCCGCCGCCGATCAAAGTGCTACATAGTCGAAGGGGGCGCAAGCTGCACCGCATCAGGAGGGGCATGCCAAGCGAGGCTGGCCGAAGGCGCGCTCGTTACAGTACCTGCTCCGCTTCCAGTGCCAGGCGCGAGCGCTCGACCTCGGTCAGCATGAGGTGGCCAGCGTGCGGCCAATGGCGAAAGCGCTGCACCAGGTAGGTCAGTCCGCAGGTGGTCGCCGTGAGATAAGGTGAGTCGATCTGATTCACGTTGCCCAGGCGTACGATCTTGGTATTGCGCCCGGCACGGGTGATCAGGCCGCGGACCTGCTTAGGCGAAAGGTTTTGCGCCTCGTCGATGATCAGCAGGGTGTCGTTGAAGGTACGGCCGCGCATGAGACTAGGAGAGCGCAATAAGATGCGGCCGGCCAGCATCTCCTTGGCGACCGCACTGGTCCAACCGTTGTCGGTGCGCAGCAGGCTTTCGAGATTGTCGTGGATCGCACCCATCCACGGAGCCATCTTCTCTTCTTCGGTGCCGGGCAGAAAGCCTATATTCTCGCCCATAGACACCGTTTCGCGAGTTATGATAATGCGCTCGAAGCGCCGTTCCTCGTACACCAGGTGCAGCGCCGCCGCCAATGCCATGTATGTCTTGCCGGTACCGGCTGCGCCGGCCAGCGTCACCAGATCGATCTCGGGGTCGAGCAACAGGTTCAGGGCGAAGTTCTGGCGTGTGCTTTTGGCACGCACGCCCCAGATGGCATGCCGCTCGCTGCGGAAGTCCCTGCACACCTCCAGTAGCGCTCGGCCGTTCGCACGATCGCGTACGATGGCTTCGAAACCCTGCAGCTCGTCTTCGCACACCAGCACGCCGGGTTCCCAATTCTCGACCTGTGCGCCGCCTACCCGATAGAAGACTCTGTCCCCTTCGCGCCAGGATTCGATATCGTCACCCTGCTCGTCCCAGAATGCGGTGCCGGCGATCACCAAGCCGCCGCTCATCGTGCTGATGTCGTCAACTTGGCTGTCGTTACGGTAATCTTCCACCGGTATGCCGACAGCCGCGCACTTCACGCGCAGATTCACGTCCTTGCTCACTACGATCACGGATTGATCCGGGCGCTGACTTTGCGCTCTCCGTGCTTCGGCAATGATGCGGTTGTCGGCTTCGCTGCCGCTACGGGCCGGCGCGCGTTCCCAATCGGCATCGAGCAGAAAGAAAAGTCTGCCGCCGCCAGCTAGCGGCACGCCGGCGCTGACCTCGGCTGCGGGCCGCTGATCGAGCAGCTCGTTGAGTGTACGGGTAGCTTGACGTGCGTTGCGGGCAAGGTCGCTGGCGCCGATCTTGAGATGGTCCAGCTCCTCCACCACCGTCATCGGGATGAGTACATCGTGTTCCTGGAACTGTTGTATGCAACAGGGGTCGTGGATAAGGACGTTGGTGTCCAGCAGATAGGCGCGTCGCAGCTCTTTCTCGATTCGAACCATCGTGCGACTCCCCAGAACGCAAGCTGTACGAGGGCATCGTAGCCGGTGGCTTTGACAGCTTCATGACCGCCGCAACCTTTCTTAGATCTTGTCTATGGAAGCGGATGCTATGACCAGCCCCGCGCGACCGAATCGCGGGCAGAAGAAGTTGTGGAGTGGAGAAATAGGGAAGTAACTGGAAAAACCAAGCGCGTAGGGGAAGAACGGAATGCTGCGTCAAGTTTGCTCGGTGCTATCCGGCGGCGAAAGCTTCTTCTCCCAGAACATTGCTTTCCCCATCCGCGGGTCCAGCTCATACCCGCTGAAACCGAAGGCGCGATATGCCGCCTGTGCGGCATGATTACCCTCCAGTACTTCCAGGGTGAGCTTGCAGCAGCCCAGGCGGTGGGCGATGGCCTCCGCCTTGCGCAACATCAATTGGGACAGTCCGCGCCCCCGGTAGGGCGCGGAGACGATGACATCGTGGATGTTCAGCAACGGCTTGCAGGCGAAGGTCGAGAACCCTTCCAGGCAGACGATCATGCCTACCGGAAGGTCGTCGATCAGCGCCAGAATCACATGACTGTTCCGCTTGGCCAGTTCAGCCACGAGATTTGCCCGCACAAAGCCGGATAATGGCTTGCCGCCCCCCATTTCGTCCAAGGCATACTCGTTGAGTAGCCGAACCACCGCCTCGGCATGTGCCGGTACGCTCAGGTCCGCTTCGATGATCGTGGCTGCGGGCTGCTCATGTTCGTGATGGCGGTTCATTGCATCGCCTATGCTGATCTACGCGAGGCCGCTCCGTCGCCAGCGCAGTGGCCCGCGCATGCAAGCGCGCCTGGGAGCGGGGCGGAGATCGTACGGCTCCACCGGCCACTACTCGCTGGCGATCGGGAACGGGCTCCAAGTGACTATTGCAGAAGGCTTACGCCGCTGAGAAAGGCGTTGAAATCGGCTTCGTACTCCTGGAACAGGTTACGCGAGGTGAAGGTAATCACCTGCACGGCGCCTGCATCTCCGCTCCAGTAGAGGCTGTGGTAGCGGAACACTATGCCGTCCACATTGCCCTCGATCCCAACCAACGCGGCTTGCTTGTCGCCGACCGTACGCATTTCATCCAGCACGATTTTGGCATCGGGCGCTGCCACTCGGGCGTTCTGCAATGCGGCGCGCTTGAGCGTTTCCAGCGCCATGGGGATGCGCTCGACGATAGCCATGGCATAGGCCTCGCCCGAGGAGTGTATGAAGGCGAGCGATGCGCTGGGCGACAGCCGCTGTGGGTTCGGCAGCTGCATCCACTTGGAGGAGTCGAAGGCGATTCGCACCATTCGACGCGGATCCTCGACTTGCTTGCCCGCGCCACCGACGGGCGCCGCATTCTGCGCTGTCTGCTCGTCGGCATATTGCCAAGTTCCGTCCTGAAAAAGAGTGACAGTGCGACCGTCTGTGGTCCGCGCCTGCGCCGCGATTTCGCGTGCCGCAACGGGGAGGGTGATGGCAATCGCAGCTGCGGCAAGCACGCAGGCGGATATTAGCTTCTTCATTTTAACTTCACTCGCAGTGGGACCAGTTGCAGCCCGCCATTGTGCGAAGAGTTCCGCCCGGGCGCAAACGCCGGTCCAAAGGTGCGCCCAGGGCTCGATAGAGGAGATCGCGCTACGGGCGTTGCGTTGGCGTGTGTACCCCAGCTCAGGTAAGGGCGCGTTGCAGAAGCCTTTGCGCGACGGACGCTCCTAGAGAGGAGCTGAGACAGCAGTAGGGGCCCTCCCCGAGCGTGGGGTGTGACTTTCCCATGGGTCGACCGAGTCTCAGCATCCTGTGGCGCCGCAGTGGTAAGTGCTTAGGGCGAGTTCGCCGCGCAGAGACGCCTGGATGACGATTGCCATGCTGCGGACAACCGTCCGGTGCCCCGCTTGGCGAAGGACTCTCGGGCATGAAAGCGGCCAGACCTGCTGGTCAGTACGTTCGCGACCACCTGCCAATACGCTTCCGCTGTGCCCTATGGCGTTGCGAATCCATGATCAGTGTCAATCTCCGTTAGTCGGGCAACGCTGCATTGTCCTCTGGCAAATGGGGTAATCGTGCGACGCATTTCGTCGCACTATCGAGTAATTTGGGATATTTGCTTGGCTGCCGGCTTGCTTGTCGATCCTCAAGGCGCGCAGTCCAGGCTAGAGCTCCCCACAACAGGAATTCTAAGTGAGCATAAGATTATTGAAGAGGTGGTGGCTAGCCGCCGTCTCTGCCAATAACGCAATAGCCGCCCGTGCGGTTATGGCCAACATGCGTAGGCTGCGATATGCGTCCCTTATCGCGATCCCTGTGCATGTGGCCCATATCGTAATCTTCAGCCTGGCTACACCGGCCAGTCCGCGCGAGCTGATGTGGCGCGACGGAATTGTTCTGGCTCATTCGCTGCTACTGATAATCATGCTGGCCATTGCGTGCGCGGCTTGGCTGCTGCGCAAACGCGCTTTTCCGAACTTTTGGGCATACCTCGCTCAGTATGGCTTCATTGCCGCCGTTATTACCGCCGGCGTGGCTATCGTCGCGGTGGATCAGCTAGTGACGTCCAACATCACGCCTTTTCTGATCGTTTGCATGGTGCTTGCCGGAGGCTTGCTGATGCGGCCGGCATTCGCCTTGGTGCTGTATTCGATCGCCTTCGGCCTCTTCTGGCATTCGATCGGGCTGACGCAGAGCGATCCGGCGATTCTTATGTCCAATCGGGTGAACGGTATTACCGCTACGGGATTCGCCTTCTGTCTGTCCTTGATAGTGTGGAACACCTACCGCCAGAACGTGCGCCAGCAAGACTTCATCGAACGCCAGCAAACCGAGCTGGAGGACAAGAACAAAGCATTGGAATTACTGGCGGCATCGGATCCGCTGACCGGACTGTTTAACCGGAGAAGTTTCGAGAAACTGGTGGAACGCGAATTGCACGCAGTGCATGCCTCGCACACCAGCCCCTGTCTCATCATCATGGACATAGATCGCTTCAAAGAGGTCAATGACCGCTACGGACATCCATTCGGCGATCGGCTGCTCAAGGGCGTCGCAGCCATTTTGAAACAGAACCTCCGAGAGCAAGATCTGATCTCGCGCTGGGGCGGTGAGGAGTTCGTCATCTTGTTGCCCAGGACGCGTCAGAGCGATGCGCTGGCCGTAGCTGAACATCTGCGCGCAGCCATAGCCAGCCGGCACTACGAGCTCGACCGCGGTCATGTGAGCTTTACCGCCAGCTTCGGGGTGGCCAAGCTGGACCCGACGCGCCGAGACGCGTTCATCCGTGCTTACCGGCAAGCCGACGAAGCGCTTTACCGCGCCAAGCAATCAGGCCGCAACCGGGTCGAGCCGGCGCGCCGCGATCCGAGAGCGGGCCCAAGGTATTGGGCCAAGGAAACGGAAAGGTCGGTTTAACGTTGGCGGGCCAGTGGCGTGGTGACTCCTCTACTCCCCTGAAGCGCCGCCTGCGGCCCTCTGCCGCGCCAGAGCCAAGCGGCAGATTTGTGTGCACAGCTCCGGGAACTCGATTCCCGCCGCCTTGGCCGATTGGGGCAGCAGGCTGGTGGCCGTCATGCCCGGCAGCGTGTTGATCTCCAGACACCATAACCGTCCCTGTGCATCGAGCCGGAAGTCGGCCCGGCTGTATGCGCCCAGCTTGAGAGCTCGATGGGACAGCAGCGCCAACTCCTGCGCCTGTCTGGCAATCGCTTCGTCCACCGGGGCCGGGAAGATCTCGCGCACCGCTCCCGCTTGATACTTGCTGCGGTAGCCGAAGATCTCCTCTTCCAGCACTATTTCGCCTACGGCCAGCGCACGGTGGTCGAGAACTCCCACGGTAAGTTCGCGGCCTGGCACGAACGCTTCAAGAATCACCTCGTTGTCGTATCGATAGGCCGCATCTATGGCCGCTTGCAGCGCCACGGGTTCGGTTACCAGTTGCAGCCCTATGGTAGAGCCTTGCTTGTTAGGCTTGACCACCACAGGAAAGCCCAGTCGGGCCTCGACTTCCTGCACCGTCGCCGGTGCCATTAGCCAGTCGGGTGTGGGCACGCCCGCGGCCCGGAACAGGCGCTTGGCGAGATCCTTGTCCATCGCGGTAGCGCTAGCCGCGTGTCCGCTGCCGGTGTATGGCACTCCAGCCAGATCCAGCAGTGCCTGAATCGTGCCGTCTTCGCCGGTGCCGCCGTGCAGGGCGAGGAAAATCACGTCGACCTCGTGCAGCACCGAGCCGCTGGCGAGCGCTGCGGGCGTGAGCGCACGAATTGCGGCAAGCTCCTGCTCTCCCGGCGGCACTGGAGCTACCTGCGAGGCGAGCAGGCGCCGCTCTTCTGCCGGGCCCAGCACACCGCGCGCGGTGTCCACTGCGATCACCTGATGTCCGGCCTCACGCAGAGCCCGCACGACCTGAGCGCCGCTGGCAATAGATACGTCGCGCTCTTCGCTGGTGCCGCCGAACAGCACAGCGATCCGCATAATCCATTCCTTAGTCACGGTTTTCCCCTCATTATCGATCCTGCGCAGCCAGCGGGCTCATCTCCCAGCCAGGCCACTCACTCGGCGTGCCTAACCTGCAGACCGTCAATGATAGCCGCGAGCGCGCTGCGGTAATCTTCCGCCGTGTCGCCGTTCTCGATTGCCAGCGCCGCGCGATCGAACGCTGCGCTCAATAGGGCGGCGAGCGCGGGAGCCGGCACCGGACGCATGGAGCCGGCCGCGATCGCGGCCTCGATGCCTTCGCGCAACGTTCTGCCGCCATTGGCCAGATCGATCTCGTCCATCACTGCGCGACCAAGGACGGCGGGGCCATCGAGCAGCAGCAACCGCGTACGTCCGCGTTTGGCCATCGCGGCCAGGAACGCGTCCCCGCCCCGCAACAGTGCTTCCTTCGGGGCCAAAGAGTCGGGCGCAGCGCGTTCGATTTCCTGCGCTACAGCGGCGGCTTCCCGCTCCACCACGGCACGGAATAGCGCCTGCTTATCCTCGAAATGATGATACAGAGCTCCCCGGGTCACACCGGCGGCAGCCACGATTTCAGGAGTGCCGGTGTCTGCATAGCCTTTGGCGATGAACAGTTCGCGTGCTGCGCTGATGAGGGCGGCACGGGTGGCTTCGGTGCGCTCGCGGTTGGAACGGCGTTCGGTAGTCTTTTGCATGCATACAGCCTGTATGTTATAAGTGATTTGCGTACACGTTGTATGTTAGTGTACCCCGGAGGCGCAGCATCATGAAAACGAGCAGTTACTACCCAGTCATCATGACCGACGATGTCGCGGGCACCGCGGCCTTCTACGTCAAGCACTTTCGCTTCAAAGAGCTGTTTGCGATCGATTGGTATGTGCATCTGCAGTCCGCCGAGGATGAGAGCGTTAATCTGGCGGTTTTGGACAGTCGTCATGAAACGGTGCCGGAACCGGCGCGCGGAGCGAAAGCGGCGGGACTGATCTTGAATTTCGAAGTCGAGGACCCCGACGCCGAATACGAGCGTGTCAGGGCTGCCGGCCTGCCCATCCTGCACACCTTGCGGGACGAAGCATTCGGCCAGCGGCATTTCATTACGGCAGATCCTAACGGCGTGCTGATCGACGTAATCAAGCCGATACCGCCCAGCGAGGAGTTCGCTGCGCATTATCAGCCTGGCGCGGCGCCCTCTTGAGGCGAGAGCTTCTGGGTGCGGGAGCTGGCTGCCCATAGCCTGCTATAGGCAGCCAGCAGGGGAATGCGGTGGCGGGGGAGAGGTCGCAGGCGGTACCGTTAGCTCTGCCGCTCGAAAGTCTGCGGCATAACGTCCTGTGTGTGCGCGGAACGTTTCACCAGCATGATCACCGGCAGCAGGCCAACCAGTACTAAGGTCACCGCCGGCAGCGCGGCGCGTTCCCACTGGCCTTCGAAGGTGAACTCGAAAATCCGTGTTGCCAAGGTGTCCCAACCGAACGGCCGCAGTATCAAGGTTGCCGGCATTTCTTTCATCACGTCCACACAGACCAGTAACACGCCGGTGAGCAGGCCCGGTCGCAACATAGGCATGTAGACCCGCCAAATCACTCCCAGATGGCCGGCCCCCAGACTTCTCGCTGCATCCGCCAAGCTGGGCCGAATCTGCTCCAGCGCGCTATCCACGCTGCCGTAGGCGACCGCCATGAAGCGAGTGATATAGGCGCAGATCAGCGCATAAAGCGAGCCGGTGATCCAAGGGCCTTGGTATTTCAGTAGGGGGATGTGCGCTGATATGGTCGCCAACACCTCATCCACCCAGGTAAACGTCAGCATAATGCCCACGGCAAGTACCGCTCCGGGCAGCGCATATCCCAGCGTGGAGGCCGTTACGGCGCGGCGCATGAGCAGGTCGCCATGCTGGCGGCGCGCGTAGGCCAGCAGCAGGGCGAGCCCAACGGTAACGAAGGCGGCAATCAGGCCTAGAAACAGAGTGTGCTGCAGCAGCCCGAGAAAGCGGGCGTCGATGCCGTGCAGGTTGCGAGACGCCCAGTAAAGCAATTGCACCAGCGGCAGCACAAAGCCCAAGGCAAAGATGAGGACACCGTAAGCCGTAGCGGCCCATGCCGTGCCGCCGCGCAACGGTATCCGTCGCACCTTGCCACGGGCGCTGCTCTGGAAAAAGCGCGCTTTTCCGCGGCCACGCCGCTCCAGCCACAACGCCAGCAGCACGAACAGCAGTAGCAGCGATGCGAGCTGAGCTGCCGCGTCCATGCTGTACAAGCCGCGCCAGGTGCGGTAAATCGCCGTGGTGAATGTGGAGTAGTTGAAGATAGATACCGCACCGAAGTCGGCCAGCGTCTCCATCAGTGCCAGCGACACCCCCGCCGCGATGGCGGGGCGTGCCATGGGCAGAGCAACGCGGAAGATCGTCTGCCGCTGGGTCAGGCCCTGCACGCGTGCAGCATCGAGCACCGATTGTCCCTGCGAAAGAAAGGCAGAGCGCGCCAGCATGTACACGTAGGGGTACAACACCAGCGCCATGACGATGATCACCCCGCCCGTGGAACGGATGGGCGGCAGGCCGGCCCCCGGGCCGAAGGTGGCGCGCAGCCACGTTTGTACGGGGCCGGCGAAATCGAACAACGCGACGAACACGAAGGCCTGGACATAAGCCGGCACCGCCAGGGGCAGCATCAGCGCCCAATCCAGCCAGCGCCGGCCGGGGAACTCGCACATGGCGGTAAGCCACGCCAGCGAAACGCCAAGCAATAGTACCGCCGCACCCACGCCCAGGAGCAGCACAATCGTGTTGCGAATCAGCTCCGGCAGCATGACGCTGCCCATGTGCGCCCATAGCTCGGGGTCCGGCCTGAGCCACGCGAGCACGAGCATCAGCAGCGGTACCGCCATCAGCGTGCCCAGGATGAGGGCGTAGCCCCGCCATGTGACGCCCCCTAAATTAGGAAGGGTCTTCGGGGGCGGTATCGTTTCTGCCAGGCTAGTCGCCATGGCCTCTCCGGTTCGATGCAATGATTGTGGACTAGCGGTACTTGGCTCGGTCCATGAGCATAACGGCCTGCGGCTGCAGTCGACCGGCTTCCGAGACGTTGATCGGCGCGGCCTTGAACTCGCCCCATGCCTTCAGCCCCTCGTCCAGGGGGACGTTGGCGCTGGCAGGGAACTCCCGGTTGACGGCGCCGAACTGAGCTTGCACCTCAGGGCTGGCGAACCACTCCAGCAGACGCTGCGCGCCTTGCGGGTTCTTGGCATGACGGGTAATGCCGGCGCCGGAGACGTTTACATGCACGCCGTCCTGCTGCTGGTTGGCCCAGAACAGCCCCACCGGCAAATCCGGCTTGCTCGCGATCAGGCGGCCATAGTAGTAGGTGTTGGCAATAGCGACGTCGCACTGTCCGGCTGCGATGGCTTCGAGCAGGGCGGTGTCGTTGGCGAACGGCGGCGCAGCTAGATTGGCCACCCAGCCTCGCACGATCTGCTCCGTGCGCTCCTGCCCTTCGCTGGCGATCATGGTCGCTACCAGCGACTGGTTATAAACCGAGTTGGAGGTGCGCATGCACAACCGGCCCTTCCAGCGGGGGTCCGCTAGTCCGGCATAGGTATCCAGCTCTTCGGGTTTGACGCGCTCGGTGCTGTAGAAGATCGTGCGAGCCCGCACCGACAAGCCGAACCAGCGGTTCTGCGGATCGCGCAGGTGTTGGGGGATGTTCTTCTGCAGCGTTTCCGACTCGACTGGCCGCAGCACTCCGGCTTCGGCGGCTTGCCAGAGGTTGCCCGCATCGACAGTGATCAGCATGTCGGCCGGGGTATTGCGGCCTTCGGCGCGCAACCGGGCCAGCAGCGGTTCCGCTCGGTCGGTGATGTAGCGGATCTGGATGCCGGTCTCTTCGGTGAAGCGGTCGAACAACGGCTTGATGAGATGCTCTTGGCGAGCCGAGTACACCGTGACGACATCGGCGGCGTGTACAGGCACGGTGACGGCTAGGGAAACCGCGGCCACGAACAGCGAGCGGAGCGTTTTGCTCATTTTCATGCCTTATCTGCCAAAGGTAGGAAAGACGAATATCATTGCTGCTGTCAATGATAATCATTCTTATTAATGGCTGACAAGCACTGCGATAGAGGCTTTTTGATATCGATCGCGTTAGCCACGAATGCCTCGCTCAGAGTTTGCAGGCACGCGCTTGCGCAAGCTCCGGCAGATCGTCTCCCAGGCCCATCGCATGCCGCATGTACAGCGCCTTGGCCGGGGGCAGCCGTTCGGTCAATTCCAGGCCCAGCGTACGCAGTCCTACCACCAGCGGGTTACGGGTGCCGAATAGCAGATGGAAGCCATCCATAGCGCGCTGCATAAGCAGGTTATCGCCTTTGCGCCAGCGCTCGTAGCGCCGCAGCGCCGCTACGCCGCCAATATCGCGCCCGCGCGCAGCCGTTTCGAGAATGGTCTGTGCCAGGGCCGCTGCATCGAGAAAGCCAAGGTTGGCGCCCTGGCCGGCGAGCGGATGGATGACGTGAGCCGCATCGCCAATCAGTGCGACGCGCGGCGCCACGTAGCGGTGGGCATGCTGCCGCCGCAGCGGGAAGGCAGCCCGTTCGCCCACCGTGAGCACTTGCCCGAGCATGCCGAACGAAGCCGCGGAGAGCTCTTCGCAGAAGCGATCCGCATCGAGCGAGAGCAAACGCTCCCGCTCCTTCTCCGGCACCGACCAAACGATAGAGCAGCGCCCATCGGATAGCGGCAGGAAGGCAAGCGGTCCGCCGGGCAGAAAGCGCTGACGGGCAATCTCCCGATGCGGCCGTTCCGTGCTGATCACCCCGACGATGCCGACTTGACCGTAGCTGCCCGCGTCGCAGCCTATACCGGCCAAGTCGCGTACCGGCGAGGCGGCGCCGTCGGCTCCCACCAGCAGCCGAGTGAGAATCTCGCGCCCATCGTCCAGTACCAGCTTGATATGGCGCTCGCGCTCCGGCCGCAGCTCGCGGATTGCGGCGGGAATGAACAAGTCTATGTTCGCCGCATCGCTGACCCGGTCGTAGAGCACGGTCTGAATCAGCAGGTTCTCAACGATGTGTCCCAGGTGCGGTGCGGCTATATCCGCCCCGTCAAAGCGCAGCACCGCCGACGACTCGCTGTCGCGTACCTCGATCTCGCGAAAGGGGCTTGCGCGCGCGGTCGCGATATCCTCCCAGCATCCGAGTGCCTGCAAAATCCGCTCGGAGGCGATGCTCACGGCGATAACACGCAGCTCGTACTCGTCGCCCCCGCGCCAGCGCCGCAGCCGCTGCGGCTCCACCAGCGCTACCCGCAGGTCGCTATCGCGCAGCGCAGCGGCCAGCGTCAGCCCCGCCATGCCGCCGCCATGAATCACCACATCGTATTGGCCGTCGCTCATGCCCGCTCCTCTTGCAACGCCAGCGGCAGACCGCGAGCCAGGCGCGGCAGCCGGCCGCCTTTGCCCATTGCCTGGCGCACGAACAGCGGCTTGGCTAACGGCAGCAAGTCGAAGCCCAGCAAGCCCAGGTTGCGTGCGCCGACCAGTCCCGGCAAGGCGTTGGAGAACAAACGTATCAGTGCGTCTGTAAAGCCGGCCGTGCGGCGGTAATCGCCGCGCCGCAACTGCTCGTAGCGGTCGAGCAGTGCCGCGCGCCCGGGGTCCTCGCCCCGCTCGACGGCATCGTGCACCAGTTCGGCCAGGGTGGCCACGTCTCGCAGGGCGAGGTTGAATCCCTGCCCAGCGACGGGGTGCAGAGTGTGGGCGGCATTGCCGATCACCACAGCACGCGGAACCGTGTAGCGCTCGGCATTCATGCTTACCAAGGGGTAACGGGCCCGCTTGCCTACCTTCAGGAAACGCCCCAAGCGGTAGCCGAACAGCTGCTGCACCCGTGCCAGGAAGGCGTCGTCGTCCAGTGCCAGCAGCTCGTCGGCTTCATTGGCCGGCACGGTCCAGATCAGCGCGCAGCGGCCCGCTTCGGCGGGCAGCAGCGCCATTGGCCCGCCGCGCGTGAAGCGCTCGTAGGCGCGGCCTTGATGCGAGCGCTCCGGCGTGAGGTTCGTGACTATGGCCACCTGGCCATAGTCGACGAGCTTGACGCCTACACCCAGGCGCTCGCGCGTTGTGGAGCGCGCGCCGTCCGCGACCACCAGCAAGCGCGCCTTCTTGACGAGTGCCTGCTCGCCGTGTTCGATCCGCGCTACTACGCCGGTGGGATCGATCTCGAACTCCGCCAGTCGTGCCGGGCAGAGAAAGTCGCAGTTCGGTGCGGCCGCAGCGCGGGCCGGCAACACGTCGCCGAGCTGGCGGTTGCTTACCACGTAGCCCAGCGCTTCCATGCGAAACTCCTCGGCATGCATGCGCGCAAAACCGAAGCGGCCTTGGTCGGAGACGTGAATCTCGCGAATAGGCGTGGTGTGGCCGCGCAGCTCCGGCCATATCCCGGTAGCTTCGAAAACGGCGCGGGTGGTGGGTGCCAGCGCCGTGGTGCGGTCGTCATAACTGGGTTGGGAGTCCGCGACCGGCGGCACGGGTTCCACCAGCCCGATCCTTACCGGACCGTCTGCCAGCGCGCACGCGAGGCTGGCGCCTACCAGCCCGCCGCCCACGATCAGCAAGTCATAGTCGAAGTTCATCGCCGCCTAGCCACCGCGCATGATCGCTTCGATATCGGCGATGCTCTTGGGCGCGTCGCGGCTCAAGACTTCGTTGCCGTTCTTGGTAACCAGCACGTCGTCTTCGATGCGCACGCCGATGTTCCACCAGCGCTCGTCGACTCCTTCGCTGCCGGCAGCGATATACAGGCCCGGCTCCACCGTCGTCACCATGCCTGGTTCGAGCAGACGCCACTCGCCGTCGATCTTGTAATCGCCCACATCGTGCACGTCCATGCCCAGCCAGTGCCCCGTGCGGTGCATGAAGAAGCGCTTGTAGCTCTCGGTTTCCAAAACCGTGTCGACGCTGCCGGCGAGAATCCCCAGGTCGACCAGTCCTTGCGCCAGCACACGGGTCGCCGCCTCATGCGCCATGTTCCAGTGGTTGCCGGGCACGGTGGCGGCAATAGCGGCCTCCTGGGCGGCCAGCACGATCTCGTAGATCGCTCGCTGCTCCCCGGTAAACCGGCCGTTCACCGGAAAGGTGCGCGTAATGTCGGCCGCGTAGTAGTCCAGCTCCATACCGGCGTCGATGAGCAGCAGATCGCCATCGCGCAGCGGGGCGTTGTTGTTTATGTAGTGCAGAATGCAGCCATTGGCGCCGCCGCCCACGATGGGCGAGTACGCCGGCCAGCCGTTGTAGCGGCGATAAAGGGCTTGGAACTCGGCCTCGATCTCGTACTCGTACATGCCCGGCCGGCAGATTTCCATGGCCCGGCGGTGAGCCTGCGCGCTAAGCTCGGCGGCGCGGCGCATCACGGCAATTTCGGCGGCGCTCTTGAACAGCCGCATCTCGTGCAGGTGGTGCGCCAACGACACGATCTCATTGGGCGCGCGCGCGCCCAGGCGGGTCTGGCTGCGCAGGTGATTGACCCAGCCGATCACTCGGTGGTCGAACTCGAAGTCCACCCCCATGGTGTAGAACAGCTTGTCGGCGCCCTCTATGAGCCCCGGCAGAATGTCGTCTATGTCGTCGATGGGGAAGGAGTCGTCGGCGCCGTAGTCGCGGCAGGCGCCTTCCTGGCCGGCACGCGGGCCGTCCCAGATCTCGCGGGCCGGATCGCGCTCCCGGCAGAAGAGGATGTACTCGCCGTGGGGGCGGCCCGGAACCAGCACGATGACCGCTTCCGGCTCGGCGAAACCCGACAGATAGTAAAAGTCGCTATCCTGACGGTAGGGGTAGTATGCATCGCGGTTGCGCAGCCGCTCCGGGGCGGCCGGCACCACGGCCACGCTGCGCGGCCCCATGATGCGCATGAGCTCGGTGCGCCGCTTCTTGAATTCCGCTTGATCCATAGTGACTCCGATTACGCGCCGTATGCGCGACCATCAGCCAGACGAGGCCCTAGGGCTTCCACGCCGTTCCGTTACGCCGCCGCCCGGAGGTTTGTCGGCTGCAGCGGCAAGCGCTGCGGTCGAAAGCAGGCCTTAATGTAACGTTCGGCCGGGCGGGGGCTGCACATTCGGTTTCGCTTGCGGCCGCAACGACTCCATGATCAGCAAAGCCGCCATGCGCACGTACTCGACCAACTGTGCGTAGGCCTGCTCGTTTTCTTCTTCGGCCTCCGGATTGATCTCGACTTGTGCGATTTCGCCCAGGTCGCGCAGTGCTTCGCGTACCTCGGCAGGCAGCTTGACGTCGGGCTTGAGCGCGCTCAGCCCCATGCCGTACAGGAATCCGTCGCACCAGCGTCCCAGCGCCTCGGCTCGTACGCCGATGGGCGCGCTGTCGGCCGGCAGCAGCAGTTCGAAACTCAGATTGCTATCCTCCATCTGCGCGACGGTTCGCTCGAACAGCTGACTGAGTTCCGCCAGACAGACCTGTGCCGGCTCTCCTTTGGGCTGCGTGTCCACCAGCACTTGGGCAATCCAGGCTGCCGGCTTGACCGGCTCCGGGGCGCTCAACATGCCGCACAACATACCGTGAGTCTGAGCCGCGTCGAACTCGGCATCGACGCCTGCCAACGCGCTCTCGACCCGGTCGAACGCATCATTGCCTTGCATAGTCCTTCACACCCACGGACACTTAGTTGCTGGACAATCTATCCTATCATTGTCAGTGTGCCACCAGCACGCTGCTGCGGCTGTATGGATGGAGCTATGGGGCGGATTGCGTCTTCCAAGGGGGAGCCGAAAGTATCGCGGCTTCCCGCGCTGGAGGGCGGCATCCCGCCGGGCCCGCGTCGCACGCGCCCACGAAACGGAACGGCAGGCTGCGCAGCTCCCTGGTGAGCTGAACATGGCCAGGACAGACTCGTTCAGTGTTTCAGTCAAGGGTAGACAGGTGAACGATTCTATTCACGAACAGGTACGGCTGCTCGAGCAGCGAGTCGACGCCCTGATCAGCCGCTGCGCGCGCCTGGAGGCGGAGAATCAGATGCTCCGGCAGTCTCAAGATGCTCTGACGGCGGAGCGGGCAGCCCTGCTGGAGAAGAACGAGCAGGCTCGCTCGCGCATCGAGGCCATGATCAGCCGGCTCAAGGCTATGGAGCAGCATTAGCCGGCGCCTAACATCAACCCCCTTAGAGCTTCGAAGTATGGTTATCCCGGTCAAGGTCAACATTCTCGACAAGGAGTTCCTGGTTGCCTGCCCTGAAGAGGAAAAGGATGAGCTGCTGGCTTCGGCGGCCTACCTCAACCGCAAGATGCGGGAGATCCGCGACAGCGGCAAAGTCATCGGGATGGAACGTATTGCGGTGATGGCCGCCCTGAACATCACCCATGAGCTGCTGCGCGCGCGCGCTGGCGGGGAAGCCGGTTTCGAGGACACGCGCCGCCGCCTGGAGATCATTACCGCCAAGCTGGAGGCGGCGATTGGCGAGCGGCAGTAATTGTGAGCTTCTTCACTTTTATTTTCGCGCCGAAGCCACTAGCCTTTAAGTACGGTTTCGCTGGACGCCGCGCACGCGGCACGGCATGATCAGGTTACGGGCATTCCCTGCGGTGTTCGAGGTCGGGCCTAGTGTTCTTGAGCCGATACCTGTCGCCAGGGAACACCTAATCGGCGGCCGGTGAGCATGTCCGCTACGGCGGGAAGCCTAAGGCGCCGAGTGGTCTTCCCACCTGAACCTGAGGGTTCAAGGGCGAATCCCGCACGGCACAGGCGGGGAATGCCTCTTCTAACTTGATCGCAGCCATGCAGTCTTCGTAGTGACCGACTCCAAGAATGCGCTCCGCCGCCATCTGCGGCAACGCCGGCGCGACCTGCCGCCGCGCATCCGTTCTCAGGCGGCCGAAGCCGTGGCCCGCCAGCTTAGCGCCACTTCCATCTTTCGCCGTAGTCGGCGCATTGCCGCTTATCTTGCCGTAGGCGGCGAGCTAGATCTTGCGCCTTTGCTGCAACGGGCGCTGGCGCATGGCAAGCAGGTGTATCTGCCATGTCTGGCCGGGCGAGGCGCACCTTACCTGCTGTTCCGTCGCTACCGGGGTCCGAGCGAGCGCATGCGCCGCAACCGCTTCGGTATACTCGAACCGGCGCGCGGACCGCTGCTGGGAGCCAGGCAGCTCGATCTGGTGCTGGCGCCGCTGGTGGCATTCGACGGCAGAGGTAACCGCTTAGGGATGGGGGGCGGTTTCTACGACCGCACGTTCGCCTTTCTGCCGCAGCGCTTGCGTTGGCGCAAGCCGCGCCTGATAGGAGTGGCCTACAGCTTCCAGGAAGTGCCGGAGCTGGTCGCGGAGCCGTGGGACGTAGGCTTGTGGGCCTGCGTTACGGAGCGCGGCATGCGTTACTTCGCCCGTCCATAAAGATACTAAGGATAACTGGATGAATTACTGGCTGATGAAGTCCGAACCCGATGTGTTCGGCATCGACGATCTGATGCGCCGGCCCAACGGGACCGAACCCTGGGACGGTGTGCGCAACTACCAGGCGCGTAACATGATGCGCGACCAGATGCGGGTGGGGGACTTGGTGTTCTTCTACCACTCTAACACCAAGGTGCCGGGTATCGTCGGTATCGCCGAGGTTGCCTCGGAAGCTTATCCCGACCCCACGCAGTTCGACCCGGAGAGCAAGTACTACGACCCCAAGAGCGATCCGGAGAATCCGCGTTGGTACTTGGTGGACGTGAAGTTCCGCGAGCGTTTTCCGCGCACTATCAGTCTGAATGAGCTCAAGGCGCAGCCGGGCCTGGCGAATATGCCATTGGTTCGGCGCGGGAACCGACTGTCGGTGATGCCGGTAACGAAGGAAGAGTGGGATCTGATTTGCGGCTTGTTGTAGCCAGTGCCGGAGTTCGTTGGCTGTCGTGCGGTGTGCGTGATCCAAGCTGAGCATGGGATGATGGGCGCGAGACGCGGCGCGCAGGAGCAGGCTGGCGGACGCGCGGGCGCGATCTTGTTTCTAGAAAGGGGGCGTCGGACTTGGAAGCGCGCATTAACGCACCGAGCGGCTTGGCCGGCCGGTCCCGAGCGGGCGCTGCAATCTCTGCATGCCCCACCGCACCGCGGCCAGCAGCACGCCGAACCATCCCAGCGTGACGCCCGCCAATAGTACCGACAGCGCGCCGAACAAGTCCGGTGCCTTGAGCAGTGTGGTCATCAGCGACTCCTGGTAGTAGAAGAACCACTGCTCTCCCGGCGGAAACACGAGCTCGTGCAACGCATTGAAAACGTCTTCGGCGCCATAGAGAACGATACCGATACCGCCAAGCGCTACGATAGTGCCGCTGGCAAGCAGTACGCGCAGTGGCGAGGGCGGTGGCAGACGCAGCCGCCACATGGCGGCCACACTTGCCGCCAGCAGCGCGATCATCAGATGCGCCATGCCCCGCAGCGAGTCGATCAGGCGCGCTACGGACTCCAGGTGCACTCGCTCCGGTTCGCGCAGCAAAGGGTGACGCTCGCCGCTGGCCGTTACGTAGCTCAGCTCGGCCAAGCCCTCGCCGCCATGATTTATGGCTCGGAGCATCTGGGCGAAGAGCGTGTGGCGCTGTTCGCGGTCGGTGGTCTCGAATCCGCGCTTATAGTAATTTTCGGGGCCGAAACGATCGATGTGCTCATCTATCGCCAGCACTTCGTACCAGAGAGGGTAGAGAAAATTCACCTGGCTCAGGCTCTGCCAAGCCAGGTACAATGCGGTCCCGAACAAAGACACCACGAACAGGATGCCAATGCCGGCAGCGAGCGCGGTCCTATAGGCAGCCATGGGCGGGATCAATAGTGCGGCGGCGGAGGTTCTTGCGAGGGGTCGCCAAGCTGCGGTTCGGCAAGGGCTTGCAGCCGCTGTTCGGTCACTTCCAGCCTGTTGACGAGCTGGTCGATCTCCCTCTGCTGGCGAAGAATGACCTCCTCCAGCTCCAACAGAGTCCGCTCCTGAAATGCTAACCGCGTCTCAATATCGACGAGCCGCTGGTCCATATTTCGACCTCCCCAATGACGCCCTGCATCAGCAGCGGCAGCTTTGTTGACCTGCATCAAGATCCTCGGCCTTCCCGGCTCACACAATTCCCGTGTGAACGTCTGCCTGCAAGTTACACAGCGGATCCTTACTATGAACTCTACAGCGTACAACGATAAGGTCGTCCGCCAGTTTGCCATCATGACCGTCGTTTGGGGCGTGGTGGGCATGCTGGTCGGTGTAATCATAGCCGCCCAGTTAATCTGGCCGCAGCTCAACTTCGATATCCCGTGGCTCACCTACAGCCGCTTGCGTCCTCTGCATACCAATGCAGTGATCTTCGCCTTCGGCGGTTGTGCATTGATGGGTACCTCTTACTGGGTGGTGCAGCGCACCTGCGGCACGCGCCTGTTCTCAGACAAGCTGGCGGCATTTACGTTCTGGGGCTGGCAGGCGGTTATCGTCAGCGCCGTGATCACGCTGCCGCTGGGAATCACGATGAGCAAGGAGTACGCCGAGCTCGAGTGGCCCATCGACGTGCTGATCGCCATCGTCTGGATCAGCTACGCTGTAGTGTTCTTCGGTACCATCGCCAAGCGTAAGAGCAAGCATATCTACGTGGCGAACTGGTTCTACGGCGCCTTCATCATCACCATCGCGCTGTTGCACATAGTCAATAATCTGTCTATCCCGGTTGGCTTGTGGCAGTCCTATCCCATCTACTCCGGCGCTGTCG
>CAYWPG010000005.1:0-129196 GCA_964460035.1 uncultured Alkalilimnicola sp.
CTGTGCATCGGCCTGCGCATCGTACGCAAGCGGCATCCGGTAGCGCTTCCCTACGCTATCGGCTGCGGGATTGGTAAAGCCATGCGTTGCGCCCGGGTAATTGATGAACTGATAATCGACTCCGGCGGCGTCCATCTCCTGCTTGAATGCAACGATGCTCTGCGCTGGGACCATGGGATCTTCTTCCCCGTTCAGCACGAGAATCCGCGCACGGACATCGCCCTCTTGGGCCGGATTTTCCGTGGCGAGCGTACCGTGAAAGCTCACGACGGCGTCTAGATCCGCGCCGAGACGCGCCATCTCCAGTACCAGCCCGCCGCCGAAACAATAGCCGATTGCGCCGATCTGCTCCGCCGCAACGCTAGGGTGCTGCGTGAGGACCGCTTTGGCAGCGCGAAACCGCTGCTCGGCGAGGCCGCGACGACTCTCCAGGGCTTGCACGAAGGCTTGCGCTTCCTGAGGATGGTCGGTGCTCTTGCCATCGCCGAACATGTCGATGGCCATGGCCGTATAGCCCAACTCCGCCAGCATGCGGGCTCTTTCGCGGGCATAGTCGTTCAATCCCCACCACTCGTGTACCACGAGAATCCCGGGACGGGGGCGCTCCATAGCGGCGTCCCAGGCAATGAAGCCTCGGAGGGTGGTTTCGCCGTCGTTATAGACGACCTCTTGGGTTCTGATTTCGGCGTTGACCAGCGGGCTTAGGAGCAAAATCGAGAGTAATAGCCATTTCTTCACGTCTATCTCTCCCTGAGTCGGCGGTGGTAGTCTGCTTGGCGAGCGGGCTTGTCCGTTATAGGAAATCGCTGCGGAGCAGCGTGCCGGCAAGCCTAGAATGTGACCTGCCTCGTTGAAATTCCACGGTGTCATGAACGGGCAACGCGAACCGGAGTTGGTCGTACTGGTCCACGGCATGGGGCGCACGCCCCTGGCGATGTTGCCGCTTGCACGCAGCTTGCGACGCCAGGGATTCGATGTTCTGAACTTCGGTTACAGCAGTTATGGCCCGTCGATCGAGCAAATCGGCCGCCGTTTGCAGGAGCGGTTAACGCAGCGGCTCATGGAACGGCCCGTAGCGGCGGTTCACTTCGTGGGCCACAGCTTGGGGAACATCATCATCCGCTGGCTGCTGGAGCACGCCCGTCCAGAGCCGCTGGGGCGGGTGGTGATGCTGGCTCCGCCCAACCGGGGCGCACGGGTGGCAGACCGCCTCGCGCCTTACTTGAAGTGGCTGCTCAAGCCGATCGCCGAGCTGACCACCGATGCGGACGGTATGGCCGTGCGGATGGCACCGCCACGAGGCGTTGCGCTGGCCATTATCGCGGGCAGCCGGGACGGCAAGGTGCGTGTCGAGGAAACACGCCTGCCCGGCGCTACGGCGCACCGTATCGTCGCGGCTGGGCATACGTTCATCATGATGAAGCGCGAGGTGCAGGCGTTGGTAGCGCGCTTCTTGTGCAAGGGCAGCCTGGAGTAGTCCATGGAACGGCGAATCGTTGGGTTTCACCAGGACGAGGAAGGAGCTTGGGTGGCCGAGCTCGAATGTGGCCACAACCAGCACGTGCGGCACAATCCCCCCTGGTTCGTACGCCCATGGACGACCACTGAAGCCGGACGACGCGCAGCCATTGGGCGGCTGCTACGCTGCCGACTGTGCGAGCAAGAAGCTGGCGACCATCGTCCCGGCTCGGCTTGAGCCGTTCGCGCATCCCACACTCGCCTACTAGAATCAGATCAGGGGGCTGTGCCAGAAGCGGGGCGGTCGCTGTGGCGTCGGCGCGCTTGAGTGGGGAGCGGGCATGTGGGCAACAGCTAGCGTAGATGAGCTCAAGGCGATGGCCGATCCGATTGGCAGCGGGATCGTCGTGGTAGGAGTCGACGCTGACGCATCCTTTCGCTATCTCTGCGTCAATCGGCGTATCGAGAATATTGCCGGCGTCGAGCACGGGGCAATTAGCGGCAAGCGTGTCGAGGAAGTGTTCAGTGGCGAGCGGGCCGCAGTGATCCTCGCCCGTTACCGTCGTTGCGTCGAAACTGGCGCAACGCTCGATTATGAGGAAGGCCTCACCTTAGCGGGCCGCTCGATCTGGTTCAAAGCGGCGTTATCGCCTGTCACGGATCCTGCGGGACGGGTCGTCCGGCTAGTCATCAGCGTTGTCGACATTACCGACAGGCGGCAGCTAGAGTGCGAGCTGCGCCGCGCCGCACAGGAGCTGCGAGCCAGCGAGAATCGGTTGCAGGTTGCGGTGCGAGGCGCAGAGCTAGGTATCTGGGAGTGGGATATCGCCGCCGGCCGCCTGCGAGTAGCCGATGATTGGGCGCCTTCGCTGAGACTGTACGATGGCTTCGAGGACATCCCGCTGGGGCAATGGCTGCAAACCGTCCATCCCCGCGACCGCGCGGTAGCCGTGGGAGCGGGCGACAGCATCAGTGCCGGCGAGGCCTCCAGCTACACCGTCGATTACCGTGTGCGCAACCGCCGCGGCCAGTGGCAGTGGCTGCAAGTGCATGGCTCGGTGGTCGAGCGTGACGAATCCGGCGCTCCTCGCATGGTGTCGGGCATTTATCGCGACATAGGGCCGCAGAAACTGCAGGAAGAGGAACTGCGCAAACTGTCGGCGGAGCTGGAGTATCGTGCCGTCCACGACAGCTTGACGGATGTCCTCAATCACGGGGCGATTTTGGAGGTGCTGCATCACGAACTTGCGCGTGCGCAGCGCGAGGGCGGGGCCGTGACCCTGGCGTTGATCGATGTGGACCGCTTCAAGGCCATCAACGACACCTACGGCCACCAGACCGGCGATGAAGTGCTCAAGGGGCTAGTGCAAAGAATACGCGCTGTACTGAGGCCCTACGACCATCTGGGCCGCTACGGCGGCGAGGAGTTTCTGGTGGTCGCGCCTGGCGGCAGCGCCGTCATGGGACTGCATGAGCGCATACGCATGGCGGTGAGCGAGAAACCGTTTGCTACCGCTGCCGGCGATTTGTTCGTTACGGTCAGCATCGGTGTCGCGGTCTCGGTGTATGCTCAGGGACGTGCCGGGTTGAGCGCCGAGCAGCTGATTCTGGCGGCCGATAACGCCCTCTACCGGGCAAAGGATGCCGGGCGCAATCGGGTGGTATACGCAGCGAGCTGAGCCCTTCCGTTCGCCCAGTTGGATTCGGCCGCTGTGCCATACTCCCCGCACCTTGGCGCCATCGGGCGCCGGCTTTAACCGTGCCGATTGGGGAGGTCCGATGTTCCGCCAACAGATTGACGCGCGCGCCGAGGCTTGGTCGCTGCACCGAGCCGTGTCCGGCAGAGCATAGCTTCCGACGTTGTGATGCCACGCGTGCTCGAAACCCAGCGGCTGCGATTGCGTCAGTGGCGCGACGAAGACTACCCCCCTTTTGCCCGGCTCAACGCCGACCCGCGGGTTATGCGGTACTTCCCGACGACGCTGTCGCGCGAGCGCAGCGACGTGATGGCCGATACCCTGCGAACCCTGATTGCGGAACGAGGATGGGGCTTGTGGGCGGTCGAGGAGTCATGCAGCGGATGCTTCGTCGGTTTCGTCGGACTGCATGTGCCTTCGGCAGACTTGCCGTTTTCGCCTTGTGTGGAGATTGGCTGGCGCTTGGTGGCCGAGTACTGGGGGCGTGGCTATGCCACGGAAGCGGCCCGCGAGGCGCTGCGGTTTGGCTTCGAAAGCTTGGGTCTTGCGGAGATCGTCAGCTTCACAGCGGTCGCCAACCTGCGCTCGCGGGCGGTGATGGAGCGGCTGGGTTTTCGCCACGGTGGCGAGACGTTCGACCATCCCGCCGTGGAGGAAGGTCACCCGCTGCGCCTGCATGTGTTGTATAGGCTGTCGGCAGCGGTCTGGAAAGCGGGGAGCTGACTTTGATGGGGCCTTCCCGCGCGGCCGGGGCCGGCGAGCCCGCTCGTCAGCGCACCGACGCTCTGTGCGCTAAGCCTGTTCCGTTGCCGCTTTCCCGGCCGGACCGTCGCTGCTGGCACGCTGTCGCCGCTGCGCGGCCCACACGCGCAACTGCCCTGCCACACCCTGCGGGAAGAAGTACACGCTGAGCACGAACAGGGCACCGAACCATAGCAGCCAGTGACTGGGATCGAGCAGCGCGGCTAACCAGGGCATGCCCTGGGATGCGCCGCTGAGCGCGCGTAGCAGATCCTGCAGGTAGTTCTCGGCTATGAGGAACACCGTGGCGCCGATGACCGCGCCGTACAGCGTGCCCATCCCGCCGATCACGGTCATCAGCAGCACGAACACCATCAGCTCGAAACTCAGTGTCGTTTCCGGATTCACGTAACGGGTGGAGAGCGCGAACAAGGCCCCGGCGAACGAGGTGAACGCGCTGGCCACGACTACGCTCGCCGTGCGGTAAAGCACGGTGCGGTAGCCCAGTGCTTCGGCTCTGAACTCGTTCTCGCGTATGGCCTGCAGGATGCGGCCGAACGGCGAGTTCATCATGCGCAGCATGAACAGGAACAGGAGCAGCGAGGAGCCGAACAGCACGTAATACATCATGATCCGGCCGGTGATGCGGACCTTGAAGAAAGCCGCCGACCAGGCCTCGCTAAGCGGCGTGCCGGAGAACACCTCGGCCAGGAATCCGAACAAGTTGAAACCTTGCCAGGGCTGGTCGAATAGCCGGAACGCGGGGCCGATTTCGTTGGGTACCCGGGCGCGCAGCCCGTCCTCCCCGCCGGTGAAGTGGTAGAACTGGGTCAGCAGCACGAGAAAGCCGCTGGCCACCGCCAGCGTCACCAGCGCGAAGAATATGGCCCGCACCCGCAGCGACAGCAGCCCGAGCAGCAGGGAGACGCCAATGGTGATAGCGAGCCCTATCAGCAAGCCGCCGAATACCACGGGCCAGGACGGGCCGAAGTCGCGCAGCATGATGGCCATGGAGTAGGCACCTATGCCGAAGAACATCATATGCGCGAACGACACCACTGCCGTGTAGCCCAGCAACATGTCGTAAGCGGCCACCACGATGATGAAGATGCAGATCATCGACATGGTGCGAAACGCCACCGAGCCGTCGAACAGGAAGGGCCCCAGCGCCAGCCCGATCAGGATCGCCAGCAATATCGCCGATAGCGCGCGGCTGCGCGGCAGATCGCCAGAGAGGAGCGTGTTCAGCATAGTGCCATCCTCACGCCTTGATGACTGGAATCAGGCCCTGCGGGCGCCACATCAACACGGCCACCATCAGCCCTACGGCAGCGATGCCGGCCAGCGGCGGCAGCAGGAAGCCGGTGTAAAGATTGATCAGTCCGACGCAGATAGAGGCGAAGAAGCAGCCCGTGATCGAGCCCAGTCCCCCGATGATGATGACCACGATCACCATCACCATCAGCTGTGCGCCGATGTGGGCGGTGATCAGCTCCTGGTACATGCCCCAGAGCACGCCGCCGAACGCTGCCAGTGCCGAGCCGGCGACGAACACGGCCATGAACAGACGCTTGATGTGGTAGCCGTGCACCTCGACCATTTCGGTGCTTTCCACCCCGGCCCGGATCAGTATGCCGACCTTGGTCTTGTTGATGATGCGGATCATGGCCCAGTAGATCGCCAGCCCCAGGATCACGGCCAGCACGCGGTAACGCTCTATGACGATGTCACCGAAGATCAGCGAGCCGGTGAGCGACTGTGGCCGCTGGACCGGAATGGGACTGGCGCCCCAGACCACATGAATCAGCTGCTCGATAACGATGGCGCCGCCCACCGTCACCAGTATCTGTTTGAGGTGGTTGTCGTACACAGGGCGGATGATTGCCCGCTCGAACACCAGGCCCAGGAGTCCTGCCACCGCCAGCGCGATCAGCAGCGCCGGTACAATGGCGCTGAGGTTGGCGACGATGCTGGGCGCCGCCGCGGCACCGGCGAAGAAAGCCAGCACTGCCATGCCCAGGTAAGCCCCTAACGAGATGAAGGCGCCGTGGCCGAGGTTCAGCACCCCCATCAGACCGAAGGTCAGCGTCATGCCCGAGGCCATGATGAAGATCAGCAGCCCCATTGCCGCCCCGCTGACGGTGAGCATCACCCAGGTGCCGAAGTCGATGAACAGCAGTGGTACCAGCGTTATCAGCAGCAATAGAAAATAGTGCGGATAGTTCTGCCGGAATCTCGCGAAGCGTTGCAGAGCGGAAGCGTTTGCCGTGTCGCCGCTCGGGATGCTGTGGTTTGGCGTCGTCATGTTTGCCCGCCCTATTGATGTTGATCCAGCGCCAGGCCCAGCAGTCGGGTCTGCAAGGCTGTGTCCTCGGCCAGTTGCGCCATGCTGCCGGTGTGGACTATGCGGCCGTTGTCCATCACTGCGACGCCGTCGCCCAGCGATTGGGCGAAGTTGAAGTTCTGCTCGACGAGCAGAATGGTGGTCTGCATTTGCTTGAGCTGCAGGAAGGCGTCGCGCATGTCATTGACGATCGCTGGCGCCAGCCCCTTGGTAGGTTCGTCGATCAGGATCAGCTCGCGCGGTTCGATGATGGCGCGTGCGACCGCAAGCATCTGCTTCTGTCCGCCGGAGAGGTTGCCGGCTGAGTTGTTCCAGAACTTCTTCAGCGGCGGGAACAGCTCGAAGATCCATTCCAGCCGCTGCTCGTCTATAGGGCCGGAAACGGCCGCCAGCTCCATGTTTTCGCGCACGCTCAGCAGGCTGAAGATCCCCATGTGCTCGGGCACGAAGGCGATGCCCTTGCGAGCGATCTGCGGCGTGCGCAGCTGACTGATGTCCTCGCCCTTGAAGCGCACGGCTCCACCCGTGACGGTGCATAGCCCCATGATGGTGCGCAGGGTGGTGCTCTTGCCGGCGCCGTTACGCCCGAGCAGCACCGTCAGGCTGCCCTGCGGCACGGTCAGGTCCACCCCGTGCAAGATGTGGTATTGGCCGATGTTGCTATGAAGGCCCTCTACGCTAAGCAATGGCTCTGCCATTGATTCCCTCCCTGCAGCGGGCGCCTCAGCCAGCCGCGGCATCGCTGGATACGCCGAGATACGCTTCCTGGACTACTGGCGAGGCGATGACCGCTTCGGGCTCCCCGTCCTCTAGCAGCTCGCCGTTATGGAGTACGATGATGCGATCCGAGAGCGAGCGCACCACGTCCATCTTGTGCTCCACCAACAGGATCACCCGGTCCTTCTGCTGCTTGATCTGGGCGATCAGATCGAGAATGACCGGCACCTCGTCCACGCTCATGCCGGCGGTGGGCTCATCGAACATGAATACCTTCGGCTCCAGCGCCAGCATCAGTCCGACCTCCAGCTTGCGCTGGTCGCCGTGCGGGAGTGCCGCGACCGCCATATCGGCCCGGTGAGCAAGGCGTACGCGCTCTAGGTAGTGCATGGCGCGCTCGGTGATGTCCCGCCGCTTGCTGGCCATGCTCCAGAAGTTGTAGCCGACGCGGTGGCGGGCGGCGACCGCCAAGCGTATGTTCTCTAGCGCGGTGAGCCCCGGAAACAGATTGGTGAGCTGAAACGCGCGCCCCAGTCCGCGGTCGGCGCGTGCGGCGGGCCCTAGCCGGGATATGTCCTTGCCTTCCAGCAATATGCGCCCTTCACTGGCCGGCAGCTGGCCGGAGATCAGGTTGAAATAGGTGGTCTTGCCGGCGCCGTTGGGGCCGACGATGGAGGTAAGAGTCCCCTTGTGGAAAGCGCACGATACCCGATTGACGGCAACGTGACCGCCGAAGCGGATGCTCAGCTCCTGCGTCTCTAGTACGGGCGTATCAGCCATGGTGTCACCCAGTGCTCGGGACCTTTCAGCGGGACTGCCGAGGCCGCGCCAAGCGGCCCCAGTAGTCCGCTTGATCGGGTCAGCGGCGATTACGAATGGGGATGTTCATCTCCTCGGGCTTGATCTCGCGCACCAGCTCGGGGATGGCCCAGTCGACGCTGGGATCGACACGGATGCGGAAGTGGTACATGGACTGCATGGCCTGATGGTCTTCCTCGCGGAAGCGCATCTTGCCCTTGGGTGTATCGAACTCCATGCCCTCCATCGCCGCGATCAGATCCTCGGTGTCGGTGGAGCCGCCGGTGGCGCGGATAGCAGTGACGATGGCCATCGCCTCGGAGAAGCCCTGCGCGGTGAAGAAGTCCGGCGGGCTGCCGTACCGCTTCATGTGCTGCTCAACGAACCAGTCGTTGATCGGGTTGCTTGGGTTCTCGTAGTAGTAGAACCCGGCGCCTTCCATCTCCGGAAAGGCCTTGTAGCCAACCAAGGCGGCGAGGATGTTGCCGCCCGTTGCGAGCCGGATCCCGTGGCGCTCGGGCTGCATGTCCTGAATGCGGCCGAACGGGTTGGTCGCGCCGGCCCAGATTCCGAAGATGTACTTGCCGTTGTCACAACCCTGGCGCTCGCGCAGCGAGTTGATCAGGCGCTGCGAAGCCGCGGTGAAGTCGGTGGCGTCCATAGGCAGGTACTCTTCGTGCACGATGGTGCCGCCAACGGCTTGCATGGCCTCCTTGTAGGCGGCTACGCCGTCGCGGCCGAACGCATAGTCCTGGGCGATGGTGGAGACGCATACGCCCGGCTTGCCTATGGCCACGGCATTGGAGATGGCGTCTTGCGAGGAGTTGCGGCCGACACGGAAGACGTAGCGGTTCCAGTCGTTGCCCGTGATGCTGTCCGCCACGCCCTGCGCGATGATGATGCGCTCGTATTCCTCGGCAATCGGCAGCACGGCCAGCGCAACGCCGGAAGCGATGGTGCCGATTACGATGTGGGCGCCGTCTTCGGCGTAGGCCGCTTCGACCAACGCGCGGGCGCGAGCGGGGTTCATCTGGTCGTCGCGCTCCAGCAGCCGGATAGGACGTCCTTCCACCGTCATGGTGCCATCGGTGGCGTACTCGAAGCCCAGACGCAAGCCGATGTGCAATTGCTCGCCGTACGCGCGCAGCGCTCCGGTGAGCGTGTTCACATGGGTGATGACAATGGGTTCTTGGGCCTGCGCTGTGGCGGCTGCGAGCAGCGTCGCCGCTACCGCCAAGGTTCTAAAGAGGCTTCTCATCGTTTCCCTCCTACGCCTCAGGGGCTCTTGGTTGTTGTTGGTCTTGGCTGTACGTCCTTTTCTACGCTCTGCCCATCGCGCGTCGGCGGGGCCGCGCGCTAGCGGCGGAACAGCACCAGCGCCTCGCCCCGGCAAATGGGGCGGCCTCCTTCGCCGCTGCAAACGGTCTGGAGGTTCACCAATGCTTTTTCCGGTCGCAGACGGGTTACTGTCACGCGTGCGGTCAGCATTTCGTCGACCCGTGGATGAGCGGCGAACTCTAGTGTCTGTTTGAGATAGTTGGTTCCATGCCCCGGCAGCCGCTCGCCCAATAGATAGGAGAATAGTCCAGCAATCAGCGGTTCGGGGACCAAACTCGGATCGTCGATGTCGGACCATGCCAGCTGCCGCCAAGCGGCGATCTCGGCGCCGCCGTAGCTGCGGGATACGGCGGCGGAGTCTCCGAGCGAGAGTGCACCGAAACGGCGACGCCGGGCGTTCATTGCTGCGCCCTCATCAGCGCGAGCGTGCACTCGCCTTGCAGGCCAAGACTGCCATCGGCCTTGCGCACGGTGGTGGCAAGTCGCAGCTGCCCGCCCGTGGCGTGCGGCAGGCGTTCCAGACGCAGCATGACGGTCTCGCCCGCATAGGTGGGCGTGGGGAACATCAGCTCTTGGCGCAACAGCCGGCAGCCCTGGAAGTGGCGCGCGATCAGGCCGCGGATGGCGCTAAAGAGCAGCATCCCGTGAGCGACAGTGGCTCCGAACGGCGTCTGGGCGGCAAACGCCGGATCTACATGAATAGGGTTGGCGTCGCCGGATAAGCGGGCGAACGTCTCGAAATCGGCCTGCGTGAATACACGGCTCTCTTCGATGGGGAGGCGGTCAGCTGGCAGCACGGCGCAACTCCTGCTTTTGGATTTTGCCCAAGGCATTGCGCGGCAGTTCGGCGGCGAACTCGAACGCGCGAGGCACTTTGTAAGCAGCCAGACGTTGGCGGCAGAAGTCGCGCAGTTCGTCCTCGGTCGGCGCCGCTGCGCCCGCACGCAGGCAAAGATAGGCCTTGCCCGTTTCGCCCCAGCGCTCGTCCGCTATACCGACCACCGCCGCTTCGGCGATTGCCGGATGCTGCAGCAGCACTTGCTCGATCTCGGCCGGGTAGACGTTCTCGCCGCCGGAGATGTACATATCCTTCCAGCGGTCGACGATGTAGTAGTCACCGTCGGCATCGCAGCGGGCGACGTCGCCGCTGTGCAGCCACCCGTCTGGCTCTATCGTTTCTCGGGTAGCGTCGGGCCGGCGCCAGTAGCCGGGGGTGACCCCGGGGCCGCGGATCAGCAGCTCTCCCGCTTCGCCGGGCGGCACATCGCGGCCCTCGCGATCGACGATGCGAACCTCTACCGCGAGCTGAGGTTTGCCCACCGAGCCGATCTTGTACGGCACGCTAGCTTCGTCGAGCAGAAAAATGGTTGGACCGGTTTCGGTCATGCCGCAGCCAGTGCGTATGTAAATGCCTTCGGCGATGTAGCGGCGGGCGACGGCTTCCGACAATGCGGCTCCGCCGCATCCCCAGGAGCGAACGCGTCGCAGTCTCTGACCGCTGAAACCCGGTTGCTCCAGCAGCATCTGATAAATCGCCGGAACGGCGAAGAACACGGTGGCCCGTTCGGCCAGCACGTCGAGCGCCTTGGCGGGATCGAAACTGCGTTGCACCAGCACGCAACCGCCTACGAACAACACGGCGCTGGAGTAGAGGTTGATGCCGGCGGTATGGAACATGGGCAGTACGTTGAGCAGCACGTCGTCCTGCCGCAGCCCCACTGCGATGCCTATGCTCAGGTAGTTGGCCAGCATCATGCGGAAGGTCTGGATAACGCCTTTGGGCTGTCCAGTGGTGCCAGAGGTGTAGAGCAGATACCAGGGTGTGTCGCCGGAGCGATTCGGGTGGGGGATGCGAGCGGGTTGCACGGCAGCCAGGTCGCTCTGGTAATCGCGCTCGCCCGGTCCGGCTTCGCCAAGCGCAATCGGCACCAGGCCCGGCCGGTGGGCGATGAGCTCATGCGCTTTGTCGGCCAGCTCCTCGCCGAAAATCAAAGCCTTGGGTTCAGCGTCGTCCAGCAGCGCTAGCAGTTCGGGCACCGCCAGGCGCCAGTTCAATGGCACCAGGATGGCGCCGGCCTTGGCACAGCCGAACAGCAGCGCGAAGAACTCGGCGCGATTGTGTCCGAGGTAGGCCAGCCGCTCTCCCGGGCCCACACTCCACTGCACGCAGGCAGCTGCAACACGGGCGGCTCGTTCGTCGAGCTCGGCGTAGGTATAGCGGGTGCCATCCTCCAGATCTTCCACAGCGGGCGAGTGCGGACTGAGGGCTGCCCGGCGCGCCAACAGATCGAACATCTCCATTGCTCTCTCCTCTTCAGCCACCAACGAGGCTGCGCCTGCCACGAAGCCTGTCTCCTCAGGTCGAACAGCGCAGAAACTCGGCCATGCCTCGATGCGCTTCGTCGCTCTCGATCTGCTCCAGAAAACTCTGCCGCTCCGCTTCCAGTGCGGTGGCAACGCGCTGCGTATCGGGCCGCATCAAGCGCAACGTTCTGGCGACACTGCCGCGTTTCTTGGCGGCTATAGCGGCCGCCACCGCTGCGGCTTGCTGCGCCAGTTCCTCAGGTTGCACCAGCTCTTGAACCAGCCCGTAGCTCAGCGCCTGCTCGGCGCTCAGCGTTCGGTTCAGCAGTTGGATTTCCAGTGCGCGCGCACGCCCTATCCGTTCGGGCAACAGAGCGGTCCAGCCGCCGTCCGGACTGAATCCCACCGTTACATACCAAGGCGCGAAGCTGGCACGCGGCGTGGCCAGCACAAGATCGCAGCCCAGCACCAGGCCCAGCGCCCCGCCGGTTACAAGACCGTGCACGGCCGCCAGCGACGGACAGGGCAGTGCGAGAAGATCCAGAATCGCCTGGTTCAACAGACCGACCACCGCCTCGGCGTATTGGCGCCGGCCCTCACGCCCGGCCTCGAAGAACGCACGCACATCGCCGCCGGTGGAGAAGGAACGGCCGTTCGCCGACAGGAGCAGCGCCGCCGGGGCGGCCGCGGCCGCTTCCCGCAATGCCGCGCGCAAATCCGTCAGCAGCGCGGGTACCAGCGCGTTATGGCGGGCGGGCCGGTTCAGCACCACGTGTGCGAACTCCCCATCGAAGCGCAATTGCACCAGCGGCGCCGTCATTCCTCTTCCCCCGCGGCCAAGCCGGCACGCATCAGGCTGGCGGCGGTGGCAACCACCTCCTCGATAGGCACATCGCGCTCCCAGAGGGCAAAACGCATGCCGAGGAAGTGCGCCATCCCCATCAGCGCCCAGGCGCGCACACGGCTATTGCCGGGGCTGAGCTCGCCGCGCACGGTGGCTTGGGTGAGCAGACGCTCGTAGCCTTCGGCGAAGCTCTCGTAATACTCGCGGTAGATGGACTCGTCGACGAACAACGCTTCTTGGAGGATGCGATACAAGTTCTGATGTTCGCTAACGAAGTCCAGGAAGGCACGCAGGCCCCACTCCTCAGCCTCCAGCCGATCGCGGCTACCCGCTATGCGCTCGGCGACGAAGCGTCGCAGCTCGTGCCCGAGCTGGCGTACCAGCTCGCGCAGCGTCGCCTCTTTGTTCGGAAAATGGCAGTAGAACGTGCCCTGGGCGATGCCGGCTCCTCGGGTGATGTCGACGATGCCGGCGCCATGAAAGCCCAGTGTGCCGAAAGCGTCCTCCGCGGCTTTGAGAATCCGACGCCGCGTACGCTCGCCGCGCCGCGTCTTAGGCGCGGCGACAACGTTCTTGCGTGAGCGGGAGGCCGTACTCATGCGGTGCCCCAAATGAAATGTGAATCGGTATTCATAAAAATTGACCCTGGTTTGCACACTGTCAAGAGCAAGGATGAATAACAGATTTCGCTAAAATTCCGTGGCTTGGCGTGCGGTAGCCGCTGCAGTGTACGGGCGGCTGGGTGGTGCGGGCGGCTAGGGGGCGCGCACTCCTCTGTCTTGGTGTTGGCTGCGGTCGGCAGTAGGGGCCCCCGGCCAGCGGCGGTACGGACGTAAAGCCGACGACATGATGAGAATCCCGGCGGGGAGCTTGGCCGTTCTATACGCTTGGGAGGCTTCGCGGACAGGCGATGGCGGCAGTAATTACCGCTCTGCAGGTTCTGGTTCCGTAGCGGGTGTAGCCGCGGTGTAGGGCGCTGGCGCGTCCAGCTCGGCGACCGCCGGCCAGGGCTCTACAGAGCGCGCGCTGCCCCCGCCCAGTACCCGATACAGTTCGCCCGCATCGATGGGCTTGGTCAGAAAGGCGTGAAAGCCTGCGGCGAGGCAGCGCTCTTCCTCCTCGGGCATGGCATTCGCCGTCAGTGCCACCAGCACGATCGAGTCGTAGCGTCGTTCGGCGCGGATGCGGGCAGCGAGCTCATAGCCGGTAATCCCCGGCATGCGAATATCGGATAGCACATACTGATATTCGCCCTTCTCCAGCATGGCCAGGGCGGTGGCGCCGTCCTCTGCCAGGTCCGCTTCGATTCCGGCGTTGCGCAGCAGCAGCGCGATGAGCTTGCGGTTCACGGCGGAGTCTTCCACCACCAGAACGCGCCGCCCAGCGGCCCGCAGCGCAGGGCTAGCCAGGTGCCTGCTCGGTTCGTAGGGGGGCGGCAGCGGTGCGGCGCTCAGTAAAGCGCGTAGCAATACGTTTCTGCACAGCGGCTTGTGGAAGGTTGTGCAGGCGATTTGGGGCGGGAGACGAGAAAGCGCGACATCGCCCTCGCCCCTGGCGGCCGCAACGATGCGAGTCGGGCGGCTGCCCAGTTGCGCGAGCAGCTGGTCGCCTTCTTGCTCGTCACGGTCGACTAACAGGATCCAGTCCTGCAGGTCATCGGGAAGCTGCGATGCGTCCTCCACCACAAGCAGTTCCTTGCATTCCCGGGCGAGGACGGTGCTGACGAAATGGCGGAACAGCGGCCGGTTGCCGAGCACGGCGATACGCAGGCCGCTCACCGTACCCGGGGGAGCCGGCTCGTTCGCTTCCATCGCATGGCCGATGGCGATAGTGAAAAGAAAATGGGTTCCGGATCCGGGTTGGCTGCGGAACCAGACCGAGCCGTTCATGCGCTCGATCAGTCCCTTGCAGATCGCAAGGCCAAGACCGGTACCCGTGTACTGGCGCCCATCGGATTCGTCGGCTTGGGTAAACGGCTCGAACAAGCGGTCTGCCGACGCGGTTTCTATCCCGATCCCGGTGTCGCGAACCGAGAACAGCAATACCATTCCGGCTGCCGACTCGCTGCTGAGTTCGACCTGCAGCTCGATCTCGCCCAGGTGGGTGAACTTCACTGCGTTGGCCAGCAGGTTCACCAGGATCTGCTTGAGGCGGAAGCGATCGGCATGAATACGGTTGGGCACCCCGGGCTTGCGCATCAGCGCCATTTCGACGTTCTTTCGGCTCAGTTCAGCCATGAATAACGCTCCGGTCTCCTCCAGCAGGTCATCCAGCTCGAAATCCGACGGCTCCAGCCGCAGCATGCCGGCATTGAGCCTAGAGAGGTCGAGCATTTGGTTGACGATGGTCAGCAGATCCTCGGAAGCTGTCTTGACTGCTTTGAGCAGCTCGCTCTGACGGCCGGTGGGGTTGGCTGCCAGCGCCAGATCGGTGAAGCCCTGGATGGCCGTGATCGGCGTGCGCATCTCGTGCGTCATATTGGTGAGAAAGTTGCTTTTCGCTTCCGCGGCCGCTTCGGCGGCTTCGCGTTGCTGATCGGCCCGCATCTGGGCTTGGCGGGCAGCGCTCACGCGGCTGGCGAGCGCAACCGACAGCAGTGCCGCTTCCGCAGCTACCCCGTACTGCAGCGCATTCATGGTAAAGGCGTTCGCCGGCAGCACACCGAATAGGGTGAGCCAAAAGCAGGTGGCGCCAGTGAGCAGAGCAAGCCAGGCGAGTATGAACAGGCGCGCGCTCCGATTGCCTCGCCGCAGCATCACCAAGCCGCAGATCAATGCCGTGGGCGCAGCGAGCAGTGCCAGGCTCATCGCCAGCCGCAGGCTGATATCCGGCGGCAGGAGCAGGGCCCCGGCGGTGCTGATCAAGGCCAGGGCCCCGAAGGTTGTCATGATCCGGTCCCAGCTCTCTGGCGCATAGGTGGGCGTATCCAGAAAGCTGCGCAGGAACTGACTGGCGAAGTAGATCGTCAGGCTGACCAGCACCGGGACGCTGACCAGGTTCCACCAGGAGTCTGCCGGCCAGAGATATGTGTAGGAATAGCCTTCTATAGTCGCATGCGCCAGTGCCAGGCAGCCAATATTCAGCACGTAGTACAAGTACACCCGCTCGCGCAGCGCTGCGAACACCAGGCTGTTGTAGAGCAGCATGATCAGCAGTGCGCCGAAGTACAGCCCCCAACCGAGCTGGCGCATATCGTTGCTGGCCAGATAGGTCTTGGGAGAGACCAGGCGCAACGGCAGTTGTACCGGCGCATTGGACTCGAGGCGAAGATACAGTTTCTTCTCCTCCGCGGGTTCGAGCACTATGGGGAACACGAAATGACGCGAGGGAAGCGGCCGCCGCAAATAGGGAGCGCCGCGACCGGTCTCGGCGGCAACGTAGCCGCCGCCTTGCGGATCGTAGAGGGTGACCGAGCTGATCTGGGGCGAGCCGACTTCCAGGTACCAGAGCCTCTCGCCAGCGGTAAGGCGGGCGTCGCCGGTGAGGGGGATTTCTACCCAATAGCGCGAGCCGGTAAGCCCGAAGTTGGGCATGGGCGATGTGCTGGGCTCGAAGGCGTGCTCCAGCGCCCCGGAAATAATCTGCTCTATATCGTAGATCCGTCCGGTATCTTCCAAGATACGAACGACGGTGCCGAGCTGATAAGCCTCGCGATCCGCACTGATCGTTATTGCGTTGGCGTTGGAACAGACCCCGATGATAACGGCTAACGCCAATAGCCAAGCGGCCCAGCCGCTAGCGATCGGCTGGCTGGCAGCCGTTTGGAGTCGCGGGCGCGTAGCCATTAGCGCACGGCCTCGCTCGCGCCTTGCCCTGGACTCGGACGGGCGTTGCGCAGCTGCGCCATGGCCTGGTTAGAGACCCTCGGTGCATCCCTGTTAATAATTTCGGTCCTCGAAAGTATGTTTTTCGCGTCCATGCCTTGCTGGAGGCGGAAATGCACTCGCGCCTCCGAACTATGAGCTGCTGAACGTTCGTGCTCTCGCCTGTCCGCAAGCGGCGTATCCCTGCTCCGCTTACGATGTTGCTGTAGCGGATTTCAGGCAGTCCCGGGGTCGCTGTGGATGTGTAGCGTCCCTTGAGGTCTCGCGTTTTGTAAAACTAGCATTCGCATCGCCGCCACGCGAGTAATGTTACGACATCTCATGTTCTTAACAGGAAATCGAGCTTGGCAATGAATTATGGGGTTCTTGTTGTCCCTGCCGGCGGCGGGCAGATTCGCTCAACCTCCCTTGCGATGCACTGGTGCGACGTATCTGCAGTTTAAACGGCATTGGTTTGCGGGCTCGGGCGAGCACGCGAGTCCCCGGCGACGGCTGTCCTTTCTTTCTCAATGGGGCGGAATTTGCCAGTGTGCAGCGATCCCACGCCTTGAGGCCGGGTGGTCATGGCATCTGAAAATTCGATGTTTCCAATACTGGACGCAAAATGATGGCAGCAGCGCTGCTGCGCGCGGTGACGGCCTGGCGCCTGGATCTTCCGGTGCTCCCATGGGTATAGTTAGAGTCGCGTTAATGCCAGCTCGCCCTAGCGAGTCGACCATTCGTTCCAGGGGCGGTAGGATGGCACATTAGAAAAAGATAAAAAGAAAAGGGCGGCGCATATCGGTACCGCTGCAGTGATGAGATAACAACAACAAAGCAGAAGATTACGGGGGTTCACGGCTGAGGCGTGTTCCCCAGCGTATCCATGGATTTTTCGGGAGCGCCTTAGTCCGATTGCCAGACACGCTGAACGGCTTCTAATGGGTGCGGTGCATGCCAAGCTCAACCGAGCTGGCCTCTGTAGAAGGCGCGTCCATGTTGCCGAATTTCGCAGCACAGTGGCGGCGCTGCGGGCTTATGGCCGAGTTCGCGTTCAACGAGGCCGGCGCCAAATCCGACGATACGGGGAGCATACTCTCGGCCTGTTCGCAGACAGCGGCACACCGCGCCATCAAGCCGATGGCGGTGCAGCCGTCTGCCCGGTCGCACGGCAGCGTGTGTGGCAAGCAGGTGCGCCGCCTCGTCCTGGCCTTGCGAGTTGGGGGGAGCGACGGCCCGGCAACGACAATAGCGGTGCTTCCACCCCACTCTAGCAGCCATATGGAGTAACCTTCTATCTATAGAAGCGTATTGTGAATTGCGATGCGGGGGGTGAATCTATTGTCGAACATCGCGCTGGTCATTGCCGCCGTGCTCGTCTTACCGCGGCGCCGATACACGTGCTGCCAAACCCATGGCGCAGCTAGCTAGTCGGCGCAGGTGAGAGATAAACGCGAACGGGCTTCCGCTGCTGCCGGTGCAGAGCGTGGTAGCCACAGGTAGAGGGTTAACCGCGCCCGGTTCGGGCGTTGGCTGTTGATTCAGTTGCTCAGGAAGTCGTCATGCGTCGAGATCGTCGATACAGCTCTCTGCACATGCGCCGCATCAAGGTGACCAACGCTCTTAGCGGCGATCCGATTGGCGTGATCGGAGATGTCTCTGTGGGCGGACTGCGCGTGCTCGGACGGGCGCCGCTCGCGGTGGGCGGGTGCTATGACCTGCGCTTGCACATACCCGAGAAGAACGGCGAAACCAGCCAAGTCGATGTGAAGGTGATCTGCCAGTGGACACGCAAGGACCCGATCTTGCGTGGCTTTCAGATAGGTTGCGCATTGGATCGGCCCTCGAAGGAGTGGGCCGATGTGGTTACGCGTTTGATTACCCGCCGCTGACCCAGAGAAGGGCGACGCAAAAAGACGCTTGGGGAGCACCCGATACTTAAGTGGACATCGCAGACGGTCGATTAGTCCCGTGGAGCCTGGTGGCGCAGCACCGACGGCTCGCCGCAGGCACTCATTTCCGGTCGAATTCCCATGCGCATTCTGCTCTTGCGCACAAGCCGTGCTTGCGGCGGCCGCTCTACCCTTGTCGGCGTCGAATCCGTCAGCCCAGCGTACCCAGAATCTTCACGTCCACTTTCTCCGGAATCTCGTTTTGAGAGAGGACGTGCAGGCCCGGGCTGAACACTCTTGCATAGCGTGCAAGCAACGGACGCAGTTGAGGCATCACGGCCAGGATCGGCGGATGCCCCTCCTTGCGCAAGCGCTCCTTCACTACCGGCATGGCGCTCTGGAGCTGATTGAGTAGATTCGGCTCTACCGGGATGTTGTCCAAGCTCACCTGGCCGGCCTGCTGAGCGATGGTCAAGGCGTTCAGCAAGGTGTTTTCCAGGGAGTTCTCCAGTACGAACAGCGCCAGCTCGCGTCTATCGCCCGCGATGGCGGAAACAATGCTGCGGCGCAAGGCATAACGCACGTCGGAGGCGAGCAATATCGGATCCTTGGTGATCTCGCTGCTGTGCAACAGCGTGGTGCCTATGGTCACGATATCCCGCAGTGGCACTTCCTCTTGCAGCAAATAGCGGTAGACACGGTGCTGCACCGCGGTGGAAAGCTGAGCCTTCAGAGCTTCGGCCAGCTTCGGCGCCTGCAATGCCATGCGCTGCATGAGATGCTCGACGTCATCATGCGCGAAGATGTCCGGCAGGTGCTCGCGTATGACCTTGTTCAGATGGGTGGCGATTACACTGGCGCAGTCTATGACCTGGTAGCCGAGATTAAGAGCCTTGGGCTTGTCCTCGGGGACTATCCACACGACCTGCATGCGGTAGGCCGGATCGGTATCCAGTATGCCGTCGATTTCGCCATAGAGTTCGGGCGATGGAATCGCCATTAGTCTATCGGGGTGCAGCTCGGCGCTTTCGACCTTCTCGCCGTTGACGTAGATGTCGTACTGCGAAGGTTTAAGACGGAGACTGTCGCGGATATGCACCTCGGGCAGCAGAAAACCGAGCTGCTCGGAAAGCGTCTGGCGCACGCCTCGTACCCGCTGGGTGAGCGGCGCGCCGGCTGCTTCGTTGACCAGACCCACCAATTTGTAACCTAGCGAGACAGACAGGCGCTCGACCAGCGGAATATCGTCCCAGGACAGGCTCTCCGCTCGCTCCTGTTCCATCGCCTTGGTTAGCGCTTGCGCCTGTTCCAGCGTTTCTGCTTCGCTTAGCGGACGGCGGGAGACGCGCCAGCCGACGAAGGCCATGAGCGCTGCAAAGGCCATGAACGGCACATGCGGCATGCCAGGCACCAGTCCGATGATCAGCAACACGCTGGCGACGGTATAGAGCGCGTTTGGCGAGGCCAGCATCTGTTGCTGGAAGTCTCTGGTGATGTCCGACGACTCGTTGACTCGCGTCACGATGATCGCGGCCGCGGTGGCTAGCAGCAGCGCGGGAATCTGCGCCACCAGGCCATCGCCCACGGTGAGCAGGGCGTACTGGCGGAAGGCGTCGCCGGCGCTCAGATCGTGCATGAACACGCCGATCGCAAAGCCGCCGAACAGATTGATCAGCAGGACCAGAATGCCGGCGATGGCGTCGCCGCGGACGAACTTGGACGCGCCATCCATCGCTCCGTAGAAATCGGCTTCCTTGGCGATTTCCTGGCGCCGGGCTTTGGCTTCCTCCTGTGTGATCAGTCCGGCGTTCATGTCCGCGTCTATGGCCATCTGCTTTCCGGGCAACGCGTCCAGGGTGAAGCGCGCGGTAACCTCGGAGATGCGTTCGGCGCCCTTGGTGATGACCACGAAGTTGATGATGGTCAGGATCACGAACACCACCAGGCCGACAATGAAATTGCCGCCGATTACTACCGCCCCGAACGCTTCGATCACCTTACCGGCGGCGGCGCTGCCTGTGTGCCCGTTGAGCAGGACTACCCGCGTGGAGGCGACGTTGAGCGTGAGCCGCAACAGCGTGGTGACGAGGATCACCGTGGGGAACAGCGCGAAGTCCAGCGGGCTGCGCGACGACACGCTCACCAGCAGTACCAGCACCGCCATGGAGATGTTGAACGTGAACAGGACGTCCAGCAGCAATGGCGGCAATGGCAGGACGATCATCGCCAGGATCGACAGGATCAGAATCGGGATGCCGAGCTGGGCGATGCGGGATGACGGAAACAGACGTTCAAATACACTCATAGTCAGGCTCGATTCGCCAAGGCTTCTGGAATGGGAATGTTGCTAGCCAGCGTGGGCTTGTTGCGGCGACCCTGACGCCACGCTTTGAGCTGGACGACATAACTCAGGACATGGGCTACCGCGGTGTAAAGCTGCACCGGGATCTGCTGGTTGACCTGGGTGGTGAAGTAAATGGCGCGCGCCAGCGGCGGCAGCTCCACAATGTCCAGCCCATGGGCCTGGGCGAGTTTGCGAATATAGAGCGCAGTCTCGTCCATGCCCTTGGCAATCACGTAAGGCGCTTGCGCCTTCTTCGGGTCGTACTTGATCGCCACGGCGAAATGCGTGGGGTTGGCGATCACTACGTCCGCGCTAGGCAGCACCTTCGCGATCTGCCGGTGAGCGATCTGGCGCTGCAGCTGGCGGATGCGGGCCTTCACCTCGGGCCGCCCCTCTTGCTGCTTGTGCTCTTCTTTAACCTCCTGCTTGGTCATGCGCATCTTCTTGAGAAAGAAGTAGCGCTGCAGGGGAATGTCGATCAGCGCGAACAGCACAAATACCAGCAGCAGCGACAGCGCCAGATTGTAGGTCAGCGACAGCGAAGTCTGGATTGCCGTATAAGTGTCGGTGCGCTGCAAGGCCATGAGCCGGGGCATGGCGTAATAGACCTGCCAGACGGTAACCGCAAGCAGCAGTGAAATCTTCAAGATGGATTTCAGCAGCTCGGTCCAATTCTGCAGGGACACGATACGGCCCAGGCCCTTGATAGGGTCCAGCCGCTTGAGATCCGGCATGAAGTTCTTGGAGGCGAACACCCAGCCTCCGGGAATGAGTGTGAGCGCCACCACGACGACGAAGGTGAGCAATAGCGGCAGCATGATGGCTATGAAGATGAGCAGGCCGCGCACCAGCACCAGTGTAATATCGTCCAAGCCGATCTCGCTGCGCGAGAAATCGACATAGGACAGACTGAAGCTATTGCTCAGCTCGTCGTATATGTAACCGCCGGTCACTTTCAGCACCAGCAAGGTGGTGAGCAGGGAGGCCATGGTCGCCACGTCCCGCGAACGGGCGACCTGCCCTTCGCGGCGCCCTCTCCTGAGCTTGTGCGCGGTAGCCTCTTCTGTTTTTTCCTGGCCGTTGTGTTCTTCAGCCATTGCTCCCGCTCCTTAGCATGACCGCGATAGTCTCCAGCAACTGCCGGGTGAGGTGCAGATAGCCTTCGGCCACGTTGGGCAGCGTGAACTGGATCAGCAGCAGGCCGCTCACTATGCCGATAGGGAAACTCAGCGTGAGCAGGTTCATGGCCGGCGAAACGCGATTGAGCAGGCCAAAGCAGAATTTCACCAGCATCATGCAGAACACGATTGGCGCGGCGATCAGCGTCGCGGCAGCGAATACCCAAGCGAAGCCGTACACGATGGTGGCAAAGCCGTCGAAGTGCAGGCCGCTGCCGATGGGCCAGGCGAGAAAACTCTGGTAGAGCACGCTGACGGTTACCAGGTGGCCATCTATGGCGAAGAACAGCAGCGCCAGCAGAATGAAGTACAGCTGATAGAGGATGGACGAGGACGCGACGCCGTGAACGGGATCGCTAACCACGGCCATGCTCAGGCCCATGGGGGTGGAGACGATGCCCCCTACCACGGAGAAGGCGGTGAATACCAGTTGCAGCGCAAGGCCCAGCAGCAGGCCAATGGCGATCTGCTCAAGCGTGGTCACCGCCCCTTGCAACGAGATCGGATCTATGGGGGGGATGTCGGGCAGCGCACCGGCCAGGGCCGCCGTCAGCGCAAGCGAGAGCACGATTCGTACACGCACCATCATGGCGCGATGGTTGAACAGCGGCGCCATGCCGACGACAGCCATAATGCGGCAGAACGGCCACCAGTAGCTCAGCAGCAGCTGCAGGTAGTGGCTGGCCTGCAACAGCGGATCGTTCATGCTATCCCACCAGACGTCCCGCCTGCCTGAAGGCCTCGACGAACAGATCGCTGAGTGTGCCCACGATCCAGTGCCCGGCAAGCATCAACATGCCCAGCGTGATCAGCAACCTGGGCAGGAAGCTGAGCATTTGCTCGTTGATTTGGGTGGCTGCCTGGAAAATGGCTATCAGTAGCCCTCCTAGCAGGCTCGGCAGAATCAATACCGAGACCACGAGGGCGACGATATAGACGGCGTTGGAGACGATGTGTACGGCTGTTTCGGGACTCATGAGCGCGGCCTCAGAAGGGCTGTATGCTGCTCGTCAAGGTGCCGACCAGCAGGGTCCAGCCGTCGACCAGAACGAACATCATCAGTTTGAACGGCAACGAAATCAGCATTGGCGAGAGCATCATCATGCCCATCGCCATCAGCACGCTTGCCACTACCAGGTCGATGACCAGGAACGGCACGAAAATCATGAAGCCCAACTGGAACGCGGTTTTCAGCTCGCTAAGAACAAATGCCGGAAGCAGTAGCGAGAAGGCGAGTTCCGCTTCGCTCTCCGGTGGTGCTTCGCCGGCCAGCGCCAACATGGTGTCGAGAGCGGTCTTGTTGGTCTGCGCCAGCATGAATCGGCTGATGCTGCTCTTGGCTTCCCCTAGCGCCTCCTCCAGCGTGATGGCGTCGTTTTGGAACGGCAGATAGGCGTTGGTGTGGATTTCCTGCCAGACGGGGCGCATCACCAGCAGGGTCAGGATCAGGGCGATCCCGATCAGCACATTATTGGGCGGACTTTGCTGCAGGCCGAGTGCCTGGCGCAGAATCGCCAGCACGATGATAAAGCGGGTGAACGAGGTCATCATCATCAGCATTGCCGGCAGAAAGCCGAGCAATGTCATGAGGATGAGGATCTGGATCTTGACGCTGAACTCCTGGCCGGTGTCGGTATCGTTCAGTGAAAACAGTGCTATCTCGCCGTTGCCCGTCTGAGCGGATGCCAGCAGCGGGAACAGCCCGAGGATGAGCGGTACGAGGACGGCGAGTGCGCGGCGCAAGGTCATACCTTCAGATCGGCCAGGTCGGTGCCGCAGAGTTCGACGATGCGCATTCCGTAGTTGCCGTTCATCATCACCACTTCGGCCTTAGCGAATAATGCGCCATTCACCTTGACGTCCAGCGGCTCGCCGGCGAGCTTGTCGAGCACAATGACGCTGCTGGCGTCGACCTCCATCAAGTCCTTCAGCGGGATCTCGGTGGAGGCGACCTCCAAGGTGACCCGCACGGGGATCTTGCCGAAGAAGCTGAGATCCGGCTTGGGCGCTTGCGCCGGCTCGCTGGCGGCAGGTGCATCGTCGGCCTCGGCTGCCGGTAGCTCGAGCTCTCCGGCGTTGATGAGGTTGTCCAGATCGGTGTCTATGGATTGATCGTTCATGCGGATTTCACTACTTCCAATGACGTGAGGTACAGAGCACCTTCTGCCTCGCAGATAGTACCTTTGAAGCACTCCTGCTGATTGATCCTGACCTCGTAGCGATCGAACGGGCGGAGGGTGACCACGTCGCCGGGGGCAAGCGAGAGGACCTGTGCCAGCGGCATTTGCGCTGCGGCGATGACACAGTCCAGCCGCACCGGCAGCTGCTTGACGCATTCTTGAATATCGCCCCACTGGCGCGACGAAGCTGGCTTGGTGAGCCGACGAATCAGCTCGTCCACCAGATCCGTATCCAAGTGGATGTGAACGGACCCGGTATGGCCTGTGGTATGACTGAGAAAGTCGAAGCGAGCGACATACTCCCAGATCGGATCCTGAAAGTCGTTGTCCAGCTCCGTCAGCGTCCCGAAGGATTCGCCCCCGAGCAGCGCCTGGGCGAAGATGTCGATCACATCGCGGCCAAGCCGCTTGCACAACCGCCGCTCGGAGAGCGTTGTAGTCGATTCCACGCCGGGTTGACCTTTTCCCCCGTAGTGAAACTCGACCACCTCCGCCAGCAGCGAGCGGTCAATCGCGAAGCCCGCCCTGCCGAGCGGGCACTCGAAGACCACTTCTGCAGGCTGCGTGCCGTCGGCGTCGATCTCGACGTGCTTCAGTTCGAAGTTCACGCGATACCCGCGCCGGAAATAGTCGGGGAACAAGTGCGGGTACTTTCGCGCCGACTCCTGGATCTGCTGCGGGATCTTATGGTGGTGCCTGCCCAGTTTCTCGGTCTTTAACCGAATCAGGCTCTCAGCGGGAACACCGTGATAGACCTTGGGGTTGGCAGTCATCTCTTTATCTTTCGGTTGTCTGGCAGTCCGACACTCGGCGGACCGCGCCCAGGGGATGGCCTCCGCCGAACGCAGTTCGACGAGCCCGCCATAGCTATATCGGCACCGTAGGCGGGTACCTGAGCCCGGTTAAATCAATAGTTATCAAACCGGCTCACAGGCGAGTTTTGACAACTATTGATAGCGGCAGGGGCGTCCGAGCTTGGAGGCCTGAGGTCCGCGCGGTAGTGTGGCACTACCGAAGGTTGTGCGCCACAGGGGGGACGCCGTCTTCGGGCACGCATTAAGACGACTGGGAGCGCACGAAGCTTAAGCGGTCGCACAGTCTGATACTAAAGTTTTGCGCAGGGATGGCCGATCACTTGGTATGCAACCAAGGCTGCAAACCGACGTAACACTCAAGGCGGGCTAACAGGTGCTTACAGTGAACAGTCTCGGTCAACCCAAAGACGAGCGCCACAGCGAGGTGGCCGTACGGAGCAAGATCCTGGTGGTCGGCAACGGGGATCCGGCTATTCATTCCGTACTGCTCGATGGTGTGGCCAACGCTGGCTACGAGGCTGTCGTCTATCCAAGCGCCGAGCATATCGATACCGAACTCCTCGATGAGGCCGGGCTGTTGCTGCTGTTCATCGACCAGATCCCGCAGCCGGCACTCTTTGCCCAGGTCAGCCTGATGCTCAAGCGAGCGCGCGATCTCGCCATCGTGCCCATCGTCGGTTACGACGATCAGGAAAAAGCCTCGGCGCTGCTCGAGTTGGGCTGCGCCGATTATTTGCTGGCGCCATTCAGCCAAAAACAGTTACGTGCGCTATTGCAGCGCCAGGAGCATGTGCGCGCGGCCGAGGAAAGCTTCGTGACCTCCTCGCCGGCGGGCAGGCGCCTGCTGGCCATGGCGCAGCGGGTTGCGCTCACCCGCGCGCCCATCCTCATCACCGGCGAGACCGGGACCGGCAAGGAGCTGATGGCGCGCTACATTCACCGCTTCTCCGGTGCCGACGACGCGCCTTTCGTCGCGGTCAATTGCGCCGCTATTCCCGCCCCTATGCTGGAGTCCATTCTGTTCGGCCATGAGAAGGGCGCCTTTACCGGAGCCGTGACCGCGCAGCCGGGCAAGTTCGAGCTGGCGAACGGCGGTACGTTGCTGCTTGACGAGGTGGGGGAGCTGCCGCTGGAGTTGCAGGCCAAGTTGCTGCGCGTGCTGCAGGAGATGCGCGTGGAGCGCCTTGGCGGGCGGCGCGAGATCCCGCTGGATGTGCGTATCATCGCCGCGACTAACCGCGACTTGCAAAAAGAGGTGGCGGAAGGGCGCTTTCGGGCCGATTTGCTGTTCCGCCTCGATGTGCTGCCGCTGCACATCGCGCCGCTGCGCGAAAGGCGCGAAGACATATTGCCTCTGGCGCGGCGCTTCATCGAGAAGTATGCCCCCGAGGAGGCGAGCGAGACATTGCTCACGGAAGAGGCCTGTCGTGCGCTGCTGGCTCATGACTGGCCGGGCAATGTGCGCGAACTGGAGAACACCGTGCAGCGCGCTTTGGTGCTGCGCAAGGGCTTGTTCATTCAACCGCAGGATCTAGGCCTGGAAGCTCCGGCCCAAGCCGAGCCTGCCGTCAGTCCGCCTGCGCCCATGACGCCGGAGGAAGCCAGGGCCGGTTTGCGTGCCTCCGGCAAGATGGCCGAATACCAGTACATCATCGATGCGATCAGCCGGTTCGGCGGTCACAAGGGCAAGGCCGCGGCGAGTCTGGGCATTACGCCGCGGGCGCTGCGCTACCGTCTCAAGGCTATGCGAGAGCAAGGCGTTCCAATGAACTCCAAGTGGTTGGGGGGAGATCGTTAATGAGTTCGATTACGCAGGTCGAGCAGAGTCTGTTAGAGAAGATGCAGCAACTGTCCGCCCTTGCGGGGGGGCAGGCCATCAAGCCCGCGGCGGTGCTGGGCGAGCCGCGCCAGCCGGGTATCGGTGAGTCCTTCGAGGCAGTGCTGCGTGCCATCGATGCCGACCAGCATCGCGCCAGCGCAGCACGGGCTGCGGTCAGTAGCGGTCGCAGTGACGATTTGATCGGCGCGATGATCGAGAGCCAAAAGGCCAGCGTGTCTTTTTCCGCCCTGCTTCAGGTGCGCAACAAACTGTCCACTGCCTTTGACGACATCATGAGAATGTCGGTATAGGCCGGCGCGAGTATCGAAAGTGCTGCAAGCTATAAAGAACAAAATATCTCTGCAGGATCTCAAGCTCGATCCGCGCCTTGCGCTCTTTGCCATGGCGCTGGCGGCGGCATTGCTGGCCGTGCTGGTGGTGTTCTATCTCTGGCGCGACAATGCGTCGTATCGGCCGCTGTACGGTGCCGGGGAAGCCTATCCGGCCGCCGAGGTCATGCAGGTGCTGGATGCGGAGGGCCTGAACTACCGCGTGCACCCGCAAAGCGGGCAAGTCATGGTGCGCGAGGATCAGCTTGGCCGCGCCCGCATGCTGCTATCGGCCAAAGGCATCAAAGTGACGCTGCCTCCCGGCTACGAGCTGTTCGACAAGGATGAGCCGCTGGGCACCAGCCAGTTCGTGCAGAACGTGCGCCTCAAGCGCAGCCTGGAGGGCGAGCTTGCCCGCACGGTGATGGCCCTGCGCGGCGTGGAGCAGGCCCGTGTGCATATTGCGCAGGAAGAGAGCAGCTCTTTCGTGGTCAGCCGCCGGGCTCCGACCAAAGCGTCGGTGATGGTGCAATTGAGTCCCGGTTACCGGCTCAAGCCCGAGCAGATCGCTGCCATCGTCAACTTGATGGCCAACGGCGTACCTAACCTCAAGCCGGAGGATGTCAGCGTCGTCGACCAGTACGGCACGCTGCTCTCCCGCGGGCTGGATGCCTGGGGCGGGCCGGCGCAGAGTTGGCAAGTCGTCGACGACTACCGCCAAAAAGCCGTCGCCAATGTAGAAGAGGTGCTGGCGCCCATAGTCGGCTACGGCAATTTCCGCGTCAGCGTGACCGCGGATATCGATTTCAGTCAGCGAGAAGAGACGCAGCAGGTCTATGGCGAGACGCCGCGTCTGCGTAGCGAAGTGGTTCAGAGCGAGAGCGCTGTCGACCGTCTCGCGCTCGGCGTGCCCGGTTCGCTTGCGAATATGCCGGTGAATATCCCGGCGCCCCAGCCGCAGGCGGGTGGCGCCGGCGAAGAAGAGGCGGAAACGGGGAATGCCGCGGCAACCGCGATCCGTCACCAGACCACGCGTCAACTCGACTACGACCAGACGATTACCCGCGTCAAGTACCCCTCCTTCATCCTGCGCCAGCAGAGCGTGGCCGTGGTTCTCAACGAACTGAGCGCTCCGGAGGGTGGTTGGACGCCCGAATTGCGTGAACAGATAGAGGCGACTGTCCGCAGCGCAGTGGGCTTTAACGAAGCGCGCGGCGATCTGCTGACGCTTAGCGTGTTCCCCTTCGCTCCGCCGGCGGTGACGGTAGAAGAGCTGCAATGGTGGGAGAATCCGCATGTGCATTCGCTGCTCAAGCTGGCAGCGGGCGCGCTGCTGAGCCTGCTGCTGTTGCTGCTGGTCGTCTGGCCGGCGGTGCGGGCGCTGATCCGGCGCGTGACGCAGCCGCTGTCGCTGCCGCAGGGCGACGATATGCCCGCGCTGGACAGCACCGGCTCGGCGCCGGCGCTGGCCCACGCAGGGACTGGCGGCAGCCGGGTGTTCAGCGAGCTCAACCCGCTCGCGGAAATCCCCCTGCCCGACCCCGGCTCAGGTCTGGAGTTGCAAATCGAGCATTTGCAGATGTTGGCGCAAAACGATCCCGAGCGGGTTTCCGAAATCATCAAGCAGTGGATAGGGCGCAATGAGCGAGATCGCAATCTCTCGGTCTGAGACAGGTAAGCCCCCGTCCAGGGAGCTCACCACCACTACGCGTCCGACGCAGCTGCGTTCGGTCAGCTCCCTGGAACAGGCCGCCATTCTTATGCTGAGCATGGGACAGGATGCCTCGGCCGGCGTATTGCGGTATCTCTCGCGCGAGGAGATCGTCAGTCTCAGCCAAGCGATGGCGCGCGTGAGTAACGTCAAGCAGCCGGTGGTCCAGGAGGTGATTAGCCGCTTCTTCGACGATTACCGGGAGCAAAGCAGTATCAAGGGCGCATCCCGTGCTTATCTGAGCGCCCTGCTCGGCAAGGCGTTGGGCGGTGACATTACACGTACCCTGCTCGACGGCATTTATGGCGAGGAGATTCGCGCCAAAATGGCGCTACTGGAGTGGCTGGACCCCAAGCAATTGGCCGCCCAGCTCGAGCAGGAGCATCCGCAGATGCAGGCGGTGTTCTTGGCGTTCCTGCCGCCCGGCATGGCGAGCCAGGTGCTGGAGGCGCTGCCGGTCGAGCGGCACGACGATCTGCTTTACCGCATCGCCAATCTCAGCGAGGTCAGCAGCGAGGTCATCCAAGAGCTGGAGGAACTGGTCGAGCGGAGTCTGCAAGCACTGTCTACACAAGGCTCGCAGGTGCGGGGTATCAAGCAGGTGGCCGACATCATGAACCGGTTCAAGGGCAACCGGGATCAGATGTTCGAGTTGCTGAGAGCGCGCGACGAGGAGTTGGTCACCAGCATCGAAGACGAGATGTACGACTTCTTCATCCTCTCGCGTCAGAACGAAGACGTGCTGCAGGCGCTGATCGAAGTCATCCCGCTCGACGAGTGGGCAGTGGCGCTCAAGGGCGCCGAGCCGGAACTGGTACGTGCGATCGAGAACGCCATGCCGCGGCGACAGCTCCAGCAGTTGCAAAACATCACCCGCCGTCAGGGACCGGTTCCGATCAGCCGCGTCGAGCAGGTGCGCAAGGAGATCATGGCTATCGTTCGCGATATGGCCGCTAACGGCGAGCTGCAGTTGCAGCTTTTCCGCGAGCAGACGGTAGGCTGAGAGGCGTGCGATGACAGTCAAGATCATCAAAGGGGCCGGCCATCTGTGGCGCCCATATCGCTTCCCTCCGCTAACCACTCGGGCAAGCCAGAACCCTGCCGCCGCCGGCGGCGATCCGGCTGCATTGCAGCGGGCTATCGCCGACGGTTTTCAGGAAGGCGTGGAGAAAGGCTATCAGGAGGGGCTGGCGCAGGGCCAGGAAGCCGGTCGGCGCGAAGGCTATGAGAACGGCTACGCCGAAGGTCTGCGTCAGGGGCAGCAGGAAGGCCGTGCGCAGGGCCGCGCTCGCTTCGAGGAGCTGGCCAGCCTGCTGGATCGTGCCCTCGCACAGTTCGACGGTGTGCGCAAGGAGTATGAGCAGGCACGCCGTGCCGAACTGTTGGAGCTGGTGAAGAAGGTCTCCAAGCAAGTCATTCGCATGGAGTTGACCCTGCATCCCGATCAGCTGCTGGTGCTTGCCGAAGAAGCGCTGGCGGCTATGCCAGGTGATCAGGAAGAGGTGCGTGTGCTGCTCAACCCGGAAGAGTATGCGCGCATCAAGGACATGGCCCCGGAGCGTGCCAGTGCCTGGCGCCTGGTACCGGACCCCAAGCTTGCCCTGGGCGAGTGCCGAGTGGTGACCGCCCACGCCGAGGCCGACATCGGCTGCCAGCAGCGTCTGGACTCTTGCATGGAAGCGCTCTCCGAGCATCTTGCGGAGGCCTGAGGCCATGAGCGCGACCTTCAAGCTCGAAGAGGCGCTGCGCTCGCTGGATTCGGTCAAGCTGGCAAAGGTGAGCGGACGCCTGGTGCGCGCGTCCGGCTTACTGCTCGAGAGTCTGGGCTGCGATCGCACCATCGGCCAGCGCTGCTACGTGGAGGCGGCGGACGGCAGCATGCTCGATGCGCAGGTCGTCGGCTTCAATCGCGAGATCACTTATTTGATGCCCTTCAAGAAGCCGATCGGCTTGATGGCCGGGTCGCGCGTGTTCCCCGCGCCGGACGAAGTCTCGTTGCACATCGACGCCTCCTGGCTGGGCCGGGTGGTGAACGGACTGGGCGAACCGCTGGATGGGCGGGGGCCGTTAAACGGACGCGATCCCCTGCCGGCCGAGCCGACCAGCGTCAATCCGCTGCGCCGCAAACCCGTTACCGAGCCTTTGGATGTGGGGGTGCGGGCTATCAACGCCCTGCTCACCCTGGGCAAGGGGCAACGCGTCGGGCTGTTCGCCGGCAGCGGCGTGGGCAAGAGCGTGCTGCTGGGTATGATCACGCGCCATACCAAAGCCGACGTGGTGGTGGTTGGCTTAATCGGCGAGCGCGGGCGCGAGGTGCAGGAGTTCATCATGCACTCGCTGGGGCCCGAAGGACTGCAGAAGGCCGTGGTGGTGGTGGCGCCAGCCAACGAGTCGCCGCTGATGAGGCTCAAGGCCACCGAGCTGTGCCACAGCATCGCCGCCTATTTCCGAGACCAGGGCCGGGACGTGCTGCTGCTGGTGGATTCGCTGACTCGATACGCCATGGCGCAGCGCGAGATCGCGCTGGCATTGGGAGAGCCGCCGGCGACCAAGGGGTACCCGCCGTCCGTATTCGGCATGTTGCCGGAACTGGTCGAACGCGCAGGTAACGGCGAGAGTGAGGCCGGCAGCTTGAGCGCGTTGTACACCGTGTTGGCAGAGGGCGATGACCAGCAGGACCCCGTGGTGGATGCAGCCCGCGCGATCCTCGATGGCCATATCGTGCTCTCGCGCCGTCTTGCCGAGGTAGGACACTACCCGGCCATCGATATAGGCGCTTCGGTGAGCCGGTGCATGAGCCAGGTCGGACAGCCGGAACACGTGGAAGCCGCCAGGCAGCTGAAGGAGCTTTATGGCGCCTTCGAGAAGATAAAAGACCTGATTCCGTTGGGGGGGTATACGCCAGGCGCGGATCCTAAGACCGACCGTGCTGTGAAGCTTGCGCCGGCGATCGAAAGCTTTTTGCAGCAGGAGGTGTCTGTCGGCGCGGACCTGGCCGCGAGCATTGCTGGTTTGCAGGAAATCCTCGGCAAGTCATGAAAGAGCAGCTCGAAGTGCTAGGGAAGCTGGCGGGGGTGCGCGCGAACAAGGTACGCCAGATACTCGCGCGCGTCGCGTATCAGCGTAACCTCTGTCAGCAGTATCGCAATAACATTGCCGGCCTTGAGCGCCTTTGCGAGGTTCCCGCCTCGCTCGCAACTTCGCTGCAGCGCGATAACCAGCAGCGTTACAAGGCGACGCTGCACAAGATGATGGAATTGCAGCAGCGCGAGCTGCGGGTTGCTGAAGAGGCGCTGGCGCGCGTCGAGCGCGAACTGTTGCAAGCGATGCGTAGCGAGAAAATCGTTACGCATTTAATCGAGACGCGGCTGGCGGAGTGGACACAAGCTCTCGCCAAACAGGAGCAGAAGTTGCAGGATAGCCTGGCTGCACAGACGTGGTGGCGCAATCAGGCGAGCTACTAGTCCAGATTCTGTTGTCGCAGCTGTGCTGATGCCGGATGTCGTTCTGGACATCCGGAGGGCGGTCGTGTTTAAGTTTTCCGTTCCGGTGGTCGCCTGTTAGGGGTAACCCACCCTTGTCGGAAGCAACCATGGAAATCGACAGGCACATAAAACTCGTTCCAGTCGCGACAGTGGAGCCCACCTCCGCGGCACGCGGCAATGCGGTGAACCGTCCGGTCCAGCCGAAGGCCCAGCGGGCGCCAGCCGGGGAGCTGCCCTTGGAGCAGATGCAGCAGGCTCTGCGCGCGCTGCCCGAGGTGGATATGGAAAAGGTCCAGGCGATAAAGCTCGCGCTGCAGCGCGGCGAGATCCCGCTCGACGTGGCGCAGCTTGCGCACAGCATTCTCGCCTATCACCGCGGAAGCGACGTGTGAGCCGAGCACAGCAGCTGATGCAGGTCGTGCGGGAGGATATCGCCCAGGATCGCGGTGATTACGAGCGCCTGCGCGACCTGATGCAAGAGCTCCACCAGAGTCTTCTCGTCCGCGACTCGGACCGGATAGCGCAGCTCAACGCCCAAATTTCCGAGTTGGTTCAGCGAGGCCGCCTGCGTGCGGAGCGCCGCAGCAAGATTCTGGCGGCGTTTCGTCTGGCGCCCGGGCCGGAAGGGATGTCGCGCCTGCTTGCCGGCTACCCGGCGGCGCAGCGGCAACAGGTCCGGCATGACTGGGATCGTCTGGGCGAGCTCGTCTCCGAGTGTCATGAGTTAAACGAGCGCAACGGCGCGCTGCTGGCCATGCAGCAGGAAATTCTCGGCCAGCTGCTCGGGGACAGTCAAAGCACCGCTCACGTGTATCAGCCACAGTCGCCTTACTGAAGCGCAGCGCGCTTCGCCTGCGCCTCTCCGCTCTCCCAATCGCGCTTGCCAGTAGCGGCACCGTTCGCTGCGCATTGTCGCGTGCAGCAGCCCTGCCGGCGTGCAATCGAGTTATCCCCGCTCCTCCTATCGCGATGAGTCCGCGCAACCCTTAAGCGCAGGCCTGCCGGCGTCGCCTTATCCATACAGAGCGCCCTTAGCGGGCGAAGCGGAAACGGCGCTTCCTCCTCGATCGTGTTTTTGTCCAAAGCGGAAGCTCCGTTTCAGCATCATCGCTGGAAAACGCGGCGCAGCGAGCGCTCCGGCCGTTGGCATTGATCTTGCTTTACGATGCGTAGAGGGCTTTTCAATGGTTATGAATATCGATTCCGAATACGTCCGCCAGATGTCTACGCAGCTTGCCTCCTATGAGGTGCAAGGAGCGCTGGCCAGGTTGGACCGTAGCGAGGAGAGGTATCGCGCGCAGCTCAGTGCACTGCAAACCTTGCGCAGCGCGCTGTCGACGTTTACGTCGAAAGTCAGGGAGCTCAACAGGGCGACCAGCAGTATGGTGGTGAACACCGCCAGTTTTAGCCAGGAGGGTTACGCTAGCGCAACCGTCGGCACGCGGGCGGTGGAGGGCAGCTATCAGTTCTTCGTGGGGCAGCTGGCCAGCGCGCATCAGCTTGCACTGGAGGGGCTTACTGCGAGTGCGGTGGAAGGCGGGGCGCTGAACAGCGGTATCCTGACCATTTCTCAGGCCGATGCGGATCCGTTTCAGATAGACCTGTCGACCATCGACAGCAATAGCGACGGCATCACCTCGATGGAGGAGCTGGCCGCGGCGATCAATGCCCATGCCGATAACGAGGGCGTGAGGGCTACGCTGGTGCGCAACAACGGGGAAATCTTGCTGGTGCTGACCAGCGAGCGTACCGGTGCCGATGCCGCCATCAGCCTCAGTGTTACGGGAGGCAGCGTCGAGCTGGCCGACGCTGTCGCCGATCCGCGTGTGCTGGCAGCTGCGCAGAATGCGGAGATCTACCTCGGTGGCGAGGGTGGCATCAAGCTGACGAGCGCAACCAATCGCTTCGACGGCATTATCGAGGGCGTGAGCCTGACTTTCAGCAAGGCCCATGCAAGCGGCGAACAGCCGCTGACCATCGACATTCGTCGCGATGACAGTGCGACCAAGGAAAAGGTGCAGGCTTTCGTTTCCGCCTACAACAGCTTGCTGAGCACCTTGAAGCAGCTCACCGTTAGCGGCGACGAACATACCGAGCGCGGCCCTCTGGCGGGCGATGCCAGCGTGCGCGCGATCCAAACCCGTCTCCAGACTTTGTTCCGCACGCAGTTCGACGGGGTCAGCCTCGCATCGTTCGGCATCACCATCGATCGCAGCGGGCAGCTGAGCATCGACAACGCGCGCTTCGAAGCCGCGCTCGCCAAGGATCCGGAAGCGCTAGAAGCGCTCTTCAAGGGGTCGGACAATTTGTTGGGATCCATTGACAAGGCGCTGGCAACTTACACCAGCAGCGCCGACGGGATGCTCAAGGGTCGTATCGAACGCGTCAACGAAAGCCTGCGCCGCTTGGACGTGCAGTTCGAGAACATCCAGCGACAGTACGACACCTACTATAAGCGCTATCTGCAGCAGTTCACGTTGATGATGCAGACCATGCAGGCAATGCAGCAAACCCAGGGAATGTTCTGATGAGCATGTATCTTCCGAACGATAGCTACGGCAGCTACCGTCAGGTCGACCTCGAAGCGCGCGCGGCGGCAGCCTCGCCCTACGAACTGGTGTTGATGCTGTTCGACGGGCTGATCGACGAGTTGGCGCGCCTGCGCGGCCATATCGAGCATAAGCGTTACCAGCAGAAGGCTGCCTCGGTAGAGAAGTGCCTGAACATTCTCAACACCCTGAGCGGCGCTCTGGACTACGACGCCGGTGGCGAGCTGGTGCAGGAGCTGGCGCGGCTCTACGACTACTGCGCGTATCGACTCTCCGACGTCAGTATCACGCTCTCCCTCGAGGGGCTGGACGAAGTGGCGAAGCTGCTCGGCGTGCTGCGCGAAGGCTGGGAGGGGGTGAATGCGGCCCAGCGGCGATCGTGAGCGCTTGCAGGGCCTGCACCGGTTACTGGAGCAGGCCCTGGCAGCGAACGACTGGAACCGCATTGCCCAAATCGATAGGGCGATTGCCAAGCAGCTGCAGGCCATGGCGGGCCGCCCCGCTACGGCCGAGGTACTGCGGGCCAAGAACGAGCTCAAGATACTGCACGCACAGGCCGTTAAAGCTTGTGAGCGGGAATGTGAAAAGCTGCGACAGCGGCTGATGGACCATCTGGAGTATGGCGAAGCGCGTGCTGCCTACAGGCAGATCGAGCTAACCCAAGGCGGGAGCTAGATGTTGATTCAACCGACCTCGACCACTTCACGGGCACAGTCTGCGAACGTTTCGGAAGAGCCGTTGCCGGCGCAAGCCTTGTCCGCTTCGACCGCCGAGGAGCAGCCCTTGATGTTCAGGCCGTTCCAGCAAGCGAATGTCGACGCTCTGGAAGAATTGCCCCAGGCGCCGGAGACGAGCGCCGAAGAGCTGTTAGCCGTGGAGGCCGACGAGGCTCAGGCCCTGCTGTCCCCGGACTCCGTCCATTCCGACCAAGCCGATGCGGAGCGACTCGCGGTTGCCGAGCGTTGGCTGCGTGACATGCAGTATCAACGCCAGCTCACGGTAGAAGCGCGACCGGAGCAGCGGTCGGGAAACCGCGCCGAGTTCCTGAGTGCCGCAGGGGCGGTACCCGCTCGCCATGGCGCACACAGCGCTGACGTGCCGGTAATGTTCGCGGCGCAGAGTGCGGAGTCCATGGGGGCTCGTGCTCTTGCCGAGACGGCACCCTCAAGCCAGTCCGGGGGCGTGCCGCACACGCCTTCACCTGCCGCGGCGATGGGTGCCGAGATGGCGACCACGGGACCGGCCGCCGCATCGCAGTCCGGTTCGCCAGCCGTGCTGGAGCAAACTCTACGACTGGAGTCGCCGGAGGCGAAATGGGGCGAGCAGATGCTGCACGCGCTGCGCAAAAGCGTAGAGATGCAGCTGCAGCAGCGCGTCCAAAGCGCAACCCTGCGTCTGGATCCGCCGGAGCTTGGCAGCCTGGAGATACACGTCAGCCACGAGTCCGGTCGCTTGAGCGTCCAGATCTTGGCAGCACAGGGGGATGTCGCTCGATTGCTTCACCAGACCAGCGAGCGCCTGCGCCAGGAGCTGGTGGAAGAGCGCTTCGTGCACGTGGATGTGCAGGTATCCTCCGACGGACAGCAACGCCGCCAGGGAGGCTCGCGACAGTATCAACGCCTGCTGGGGAGCGACGAGCTGATAGTGGCCAATGTGCACTCGGTGAGTTCAGCCGAGTCTACCCGCGCCAGCGGAGCGCGTAGCGACGTACTGGTAACAGTGTGAGCCCGCGGCGCGCTGAGCCGCCGGGAAAGCTTCTAACCGAATGAGAAAGCTGAAACTATGACGCCGACGCGACTTCTCCTTATGGTCTTCTTGCTGAACGCGCTTACGGTCGCCGGGGGCGTGGGTGCGCTCTATGTCATGCTCAAGCCCCACCTGTCCGTGGAAACACAGCAGGCGGCCGTCAGTTCGTCGGAGCCGGCGGAGTACGACTTTTTCCCCGTTGAGCGCGTCATCGTTAGCCTGCGGGGCGAACACCGAGAGCATTACTTCGTACTCGATCTGATGCTGTTGAGCGAAGCCTCGGACGAGCCGCGCGACTTCAGTCGGATCGAGCCGATCGTGCGCAACTCCGCCATCGCGTATCTCTCCTCCTACCAGTACGACCAACTGCGGGCGCTGTCGCTTAACGAGCTGCAGGAGCGTCTGCAGAATGCGCTGCTGGAGGATCTGGCGCGCAAGCGTGTAGAACCGGTTTTCGACCAGGTACTTATCAGCAAGATGCTCGTTCAGTAAGAGCTGCGACATGACCTCCCACGCTTCCCTGTATGAAGGTCCGGCCGTGCGCGAGCCAGCCGGGATGCTCCCCGCGGAGGAGCAGCGCTGGATGATGCAGTATCTGCCGCTGGTCAAGCGGATCGTCAACCAGCTCTCGTTGCAGGCGAACCACGTCCTGGATCGCGAGGACATGGAGCAGATCGGTCTGATGGGGTTGCTCGAGTGCCTGCGTCGTTATGGGGAGCCGGACGAGCACTTTGGCAGCTTCGCGGCGCTGCGGATCCGAGGGGCGATTCTCGATGAGCTGCGTCGCCAGGACTGGCGCCCGCGCCAAGTCCGGCAGCAAGTACATAAAGTGCGGGATACCATCCGTGCGCTCAGCGCCGAGCTTGGACGCATACCTACCGACAAAGAGGTGCAGCAAGCCGCTGGGCTGTCCGAGAAAGAGTACCAGGAGTTTCAACTGGCCGAGTACTCGGAAGCCATCGAGAGTTTGGACAAACTGCTGCAGAGCGGTCAGGAGGCGTTCGCCGATCCCGCTGAGATGCTTGAGGATCGGGTGGTTCGAGAGCGTTTGCTGGAGCAGGCGCTCGCCGAGCTCGATGAGCGAGAGCGGCTGGTGCTGGTGCTGTATTACCAGCATGAGCTTAGCTTGAAGGAGATCGCCTTGGTGCTGGAAGTGACCGACGCTAGGGTGTGCCAGCTCAGCAAACAAGCGCTGCGCAAAGCCAGTCGTTACTTGAGCGAGAGGTCATAGTCGGCGGTTATGCAGAAGTTATTCGGTGCATTGTTCATTTTTGTTACGGTGCTGGGCGGCTTCGCGCTGGCTGGCGGCGATGTGGCCTTCCTTTGGCAGCCGGCAGAAATGCTGATTGTGCTCGGTGCGGCGTTCGGGGCCGTAGTCGTAGGCAATCCCCGTGAAGTCCTGGTGGAGATGGTCTCCCAGATCATGCGCGTTTTCGTCCGCAAGCGGCATGGGGAGGAGTTCCAGCGTCAACTGCTGATGCTGATGTACGAGCTGCTGGAGATGGTGGAGATCGGAGGATTGAAAGCGCTGGATGCGCACATCGAGGAACCGCATGAGAGCGAGCTGTTCGCGCGCTACCCTCTGATCCTGGCCGAGAGCACGCTTATGGCGTTCATCGCCGATAACTTCCGCCTCATGGCGATGGGCAAGATCAACGCTCACGAGCTGGAAGGCTTCCTAGAGCAGGAGCTGGGCGCCATGGAGCACACGCTGCTCCAGCCTTCGCGCTCGCTGAATAAGATCGGCGAAGCGATGCCGGGATTCGGAATTCTTGCCGCGATCATGGGCATCATCATCACTATGGGTAACATCGGCGGCACGATGGCGGAGATCGGCAACGGCGTCGCGGCGGCCCTGGTAGGGACTTTCCTGGGAATATTCATGTGTTACTGCGTCATGGATCCGCTCAGCAACGCCATGGCGCAGCGTGTGAAGACCGAACTGTCCGCGCTTGAGTGCGTACGCACCACGCTGGTCGCGCATCTGGCGGGCAAGCCAACGCTGCTTGCGGTCGACGCTGGCCGCAAACTCATCGAGCAGGATGTTAAACCGGCCTTCCGTCAGCTCGAAACCTGGGTCGAGGAGTACGAGCAGAGTCGGGAGGTATTATGAGAAGGCGCGCGCGCGGTGATGCGGAGATCACCATCGTCAAGCGGCGCCAGAAGCGAAACGGCGTAGACGAGACGGAAAGCGGCGCATGGAAAGTGGCCTTTGCCGACTTTACCCTGGCGATGATGGCGCTGTTCATGGTGCTGTGGATTGTGCAGCCCAAGGGTGAAGGCGGTATTCCGCAACCAGAATCCATAGCGCTTACGCAGCTCGATGCGGTGTTCGATGGCGGCGATGGAATTTTCGATGGTGCCCGCCGTATTCCGCTGGAGTTCGAACCGATTACCCTAGTGGTACCGCCCGAAGCGTACGTGCACCTGTTCGACAGGCGCCGTTACGACTCGGCAGAGGAGCTGCAGCAGCTGGCGGAACTGCTGCGCAAGGTAGCGCTGGAATTGAACGCGATGGCCAACCTGGAGATTGAGGTCGTTCCGCAGGGCCTGCGAATCCTGATCAAGGACGATGAGCAGCGATTCATGTTCCCTCGCGGTAGCGCCGTGCTCGATCCGCACTTTCGCGATCTGCTGCGTAAGTTGGCCGGCGTGCTGGCCAAGGTGGAGAACAAGCTGATAGTTAGCGGCCACACGGACGCGACGCCCTACCGCGACGGTAGTGGCTACGATAACTGGAATCTCTCCGGCGACCGCGCGCTGCGGGCTCGCAGCGTGCTGGTCGAAGCGGGGTTGCCTAGCAGCTCCATACTCCAAGTCGCCGCCCAGGCCGACGTTATGCCCGTGCTGCCGCAGGAGCCGGAGCATGGCGCGAATCGGCGCGTAGAGTTGCTCTTGCTGACCGAGCGGGCGGAGCAGTTGTACCGGCAGCTGTTCGGCGAGAGCTATACGCAGGTGCACTACTCCGAGGCCGCCACCGAATACCGTGGCGTACAAGCTCCCAAGCAGCGCTAGGGTTGTAGAGCGGGTAGTGCTCTTGAGGAGGAGGCTTTCGCTGCGCACTGGGGCGCCGCTCCCACGCGCGGTGGGTGCCGGCGTCCCATGGACCGAGCGTCATTCCGCGAGCAGCCCCTTCTTGCACTCCAGTTCATGCCAGCCCTGGTTTGGGGCCTGATCGCGTGCTATTCGATGCTTGCCAGCGATGGCGCGGTACGATGTTCGCGCACGCGCTCCTCCGCCCCTTGAGGGCTTTTGCGCAAGTACAGAATGAACATCTTGCCATCCTTGAGCTCGGTAGTGAGTACCGTGGCATGGGAGTTATGTAACCCCAAGTTGGCGGTAAGAAACAGCCCTGCAAGCAGGATCGCCATGGTGGTCAGCATCGACAAGCGCCATGTCCGCCAGGAACGGCCCCGCTTCCCGCCTCGTGTCAGGCTCCCGAGCGCCGGGGCCGCCGACAGGGGCGCCTCGGCCTGGTCGGCCGGCGTTGCTGCCAGCACGAATTTAGGATTGAACATGTAGCCTCGGCGCGGGAGCGTCTGAATGATCTCGCGCTGCTTTTCGTCGCCCAGCACTTGCCTTAGGGTGTAGATCTGCTGGTTCAGACTGCCTTGACTGACCACCCGTCCAGTCCAGGCATGAGCCAGCAGCTCGTCACGGTACACCAGCTCGCCGGGAGTTTGGAGCAAGCGCTCCAACAGCCGGCTGCCCGAGTACCCGAGATCGACCTTCTCCTCTGCCCCCCCCTCGCGTATGCAGAGTTGATACATAGCCGGATAAAAATAGGCTTGCCGATCAGGATTTCCCGTCTGCAGGATGTAGCAATCGACGGGCGCCCCAGGTTCTAGGAGGGGTTTATCGTTGTTGCTCATTCGCCAACCTCTGAACCATTTCGGTTGAGCGTGGCGCTGATGATTCCCTGGCAAACGAGGCGGGCTCGCCGCCGATGGTTTGCGTGAAAGTGCGGTGCCAGAGCCAGGAAAATGGCTCGAAAGGACCGTACGTGGAGTCCTTTCCGACGGCAGTCGCCGCCGCCAGCGCCAGCCCGCTCGCAACATCGGCTTGTGAACCGATCTTCTTTCACCGCAGACGAACCAACTCCCCCCCCCGGGAGAACTGGCGGGCCGCTGCTGTCCTAGCACCGGTAAGCGGGCCCTCTCCTGGGCGCCAAGTTACCGGCGATGCGCGGTGAAGCGTTACCTAAGCATATGAAGAATCGATCACGCTTGGTAGGGGCCAATGTGTGAACCCGTTCTTGCTTTGCACATCTCGTGCACGCGGTCAGCGAAAATCTACGGAGTATCGCGTTGCCACAGGCGGCATGTGGAAAGCTTCCCGGCCGGCGGGCCGGGAAGCGGAGAGTGCGCAGGTCACGGGAGGACCTGCCGGTGGGCGGCTTAGCCGAGCAGGGACATGACCACGCTGGGCATCTGCGAGGTCTGCTTGAGCATGGAGATGCCCGACTGGAGCAGCATGGACTGCTTGGCCAGGTTGGCGCTCTCGGCCGCGAAGTCCGCGTCCATGATCCGCCCGTGTGCGCTGACGGTGTTGTCGCGCATGTTCGAGAGGTTGTTGATGGTGTGGTTCAGACGGTTGATGTATGCACCGAATGCGCCGCGCGCAGCCGTAATCGCATCGAGCATCGTGTCCAAGGTATCGAGCTCGGTGGTGGCGTTGGTGTCCGAGGTGATGTCTTGGATGTTGCTGTGCGCCGTGCTCAGAGAGGTAACGGCGGACGACACATCGACGCCCAGCGTCTGGCCGCTGGCGGTGCCGATCTGCAGCGCCACCGAGCCGGCATCGAAGGTGCCGTCGAACAGGTTCTTGTCGGAGCCGTAGTAGGTGTTCTCCAGAATGTTTTGAAGCTCGCTCTTCAGCTGCTGGTACTCGGCATCCAGCGCGGTGCGCTCACTGGTGTCGTTGGTGCCGTTGGCGGACTGCAGGGCCAGCTCGCGCATGCGCACGACGATGTTGGTCATCTCGTCCAGCGCACCTTCGGCCGTTTGCAGCATGGAGATGCCGTCCTGCGCGTTGCGCATGGCCACCATCAGACCGCGGCTTTGCGCGTTCAGGCGCGCGGCGATCTGCAGGCCGGCGGCGTCGTCGGCGGCCGAGTTGATGCGAAAGCCCGTGCCCAGGCGCTGCTGCACGGTGGTGAGCGCGTTGTTGGTCTTGTTCAGGCTGGTTTGGGTCACCAGCGCCGAGTAGTTGGTATGAATCGAGAGTGCCATTGGAATAATCCTTCTTCTCGTGCGTTGACAACGTTGCTGGCGTTTCTTCGCCGGCCAAAGGGGTAAGGCGACCAGGGTGCAGTGGGAGTTAAACGATGCATGAATTTTTTTCCTGCCCCGGGGGAGATTCGCGGCGAGGGTGCAGCACCTGCGGGGTCCGCTCCCCCAAGAACGTAGTCCCTGTGGGCTTCTCTTAATTACAGGAAACCGGCGAGCCAGCGGCTATGGGGGGCGCGCGGGTGTGCGCCCTCCTGCTGCGGTAGGTCCGTTCCGTTAGCTCTCTAGTATGTACTGGTGACGACACCGCGTTCGATGACCTTGGCGTGTATCGTTTTGTCGCTACTTAGATTTCTAACGCGTATGACATCGCCCGGTTGGCCGTCGGCAAGCGCCTCGCCCTTGGTGGAGGCCTCGATACCCTCCGCCACCGCGACGATCTTCACTACATCGCCGCGGCGCACGGCGGCCGCTCCTTCGACCAGCACAGGCGTGAGCACCTGGTTCGGGCGCAGCCTTCGAGCCGCCACCATTCCCACTACCTCTTCCGTTCGATGAAAGCCGCCACGGCGCAGCGCTGCCACAGCGACCCGCTCAAGCTTCAGGTCATTGGCTTCGATCACCTGTCCACGCTCTATTACGGCCTGCGTGTGAACGGCGGGTACAAAAACGCCAACCTGTGCGTTGACCACGACGGGCCAGCCGTCGGTACCTGGGCACGCAGCCTCGAAGCGCTGCCGCTCCGCCGCCGGATTCGCGGCGCCTATAGGCCGAATCCGCACGCGTACGGCACAGGCCGCCAGGGTGCCGGTGGCGCGCGGCAATCGGATGTCGTGGGAGAACTCGAAATCGCCCCACCCTTGCGCTTCCGCTTCCTTGCGAAGCTCCTGGGAAAGATGGGTTTCTATCGCCTGGCGGATCTGCTCCAGCGCGCGAGATTCCGCCAACGAGAGCGTGGGCGCTAGCAGCGCCACACAGAACAGCAGAGCGGAAGCTTTGTTTCCGCTTTTGCCCCGGCGTCCGCCGCGAAAGGGAAACAAACTGCCGCGTGCGGGCTGAGGTGATGTTGCAATCATGGCTAATTCCACGGTCACAGCGCCACATTCCGTGGCTCGGCATGGTTTGTGCAACGTCCAGTGTAAGGCCCTCGCGTGCCGCTGCAAGCTGCCCGAAGGTCACGAAGCACGTCTTCGTACCTGCTAGCGGGCGCTGCACGCGAAGGGGGGCCGCGAGCTGAGCAGGGCACGTGAGGGCCGCTTCAGCCTTTTTTGAAAAAAGGGTGTTGGCGCAATGAGCATAAGAATCGACGACGTTCTGAATGTGCACGTGCGCGCGCTGGAGCTGCGCATGCTGCGCAGCGAGATTCTCGCCGCCAATCTGGCCAACGAGGATACGCCTGGTTTTCAAGCGCGCGATATCGATTTTGCGGCCGAGATGCGGCGGCTGGAGCTGGCCGATCAGGGGTTGCCGACTCTGGATAGCGAGCCACAGCTCCGATTCCGCGTCCCCAGTCAGCCGTCGCAGGATGGGAACACCGTGGAGCTGAGCGTTGAGCAAGCGGAGTTTTCGCGCAACGCACTGGCCTTCCAAACCAGCCTGACGTTCCTGAGCATGCAGTTCCGCGGCCTCAAGCAAGCGATCGAGGGACGATAAGCCCATGTCATTCGATTCTATCTACCGTATTGCCGGATCGGCGATGAACGCCCAAACGGTGCGTCTGAACACGGTGGCGAGCAACCTTGCGAACGCCGACTCCGCCGCCAGCGACAGCGACTCCGTCTATCAGGCGCGCAAGCCAGTGTTCGCCGCAATCTATGAGAACGGGGCCTTGACACGCGGCGTAGGGATGGCGAGCGCTAGCGTGCAGGTGCTCGACGTGGTTCCCTCCGGGCGCGATCCGCAGCGCCGCTACGAACCGGGCAATCCCCTCGCCGACGCTGAAGGCTACGTCTACTACCCGGACGTTAACGTCATCGAGGAAATGGCCGACATGATGTCGGCATCCCGCAGCTTCGAAACCAATGTCGAAGTTCTCAACCGCGTCAAGAGCATGCAGATGAGTCTGCTCAAGCTGGGAGAAGTCTGATGGTAGCGGTCACTAACGATGGCACCCGTAGCGGCGCCCCCTTCGCTGGAGACGAAGCGCCGCGCGCGGCGGTGAATGTGGGCGACTACGGTCAGATGGAGAACAACTTCATCACGCTGCTGGTTGCGCAGATTCAGAATCAGGATCCGACGAACCCCGTCGACAGCACGGAGTTCCTCAATCAGTACTCCGCCATGTCCCAGGTCAAGAGCATGGAGAACATGGCGATGTTGACCCAGAGCAATCTTGTACTGCTGGACAACCTGCAGACGCTGACCGCGGCTGGGCTGGTCGGCCAGGACGTAACCGTGGCGGCGGATACGGTGAATCTGGACACCGATGTGGTAAGCGCTCAGGTCAATTTGCAGCATCCTTCGGCGCGTACCGTCCTGCGGTTGACCTCTGCCGGCGGCGTTACCACGACCGTGGAGCTGGGCGAGCAGCCGGCAGGGCCGCTGCGCTTCGAGCTCGATCCGACCGAGCTGGGATTGGCCCCTGGGCGGTACAAGATCGAGGTGGAGTGCGACAGTGGCGAGCGCCCCGCAGTCGAGTTGACCGGTCTGGTGCGCACGGTGCGCGTCAGTGCCGAAGGCCCTGTACTCGACGTGCAGGGAGTCGGCCAAGTGCCGTTCTACCGCATCGTCGAGTTCAGCCGTGCTGGCACCCAAGCTTAGCCGTTCGCTGCCGATCAATAAGCAATAACACCCTGCTGCAGCCGGCTCGGAGGAGACCCCCAGCGGCCGACCAGCGGAATATCGGGAATGAGGACAAGTACATGAGCTTCGATATTGCCCTGACCGGACTGAAGGCTGTGAACACACAGCTCACCACGATCAGCAACAACATCGCTAACGTTGCCACCGTCGGTTTCAAGTCGTCGCGCGTAGATTTCGGCAGCCTCTATGCCGATACCCAGGCGATGGGGGTCGAGGTGCTGGGCACCACCCAGAGCATCAGCCAGGGAGGCGCGCTTACCGCGACCAACCGCAGTCTGGACCTGGCGATTTCGGGGGGCGGATTCTTCGTGACCCGCGCCACCAACGGCGACATCAGCTACACCCGCGCCGGCATGTTCGGCATGGATGTGAACAACTACATCGTCAACAATCAGGGGCACCGCCTGCAGGGTTACCTGGCCGATGCGCAAGGCAACCTGCAGACCGGTTTGATCGGCGATTTGCGCCTGAGCTCGTCCAACCTGCCGGCCGTGGCCAGCGAGAACGTGGATTTCGTCGCCAACCTGGATGCTAACAAGCCGGCGCTCGATCCGGCGGCAGTGCCTCCGCCGCCGGCCTTCGATCCGGGCAACCCCGCTTCCTACCACTCGACTTATACGACGGAAGTGTTCGACAGCTTGGGGCGCACCCACGTGCTGACGCAGTACTTCGTCAAGCGGGACGATAACGAGTGGGAGGTCTACTACACCTTTGATGGAAACGTGCTCGCTGGGGCGGAACACACGCTGCAGTTCAATCCCAACGGCACCATTGTCGACAATGACGCCATCACCCAGCATACCTTGAACCTCGCCGTGGGCGGCGGTGCCGACAACATCGAGCTGGACCTCAACTATGCCGGCATGACGCAGACCGGCTCCGAGTTCGTTGTCACCACGAACCGTGCCGACGGCCATCCGCCGGGACAGTACACCGGGATCGCGGTAGAGCACGACGGCACCGTGTACGCGACTTATAGCAACGGCGAGCGGTTGCTCCAAGGCCAGGTCGTGTTGGCCACGTTCCCCAACCCCGAAGGGCTGCGGAATGTCACGGGCACGGCATGGGTCGAGACGGCCGCTTCCGGTGCGGCTCTGGTGGGGGCGCCCGGTGCCGGTCAGTACGGCAGCATCAACGCCGGCAATCTGGAGAACTCCAACGTGGACCTGACCCAGCAGCTGGTAGGTCTTATGGAGGGGCAGCGCAACTACCAGGCCAACACCAAGGTGCTCGCCACCCAGAAGGAACTGACGCAGGTGCTGTTCGGCGCGATTTAGGGGTGACGCATGGATCGTCTTGCTTATACGGCGATGACCGCCGCCAACCGCACCATGCTCTCGCTGCAGGTGCACGCCAATAATCTGGCCAACGTCAATACGCCGGGTTTCCGCGCCGATATGGAGCGCGCGCTGGCGGTGGCGGTGGAAGGCTATGGCTACGATAGCCGGCATATGGCGGTGGTCGAGAGCAACGGGGTGAACCTTACACCGGGCGCGCTCATGCCTACCGGACGGGACCTTGACTTCGCGATCAAGGACAAGGGGCTCATTGCCCTTCAGGACGGCGAAGGAGAGGCGTACACCCGGTACGGCAGCATGCAGATCGACGCCGAAGGCCGGCTGACCATTCGCGGCCTGGCAGTGCTCGGAGACTCTGGCCCTATCGTGCTGCCGGCCCACGAGCAGGTGATGATCAGCTCCGACGGCATCGTCTCCATCAAGCCGGAAGGCGGTAGCGAGCTTATGGAGGTGGACCGCATCCGGCTGGTGGACGCGCCCGCCGCCGCGCTGGTCAAGAATGCGGCCGGCCTGCTGGTCATGCGCGATGGCACGCCGGCCGAGCGCAGCGATGAAGTCGTACTGGTCAGCGGCTTTCTCGAGTCGAGCAACGTCTCGGCCATGGAAGCGCTGGCCGCGACCATGAGCCTGAACCGGCTGTTCGAAAGCCAGGTGAAGATGATGAAGGCCGCCGAGGAGCTTTCCGAGGCCGGCAACCGACTGCTTCGCGCCAGCTAGGAGAATTCTCATGCACGCAGCGCTTTGGATTAGCAAGACCGGGCTGGCCGCACAGGAAAAGGCCATGTCCACCGTAGCCAATAACTTGGCCAACGTGAACACCAACGGCTTCAAGCGTGATCGCGTCGTGTTCGAGGATCTGTTCTACACCATAGAGATCCCGCCGGGAGCGCAGGCCGATCATGTCAACACCGTGCCCTCGGGCATTCAGCTGGGTAGCGGCGTGCGGGTTGCCGGCACCCAGAAGGTGTTCACCGAAGGCACCATGCAGACCACTGGGCAGCCGATGGACCTGGCCATCGTGGGCCGCGGGTTCTTCCAGGTGGAAAGTCCCAGCGGAGAGATTCTCTACACTGAGAACGGACAGTTTCAGCTCAACGGCGAAGGATTGATCGTAAACGCCCAGGGGCTGCCGCTGGTGCCGATGATCCAGGTGCCCGAGGGTGCCACCGGCTTCACGGTCGGTAGCGACGGCATAGTTACCGCACTGCTGCCGGGCGACTCCGCACCCACGGAGCTCGGCCAGATCACGCTGGTGAACTTCGCCAATCCGGCCGGACTGGAGGCGCTGGGCGGCAACCTGTATCGCGAGACGGTGGCGAGCGGCGCCCCTAACGAGGGCATTCCGGGCGAGCTCGGCCTTGGCCAGCTCAAGCAAGGCGTGCTGGAAGGCTCGAACGTGCAGGTGGTCGAGTCCATGGTCTCGATGATCGCCATTCAGCGTGCCTATGAGGCCAGCGCCAAGATGCTGGATGCCGCCTCGGCCATGCAGAAGTTCCTCAACCAGACTGTCTGAGGCCGTCGATGATGCGCCAGACCTGTTTGATCGTCGCGCTGGCTTTCCTGGTCGCCGGCTGTCAGACCTTCCCGCAGGTGCGCCCTGGCGACGATGTGGACTATGCGCCGCCGGATCTGGATTACACGCCGCCTCCAACCACCAGCGGTGGATTGTTCCGTCCGGGCTACAGCGCTCTTACGCAAGATCGTCGCGCCCTGCGGGTGGGGGATATCCTGACCGTGGTGCTCGATGAGTCGACTCAGTCGAGCAAGAGCGCCGGGACGACCATAGGCAAATCCTCCAACGTGGGCATCGGGGTCCCGCGCCTGTTCGGCCGGGATTACCCACGTGTCGAAACCTCGCTTTCGGGGAACCGAGAGTTCGACGGCTCGGCCAGCAGTTCGCAGCGCAATACCCTGCGCGGCTCGATCGCGGTGACGGTGCATCAAGTCATGCCCAACGGGGTACTCCTGGTGAAGGGCGAGAAATGGCTGCGGCTGAATCAGGGCGATGAGTTCATTCGCCTCACGGGCTTGGTGCGCCTTGCCGATATCGACCGCAATAACCGGGTGTCGTCGCAAAGCGTGGCGAATGCGCAAATCTCCTACGCCGGGCGCGGCGCGCTCGCCGACAGCAACGCACCCGGCTGGCTGACGCGTTTCTTCAATCACCCGATCTTCCCGTTCTGAGGAGGCCTTACGTATGCGCGCCATCGCAAGAACACTCCTCGCCACGTTTGCGCTGTGCTGGCTGCCGGCGCAAGCTGCGCCGTTGATGGAGCTGGTGGACGTCGAGGGCATACGTGGCAACCAGCTTATCGGTTACGGCTTGGTGGTTGGCCTGGACGGTACCGGAGATCGCACCCAAGTGCGATTCACCAGTCAGTCCGTGGAGAACATGCTCAAGCAGTTCGGTGTGAACCTGCCGGATAACGTCAACCCCAACCTGCGCAACGTGGCGGCGGTAAGCGTGACCGCTTTCGTGCCTTCGGCTTATGGGCCGGGCCAGACCCTGGATGTCACCGTCTCTTCGCTGGGGGATGCGCGCAGTCTGCGCGGCGGGCAGTTGCTGATGACGCCGTTGTACGGCGCGGACGGTGAAATCTATGCGCTCGCGCAAGGCAACGTGCTGGTGGGCGGCCTGCGTGCCGAGGGCCAGAGCGGCTCCAGCGTTGCGGTGAACGCGGCGAACACGGGCGTGATCCCCAATGGCGCGACGGTAGAGCGCGAGTTGCCCACCGACTTTGCCATGCGCCCGGATGTTGTGCTCAGCCTGCGTCAGCCCAGCTTCCAAACCGTTAGTCGCGTAGTCGAGGCGATAGATGCCGCCTTCGGGGCAGGCACCGCCACCGCTCTCAACGCTACGCGGATTTCGGTGCGTGCGCCGGCGGACAATAACCAGCGCATGAGCTTCATGGCGATGCTGGAGGAAATCGACGTCGACGTGGGGCGAATACGGCCGCGGGTGGTGTTCAACAGCCGCACCGGTACCGTGGTCGTCAGCGAGGGCGTGCGGGTGAAAGCGGCAGCGGTGGCGCACGGCAATCTTACCGTCACTATCAATGAGCAGCCCCAGGTGAGTCAGCCCGCGCCCCTTTCAAGCGGCCGGACGGTGGTGGTACCGCGCTCGGGCGTGCAGGTGGAGCAAGACCGCACCACCATGTTCCAATGGCCCGAGGGCGCCAACTTGGAGAGCATCGTCAACACAATCAACAGCCTAGGGGCAACACCGGACGATGTCATGAGTATTCTGCAGGCACTGGAGCGCGCAGGGGCTCTGAACGCCGAACTCATCGTGATCTAGGACACAGCTTATGAGCGTCGTATATCTACCTCCCTCTTTCGGTGCTGCGAGCATAGGTTCCGAGCCTTCCGGCGAGGCGACTCCGCGCGCGCAGCTGGAAGCTGTCTCCGAGCAGTTCGAGGCGCTGTTCTTGCAGCAAATCCTCAAGCAAATGCGCCGTGCGGGCGAAGTGCTGGCGGAGGATAACGGCCTGCGCACCCGCGAGCTGGGCGTGATGCACGAGATGCACGATGAGTTGCTGGCACAGACGCTGGCCAAGCAAGGCCAGCTGGGCATAGCCGAAATGCTGGTACAGCAGCTCGCCAGCGATGATGCAGCTCTTGTTGCCGGCGCGAGCGGGGATGAGTCCGAGGTGACGGGTAATGGCGCCGATTCGCGCTGGGCGCCCCAATCGGCGTTGCCGCCTACCGAGGATCCCTCGGCGCGGGCCGAGATGGCCGGCGAATTTAATTCTGCGGTCGACCCGGCCGCCTTACACAGTCAGACGCATAATGCAATGATCACCCATCCGTCGGCAGCCTTTGCGCAGCCGATACGCATCGACTCGAAGGAAGGCGCGTAGTGAGCACTCTGAGTCAGATTGGTTACACCGGGATGCGCTCGGCGCACATCGCGCTCACCGTGACTGCGCAAAACATCGCCAACGTCAATACGCCGGGCTTTACTCGGTTGACCACCGACTTGCACTCGCTAGCCGGTCATGGCCTGCATGATCCGGGCAGCGGCGTGCAGGTTACCAGCATCAGGCGAGTGGTCAGCGATTTCCACAATATGCAATTGTGGCGCGCGACCACCAAGATGAACTACCACGACACCAAGCAGTCGTATCTGACGGCGCTGGAGGCCCTGGTCGGCAGCGAGGGCTCCAGCATCAGCGTGGGCTTGGACAACTTTTTCGCCGCGCTGAGCGAAGCGAGCGTCACGCCCGAGTCCATTCCACTGCGCCAGCAGGTCATCGGCGAAGCCAACCAGCTTGCGCAGCGTTTCAACAGCTTGGCAGGCAATATCGATGCCCAACTAGGCGCGCTGCACGGACAGCGGACAGCCACCGTCGGCGAAATCAATGCCCTGGCCGCCAATATCGCCGAGCTGAACGTGCGTATCGTCGAGCTCGATTCCACCGGACGCGATACCGCCACCTTGCGCGATCATCGCGATCGTCTGATCAAGGAGCTGAACGAGTTCCTCGATGTGCGCCCGCTCGAGTTGCCGGATGGTTCGGTCAGCCTGTCGTTGGCCAACGGACAGCCGCTGGTTGCGCGCGGCACTGCCGGGACGATAGAGGTCTCCCTGCTGGCGAGCGGCGAGCAGAGCCTGTCGCTCACGTTCGCCGGCACCAAGTTCCCGCTCGATCAGCAAGGGTTAGGCGGCGTGTTGGGGGGGCTTTACGATACCGAATACGACACCTTGCGCACCACTTTGGACGAGTTGCACGAAATGGCCGCTGCGCTGGCTCAGCTGGTCAACGACATACACACCACTGGCTATGATTTGAACGGCGATCTCGGCGAGCCGCTCTTTGTCTATAATCCAGCCAGCATCACCGGGATGCTCACGGTTAACGACCTAGGCCCGGACGAGCTCGCTTTCTCCTCGGTGGCCGGGGAGGTCGGCAACAACGATAAGCTGCGCGAATTGTTGGACGTCCGCTACGCTCAGATCCCTGTGGCCGGCAACAACGTCTCGCTGAACGATGCCTACGCCGGTCTGCTCAGCCGGGTTGCGAGCAGCAGCCGGCAGAACCAGTCGGACTTGAAGGCCGCCACCGCGGTACTGGAGGAGGCTCAAGCGCAGCGCGATCGAGTGAGCGCGGTCAGCCTCGACGAGGAAGCCATTAATCTGATGACGTACACGCAGGCCTATCAGGCGAATATGAAAGTCGTCACGACGGCGAACGAATTACTCGCGTCGTTAATGGCCATGTTCTAAGCGGGCCGTAACCGACTCGCTGGGAGAGACAGAGATGCGGATCACTACGCCACAGATAACCGCGATGATGCACGGGTCGATGAACCTCAACGCGGAGCGGCTTGGCAAGCTAATGCAGCAGATGGCTACTGGCAAGCGTATGCTGTTGCCGTCGGACGATCCGATCTCCAGCGTAAGAGTGCTGCGCGTGCAGCGCGAAGAGGCGAGTTTGACCCAATACCGGGAAAACATGGCGCGCCTCTCGGACAGCCTCTCCAAACAAGAAGCCAATCTCAGTTCGATGGCCGACACCATGCTGCGGGTGCAGGATCTGGTGCTCTGGGCCGCGAACCTCGGCACGCACTCGGCCGAAGAGCTAGCGGCCATGGCCCGCGAACTGCGCACGCTGGAAGACTCCCTCGTCAGCTTTGCCAATGTGCGCGACGAAGAAGGCCGTTACCTCTTCTCCGGTACCCAAAGCGACGCGCCGGCGGTCATATGGAACGCCGGCACCAATCAGTACGAAGCCGGCGGCAACGATGAGCTGCGCCGAGTACCCGTGGCCAATGGCGTGCTGATGGAGGAGAACGTTACCCTGATCCGCGCACTGGGCCCGAATCTGCAGATTCTCAACGATATCCGCCAGCTGGTAGAGATGCTGGAGGACCCGGCTCTGGATCCCGGCGATCCGGCGGTGGCGCAACGCATCCAGGACACCCTGCAGACCTTGGAAGAGGGGCATAGAGGGGTGACGGGGGCGATCACTGAGCTAGGTGGGCGACAGAACAGCCTGACCCTGATTCGCGACAGCAACGAGAGCGCGTCATTGGTCAACCAGAAGATCGAGGGCGAGCTGTCATCGCTGGACTACGCCAAGGCCACCATCGACTTCACCAATTACCAGCTGGCGCTGGAGGCGACCCAAAAGACCTATTTGCGCATCCATGAGCTGTCGCTGTTCGCCAAGCTGTAGTGGGGGTGTCCGATGAAGATCGACAGACCACTATCTTCAGTTGCGCCGATCAACTCCCAAGAGCGCCGGCCACTGCCCACTGCGGATGTCCCCGCATTGCCGGTGCGCCGTGCAGAGAGCGAACGACAGGTCCCGGAACGCTGGACGCAGCGCAGCGCCAGTTACAACATTCAGCTCAACCGCCAGCTCTCGGCCATGCAGCTGGCCGACCGCTACGTCTCGGAGCTTGAGGCACGCCTATCGCGTCTCAAGCTTAGCCTGGGCAATCGGCTCAGCTCCACCTCGCCCGAAGCCAGGGAAACGTTAAAGGAAGACCTCCGCCAGGTCCAAGAGCTGTTGGAGCAGCGCGCCCAGCGCTCCGGCGCCGCGCTGGATCCCTCGTTCAAGCTCAGCTTGAATGAGCCGGTGCGCGCCCGCTTCAAGCTCCAGGGCTTGGATTCCATCGGCGCTATAAAGGCGTCAGGTCGGGAAACTCTCGTCTTCAAGGCTGGCCGTGGCTATTCCGAGCCTGTCGCCGTATTGCTCGATGACGAGATGAGCGATCAGCAGCTTCTGACGCGCTTCAATGCGGGCCTTGGGCAATTGGGCATTCGTGCCGAGCTGAACAATAGCGGCGAGCTGGTGTTCTCAGCACGGGAGCAGGAATGGCAAGCGCTGAAGGAACAGCTTGCAGTTCGCGGCGAAGGCAAGCTCTTCCCCAAGGAGCAGTTCACCCCGGTGCAAAGCCAAACCGAGGTGCTGTTGCGGCTTCCGCAAGAGTCCGAGCTGGAGGCCAAGCATGAGCTGCGCCGCATATTGGACGCAGTTATTGCAGCGCTGGATAAGCTGGCGGCCTTGCGCGAGCAGCTCGCCGAGCGACAGCAGGAGATTCGCGAGTTCCTGTCCCGCTATGCCAATCAGGACGAAAAGGTCTGGGCCGAATCCTATGCCGCCAAGGCTGCCGACTTGATGACGCGGCAGCCGCCGGATTATGCCGCCATAACGCAGACCGTGTTGGCGCAAACGAATATCAACCGTTATACGGTGGTCAGCCTGCTTTCCTAATCTCCAGGCGTTAGCACGACGGTGGGCGTGCTTACCGGACACGGTCCGCAGGTGCCGACCGCTGTGGATTTGACGCGAGTTTTTGCGTACTGGCCGGGGGAAACCCTGCCCGGATAAGGTATGATCCGCGTCAATCCGACAACCCCGTTGCATCGCCGTGTATAGTGCTCAACCCGTTCTTGCCGCCTTTCGAGCGACATTGCCGGTATTGTTTGGCTACGTGCCCCTCGGTTTTGCCTTCGGCATGCTGTTCGGCCAGCTTGGCTATGAATGGTACTTTGCCACTCTGATGAGCGTGGCGGTCTATGCCGGTGCAGCGCAGTTCATGGCGGTAGGCCTGCTGGCCGCCGGAACTGGGATCCTGGAGATCGGCCTGGCGACTCTATTGCTGAACTCCCGCCACATGTTCTACGGGCTTTCCATGGCAGCCCGCTTTCCGCCGGGAGGTATAGCCCGCGGCTACCTGATCTTCGGTCTTACCGACGAGACTTACTCGCTGCTGTCTAGCATGCCCGCGAGCTTGCATCCCGCCACCGCCTTCAACGTCAGCGTGACGGCGCTCAACCAGCTCTACTGGGTGGTTGGCTGTACGCTGGGCGCGGTGCTAGGCACCGAACTGCCCGTGAACACTGAAGGGTTGGATTTCGTGTTGATCGCGCTGTTCGTGGTGCTGGCTATCGAACAGGCCAAAACGGTAAGGCAGTGGCGGCCTTTCGTTCTAGCTGCAGTGGCGGCTTTGGCGGCGGTTTTGGTAGCGGGCATGGAGCATATGCTGGTGGTGGCGCTGGGCCTGACCACCGTGCTGCTGATACTCGACTGGCGGCGGAGCGCGGAGCGATGAGCGCGGAAACGTATTTGCTGGGCGCTATTGCCATTATGACTGCGGCTACTTTCGCAACGCGCGCTGCGCCGTTTCTGCTCCTGCGCCGCAGCGAGCACCCGCTGCTGCTTTATCTGGGGCGCTATTTGCCGCCGGCGGTGATGACCCTGCTGGTGATATACAGCGTGCGGCAACTGCCTTTCATGGAGTTTGGCGCGGGCGCCGCCCATGTGTTGGCAATGGCGCTGACCGCCCTGTTGCATCTATGGCGCGGCAATGCACTGCTGAGTATTGCCGCCGGCACCGGATTGTTCATGTGGCTGCAGCAGAGCGCAGTGTTGGCGGGTTAGCCGTGTTCGGAGCCGGCGCTTCCAAGCAGCAAAGCTTGCAATAGCGAGCCTTTTGCCCTCCTCCGCGCCTTGCGGCCCGGCCGATAAGATGGGGTGTGGTTTGGCAAGAAGCCGTTAATTCGGTTGAACAAGCCTAGTGTTCCTTTGCTATCTTTGGCGAGGCGCCGAGCGGTTGCCGCTGGCTTAAGCGGCGGCAGGCCTTGGCGACTGTCCAGATACATTGTCAAGGGCCGGACGACCTACGTCGCCCGTTGGCCCCTAATCGCAGCTCGTAGCCGAAGCGGCACGCCGCGCAAGCGCGCCATGCAGCTTGCCGCGCTCCCGGTCGCGCGCTGCATAGAAACAGCCAGGAGTTCGTAGTGCTCAAGACTCGATTCACCGAAGCATTCGGTATTGAACACCCCATCGTTCAGGGCGGTATGCAATGGGTGGGAACAGCGGAGCTGGTCTCGGCAGTGGCCAATGCGGGGGCGTTGGGCTTTATCACCGCGCTCACGCAGCCAACGCCAGAGGCGCTGGAGAAAGAGATCAAGCGTTGCCGGGAGATGACCGATAAGCCCTTCGGCGTGAACCTGACGTTGCTGCCCGCGCTTAACCCTCCGCCCTACGCCGAGTATCGCCGGGCGATCATCGAGTCTGGCGTGCGCATTGTCGAGACAGCCGGCAACAACCCGCAGGAGCACATCGAGGACTTCAAGCGCCACGGGATCAAAGTCATCCACAAGTGCGTGGCGGTACGCCATGCGCTCAAGGCCGAGAGCCTGGGCGTGGATGCGATTTCGATCGACGGTTTCGAGTGCGCCGGCCATCCGGGCGAGGACGACATCGGCGGGCTGGTGCTCATTCCCGCTGCCGCCGACAAGGTGAAGATTCCGCTTATCGCTTCGGGCGGCATTGCCGATGCGCGCGGCCTGGTAGCGGCGCTGGCGCTGGGGGCGGACGGCGTCAACATGGGCACGCGTTTCATGTGCACCCAGGAGGCGCCCATTCATCAGCGCATCAAGGAGCAGATCGTAGCCAACGACGAGCGCTCCACCGATCTGATCTTCCGTAGCCTGCGCAACACCGCGCGGGTAGCGAAGAATGCGATCACCAAGCAGGTGCGCGAGATCGAAGCGCGCGGTAACGCCACCATCGAGGATTTGGCGCCGCTGGTCTCGGGCAAGCGCGGACGAGTGGTTTACGAGGAGGGCGACCCGGATTACGGTATCTGGACGGCCGGCCAGGTGCAGGGGCTAATCCATGACATTCCGACCGTGCGTGAGCTGGTCGAGCGCATCGTCAGGGAAGCCGAGGCTATCATCCAGGAGCGTCTGCTGCGCATCGCCGGCCGCGTCTGAGGAACAGGCTTAGGCTAGGGCAGCTGCCAAAGAAAGGCATTCGCGCCCAGGGAGGCGCTCCCACAGTGGCTCGTCCCGCGGTCTGTGAGAAGAGCCCCTTGTGGGAGCAGGCCCTGGCCGCGAATCTTCATCTCCCCACTGCAGCTAGGAAACCTCTGCGCGCAGGGCGCTCTCATAAAGGCTGGGGCCGCTGCAAGCGGAAACGCCTCAGCCTTCACTTCCCCTTATTTCGCTTGCGGGCCCGCGGGTGGGCCTGATCGTACACTTTGGCCAGATGCTGGAAGTCAAGGTGGGTGTAGATCTGGGTGGTGCTGATATCGGCATGACCTAGCAGCTCCTGGACCGCACGCAAATCACCGCTGGATTGCAGCAAATGGCTCGCGAAGGAGTGCCGGAGCAGGTGCGGGTGCACCGAGCGCCCCAGTCCCTGCTCCAGCGCCAGCCGCTGCAGGCGTGTCTGCACGCTGCGGGCCGAGAGTCTGCGCCCCTGCAGGCTGACGAACACCGCCTGCTCCTCGGGGGCGGCAAGCGTCATGCGTATGGGCAGCCATTGAGCGAGCACATCCAGGGCAAACCGGCCTACCGGCAGTGTGCGTGTCTTGGCGCCTTTGCCCGTGACACGCACTGTGCCGTTGCGGGCGTCAATATCGCTCAGGTCCAGCGCGACTAGCTCCGCCAAGCGCACGCCCGAGGAGTAGAACAGTTCCGCCATCGCGCGGTCGCGAATGCCCAAGGGGTCGTCCGTGCCGCCGTTCAGAAGCGCGGCGGCTTCGTCCACATCCAGAGCTGCGGGTAGCCGGCGCGGTGTTTTGGGCGGGCTGATATCCGCTGCGGGGTCGAGCCTGGCCGCCCCTTCGCGCATCAGGTAACGGTAAAAACTGCGGATGGCCGACAGCATGCGCGCGAGCGAGCGCCCCCCAAGGCCCGCTCGGTGCCGCTGGGCGATGAAGTGCCGGATGTGCTGCGCATGGAGCTGGTCCCAAGCGCCGATGTTGTGCTCCTGGCGGTATCGGTCCAGCTGCTCCAGATCGCGCAGATAATGTTTGACTGTCAGTGGCGATACCCTTCGCTCGTAAGCGAGGTGTTCGCCGAAGCGGGTTAGCCAGTCGCTACTCACGGGGAAGGCGGTCGTACACCGCGCGGCCGAGCAGCGCACCGAGTTGCCGCAAGAACACGGTGCCCATGCCAGCGTGGAAACGGTCGGCTTGTCGGCTGCCTATAGCGAGCATGCCCAGGGTGGTGTGGTCGACGATGGGAACCAGCGCGACGGAGCCGACGCTGTGCGCACTGTCGCCGAACAGAAACCGTAGCTGCGGCTGGGTTAGCATCCCGCATATAGGGCGCTGTTCCTCCAAGGTGGGCTTGAATAGATCGAGTTCGGGCAGGCCGCTTGCAACCAGATCCGGAGCGTTTGCGTGCTGTGCCGGTACCAGCAGCCGCACCGCCACGAAGTCGGCGCGGAAATCGCTGCGCAGGCTGTCCTTCAAGCTGAAGAGAATCGAGTCCAGGCTCTCGGCGCGGATAAGCTCCAGCGTCAGGCGGTGCATGCGCTCGGCGACCCGGTCGTTATCACGGGCTACGGCAAGCAGCTCTTCGAGCTTGGTGCGCAGGTTGCGGTTGGCCTCGCGCAGAACGCGCGCCTGATACTCCAGCAGCGACAGCGCACTGCCGCACTCATGCGGGATGTACAGTTCGGCTAGCAGTTCCTGCTGGCGCTGGAAAAAATCGGGGTTCTGTCTCAGGAAGCCCGCAACCGCTTCGTCATCCAGTTCCGGAATCACTTCCCTTTGTTGCTGAATGCTCATGCTCTGATCCGCCCCCCTCGGATACGTGCGCTGCCGTAGTTGGCATCCGCAGTATACGTCAGGAAATGCTACTACTCGTCGCTCAGCTCGATCTGGCCTGTGAAGACGGTCATCGCCGGTCCGGTCATCATCACCGGCTGGCCCTCACCGCCCCACTCTATATCTAACTTGCCTCCCGGCAGACTCACGCTCACCTGCGCATCGAGCAGGCCACGCAGACGACCGGTCACCACGGCCGCGCAGGCTCCGGTCCCGCAGGCCAGGGTCTCGCCCACTCCCCGCTCGTATACGCGCAGCCGCACATGGTTCCGGTCAAGGATCTGCATAAAGCCAATGTTGGCACGGTGCGGAAAGCGTGGGTGTGTTTCCAGGTACGGCCCGAGCCGCGCAACCGGCGCGCTCTCGAGTTCCGGAACGATGATCACCGCATGCGGATTGCCCATCGATACCGCAGTCAACTCGACTTCTTCGCCGCCTACATCGACGGTATATACCGCTTGGCGCGATTCGGCCTGAAAAGGAATGCGCGCTGGCTCCAGCTGCGGGGGGCCCATGTCCACGCGCACCGAACGTTCCCCAGTGAAGTAAATCGTGGCATCGCCGCTGCCTGTCTCGATTCGCAGTTCTCGGCGATCCGTCAGGCCCTGCTCGACGAGGAAGCGGCCTAGGCAGCGTATACCGTTGCCGCAATGTTCCGCTTCGCTCCCGTCCGCATTGAAGACGCGATAGCGGAAATCGGTATCGGGCCGGGACGGCGGCTCGGCCAGCAGGATTTGATCGCAGCCCACGCCGTAGCGACGATCGCCTATACGGCGGGCCTGCGCGGCTGAGAGGGTGACCCTTTGTCGCACGGCGTCAATCACGACAAAGTCGTTGCCCAGCCCCTGCATTTTGGAGAAGTTCAGTAACACGTGCCGTCATCTCGATTCGATCTTGACCATATTAGCCAAGTTTTGCTGCTGTCGTCAGCCGTGCGCTTTGCTCCCGCCCCAGTCGAGCTTGCGGCAGACGCGCGCGAGGCAGTCGTTCATGACAACGAACATGCCGCCGGCGCGTGCACGCTCGGTTGCCTGCGGATGGATCACCCCATCCTGCAGCCACAGTCCGCCCAGTCCAAGGCGTAAACAATCGTCGACGATCGCGGGTACGTGTTCTGGCCTGCGGAACACATCGACCAGGTCGATGGCTCCCGGTACGGCATCGAGCCGGGTATAGGCTCGCTCGCCAAGAATGCATTCCACACCGGGGCGCACTGGAACGATCTCAAAGCCGTAGCGCTGCAAGGTGCGTGCGACCATGTGGCTGGGGCGCTCGGGGTCGGGGGAGAGACCGATTATGGCGATGCGGCGGACGCGGCGTAAGAACGCTTCGATTTCCAGTAACGAAGGGTTGGAAAACTTCCCCGAGTTCATGACGCCCACCCTGAGCCGCGCTGCCGCATTCAGCAGTGCGGTAAGGGTTCTCGGGGCGCTTTCAAAGGATGAGGGCGAATAACGAGCCGTGGATACGGCCTCGAGCTGCTGTAGCGAAGAGCCAGCCCCTGCAGGGCGGACCTCTCTTGTGCTCAGCTGTCATTTTGCCCGCGTCATCACACGGGCAAAATGCTCTCCCCTTCGAACAACTCTTCGACACGCTCGCGCCGCCGGATAAGATATGCGCGCTCGCCGTCCACCAGGATTTCGGGCGGCCGCGGACGCGTGTTGTAGTTCGAGCTCATCACGAAGCCATAGGCGCCGGCGGAGCGCACAGCGAGCAAATCGCCTTCCTCTATCGCCAGCTCCCTGTCCTTGCCTAAGAAATCAGCTGTCTCGCACACCGGTCCGACCACGTCATAGCGCCGCGTTTGACCGCCACGGTCGATGACCGGCTCGATAGCCTGCCAGGCGTCGTAAAGCGACGGCCGTATCAGTTCGGTCATAGCGGCGTCCACCACGGCGAAGTTCTTATGCGGAGTCAGCTTAAGGTACTCCACCGTAGTGAGCAGCACTCCTGCGTTGCCCACGATCGCCCGGCCCGGCTCCAACAGAATCTTGAGCTTGCGCCCGCCGAGCTGCTTGAGCAGGCGAGCGGCGTAATCGGCGGGGTCGGGCGGCGTTTCGTCCCGGTAGCGAATGCCGATCCCGCCGCCCACGTCGACATGGCGCAAATGGATGCCTGCGTCCTCCAGGCGGTCCACCAGCGCCAGCACGCGCTGCAAGGCATCTTCGAACGGTTCGATGCTGGTGAGCTGCGAGCCGATGTGGAAATCGATGCCAACCACGTCGATATGGGCCATGTTCGCCGCGCGCCGGTACACCGATTCGGCGCGCTCTATTTCTATGCCGAACTTATTGTCTTTCAGGCCGGTGGAAATATACGGATGGGTGTTGGCATCCACGTCGGGGTTCACCCGTAGCGAGACGGGGGCACGCAGCTTCAAGCGCCCGGCTACCTCGTTCAGCCGCTCCAGTTCGGATTCGGATTCGACGTTGAAACAATGAATCCCTACCTGCAGCGCCCGTTCCATTTCCGCGGCGCTCTTCCCCACACCGGAGAACACGACCTTGCTCGGTTCGCCCCCCGCTTTTAGTACGCGCTCCAGTTCGCCGCCGGAGACGATATCGAAGCCCGATCCCAGGCGCGCGAGCAGGTTGAGTACCGCCAGCGACGAATTGGCTTTTACGGCGTAGCAAACCAGATGGTCGTGCCCTGCAAAAGCCAGGTCCAAGGCGCGCCATTGACGCTCTATGCTGGCGCGGGAGTACACGTAGCAGGGTGTGCCGAACTCGGCAGCGATGGCTGCCAGATCGCAATCTTCGATGTAGAGGCGGCCGTTGCGGCGGCTGAAGCTTTCCATCGTGACAGTCTCAGGCTAGTGGGACAAAGCGCGCGGCCGCAGCCGAGGCCTCGTCGGGAAGATAAAGTGGGCCGCGCTTGCCGCAGCCCCCCAGCGCGCTGCCCAGCAACAGGATCAGCAGCAGCGATAGGCAAATCATACGCATGCGAAGGCTCCCTGGGGCTAGGAACGGGATTATACGCCGAGGTCGGGGGAAAATCCGATTTTTGCGGTTGGCTCCCTTAACAAAAAGATCCTGGCAGTGCTTGTGTCCTTCCCCTATCGGCCCCAGCGTAATCAGCATATTGTCGGTCGGTAAACCTTGAGCGATCGCAAGGGACGACAGCATCGACCGCAAGGAGGCTGCGATGGACGAGCGAGGCCCGCGACTGCCGCTGAGAACCACCCCGACCAAGGATCCGTTGGATAGGTCCGTTGCCGCTGGCAGCAAGGCTGGCGCGGAAGCTGCCAGCGGCGTCGAGGTCGTGGCTACCGCTGAAGGCGCGCGGCGTCTGGAAGACGCCATCGAGGAAGCGCATGGCGCGGATCTCTCCGGACAAAGGGAAGAGATCAGTGGCGCGGCCCGACCAGAGGGCCGTTTCAGCGGCAGCGTGGAATCGGTCGCCGAAGGTGTCGATAAGGTCGTACGGATGCTGCATGACGCAGCCGCACGGCTGGAAGGCGAGCAGCAGCAAGGGGTGGCCAGGATGCTGCATGAAGGTGCCGATGGGCTGGAGCAGCTCGTCTCGGTACTGCGCGAGCAGGACGCCGCGGCACTGGTCGAGCAGGCGCGCGACTATGCCCGCCAGCGTCCGGTATTCGCAGTCGGCGGCGCCTTCGCCATCGGCTTCCTGCTCGGCAGGATGTTCGCGCCGCGCCGCCCGCACGACTAGGTTAGGAGGTGCTCACCATGGCAGTGCGCAGGATCCATAGGGATCGCAACGTCAATCCGGACGATCAACGTCTGCTTCATCAGGAAAACATGGCCCGCTACGAGGCAGAGAATCGCTCGCTGGGTTCGCTGGTGTCCGAGCTGGCTACCGAAGTCTCTACCCTGTTCCGCAAGGAAGTGGAGCTGGTGAAGCTGGAGGCCTCGCAGAAAGCGAGCAGCGCTAGGAACGGCGCGATCTCCCTGGCGGTGGGAGGCATGCTGGCGTTTGCCGGCTTTATCGTGCTGCTGATGGCGGCGGCTTACGGGCTTGGCACCTTGATGCACATGGGATGGGCCGCGCTTATCGTCGGCGCGGTCGCGCTGGTTCTGGGCGGCATCGTCGCCATGATCGGGGCCAGCAAGCTAAAGCCGCAGAACCTCGCTCCGGCGCGCAGCACCGAATCGTTGCGCGAGGATATGGAGTTTGCGAAGGAGAAGGCACGTGGCACGCGATGACAGCCGCCGTGTAGAACATCTCGAGCGCGAGATCGCCGAAGCCCGCGCGCAAATGAGCCATACCGTGGACGTGCTGCGCGAGAAAGTGTCGCCGCAACGGCTGCGTGCGCGCGCCATGGCGCGCATAAGGCCCGGTGGCAGTTGGACCAATACGGTTACCGAGAGCTTTCGCAGCAATCCCCTGCTCTATAGCCTGCTCGGCAGCGCCATCGCCTGGCGGTTGCTGGCGGCACGCAGCGCCAGGTCCTCCACCACCAATCAGCCGGATTATGCACGCCTGCGGGAGCTGTGGGAGAGCGCTTACTGGCGAGGGCGCCAGGATGCGGTGTCGTCAACGCGCCGCGCGCAGCTGCGCGACGTCGGCGAGCGGGCGCGCGAGAGTGGTGCGGAGCTGGGCGGGCAGTTGCAGCGCGGCATACAGCAGCTGCGCTCTCGCTGGCGCCATACGCGCCCCACGGCGCAGCTCCAGGAGCGTTTGCACGAATTCGGGGAGGCCTGGCAGCAGCGCGGCTCGTCCGGCTCAAGCATGCCGGCATTGCTGGGCCTGATAGTCGGCATGGCGTATCAGGCGCTGGGCGGCAGGAAAATGCAGCGGGCGGCGCACCGGGCCGTTAGCCGCCGCCGCGCCGAGTATCCCAGCGTTACCGAGGCCGATGTCGCCATGCAGGATCCGTTTTTCCCCAGCGATCGGCTGCAAGCGCGTACGCCGCCGAGCCCCGGGTTGGAGGATCCCACCCCGCCTACGGAGCGGCGTTGAAGAGGCCAGCGGGCAGCGGGGCTTGTTCGTGCTCTGTGCGCCCCCCAGCCTTCGATTAGGCTGGCGTTCAGCGCAGAGTCAGGGTACAGCGCGTGCCGACTCTGCGCCCGATAAAGGAGGAGACCGAGATGGCGACCACCACCTCCGCTGACTACGACCGCGGCCGCGAGGCTGAACGCCCCAGCGAGATACCCAAAGCCGGCTGGCGCGACATCGCGCTTCGGCTCAACACGGAGATGGGCCGCGATTACGTAGCGTTGGCGGCCGCGGGGGTCGCCTTTTACTTTCTGCTCGCCATCGTTCCCGCGCTGACCGCGATGATTTCCATCTACGGTCTGGTAGCCGACCCGCAGACCGTTACCCAGCAAATCGACTCCCTGTCGGGGATGATTCCGCCTGCCGCCTCCCAGATCATCCATGACCAAATGACCTCGATCACTCAGGCTTCGGGGACCGGCCTGGGCCTGGGCGCGGCGATGAGCATTCTCTTCGCCCTCTGGAGCACCAGCGCGGGCGTGAAAGCGCTGATCAAAGGTATGAATCTCGCCTACGGCGAGGAGGAAAAGCGCGGCTTCATTCGCCTGTACCTCGTCACCTTCGCGCTCACTATCGGCGCCATTCTGTTTCTCATCCTGACGGCCGTCTTGTTGGGCATCGTGCCGGCCATTGCCTCGACTCTGCCCAACACCCTAGAAGCCTTCGTTAAGCTGCTCCGCTGGCCGCTGCTGCTAGTTATGGTCATGATCGGCTTGGCGGTGATCTATCGCTTCGCACCCAGCCGCAGCCAACCGCAATGGGCGTGGGTGAGCGTGGGCGCGGTGCTCGCCGCCATCGCATGGTTGGTAGGCTCGGCATTGTTTTCGCTATACGTTTCCAATTTCGCCGATTACAACGAAACCTACGGCTCTTTGGGCGCTATTGTCATTCTGATGATGTGGTTCTGGATTACCGCGTTCGTGATCATCTTGGGCGCCGCCTTGAATGCCGAGATGGAACACCAGACGCGTAAGGATACCACCGCAGGCGACCGGCCCCGTCCCATGGGACAGCGCCAGGCGAGAAAAGCCGATACGCTGGGGCGACAGCCGTAGCTGCCCGCGTTCTTATCGGTGCTTCGCCGAGCGTTCTTCTCTGCCCGGCAGGGCCGCGGCAGTACCCGTACAGGGGGTGCGCGGGTATCCTTGGAGCCGTGTTCGTCATGCTTGCGGTTTAGAGGGCCTGGAATAGGCTCTTACCAGGAGGAGCCTATGAGCGAGCTATTGCCTGCGGTGGAAATCGAACCCGCCCAGGGCGTTGCATCCGCTGCCGTCATCTGGCTGCATGGTTTGGGCGCCGATGGCCACGATTTCGAGCCTATTGTCCCGGAGCTGCGGTTGCCCGCCGACGCGCCGGTCCGCTTCGTGTTCCCGCACGCACCCATGCGCCCGGTGACCATCAATGCCGGAATGACCATGCGCGCCTGGTACGACATTCTTGGCCTGGGACCGGGCCATCCTCAAGACGAAGCCGGGATACGGGCCAGCGAGGCAGCGCTGACGGCCTTGATCAAGCGTGAGAATTCCCGTGGCGTGCCCACCGACCGCATCGTGCTGGCCGGTTTTTCCCAGGGAGGCGCCATAGTGCTGCACAGCGGGCTGCGCTATCCCGAACGACTGGCGGGCATCATGGCGCTATCCACTTACTTGCCGCTGGCCGACTTGCTCGAGGCCGAGCGTCATACGGTCAACCACGATACGCCGATTTTCATGGCGCACGGCTTGCACGATCCGGTGGTGCCCTGGGGCCTGGGCAAGAGTTCTGCCGATCGTCTGCTGCAGCGCGGTCATCCGGTGGAGTGGCGCGAGTACCCCATGGAGCATGCGGTGTGCTTGGAGGAGATAGATGCCATCGCCAAGTGGCTGCGCCGCGTGCTTGCTCTATAGCGGCGTTTCGCTTGGCGCTTGCCCCATTGCGGGCGAGGATGCGGGCCGCGCCTGGCGGCGATAGGCGCCCGGAGCTCTGCCCCGCAGCTCGACCGGAATCGCTCTTTACAGTGCAGGGTGCGGCCATCGCGCGTTGCTCTTGAGTCGCCAGGCTGCCGTGCAGAGCGTGTTCAGGTCGTGGCAGCGTTTCGGGACAGCATCAAGCGCGTGCGTGTCATGGCATGGAGGAGCCAGCCCGCGACGCCCAACGAAATGCGAACGTTGGCGATGCGCAGCCGCTCCTGCCATAGCCGGTTATCCAGCTGGCTATTGGGCGAGGCACAAGAGTCTACCCAGGCCAACTCGGGGCGGGCGTGCACTTGGCGGCTATGCCAGACGCATAGCAACGTGCCGGGAGAGTAGCGCGCGTACTCCTCGTCATAGGCTGTGCGGAATGCATACAATCCGCGGCCGGCCGAGAACAGGCACAGATGCGAGAGCGGGCGCCCGTTGAGCCGCAGAGCGTGCATTTCCAGCCGGCCGCGAGCATGAGCCTCCCTGCAAAGGCGGCGGAAGAAGCTCGCGCCGCCAGGAACGGAAGCAAGCGCCGAGCTGCGCTCGCCTTTCCAGCCACGCGATTCCAGCTCGAGGAACTCCTCGATCCATTGGTCGACGGGATCGTCCGGCGCGAGCGTATCGTAGCTGACCTCGCCCTGCTCGCGCAGGCGCCGCTCCAGCCGCTGCAGCTCACGCTGCTTCTTGGGCGAGAAAGTTGCGTCCATATAAGCCCTGGCGCTGGCTTTCGGTCTTAGCAGCGCGCGGCTAATGGCGCCGCTGGTCCGGATGGGGGCGTCGAACTCGGCGGCTGCGGTTTCCAGCGCCGCCGCGAAGGGGCCGTCGGCATGGATGAAATCGAACTCGAACAGCCCGCCACGGCGCTTGAGCTCGGCAAAGAGCTGCTGGAGGGCGAGCGGCGCGCATTCGCGATCGACCAGCGGCGTGCATAGCCCGCAGTAGTAGTAGCGCAGCAGGCGCCGCCAGGGTTGCGGGACCACCCCAAGCAGCCGGGGGCGCTCGAACGGTACCAGGGCTGCCAAGCGCCGCTGGCTCCCCGTTTCGAGGAACACGGCGTAGCATTCGATTGCGATGTTGCTATGGAAGTGCTCCAGCGCTGGCAGCATGACCCAGGGCTCGTAGAACACATTCTGCTCTAGAGACCTGGCCGCCAGCGCTGTCCATGCCGGAGCTAGCTCGCGTAGTTCGTCAAGCCGGGTGAGGCGGGTAACCGACCATTTGTGCGTGGGTTCCTCTTGGCTGGCGCTGAAAGCATCTGATGGCGTGAGCACTGAACTCATGTCGGCTCCTTGATATCAGGCTGCTCAGCCCCCCTAGACGAGGATGCAGCGGGTCGCTCGGAAGCACAGGCGAACCTGTTACCGAGACGACTCGTGAGGCTTGCGCCTGCTGCGCGATACCGGGGTCTGGACCGTTCTTCTGGCGGGAACCTCAAGTGCCCTGATTCCCGCTAGCGATTGAATCAAGTGGATGCTGATAAAGCAGCTTTCAAGTATTGCTAACCACGGATAGGTTAACTGACCGAAATATTGAGCTGTGCCAGGTGCTTGCGTACTGTGGCAGCGCCCTGTGTGCGGCGGCCATGCCGTCCGCGGCTTCGGTTGAAGACGTTGCTGGGGGCTAAGTAACAGCGGCGGTTGGCGCTGCGGCTTCCCGCCCCGGGAGCCGCTGAGCTCACCGTCTTTCTCAAGCCTCTTCTTCAGGCTCTCGGAAGCCTTGCGGGCCTAGCACCGGCAGGCTCTTTATGTCCGAGACACCCACTTGGCTGGCAAGCCAGCGCATGGCCGCGGTCATCTCGCGGCGGCACCGGCGGCCGATAAGCTCGCGTGACGCCAGGGGAGACTCGGCGTTGTCGTAGAACAGGCGCCGCCGTCCCGAGCTGGTTCGGCCTTCTATGATCAGGCGGTAACGCTGGTCAACGGTAAGAATCTCCGTGCATAACGTCGCCTTGAGCACCGGTGAAGAGTGTGGGGCGGCCACTTCGAGCAGATCGAGTCGATAGCGGAACAGATCGGCCGAAACGGAGACGCTTTCGCGCCGCATCAGTGAAACTTGCGCCGAGCGACCTATCAAGCGGGAGATAACCGGCAGGCGGCGGGAAGCCGTCGGTAGCGATAGCAGAAACATGGGAAACTGACGCAGCGACGCAAGAAGATTAGAAGATGATCGAGTATTATTGCGCTGCGTCATTCGGCGACGCAATAGGCCGGCGCCGCCGAAGCCGGGTTGGCCGCAAACCGTCAGTCTCCGCGCTGAGGTGTAGAATGTTGCGCTCGTCCGATGGACAGACGCGACGCATGACCATAACGGCGGTGTGGGAGTTGTCATGAGCGCAGAAGTTCCCAGCTGGCTGCTGGGCCGGTGGCGGTTGCAGCGCGCCGAGAGCGGAGTCGATCTGCAGCCGGGCACCGAAATGGATTTTCGATCGAATGGGCTGCTTCTCTATCGCATAGAGGTATGCGAGCAGGTGCATGAGTTCGAGCTCAGCTACGAGGTCGAGGGCAGCCTGTTGCGCACGGCGCATGGCGCGAACGGACAGCGTCAGAGTGTCCGTTTCGGTCTGGAACATAGCGGCCTGCTGGAGCTGGATTTCTCCGGCAACCGGGCTTGGTTCGCGCGCCAGCGGCTGATGTAGGTTTGGCTGGGTGCCGAGCCAGGCCTGGCTCGGTCTCCTTCAGCCTTCCGTCCACAACGGACGCACACGCTCGGCGGCCGATCGCCGATCGAGACGTTCCGAATCAGGCTTTGAGGCGCGCGGCGAATGCCTGTCGGACTTTGGCGAGTTTGGGCGCTATCACGACCTGACAGTATGGTTGGCTCGGGTTGGCGCGATAGTAGCCCTGGTGATAGTCCTCGGCAGGGTAGAACGTTGGCGCCGGCGCCAGCTCGGTAACGATAGGCGCGCTGAAAACCTTTTCGCGCGTGAGTTCGGCGATGATCCGTTCGGCTGCCTGGCGCTGCTCCTCGTCGTAGTAGAAGATCACCGAGCGGTACTGCGGTCCTACATCCGCGCCTTGACGGTCCTTGGTGGTCGGGTCGTGCAGCGCGAAGAATGCCTGCAGCAGGTCGGTGTAAGTGATGACGGCCGGATCGTAAGCGATACGCACGACCTCGGCGTGACCTGTAGTGCCGCTGCACACTTGTTGGTACGTCGGGTATTCGACATGTCCGCCGGCATAGCCGGACACTACCTCGTGTACGCCTTCAAGCTCGGCGAAAGCCGCTTCCAGACACCAAAAGCATCCGCCTCCGAATAAGGCGAACTCGCGGTTACGATCGGGCATGGGTGCTCCTTGGTAGCGTACAGTGGCTTCTCAGTGGACAGTTTTCGCCTGCCCCCGGTTCCGGGGACAGCGCGGTCCGCGCCGCCTCAGCTCCGCTTGGTGTCGAACAGCCGCTCCAACTCGCGCCGGGCGCGTTCCGCTTCCGAGAGCTCCTCGTCGTCCGCCGGCGCCGCCGGCGGTATGGCCGACTCATTCCCGAACAAGGCCTCCAGTCGTGCCCGCGCTGCCTGCGCGGCGCTGTTGTCGACGTGGCCTCGATAAGCGCCGATAGCCGGCTGGAAGTATTCGCAGAAGTTTGCGCGGTGCTTCTCCAGCGGCGGTTCGGCCAGCTCTTCGCTGCACTGTGCCGGCGCACGCTTGTCATAGAACTCGCATTGGCGGCAGACGTGTAGCTCGGCATTGCAATCGACACACTCGTCCAGGCGCCCTATGGGAGTGTTCACCGCAGCGCCGCACTGCCAGCAGACCAACCCGTCCATAGTACTCGCTCCCGTCATGTCCTGGATAACAGCCTATCCCGGCAGCGACACATAGTCACCTTTGGGTGTATGACGTTATGCTGTGCGAAGGCGCCGGCCGCGCCGAAGCAGCCTAAGAGGCAGAATAATAACGATAGTGGAGGAGCTGGCATGAAAACGATAGAGCAGTGGTTCGACGACTACGGAGATAGTCACCGCAACCCGACCAATAAGCTCATTCACTGGGTGTGCATCCCGCTGATTACGTTCAGTCTGCTGGGGATTCTCTGGTCGATACCGGTACCGGCGGCCCTGGCACAGGTATCGCCGCTGCTGAACTGGGCGGTGCTGTTCACGCTGCTGGCGGCAATTTTCTATTTGCGCCTGTCCTGGCCGATATTCCTGGGTATGGCGGTCTGTGCTATCGCCCTGCTAGCGCTTTGCCATTGGCTGACCGTGGTCGGCGCGCCGCTGCTGTGGATCTCGATAGCGATTTTCGTTGGCGCCTGGATAGGCCAGTTCATAGGGCACGAGATAGAGGGTAAAAAGCCCTCCTTCTTCAAAGACCTGCAGTTTCTGCTGGTGGGGCCTGCCTGGCTGATCGGCTTCATATACCGCCGCTTGGGCATTCGCTACTGATGCTATGCCGCCGCCGTCCGCGGCGGCGGCTTTCTCCCTTGGCCGGTACGGTGCTCAGTCAGCCACCATGGAAGCCGCCGATTCGGCCTGAATGCGCTGCTCGATGAACCGCAGGGTCTCGCTGGCGATGAGTTCGCGGTCATTATCCAGCGTTGCAACGTGGTAAGAGTTTTCCAGCGTTACCAAGCGCTTATCGGCACAGCTCACGCGTTCGAGCACATAAGGTCCGTTGGCCGGGGGCACCACGTGATCCTCGCGGGAGTAGAAGGCGAGCAATGGGCAGCGAACGCGCGGCAGCAACTCGCGGGTGGCGGCCATCAGGGCGTAGAGGTGGCGCGCGGTCGCTACCGGCGCGCCTTGATAAGAGAGCTCGTCGGTATCGGGACGCTTGATATCGGCAGAGATCTTGGGCAGGAACTCGGGCGCATCGTCGGCGAAGGCCACGGCGGCAAAATCGGGATTGTCGAGAAACACGGGCGCGTTTATTACGACCAGGCCTTGTATGAGTTCCGGTCGGGTCGCCGCCAGATGCAGCATCAGCGTACCGCCCATCGACAGCCCTACCAGAAAGATCCGCGAGCACTGCCTCTGCAGCTCTGTTAGCGCTGTCCGCACGCCGCGCAGCCAGTCGCCCGCTGTGGTCGCAGCCATGTCTTCCAATCTGGTGCCGTGTCCCGGCAGGCGCGGTATCGATACCGTCACGCCGCCGCGCTCGGCAAGGTACTCCCCTACGTAGCGCATGCTCTGCGGCGTTCCCGTGTAGCCATGCGATAACAGGACGCCGGTCTCGTTTCCCGCAATGAACACCGCTTCGGCACCAGGCATAACGGCTGTTTCGGTCATTCGAGTGTCCTCCGTGGGGGATGGCCGCCGGTGTGGGCCTTTCTCGTATTCGCATGGAATGCGTCTTCGAGTTTTCGTACGGCTCCGGCAGAAGTACATATGATCTGGTTAGAGCCTATAACAGCGCCCTGCCGCCGTGTCGACAACGGCATGAATAGATGAGCGATAGGACCGGCGCTTGTCTCAGCCGCCCAAGGTCGCCGCTTCGCCAGTTCCGCTGCGCAGTATCAGCCAGCGCAGCAGATCTTCACGGCGCACCATGCCCACCAGGCGCCCCTTGTCCAGCACCGGCAGCTGATTGACCGCTCGTTGCGAAAGCAGCTCCAGCGCCTCGCTGGCCTCCAGATTCGGGTCCACCGTCGTCAGCCGGTCCGCCGGACTCATGACATCTTGTACGCGCCGCTGCGCCCATTGCTCCGCGCTGGTGCGCCGCACGTCTTCCAGGCATACCAAACCGACCAATCGCTGGCCTGAGACGACCGGGAAGGCGCGCTGATCGCTATGCAGGAGATGATCGTACACCAGGCGCTCCAGCGTCAGGTCCGGTTCCACTTTGTGGATATCGGTCTGCATGAGCCGTCGTACCGGTACCTCTTCCAGCGATTCTTTGACGACGAGCTGGCGATAGCTCATGAGCGCTGCGTTGTTCAGGAACCACCCGATCAGCATAAGCCATAAGCCGCCCACCAGACCGGTGCCAAAGATGGGCACCCGAACGCCCATGATCATGGCGAACCCTGAGCCGATCAGCAGCCAGGCGAACAGTTGCCCGAGCTGCGATGCCCAGCGCGTTGCCTTGCGCAGGTTGTGGGTCGCTCCCCACAGCAGTGCGCGTATGACCCGGCCGCCGTCCAGCGGGAAACCGGGAACCATATTGAAGATGGCAAGAATGATGTTGATAGGCCCCAGCCAGAGCAGCAGCGTGGCGCCGGGGCCGAGCCGTGCAAGGCTCTGCTGGGGTGCTGCCGGGTCGATCTGGGCCGCGCCCAGCAGTCCGGCAAGCCACAGGAAGAAAATGCCCAGCGCCAAGCTGGTGAGAGGGCCGACGATAGCCATCCAGAACTCGGCCTTCCAAGTGTGCGGCTCGCTCTCCAGGTGGGCCATGCCGCCGAATACGAATAAGGTGATGCGGCGGATCTGCATGCCGTGGCGGCGCCCGACCAGCGCGTGCGAGAGCTCGTGCAGCAGCACGGAGGCCAGGAACAAAACGGCGGCGGCCAGCGCGGTGCTCCAAGCGACCGCCGGGCTCCAGTCGGGATGCCAAGTCGGAAAAACCGCGGTTGCCAGCATCAGGCTGATCAACAGGAAGATGATCAGCAGGCTCCAATCCAGCCGGATCTCGATGCCGGCGATATGGCCAAGCGAGATGCCTCTGTCCATCTGTGCTCCTTGCGACCGCTAGCGGTCATCTCCTTCGGTGCGTGCGCTCGAGTGTCGGGCAGAGACGCAAGATCCGCTTGTTTCATGCTCTTGCGTGCATGGCTCGCAAACGCGGCGGTTCAGCCGACCGGATCAAGCGCGGCCCGGCTTGGCCGGCTGCACCAGTACCCAGGGCGCGACCACTACACACCACAGCTCGCTCTGCTCGGCGCTCCAGCGACTCGCCTCTTCGGCTAACGTCCGACGAATCCGGTTGCTGCCAAGCCAATCCTGCACGCGGGCGGTGTTGTCTTCGGCCATACTGGCGGCGACCTCGATCAGGTCAAGGCCGGGATCGACGGTGACTAGCGCGCCGCGGGCGAAATGGCGCTCGAGTTCGCGCCAGGGCAGCCGTGCGGTTTCGGCGTTGAGCCGGGTGCGTAGGTCGGTTTGCTCGTTCATATGAAGTCCTTGAAGTGGCCGCGGCAATGTGGCTCATCGCCGCATTATAGGGGCCATTACACCAATCTGGGCGCTACCGGTCGGTCAGCAAAGGTCGCCCCGTCTACGCGGCGGTCTGAAACAGGCCGCCGCGGGCGGCGTCGGCAGCCGTTGAAGCCGTCGCTTGGGACTGCCCTTGAGGAAGGGCGCTGCCGCCCCAAGTGGAAGGCTTCCAAGTTCGACGTTTTAAACTTGACGTCCTGCCATATTAGGAGCTAATGTCCATTGTTATGTACACGATCCGTCGCGAAAACCTGCTACGACTGACCTGCCCGGCCTCCTAAGGGAGCGTCGGGTTCTGATATTGGTCGTTGGTCGGGTTACCGGATCGGGTTTCGCACAATGCAATATCGCGTATTTTCTTTCACTCAATCCCTTCTTGCGCTGCAAGCGGTGCTGTCGCTGCGACTGCGTAACGGTCGTCGAGCCTAGCGGCAGCTCGATGGCCGTATTCCCGCCGCGTTTCGACTTCCGCCATCGCAACGCAGGAGAAAACAGTCATGCAGCCGGGTAACAAGTATCGTCCTTTTCCGCCTATCAACTTGCCTGATCGTCGCTGGCCGTCGCGGGTCATCGATCGTGCGCCGCTTTGGTGTAGCGTTGACCTGCGCGACGGTAACCAGGCGTTGATCGAGCCCATGAACCCCGAGCGCAAGCTGCGGATGTTCAAGACTTTGTGCGAGATCGGGTTCAAGGAAATCGAGATCGGTTTCCCCGCCGCGTCGCAAACCGACTTCGATTTCTGCCGCGTGCTCATCGAGGAGAATCTGATACCGGACGATGTCACGGTTCAGGTGCTCACTCAGTGCCGCGACGAGCTTATACACCGCACCTTCGAAGCCCTGGAGGGCGTGCCCCGCGCCATCGTGCACATCTACAACTCTACGTCCACGGTGCAGCGGCGAGTGGTGTTCGGGCTCGATAAGCCCGGCATCATCGATATTGCCGTCAGGGGGGCGCGGCTCACGAAAGAGTTGGCTGCCGCCCGGCCGCAAACCAAGTGGACCTTCCAGTACTCCCCGGAGAGCTTTACCGGTACGGAGCTCGATTTCGCAGTCGAGATCTGCGACGCGGTGCTCGATGTCTGGCAGCCGACGCCAGAGAACAAGGCCATCATCAACCTGCCGGCCACGGTGGAGATGGCTACGCCGAACGTTTATGCCGACCAGGTCGAGTGGTTCGGCCGCCATATAAGCCGGCGCGATAGCATCGTGCTCAGCGTGCATCCGCATAACGACCGCGGTACCGCTGTGGCGGCCGCCGAGCTCGCGGTGATGGCGGGCGCTGAACGCGTTGAGGGCACTTTGTTCGGTAACGGGGAGCGCACCGGCAACGTCGACGTGGTGACGCTGGCGTTGAACCTCTATACCCAGGGGGTGGATCCGCAGCTCGATTTCAGCGACATCAACGCCGCTGTGCGCGTGGCCGAGTATTGCAACCAGCTGCCCGTGCACCCGCGCCATCCCTATGCCGGCGAGCTCGTGTTCACCGCGTTCTCGGGCAGTCACCAGGACGCGATCAAGAAGGGTTTTGCCGCGCGCAAGGAAGGCGATGTATGGGAAGTGCCGTACTTGCCCATCGATCCGCTTGATCTTGGCCGTACGTACGAAGCGGTGATTCGCGTCAACAGCCAGTCCGGCAAGGGTGGCATCAGCTACCTGCTCGAGCGCGATCACGGTGTGGTCATGCCGCGCCGCCTGCAGATCGAGTTCGCCCAGATTACGCAGGTAATTGCCGACGAGACCGGCAAAGAGCTTACTTCGGATCAGCTCTGGGAGACGTTCAAGGGCGAGTACCTGGATGCGGTGGAACCGTTCGAGCTGGTCGATTGGCGCACCCACGGCCAGGGCAGCCAGCATGAGTGGGAGCAGATCACGGCGACCATTCGCCGCGACGGCCGCGAGCAGATTATCTCCGGGCGCGGCAACGGTCCGATTGCGGCCTTTGTCGATGCCTTGAACCAGCAGTGCGGCCTGAGTCTGGAGGTGGTGGATTTCCGTGAGCACGCGACCGGACGCGGCGCCGATGCGCAGGCGTTGGCCTACGTGGAAGTCGGCTTCGGCGGCCGGGCTCATACGCTGTTCGGCGTAGGCCGGCACAGCAACATCCTCACCGCGTCCTTGGTCGCGGTCATGAGCGCCATCAACCGGTGCGTGCGCCTGCATCCGCAGTGGCTGCAGACCAAAGCGGCGGTTTGACGGCCGCTCATCGTACCTGATCCGGCAAGCGGCGGGCTTGAGCCCGCCGCTACCGGCGACTTCCCCCCTTGCTCTGCACTCTAGCCCGCCGACTTGGCAAACTGGCTGGGCACGTCCTTGGCGCATCCGCATGCATGCTGCGGCGCAGCGCTTACTTGCCCCTATCTTGTCTTAGGTCATTCACCTAAACGGCAGGCCGCGCTACGATTCCCGCCTGTGCGTTTTACCGGAGTAGTTTCGCGATGGCCGCTATCGGAACCGAGCGCGTTCTCAGCGTGCACCACTGGACCGACACCCTGTTCAGCTTTACCACAACGCGCGACCCCACCTTCCGGTTCGAGAATGGACAGTTCGTGATGATCGGCCTCAAGGTCGATGGCAAGCCGTTGATGCGTGCTTACAGCATCGTCAGCGCGAACTACGAGGACTATCTCGAATTCTATAGCATCAAAGTGCCAGATGGCCCGCTTACCTCGCGGCTGCAGCACCTCAAGGTCGGGGATGAGTTGCTCGTCAGCCGCAAACCAACCGGCACCTTGCTGCTGCACGATCTGAAGCCGGGCAAGCACCTTTGGCTGCTCAGTACCGGCACGGGGTTGGCGCCCTTCATGAGCATCATCAAAGACCCCGAGACCTACGAGCGTTTCGATAAGGTGGTGTTGGTGCACGGTACGCGCTATGTCAGGGAACTGGCCTACGACGACTTCATCACCAAAGAGCTGCCCAATCATGAATTCCTGGGCGAAGAGGTCAGAAAGAAGCTGATCTACTATCCGACCGTGACGCGGGAGCCTTTTCGCAATCAAGGGCGGATCACCACGCTGATCGAGACCGGCGAGCTGTGGCGCAATGTCGGTCTGCCGCCGCTCGATCCGGCGCACGATCGCGCCATGGTGTGCGGCGGACCGTACATGCTGGAGGATCTGACGAAAATGCTCGATGAGCGTGGCTTCCAGATTTCGCCCCATATTGGTGCGCCGGGGGATTACGTCATAGAGCGCGCCTTCGTCGAGAAGTAAGGACAGCGGCGGCTGCGCGTGGTAAGCCTCAGCGAGTGCCTCCACTGAGCCGGATAGATCTGGAGGCATACGCATCTACAGGCGCGCCGGTCGGCTCCCAGGCCTGGATCGTCGCGGCAAAAGGAGGTTGCTGTGAACGAGGTGGAACAAGTTCTGACCTTTTGGTTCGGTCCGGACAGCGACGATCCACAGCGGATCCGAGAGCTCTCCCAGCGCTGGTTCGCATCCGATCCCGCTTTCGATGAGCAGATCCGCGAGCGGTTCGGCGCGCTATGGCGCAAGGCGAGCGCTGGCGAGCTGGACCACTGGGCCGAAACGGCACGCGGGAGGCTGGCGCTGATCTTGCTGCTGGATCAGTTCAGTCGCAACATCGCTCGCGGCACGGCGCAGGCGTTCGCTCAGGACGACATGGCGGTGCGCATGACCCTCGAAGGGCTGGATGCCGGCCACGACGTTGAGCTCTCCCCTCCCGAGCGGGCGTTTCTGCTCATGCCGCTGCAGCATGCCGAGGATCCGTTGCTGCAAGAGCGTTCGGTGGTGGAGTTTCGGCGTTTGCTGGATTCCAGCCCGACGGCTTGGCGCAAGATGCTGTCCGAGAACCTCGCCTTTGCCGAGGAGCATCGCGATATCGTACGCCGCTTCGGGCGCTTTCCCCATAGAAATCAGGTGCTAGGCCGAGAGTCCAACAAGGCCGAGAAGGCATTTCTGCAGGCGGGTGGGCCCCGTTGGGGACAGTAAAGCACCGCGTCTCGTGTATGCTCTAGGTGCTGAGTTCACCTTTGTGCCGGAGCTTACGTGCGATGGGGACACCACCTACCGTTTGCGAGACTTTGGACTCTGCCGCGGCCCCGGCTGCACTGCGCTGGCAGCCCGATGTGCTGGACGGCTTCGAGCAAGCTACGCTAATGCTTGCCCCTGCGGCCGACGGTCCGGTCGAGATCGTGCTGGTCCGACGCTGTTGCGCGGCAGAGGGTACGCGGGCGGTGCTCTATCTGCACGGGTTTATCGACTACTTCTTTCAGACGCACCTGGCCGAGTTCTACAACCGGCAAGGACTGCACTTCTACGCGCTCGATATGCGGCGCCACGGCCGCTCCCTGCGCCCTCATCACCTGCCCTGCTTCATTACCGATATAAACGAGCTATTGGCGGATGTGGCGGCGGCGGTGCGTGTGCTGACCGAGCTGGAGGGAATAGAGTGGCTGCTGCTCAACGGTCACTCTACAGGCGGGCTGGTCGCCGCCTTGTTCGCCAGCCGCGGCGAGGGGCGGGAGCGGGTCAATGCCTTGTTCCTCAACAGCCCCTTCTTCGAGATGTACCTGCCTGCGTGGCAGAAGCGACTGCTCAAGCCATTGCTTGCGCGGTTGGGCCGTTTGGCCCCCAGGCTGAAGCTCGCCCGCCTGTCGCCGCTTTATGCGCAAAGCATTCACGCGGACTATCGTGGCGAATGGTCGTTCGATCTGCGTTGGAAACCGATTGAGGGTTTTCCCGTGTACGCGGGCTGGTTCCGCGCTATCCATAGGGCCCATCGCGAGCTTGCCCGGGGCCTTGCGATAACATGCCCGTGCTTGGTGCTGCACGCCGAGCGCAGCCTAGTCCCACGCCGCTGGAGCGACGCGCTGCGCACGGCGGATGTCGTGCTCGATGTGGAGGACATGAAGCGTCTTGCGCCCCGGTTAGGTCCCCACGTCGAGCGGCACGCTGTGGGGGACGCCTTGCACGATCTCGTTCTCTCCATTCCGCCCGCGCGTGCGCGCACATTCGAGCTGCTGGCCGATTGGCTAGAGCGCGTAGCGCCCGCGGCGTGACGCCCCTAGGTCGCGTTCTGACGGCTAATGGGCCAAGCTCATGGCGAGCTGGCAGGGTGCCGCTGGCCGTGCTCAAAGCCGTACACGGCGGAGCAGCTGCGCGTTGATGGCGACGATGACCGTGCTCGCCGACATCAGGATCGCGCCCACGGCGGGCGCCAGGATCAGCCCCCAAGCCGCCAGTGCGCCTGCAGCCAGCGGAATGGCAACGATGTTATAGCCCGCGGCCCACCACAGGTTCTGCAGCATCTTGCCATAACTGGCGCGGCTCAGGCGCACTATGCGCGGCACATCGCGCGGGTCGCTGCGCACGAGCACTACATCGCCCGCTTCCACCGCCACGTCGGCTCCGGCGCCAATGGCGACGCCGACATCGGCCGTTACTAAGGCTGGCGCGTCGTTCACGCCATCGCCGACCATGGCGACCCGTTGGCCCTCGCGTTGCAGCTCTTCGATCTTGGCTGCCTTGTCCTGCGGCAGCACTTCAGCGAACACGGTGTCTATACCCAGCTCGGCGGCAACCGCTTCGGCCACGGCGCGGGAGTCTCCGGTCAGCATGGCCACTTCCAGGCCCGCTTGGTGCAAGCGCTGTACCGCCTCGGCCGATTCCGGCCGCACCGCATCGGCAATGGCGAACACGGCCAGAACCCGCGTGTTTTCGATCAGCCAAATGGCGGACTGTCCGCGCTGGGCATAGCCGTATGCCGTCGATCGCAGCGGCTGCGGCAGAGTGATATCAAGGCGGCGCAGCAAGTGAGGGCCGCCCATACGCAGCTCGCGGCCGTCCACCCGCGCTCGTACGCCCTCACCGGCGGCGGAAGCGAAATCCTGCGCTTGCGGGATGTCGAGACCACGTTCCTGCGCGCTGCGTACTATAGCCTGCGCTAGCGGATGCTCCGAGTCGCGCTCCACGGCTGCCGCCAGCCGCAGGGCCTCGTCGGCCGCGATGCCGGGTGCGGCTTGCAGATCGACCACGCGGTGCTCGCCCAGCGTCAACGTACCGGTTTTGTCGAATACCACCACGTCGAGCTCGCGGGCTTGCTCAAGGCCTCGCCGATCGCGTACCAGCAGTCCGCTGCCAGCACCTAAGCTGGTGGAGATGGCGATCACCAGGGGCACGGCGAGGCCCAGCGCATGCGGACAGGCAATGACCAGTACCGTGACCACACGTTCGATGACGAAGGCGCCGTCGGCGTCCAGTGCCAACCACGTCAGCGCGGTGAACGCCGCGGCGCTTATAGCCACTCCCGTCAGCAGGAAGGCGGCCCTATCGGCCAGTGCCTGAGCTCGCGAGCGCGAACTCTGCGCCTGCTCGACCATGCGCATGATGCCGGCCAGCGTCGTGTTCGCGCCGGATCCGGTGACTTGTACGCGTAGGGAGCCGGTGTCGTTGACAGTCCCCGCGATCACCCGGTCGCCCGCGGATTTCGCTACCGGGCGCGACTCCCCGGTGATCATGGCCTCGTTGACTTGGCTGTCCCCGCTCAGCACTCTGCCGTCTGCGGGAAGGGCGGCGCCCGGCCGAACGAGTACCACGTCCCCCTCCCGCAAGACTTCCAGCGGCACCTCCTCCAGTTCCTCGCCCCGAATGCGTACCGCTCGGTTAGGCAGCAGCTTGGCCAGCTCTTTCAACGCGCCCTGCGCGCGAGAGACCGAGCGCATTTCTATCCAGTGACCGAGCAGCATGACGGTTACCAGCGTCGCCAGTTCGTCCCACAAGGGCGCTCCGGGGTAGCCGGCGGTGACCGCCACGCTGAACAGGAAGGCCACCGCTATGGCCAACGAGATCAGGGTCATCATTCCCGGTAGCCGCGCCTGCAGCTCGCGCGCCGCGCCTTGCAGGAACACCCAGCCGCCGTAAAAGAAAACCGCCGCGCCGAACAGCGGCGAAATCCATTGCGAGCCGGAAAACGATGGGGCGTAAAAACCGGTGAGGCTGGGGAGCATATGGCCCCAGATCACCGTGGGGATGGTCAGCGCCAGCGAAATCCAGAACTTGCGACGGAACATTTCCACGCTATGCCCGGCGTGTCGGTACGGGCTGTGTTCGCCGTCCTCCTTTCGCTGAGGCCTAGCCTGATGGCCGCCGCGCGCTGGGCTGGGCGAGGTGTGACGGTCGTGCATACGTAGCGGCCTCCCTTGGGTGCCTGGGCAGGGAGCATGGAATGCCGACCTATGTTGCGCGCAGGGCAAGCACAATGCAGCGAGGTCTTGCCAGTCTGGAGACGTGCCGAAGCGGGGCAGTTGGCCGGTGCCGACAAGGTGCCGATTCGACGCCACGGCTGCCTAGCGATGCAGACAAGGACCCGGCATACCGGATGGGAGCCGCGCGACGATCGCCGGCTCCCACCCGTTCGTCAATCTCCAGGCAGGCGTGCGCCAAGGGCCAGAAACAGGGGAATGTCGCAATTGTCCGCTCGCTGCCCGCTTCGTAGCGCCCGCCGGTCCCGGTTAGGCAGCATTGGCGACTCCCTTAGCGCATCGACGATGAAGCCTGCAGCCGTCAGCGCGGCGATGTAGACCGACAATGGCCGATGATAGCTGCGCGTGATGCCGGTCCCACGTGTATGCGGCTGCATAGGGATCTCGAGTTCGGTCAGGTAACGGTCTATGCGTCGATACCACAGCCTGCGCTGCCCGTCCCAACCCCAACCGCTTTGCCGCGGGATACGAAAGCACGGGTGCGTCATCAGCATCACTAGCCTTCCGCCCGGCTTCAAGACCCAGGCCGCGCTCGTCATTGCCTGGGCCAGCGGAGCGATGTCCTGAACGCTCAGCAGGAAAACCGCGGCATCGAAAGTATGCGGCCGCAGTTGCGGGTGTTGTGGAAGCCGAGTCGCATCGCCCACAAGGAAACGTGCCTCGGGGTTATGGCGACGTCCAAATGCGATCAGCTTGGCGCTGAGATCGATACCGGTGTAGTGTGCGCCCGCATTTCGTACATGCGCTGCCAGTGCCCCTGGTCCGCAACCAATGTCCAGAATCTGCTGCCCGCGTCGGCAGTCCAGCAAATCCATGACCATAGGGATGGCCAGCTTCCGGTGGTGGAGGCTTCCCCTGGCGCCGGACCACCCAAGGTACCAATCGGCAACACCGTCCCAGCTGCTGCTGGAGCGGCTGCTACGTCTGTCATTGTTCATGAAAATCGTCTCGCTCGCGCGTTGTTCGTGTGGAAAAGGCGAGAGAGACGCGGTGAGTGGACGGGCTCTGGAAATGCCCTCCGGGCAGTCAAGACAGGACCGGGCCCAGGCAGGACGAACCGGCAGATGATTATCCGCGCGTGCTGCGTCGGCTCACCGCGTCAGGCGGCGAGGGTGCGCAGGCGGAAGAATGCGAGGATGGTGATGAACGGCCAAGCGAGCATAAGAGCAGTGCCACCAAAGGAGAGATGCTGGCGGATTCTATCAGTGGTCGATCCGGGCGCCAATGCACTGCCCTTTGCGTGCATGTGGCCTGGATGATAAAGCTGTCGTGATATTTGCACTGCGCGAGGAGAGGAAGACATGCACAAGGGCAGTTGTCTGTGCGGCAGGGTCCGTTACGAGTACTTGGGAGAACTTGACGAGATCTCCATGTGCCACTGTGTGCAATGCCGCAAGGCGCAGGGCTCGGCGTTCGTTGCCGTCGCGCCGGTGCAGTCTGGGCAGTTTCGCATCGTGCAGGGCGCCGAGTATCTAAAAGAGTTTCGGGCCACTTCCAACAAAGCCAGGGTGTTTTGTAGTGAATGCGGCAGTCCGCTCTACAGCGCCCGCGACGATATGCCCCAGGTAAAACGGCTGCGGCTGGGCACGTTGGAGACGCCGGTAACCGCGGCTAAGCGTTATCATGCGTTCGTTGCCTCCAAAGCCGAGTGGTTCGATATCGCCGATGGTCTGCCTCAGCACGCGGGACTTCCGGCGCACCGGAATTGACCGCGCGCCGCTCCGGGCGCGTAATGTTCCCGCTGCGCGTTTACGACAGGCGTTTCGCCCATGCGCGGAGCGGTCGTTTGGAAGTTCCAAGGCGCTCCCCTCCGAAAGGGAAAAAATAATGACAATGCAGCCGTTTCTTCGGTCTACCGAGGTTATCGATTGGGAGCATCCCGAGGTTCGCAGGCTCGCGCGTTCGCTGGTGGGCGATGCGCAGGACGTTGCCGAGGTGGCCAGACGCTGCTTCGAGTGGGTGCGTGATGAGATTAAGCACTCCCGCGACTACATGTTGGAGCCGGTAACATGCGCAGCGTCCGAGGTGCTGGCCATAGGCAGCGGCTATTGCTACGCCAAGAGCCACTTGTTGGCGGCGCTGCTGCGCGCGAACGGCATTCCCGCCGGCCTTTGCTATCAGCGGCTCAGCGTCGATGACAACGGCGCACCTTATTGCCTGCATGGCCTGAATGCCGTGCTGCTGCCGGGGCACGGTTGGTACCGGATCGATCCGCGCGGCAATCGCAAGGATATCGATGCGCAGTTCGTGCCGCCGGTGGAACGGCTTGCCTATTCCGTCCGCCTGCCCGGCGAAGCCGATTTGCCGGGGATTTGGGCCGATCCGTTACCCGCGGTGGTGGAGGCGTTGCGCGGGCATGATTCGGCGAGTTCGCTTTATGAAAATTTGCCGGATGTTGTGCCGCCGGCGCTCTAGTATGGCGCGCTTCTGGTGGTGCCATGATTTGCGTGGGAAGGGGCTCTCGCTAAAGCGCAGTCGTTGACTTCAAACGGCTAGGGGATATGCTCCTGGGCGGCATAGCGCAAAACCATAAAGCCAGCAAGGTTGTGGCCGATAGTTACTAGTTGATTCGCTGGACTCGCCGAGATCGGCCCCGGGGATGACATCCCTATCCGGTTGGGTGGCCGCCGCTCGAACAACTCCCGAGGTTTATCGTGAAACTCCGCACTAAGCTCTTATGCGCCTTCGGCGTAGTGTTTGCTCTGCTTTTGCTTACTTCTGCGTCCTCGCTGTTCTCGATGCATGTAATGAGGAAGCAGGCGGATTTCTTCGGTAGTCATCTGGTGCCGGCGACCAGCTTGGTCAAGGACGTTCATCGCGGCATTTATCAATACCATCTGAGTGTCAGGCGCGTCATGCTCGGTGCCGCACAGCCCAGCGAGACCGCGGCGCTCGCCCAGCGGATAGAACAGCAACTGGCGGCCCTGGAGCCGGTACTCGCAGAGGGCGAAGCCAGGGAGTTTCTCGACTCGATGAAGGGCAAGTGGACGGCTTATTTGCAGGAGACTTCTCGTGCTCAGCAAGCCGCCGCCGGGGGTAACCCGCAGGCCGGGATGCAGATCATGGGTAGTCGGGCGCTGCGGATTCTGCTGGAGGTCGAGGAGCTGATGGCCGCGGTGGACAGCTATATCGGAGGCCTTGTAGCCCAGGCCTCGGAAAGGGTGGCCAGCCGTCAGCGGACCAGCATAGTCGTGTTCATCGGTTTGCTGTTGGTGGCGGTCGCCGTTGCCGGGTTCGTAAGCATTTCTGTCTCGCGCTCGTTCGCCGCGCGCGCCGGCCGGCTCCGGCAAGCCTTTGCGCAAATCGCCGCGGGCGATCTCAGCGTTACTCTGCCTGCCCGCGGCAAGGACGAACTAGCGGAGCTGGCACGGGATTTTAACGCGGTGTGCAGCCGGCTGAGGGCCGATTTCGCCGAGATCGGGGTGTCTATGAGGACGCTTCGCGATGTGGCGGGCGAGGTGGCGGCATCGTTCGACCGCACCGCCGGACGGGCGCAAGCTCAGCAGGACGAGATGGATGCGGTCGCCACCGCGATGAACGAGATGGCCATGACCATCAAGGAAGTGGCGGCCAGCGCCGACAACGCGGCGCAGAGCGCTCGCGAGGCTGACGAGCAGGCGAGCCGGAGCGGCGGCTTGATCCAGGATACCACCGAGGCGATGCGGCGCCTGAGCCAGCGCGTGGAACAAGTAGCGCAAGGCATTGCCGGGGTCAAAGACAGCAGTGAGGAAATCGGGACCGTGCTGGAAGTGATCCGAGCCGTGACCGAGCAGACCAACCTGCTGGCGCTCAACGCCGCCATCGAGGCGGCGCGCGCCGGCGAGCAAGGCCGCGGCTTTGCCGTGGTGGCCGATGAGGTGCGCACGCTGGCCCATCGCACCCACGAGTCCACGCTCAAGATCGTAGAGGTTATCGAGCGCCTGCAGGCAGGAGCCGATGCCGCGGTGGAGGCGGCGGCGGTTGCCGTACAGGAGTCGGCAGCGACGGTAGAGCGCTCCGAGACCATGGCCCAGGCGCTTCAGGTTATTGTGGACGCGGTGGGGCGCATCTCAGATCTGAACGCGGGTATTGCCACCTCGGCCGAAGAGCAGGGGCGCGTTGCCGAGGAGATGGATCGCAACATCGTACGCATCCGCGACGCGTCCAGAGCGACCTTGGAAGAGGCGGCCCGGGCTCATCAGGTGAGCCGCGATCTGAACGCTTTGGCCGAGGGAGTCGTACAGCGGATCGGCCGCTATCGCGTGGCGACCTGATGCGGATCAGTGAAGCCTGCGATAGGCCTCGGCGCGGCGGACGAGATTAGAAAGAGACGCGGCATGGCCGCGTCTCTTTTTTGCAGAAAAGCGCTTCAAAGCCGAATCAGGTGCTGCAAGCCGGCATTAGGGCCCGCGTGTTCTTCAGGGACGTTTCGTCGGACGTGAAGTCCGTATTGTTCGTGAAGGCGCAGCCAAAGTCGGGGTCAGCCACGGCGGCCGGGTCGAGAATATTGTCTCCATTCGGCTTCGTTCCGCCCTGCTCCCAGGCAGCCAGGTCCTGGAAGGCGCGCCACTCTTCCGCGGTGGAGAAATCGCAATGCCCCGGCGAGCGGATCGCCCGCTGGACTAGCCACTGGCTGTTACCGTTCTCGGTTGCTCGCTGCAAGTAGATTTGTTGCATGGAGAACGGCACGAACAGATCGCCCAGCGTGTGCAGGGTTACTACCGGCACGTTGAATCGTCCCTGTACCTGCGGTATCCAGCGCAAGCCGTCCTCGCGCAACCCGTTGGCCCCGGTTTCCGGCTCATGGCGATAGATCGTGTCGTTGAACTGCTGCTCCGCCGCAGTCAGCTGCGCGCCGGGCAAGCTCTCCCAGCGATAGACGATGTGCGTGGTGTCGACCACATTGCGGTTGAGAATGCCGGCTATGGTGCCCTCAGGCACGCCGTAATTCAGTATCAGCTCGTTCCACTGCTTGAGCACCGCGGCTTGCTCGAAGATAGGACGCGGCCCGCCGGTGAGATTGGCCCACATTCCCAGGAGCTTCCTGCCCTCGTCAGTGGGAGTGCCGGCCAACAAGGGGCTGGCTTGATAATCTTCCCATAGCGTCTCGATGACCTTGGGCCGGACCTCGTTTTGGTATTCATCGGCGGAGCTTGGGGGCTCGTCGAAGCCCGCCAGCTTCTGCGCGGCGCGGTTCCAGGCAGCGAAATAATCGAACAGTTCGGTGTCGCCCATCACGCCGCACATGGGCAGCGCCGCGGCGTAGTTGACCTTATTGTTCGCCGTCGCCAGCGTTTCGTCCTCGATGGCGGCGCCGGCAATATGGCCGCCCATGGAGTGGCCGATGATGTAGTACTTGTTGGGGTTGCCGTGCGCGCCGCCAGTGAGCTCGGTGAAGGCTTTGGCCAGGGCGTTCGTGTCCTCGACTCCGGCGCGCACGTCATAGTAGTTGGCGCTGTAGCTGGAGGCGGCCCAGGCGTAGCCCGCTTCGATCAGATTCCTCGCGATACGCGGCGGGGTTACGGTCAGCTCTTCGCCTTCGCCACGGTAGCCGTGGGCATACATGACCAGGACTCCGTTCCAGGGCGTGCCGCCGTTTTCGCCGTTGGGTACCTGGATGATGTAGCTGGCGTCGCCCCGCTCGCCCTTGTGCAAACCGCCATAGATTTCGGCGTTCAATCCAGCGTTTAAGAGCTTTAGCATCTCTTCGGACGGCTCGGCAGCGGTGAAGCTGCGGCCATCGTGTACGCGTTCGAGTTCCGGCTCCGCCGGGGGCTTTTTCTTGTTGTCGCTGTCGGAGCCGCAGCCGGCCAATAGTGCCGCGGTAAGCAGCAGGGTCGCGCTAGCCGTTAAAAACCGACTTTTGCTGACGTCGATCATGAGAGGGTCTCCTCCTGACTTGTTATTGCCGCCCTATTGTTTTTGTGCAGCATCGGAGGTGCTTTCCGATCTCAGGGCGAGCCATTATCAGGCCCCAGCGGGCCTATTATGTCAATGCAGATTGTTGCTGTGTCTTAATGGTCGAACACTGTTTAAGTTTGTGTCGAATAGCTTACAGATTCAGGGGCGATGAGGTGTCGCAGGGGGCAGCGATAGAGCCGTCGATAGCAAGGATTGATACGGAAGATCGGTTGGCATTGCGCTTATCCGAATCGGCGCAACAAGGACTCGGTGCGAGGTAAACGAGCCAGCGCGAGTCCAGCTCGCGGCACGCGTGTGGCTCGCATAATAAGGGTTCGACTAAGGTAATTCGTAGCCTTCCGCGAGTTCCGCTAGCCGTCGCTCAAGGAAACGCCGCTCGGGTTCCTGTTGCGTGAGGTCCAGCGCGCGCCGATAAGCCGCCCGGGCATCGTTGGCACGCCCTAGCCGCCGCAGCATATCGGCTTGGGCCGCGTGCGCGAGGTGATAGTTAGCCAGCTCGCCACGGGACAGGATGCTCTCTATCAGCTCCAGGCCCGCCTGCGGGCCGTCGCGCATAGCCACGGCGACTGCGCGGTTGAGCTCGACCACGGGCGAAGGATTGATTCTCAGCAGCACATCGTACAGGCCGACGATTTCGTTCCAGTCCGTTGCCGCCGGTTCCGCCGCGCTGGCGTGCACGGCAGCAATAGCGGCCTGGATGCTGTACGGCCCGAACCGGCCCGACGACAGGGCGCGGGCAACCAGCTCGCAGCCCTCGGTAATCAGCGCCTGGTCCCATAGCGAGCGATCCTGCTCCTCCAGCAGAATCAGATCGCCGTCGGCCGTGGTACGCGCGGCACGGCGCGACTCCTGCAACAGCATCAGGGCAAGCAGCCCGGCCACCTCAGGCTCCGGCAACAAGGCGCCGAGCAGCCTGCACAAGCGTATGGCCTCGGTGGACAAGTCGGCACGGGTGAGCCGGTCGCCGGAAGAGGCGGAATAGCCCTCGTTGAATACCAGATAGATCACACGCAGAACCGCATTCAAGCGCTCCGGCAATTCCGATTGGGCCGGGACTTCATAGGGTATGCGGGCCTCGCGTATCTTGCGCTTGGCGCGCACGATGCGCTGCGCCATCGTCGGGGCGGGTGTGAGAAACGCGCGCGCCACTTCCTCGGTGGTGAGCCCGCAGACCTCGCGCAGCGTGAGAGCGATCTGCGCATCTTCGGCCAGGGCTGGATGGCAGCAAGTGAAGATCAGGCGCAAGCGGTCATCCTCCAGGCCTTCGTCTTCCAGCAGCGTGTCCGGATCGGCTTGGCTCTCCAGTTCCAGGGCCAGTTCGGAAAGCACGCTATCGAAGCGCGCGGCGCGGCGAATGCGGTCTATCGCCTTGAAGCGCCCTGCCGACACTAGCCAGGCACGCGGATTGGCCGGTATTCCGTCACGCGGCCACTGTTCCAACGCCGCTGCGAACGCATCTTGCAGCGCTTCCTCGGCACGCTCGAAATCGCCCAGCAAGCGGATCAGCGTTGCCAGCACGCGGCGCGATTCCGTGCGATAGATATTCTCGACCCTAGCTTGGATGCTAGCGGTTTCGGTGTTGTTCGCCATGGGCGATAACTGTCGTCAGGGGCTGGAGCGGCAAATTATGCGGCCAAGGCGGCCTGCAAAAAACACGCGTGCGCCCGGGCAAGCCCATCGAAATAAACATTGGTGCTTATGCTGGCGGTGGCCGCCCAGCCGAGGTCTTCAACCGGCTCGCTATCACGGCTGGAGTTCTCGCACCGGCCGTACCTCCACGCAACCCACTCGCGCCGCAGGGATGCCGGCCGCAATCTTCAGAGCTTCCTCCCGGCTTTCGGCATCCACCAGATAGAAGCCGGCCAGCTGCTCCTTGGTTTCCGCAAAAGGGCCATCGGTGATAGTGATTTTCCCGTTTCGGACTCGCACTGTCGTCGCCGTGCTGACCGGTTCCAGCGCCTCCGCGGCGATCATCCGCCCGCTTTCTTTCACCGAATTGCTGTAGGCCATGCACTCGCTATCCTTTGGACTTTCAGGTAACGAGTGCAGCAATTTCTCGTCGCTGTAGACAAGGCATAGGAATTTCATTGGGCCTCCGTAGCGCGCAAGAGGAATGTTTTCAGCATAGCGTATGCCGGGGGACGTTCGTCGGCCAAAGCCTGGAACGATACATTTTTGCATGCCTGGCGCTATCGCTGATACGTGCTCCGCTGGACAGCGTATCAGCCTTCGCCAACTCTCCATGTGCTCCGCCGTCTGCGCGGATAGCTGTCCGCCAGGCGTGGCGCTCGCTCCGGAGTTTTTGTCCGCTCTGGTCACCGCCATGCAACGCATGCCGCATCGCGCCATATCCTGCATGCGGCGGGCGGATCGTAGAGGAGAACGCTACCAGCCGGTGGCTAGTCGAAGCGGCGCCCGAGCAATCGACAGCAACCGCTACGGGTAGGACTCATCAATTGGGCGCACCTCTATGCTACCGAGTCGGGCCGGCGGGATCTTCGCTGCGATTTGGATGGCCGCGTTCAGATCCCGTGCTTCTATCAAGTAGAAGCCACCGAGTTGCTCTTTGGTTTCCGCGAAGGGGCCGTCGGTGATGTCGACCTTCCCATTGCGGACGCGCACGGTAGTGGCCGTGTCCACGGACAGGAGGCGTTGCATGGCGATCAGGCGGCCTTGTTGTGCGAGCTCGGCGCGGTATTCGTTGCACTCTCCATGCACGGCGGCTAGCTCGGCAGCCGGCATGGCCGCGACGGTCTTCTCATCGTTATAAATCAGACATAAGTACTTCATGGGCTCCTCCCTGTACGGCAAGCGCGTCGTTGTCGACCATTAGTCGCCTGGTCAGGGCGCGATTCGACAGGTGGAGCATGCACGCTGCCAGCGTGTGGTCTGCTGGGACGAGACGACGACCGAGCCGGCGCCAGGGACAAGCGCCTTGTATGGCGCTTGCGCTATAGTGGTCCGTCCGATCGGTGCAAGCCGCGCGATGCACCGACACCGTATAACAGCATCAGCCAATTCCAGGAGGTCGGATCATGGCCGCGCCCGACAAGTTCGTTACGATCAACCGACGCTTCAATGGCCCGCCCGATTCGGGTAACGGCGGCTATGTGTGCGGCATGCTCGCGCGCAACATCTCCGGCCCCGCTCAGGTCACTCTACGGCGCCCGATTCCGCTCGATCGGCCGCTGCGCCTGGTGGCAGACGCCGACGGCGTCGAGCGATTGCTCGATGCTGATCAGACCGTGGCCGAGGCTAGGCCCACGACGGTAGATCTGGATGTGCCCGAGCCGCCCTCGTTCGAGGTGGCCACCGCTGCGACCCAGCGTTTCCGCGGCTTCGAGCAGCATACATTCCCGACCTGCTTCGTCTGCGGGCCCGATCGTGCCGAAGGCGATGGCCTGCGGCTGTTCACTGGCCCGGTTCCTGAGCGCGAGCTGGTGGCCGCACCTTGGGTGCCGGATGCTTCTTTGGGAGATGCCGAGGGGGTGGTGCGCGAGGAATTCGTATGGGCGGCCCTGGACTGTCCTGGCGCTTTCGCCCTGTCCCTGACCGCGCCCATGACGCCTATGGTGCTGGGCGATTTGCAGGCGCAGGTTCTGAAGCCGGTGCACGCGGGCAGGCGGTATGTGGTGGTGGGGTGGCCGCGCGGAGCGGAAGGACGCAAGCATTACGCGGGCACGGCCGTATTCGACGAGGCCGGCGTACTGCACGCCAAGGCGAAAGCGATCTGGATCGCGTTGGCCCGTTGACGGCGCCGGGTATGGGCGCTTCTGGCCCGGCTATTCTGCTCTGGCAGCGGTAGCCGGCGCCTTTGCCAGGCCGCCTGGCGCGAACGCGCCCGGCAAAGTCGCACGATCGAAGGTGTCGATTCGATTCCCGCCGCCCTCGGGTGCGCTCGGTAGCAACGGTGGTATCGAGCGCTTCACTGCAGGGACCGTGAGAAAGCGCTGGATAGGCGACGCGCGGGCAGTCTGACCGAAGTCAGGGAGGCGCCCATCGCAGCACGTATCGAGCACAGCGAGGAGCGCTCCTCGCCTCTTAGGCGGGTAAGCTGCGCGCGCTCCTTGGTCCTTTAGGTCAATAGGCCAGTTCCAGAGCCGTGTAAATGACCGTCAGAGCCTTGTCGTCGAGCCCGTCCTTGACGCCCGCTAGCGGCAATGCGATACGAAGACCTACATGCTTGTTGAAGTAGTAGCCGCCCCCGATTTCCATTAACAACGAGGTGCCGCTCTCTTTCAGGCGGCCTAGTACGCCCAGGTCGTACTCGGTATCAAGCTTGTGAGCGCCGATCTTGCCATAAATAAAGCCGCCGTACGGAGCGTCGTGCCGCGCGCGGTCCCGGGAGCCTTCCTGCAGGATGCCGCCGATGGCTATTCCCATACCATGACTTCTGACCGTCCAGTTCGTGCGCTGGATATCCTGCTCGCCGGAGTCCAGCTGGTACGCTTCGATAAACCAGCCCACGCCCGCGGTCTCGCCTATCACCGGCTCGATGTCGCTGCGCACGCCAAGGTACGCGACGTGGCTGAACTGGTTGGATACGTCCTCGTAGTCGCGCATGTAGTATCCCGCTCCGGCACCGACGTAAAACTCCAGCGCGTGAGCGTTCAGGGGAGCGATCAAAGCGATAAGAAGCAGGGCAAGGGGGTATCTGATAGTCATTGGGAGTCTCTGCGAAAGGGATGCGTAACTGTCCTGCCGGTGAGGGCGGGGGAGATCGAATCCCTAGGACTATCGGCCCCGCGGGGGATACCTTGAAACAGCACCGGTAGCCGCTTTGGTGGGAGCGCCGCCTGGGCGCGTATGCCTTTCGGTGGGTGCGCCGTTTATCAGAACAGTCCAAGCTGCAGGGCCGCCGCCTCTTTGACGGGCCGCAGCCCCGAGCCGGTAACTCCCAGCAGCCGAACCGGTCGCCGGCTGGCTTCCGTGCGCTTGAGCAACTCCTCCATGACCTCCATCACGGCCTCCACGTCGAGCAAGGGATAAGGGGCGGTATAGGAGCGCGTGACCTGTTGAAAATCGTGGTACTTCACTTTCAGCGTCCAGGTGGCGGCAGTAAGCCCTTTCTGGGCCAAGCCTTCCAGCACTTCCGTTGCGAGCGGCCGCAAAGCGGCCAGCATGGCTGCCGGGTCGTCCAGGTCGCGCTCGAAGGTGGTTTCGCTGCCGTAGGATTTGCGCACACGCCGGGGGCGTACCGGACGCTCGTCGATGCCACGGGCGATGTGGTAGTAGAACGAACCGCTCTTGCCGAAGACGCGTTGCAGATCTTCCAGGCTCCATGCCGCCAGATCGGCGCCGGTCCTGATCCCTAGCTTGTGCATTTTCGCTTCGGTGGCCGGACCCACGCCGTGAAAGCGGCCGATGGGCAAGGCAGCGATGAAAGCCGGGCCTTGCTCGGGAGTGATCAGGTGCAAGCCGTCGGGCTTGTCGATGTCCGAGGCGAGTTTGGCTAGGAACTTGTTGTAGGAGACTCCGGCCGATGCGGTAAGGCCGGTTTCCTCGAAGATCTCCTGCTTGATGCGGCGCGCGATCAGCGTTGCCGAACCGCGGCAGGCGGTACAGGCGGTGACATCCAGATACGCTTCGTCCAGCGAGAGGGGCTCTACCAGCTCGGTATAGCGGCGAAAAATGGCGCGGATGCGCTGCGATTCCGCTCGGTAGACCTCGAAACGCGGCCGCAGGAATACGGCATGCGGGCAGAGCCGACGCGCACGCGCCGACGCCATGGCAGAGCGAATGCCATAGCGGCGCGCCTCGTAGCTTGCGGTTGCCACTACGCCGCGGCCGTCCGGCGAGCCGCCGACTACCACAGGCCGTCCGCGCAGGCGCGGATCGTCACGCTGTTCCACCGCCGCGTAGAACGCGTCCATGTCGATGTGGATGATCTTGCGTATCGTCGGGTACGCTGATTTGCGAACGGAACTCATGGTCGGATCATTGTAGTAGCGCGAACGGTGTTGCCGCATTCGTGTCCCTATGGAGATCGCATCGTTCGCCGCTTCGATGGATGCAAGCCCTTGAGAAAGATGCGGCACCGTGGCCGACATCTGCCGGCCGCCCGCTACCAAACAACCTCATCGACGGGAATGTTCGATATGTCCCGTAAGGAGCGTTAGTCAGAACATGAATTATGCCGCGCTGCGCCGTCGCCGCTTCCTCAATCGCATGCAGACGCTATTGCTGGTGCTGGCCATGGCCGCGCTGGTCGGCAGCATAGGTTATATCATCGGCGGCCGCGGCTACGGCGTGGCCGCTATCGCATTGGTCGGGGTGCTTTATTTGCTCAACCCGGCGCTGTCGCCACGCCTGCTGATGAGCATGTTCCGCGGCTATCGGCTGGACTATCGACAGGCCGCCCCGCTTTATGCCGCGCTTGCGGAGCTGTGCAGGCGCGCCGGGTTGCCGGCGGTACCGGTGCTGTACTACCTGCCCACGCCAATGATGAACGCATTTGCTGTCGGCAGGCGGGATAATGCCGCGATCGCGCTGTCCGACGGGCTTCTCAGGGCGATGAATCCGCGCCAGCTGGCGGCGGTGCTGGCGCACGAGGTGAGTCATATCGCGCACAACGATCTGCGGACGATGGCGTTTGCGGATCTCGCTCATCGGTTCACGCTGTTTCTTTCGCTCTTCGGGCAAGTCCTGTTGCTATTGAATCTGCCGCTGCTGTTGTGGACTGACTATCACATCAGCTGGCTAGCGATTCTCCTGCTGGTGCTTTCGCCCACCCTGAGTGCGCTGCTCCAGCTCGGGCTGTCGCGCAGCCGCGAGTACGAGGCCGATCGGCTCGGGGCCGAGCTGGTGGGCGATCCCCAGGCGCTGGCTTCGGCGTTGGCGCTGATGGAGCGCTATCAGGGCGGTTTCATCGAGCAGCTGCTGTTTCCCAACCGCAATCGGCGCGAGCCTTCGCTGCTGCGCACCCACCCCCCTACAGAGAAGCGAATTCAGCGCTTGCGCGAGTTGCAGGGGCAGGCAGGCCGCCGCGGCTGGCGGCCGCTGCAGCTGCATGAGCCGTACAGCCCTGGGTGGCCGGAGCCATTGGCAAGACGCGGCGGATTCTGGGACTGGCTTAACGGCAGGTACTAGATCACGCCCCGCTGCGGTGCATGGGCGGTCAAGCCTTGGCCGCTCGCTGGTGTTCGGGCTCTGGCTGTGCCGGCGCGTTGCCGCGCTGGCACAGCCAGACCGACAGCACGATGATGGCTGCGCCTATGCTTAGCCGCAGCCAGTCCACATCGCTGTTCCAGAACACGAAGTTCACCAGAATGCCGGCTGGAATCAGCATGTTGTTCATGGTTGCCAGCTGGCCGGTGTTGACCCACTTGGCGCCCAGGTTCCAGCCCAGATAGCCCAGGCCGGATGCGCCTAGGCCCAGCCAGAGCAGAATCGCCCATTGCAGCGCGTTGTCCGGTGTGCGGGACCAGTCGGCGAATAGCAGCATGCCGATGCCGCTGGCGAGCGTGGCGCCAACGAAAAACCAGCCGAACACCTGCGTTTGCTCCCGCACGCCGCCCAATGGCAGGCGCTTGTATGCCACCTGTCCGGCTGCGAAACAGAGGTTGGCCGCTTGGATTAGCAGAAAGCCGGTCAGGTACGAGTCGCTCAGGCCCTGGTAGCGGATCACTCCGGCGCCCACGACCGCCAGCGCCGCCGCCAGCCACCAGCGCAGCGGCAAGTGTTTGCGGTTGAGCAGCAGTTCGTCGATGAGCGTGATGTAGAGCGGGGTGAAGATGGTGAACAGCAACAGCTCGGGGACAGTGAGATACAAGAAGGCGTGATAAAGGAACAGGTACATGATGCCCAGCTGTACGGCGCCGATCGCCATCAAGGCCACGGCTTTTCCCACGGGTAGTGCGCGCAGCCTGAGTAGTGGCAGAAACAGGAGCAGCGCAAGGGACATGCGGATGAAGACGGCGATGTAGCTATCGACGCTGGGTGAAATGTAGACGCCGATCAGGGAGAAACTGAATGCCCAGACGGCGGTGACGAGCCATAACATCCACATGAAACACAAGCTCCGCTGAAACGGTTGGAGAAGGCGGCAGGGTGAAGCGCTGCGGCGCGCTCGCCAGGCGGCGTGCGGTCAACGGAGCAGCGCGTGTGCCGGCTGCTGGAACGTGCACATCCGCCAGCACGCCTCCCGAGCTGCCAGGAGGTCGTCTTCGGCAAGGTACAGGAAGCCGTCTCGTTCGCTCTTGAAGAGATTCACAAAGCTGCCCCATACCAGGGCAACCAGTACCCTGGGACGCACGTCGTTCCGGAAGACGCCGTGCCGCTGCATAAGATGCACGGCGGCCACGACCCGCGCAAGCGTGTCGCGGCCGACTTTGAGGCTGGCCGGCTTGAGGTAGGGCAAGTGATCCTGCATGCCGAGGAAGCGCAACGCCGCGGGCCGCTGGCGCGCGAAGCTCACCAGCAGGCCCCAGAGTTCGGCGAAGAGCGCCTTAGGTTCGCCGGCTTTGGTGAGCGCTGGGCGCAGATGTCGGGCAAGAGCCTGCTGCTCGAGGCAGAACAGTTCGTTGACCAGCGCCTCTTTGTTCTCGAAGTGGCGATAGATGGTGCCTACTCCCACGCCCGCCCGCGCCGCGATCTGTGGAACCGCAATCCCGTTGACGCCGCGCTCGGCGAAGGCTGCCAGCGCCGCCTGGAGGATGGCTGCGCGCCGGTCTTGTAGAGCCGCCTCGAAGGCGCGGGATGCGAGATGTATCGTCATGGGCAGATGTTACATCAGTCACCCCCGCCGTGCCTAGCCGGCGCCGAAACCATCGCTCCAGCCGGATAGGGCCCGCTGCCGGCCAGTCAGGCGGCAAACCGCATACGATCTCCATCTGAAGACGGGACACCGCTTTAGCTTGCCTCGGCAACTACGGCTGGCGCTTACTGGCGGTGCTCGAAGAACGGACTTTCGATCTCGAAGATCCACGGCCAGAGCTTGCCGGTCACGAAGACTCGGTGCTGCTCGGAGTCGTAGGCAATTCCATTGAGCACGTCGATACGGCCGGGAGCGTTACGCTCGACTTCCGCTACCAGCTCGGCCAGATCCAGCCAGCCGCTGACCTCGCCCGAGGGAAGCTCTATGCGCGCAATGCGCGTGGTGAGCCAGACATTGGCGTAAATTCGGCCGTCGATTTCCTGTAGCGCGTTGAGGTGAGTGACCGGGCGGCCTCGATCGGTTACGTGGATGTGCCGGCGCACTTCGAACGTAGCTGGGTCGCGTACCGTGAGCACGTTGCTGCCGTCGCTCATGACCAGCTCGCCATCGACCACCGTCAGGCCCCAGCCTTCTCCGCTGTAGCGGAACTCCCCGAGGGGTTCCAGCGTGCCGGCCCGATAACGAAACGCTACGCCCTCTTTCCAGGTGAGCTGGATGATTTCGTCGCCGACACGGGTGATGCCTTCACCGAAGAAGCGATCCGCCAGAGGCCGTTCTGCGAGCACCTGGCGGTTGGTCAGGTCTACCAGGCGCAGTCGGGAAGCCCGGTAAAGTCCGCTGCTGACGTAGAACTGATCGCGCCCATCCACTCGTTGGTAGAGGATGCCCTGTGTGAAGATGGTGGGGTCCGAAGGATGGGTAGCGGTGATGGTGTAGCTGTAATGCGGCGTCGGCGCTTGTGCGCCGAGCGGGCCTGTCGCCAGGAACAGCAGAAGTGTGAAAACAGGAGACAGGCCCCTCAGCCGCTTTCTCATTGCTCACCTCAAGGCGGGGTACCGCCTTGCGGTACCGCTATTTTTCTACGAAAGCGCGTTCAATCACGTAATCGCCCGGCTCGCCGATGCGCGGGGAGATCTCGAAGCCGCGGGAGTCGAGCAGCTTAGTGAGGTCGTCGAGCATCGCCGGGCTGCCGCAGATCATGGCGCGATCGTGCGCCGGATCGAGCGGCGGCAGACCGATGTCGGCGAACAGCTTGCCGGTCTCGATCAGCGTGGTGATGCGCCCCTGGTTGCGGAATTCCTCGCGTGTTACCGTTGGATAGTAGATCAGCTTCTCTTTCACCGCATCGCCGAAGTACTCGTTCTGCGGCAGCTCATAGGTGATGAACTCGCTGTAGGCCAGCTCGCTGACGATGCGAACGCCGTGGACGAGCACCACCTTCTCGAAGCGCTCATAGGTCTCGGGGTCTTGGATCACGCTGAGGAAAGGCGCCAGCCCGGTGCCGGTGCTCAGCAGATAAAGATGCTTGCCCGGGCGCAGGTCACTGAGCAGCAGCGTGCCCACCGGCTTGGTGCTGGTCAGAATCACGTCGCCTTCTTTGAGGTGCTGGAGCTTGGAAGTCAGTGGTCCGTTGGGCACCTTGATGCTGAAGAACTCCAGATGATCGACGTAGTTCGGGCTGGCGATGCTGTAAGCACGCATCAGCGGACGGCCTTCATCCTGCTGCAAGCCGATCATCACGAACTGCCCGTTCTCGAAGCGCAGACCCGGACTGCGGGTGGTGCGGAAGCTGAACAGGGTGTCGTTCCAGTGATGCACGCTAAGAACGCGCTCGGCGATCAGGTTGCTCATTCGCTGTCTCCATTTCTACGAGAGGCCATCGCTTTCGGCGAGGATTCTAATGGTCGACGTCTTATTGGGAAAATGGATTATTTCTATATCTCATATAGACTGAGGCGATATGAGATATAGCCTGCGTCAACTTCAGGTGTTCGTAGCCATTGCGCGCTGCGGTAGCGTGTCGCAAGCGGCGTTGGAGCTGGCGATGTCGCAATCGGCCGCGAGCACGGCCTTGGGCGATTTCGAGCGACAGTTCGATTGTCAGCTCTTCGACCGGGTGGGCAAGCGCTTGCGGCTGAACGAGCTGGGGCAGCAGTTACTGCCACGAGCAGCCGAATTGCTCGACCGGGCCGAGGAAATCGAGGCGCTCTTGCAGGGCAATAGCGGTGTGGGAACGCTGCGTGTGGGCGCTACCCTCACTATAGGCAACTATCTCGCGCCGGTACTCGTCGCGGGTTTCATGCGCCGGTATCCCGAGAGCCAGGTTCGGCTGCATGTGCACAATACCGAGCAAATCGTTCAGCAAGTGGCCCGCTATGAGTTGGACTTCGGGTTGGTCGAAGGCGAGTCGGATCACCCGGAGCTGGTGCTGGAGCCGTGGCTGGAGGATGAGCTGGTGGTGTTCTGCGCGCCCGAGCATCCGTTTGCGCGCCAAGGCACGGCCGTGCCGGAGGAGCTGGGACGCGAGTCCTGGATTTTGCGCGAGCGCGGCTCCGGTACCCGCAAGGCTTTCGAGCGCGCGGTAACCGAGTTCGGCCAGCCGCTGCATATACGCCTGGAACTCGAGCACACGGAGGCGATCAAGCGCGCGGTCGAGTCGGGACTTGGCATAGGCTGTATTTCACGCCTCGCATTGCGTGAGAATTTCCGCCGCGGCAGCCTGGTGCCGGTGGAAACGCCCTTGCTGCAGCTGCGCCGACAGTTTTACTTCGTTCGCCACCGGCACAAGTATCAGACTAGAGGCATGCAGCTTTTCATGGAGCTATGCCGGAGGCTGACGGAGGGAGGCCGTCGCAGCGACCAGCTCGATTTATCCACGGTACTCTAAACTCGCCGATTGCGCATCGAACGCGGACTTGCAGCCGGCTACAGCCGATTGGGCGGCAAGAGGTGTGTTACCCGGTTGCCGTCAAGCTCTGCGCGCTTCAACATGCGTTCGGGTATTATGGCTCCCAAGACCGCGCTGGCGGCGCGCATCAAGGAACGAGAGGCCCATGAAGGACAAGCAGTTGGAGCTGCTCTTGCTGCCGGCGATACTGGCGGCGGGCCTGATTATTCTCTACATCGATTCGCTTACCCCCCACGGCAGATCGACGGCGTCCTTCTATTTCATTCCTGTCGCCGTTTGCCTGCTGACGCGGCGGCCCATATTGCCGATGCTCGCCGCGGCCATGGCCACGGCGTTTCTGATCGCCGGTTATTTTTTGACGCCGCCGGCGGGCGATCAGATGGCCAGCATTATTAACCGCGGTGCTTCCATAATCGTTCTCTGGGTGGTGGCGATCGTCGTGCGCCAAGTGCAGATACTGCGCAACCGCACCGACGAGGAGACCTGGCTGCAAACACACCAGGCGGAACTCGGCGCCCGCCTGCGCGGCGATATTCCGGTCGCCGAGCTGGCCGAAGCGGCTATGCGTTATCTGGCCACTGCCGCGGGAGCGCAGGTGGGCGCGCTCTATAAGTTAGAGGAGGACGTGGAAGGCGACCCACGCCTTGTCCGTACCGCCGGTTACGCTTTTCCGCCGGAGCCTCATCCTGTGCCCTCTTCTTTTCGCCTGCGCGAAGGGCTGGTCGGTCAGGCCGCTGCCGAGGGACGCCTGCTGGAGGTCGGCGCCCTGCCGGGGCATTACCTTAAAGTCACCAGCGGTCTGGGCAATGCCGATGCTACGCACGTCATGGTAATGCCGCTGCTGGCCGATGGAAGCGTTCGCGGGGCGCTCGAGCTAGGCTTCGTGCAAGCGCCGCCAAGGCGGGTGAGCGTGCTGATGCAACGCGCTTCGGAGCTGGTTGGCGTGGCCTTGCAGGGCGCGTTGCAGAAACAGCGCTTGGCAGAATTGCTGGAGCAGACGCAGCAGCAGACCGAGGAGTTGCAGGCTCAGCAGGAGGAGATGTCGGCACTCAATGAGGAGCTGGAGCAGCAGAACAGGGCGCTGCTGGAGTCGCGCAATCAGTTGGAGCAGCAGGCGGCCGAGCTGGAGCAGACCAACCAGGCGCTCGAGGAGCAGCAGGCCGCGCTGAATGAGCGCAACATGCGTCTGGCGCGTGCCGAGCAATCGCTGCTGCGGCAAAAGGAGGAGGTCGAGCAAGCCAGCCGCTACAAGTCGGAATTCCTCGCGACCATGTCGCATGAGCTGCGCACGCCACTCAACAGCATCCTTATTCTCTCCAAACTGCTGGCCGACAATAAGGCCGGCAGCCTGGACGACGAGCACGTGCGTTACGCACAGACGATCTACAGCGCCGGCAACGATCTGTTGAATCTGATCAACGATATCCTCGATTTGTCCAAGGTCGAAGCGGGCAAGCTCACGATAAAGCCGGAAGCAGTGGAGATCGATCGGCTGCTGCGCTCGCTAGAGCGTAGCTTTCGTCCGCTGGCGTCCAAACAGGGGCTGGAGTTCCGTATCGAGCGGCGGGCCGGAGTGCCTCGCACGATTATCAGCGATAGCCAGCGGCTTGAGCAGATCCTCAGAAACTTCCTTTCCAACGCTTTCAAGTTCACCGAGCGCGGCTCGGTTAGCCTGGTCGTGGCGCCCGAGGGCGAACGGGTGGCGTTTGCGGTGGTCGATACAGGTATCGGCATACCGCAGGATCAGCAGCAGACGGTGTTCGAGGCTTTCGTGCAGGCCGACGGCACCGACAGCCGCCGCCATGGCGGCACCGGTTTGGGGCTGGCGATCGTGCGCCAGCTCGCGCACCTTCTGGGCGGCGAGGTGCGCCTGCAGAGCGCGCCTGGCGAAGGCAGCACGTTTACCCTGGTGCTACCGCGCGAGCTGACGGAGCGGGCCGAGCGAGCGGCGACCGGCGAGCTGGCGCAACGCTTGGCGTCGAAAGGGGCGTCGCCTGTGGTGTCGCCTCGCGAGCCCGCGCCGTCGAGCCGGCGTGCCGAGGTGCCGGTGTTCTCCTTCAGGGACGATCGCGAGGGCGGCGTCGATCGTGACCGCCAGATCTTGATAATCGAGGACGATGAGAGCTTCGCGAGGGTGCTTTACGACTTGGCGCACGAAATGGGTTTCTCCGCTCTGGTTACGCCAGCGGCCGAGGAAGGCATGGCGTTGGCGCGGGATTACCGTCCAAGCGCTATCGTGCTGGACATCCGCTTGCCCGACCAGAGCGGGCTGGCGGTGCTCGAGCAGCTGAAGTCCGATCCGCGAACCCGTCACATACCGGTGCACGTGGTGTCGGCGGAGGACTTCAGCGAGACCGTGCGCCGGCTCGGGGCCGCCGGCTCCATGCTCAAGCCGGTAAAACGTCACGAGCTGGAGCGTGCGTTCAGGGAGTTGGAGTCGCACATCAGTCAGAAGATCAAGCAGGTTCTGGTCGTGGAGGACGATCCCCGCCAGCGCGAGAGCATCGCGCAGCTGATCGGCGGCGAGGATGTGAAGATCACCGGTGTGGATACCGGTGCTGCTGCGCTCGAGCAGCTGGCTGAAAGAACCTACGACTGCATGATCATGGATCTGAACCTGCCCGATATGCCGGGGCAGGAGGTGCTGGCGCAGCTTTCCAAGTCCGACACCCCCTACTCCTATCCTCCCGTGATTGTCTACACCGGGCGCGATCTGAGCCGCGAGGAAGAAGAGCTTCTGCGGCGCTACTCCAGCAGCATCATCGTCAAGGGGGCCCGTTCGCCGGAACGTTTGCTCAGCGAGGCGACGCTGTTTCTTCACCGTGTCGAGACCGAGCTGCCGCCCGAGCGGCAGCGAATGCTCCGTGAACTGCGCAGCCGCGAGGTAGCGCTGGAGGGCGCGCGCATTCTGTTGGCGGACGACGATGTGCGCAATATTTTCGCCATCAGCGCGGCGCTGGAAGCGCATGGCGCTCAGATTATCGTTGCCCGCAATGGGCGTGAGGCGCTGGCGAAGCTCGAGGAGCAGCCGGATATAGATCTGGTGCTGATGGATGTGATGATGCCGGAAATGAACGGATTGGAGGCTACGCGCGCTATCCGGCAGCAGGAGCGGTTCAAGAAACTGCCCATCATCGCCATCACCGCAAAGGCCATGCGCGACGATCAGCAACGCTGCTTGCAGGCGGGGGCGAACGATTACCTTGCCAAGCCGGTAGACATGGATCGACTCATGTCCTTGGTCAAAGTGTGGCTGTCGTCGCGGAAAGGAGTCTAGCCGGGAATGGACGCACCGGCCATCGACAGCATCGAGCTGGAGCTGCTGTTGGAAGGAATATTCCTGAAGTATCAATACGACTTCCGCCATTACTCGCGGGCATCGCTGAAACGGCGACTGGGAGTGGCGCTGGAGCGGTTGGGCTGCGCCCACCTCTCCGAACTGCAGGGGTTGGTGCTGCGTGATGCGCAGCTATTCGCCAAGCTGCTGAACTATCTCACCGTACCGACCACGGAGATGTTCCGCGATCCGCCCTATTTTTGCGGCCTGCGGGAGCAGGTGGTGCCCCATTTGCGAACTTATCCCTCGCTGAAGGTTTGGGTGGCCGGTTGCAGCACGGGCGAGGAGGTGTACTCGCTGGCTATCCTCTTGCATGAGACGGGGTTGCTCGATAAAACAGTGCTATACGCAACGGATATTAATCCGGACGCCCTCGCTACCGCCCGGCGCGGTATCTACAGGGCGGATGCCGTACGCAAGGCTAGCGCAAATTATCATGCGGCTGGCGGCATTGGCAGCCTGTCCGACTATTACAGCGCGGCCTATCAGTCGGTGCGCTTCGATCCGGGGCTGGTACGCGGTTGTGTGTTCTCCGACCATAGCCTGGCCACCGATTCGGTCTTCGCCGAGGTTCATCTCATAAGCTGTCGCAATGTACTGATCTACTTCGACCGAACATTGCAGCACCGCGCTTTCGGCTTGTTCAAGGACGCTTTGGTACGCCGCGGCTTTCTCGGTTTGGGTAGCAAGGAAACGCTTAACTTCTCCAGTCACCGTACGGCTTTCGAGCCGGTCCTCGCGAAAGAGAAAATCTTTCGTAAGGTATAAGGATGAGTGCCCGATGGAGCACGTGCTAAGGATGGCGATAGAGCGGCAGCTGAAGGTCGTTGCAATCGGCGGCTCGGCGGGAAGCATCGAGGCGCTGCTGACGCTGGTCCCGCTGTTGCCTGCCCAGACGTCATTCGGCGTAGTGGTCGTGGTGCATTTGCCGGCGGATGCCCCTAGCCTGCTGCCGGAGCTATTGCAGCGGCATTGCCGCATGCCAGTAAGGGAGGCCGAGCCATGGATGGAACTTTTGCCTTCGACGGTTTATGTCGCACCCCCTGGCTATCACCTCGCGATCGAGCCCGACCGGAGCTTTTCGCTGAGTGTGGACGAGCCGGTCAATTTCGCGCGACCCTCCATAGACGTGTTGTTCGCTTCGGTGGCGGACGTCTACGGAACGGCAGCCATGGCGATTCTGCTCAGCGGCGCCAACGCCGACGGCGCGCAGGGCATTCGCTGCATCGCCGCCGCCGGCGGCCTGACCATCGTGCACGATCCCGCTGAGGCCGCGCGGCCGGAGATGCCGGCCGCCGCAGTGGCTCTAACGGAGCCGACCGCGACTATGCCGCTTGGCCAGATCGCCAAGCTCTTGCGAGGGCTCGCAAAGCGCCATGGATAGAAAACCTCCCCCCAGCGACGTAACCGCGCGCTTGCATGCGGATCGGATGGAACAGCGCAGGGTCAAGTGCCTGCTAGTCGACGATCGCGAGGACAATCTGGTCTCACTGGAGGCGCTCCTTGCGGGCGAGCAGCTGCAGTTGTTCAAGGCACGTTCCGGTGCCGAGGCGCTGGAGCTGCTGCTGGAGCACGAGTTCGCTCTAGCGCTGATCGATGTGCACATGCCTGAAATGAACGGCTTCGAGCTGGCCGAATACATGCGCGGCAGCGAGCGTACGCGGTCGATTCCGATCATTTTCGTAACCGCCGGCAGCGGCGACATGAATCGAGTGTTCAAGGGGTACGAAGCCGGCGCGGTGGACTTTCTTTCCAAACCGCTCAGCTCCCATGTGGTGAAGAGCAAGATCCGAATCTTTATCGAGCTGTATCTCCAGCGTCAGCGCCTGCGGGAGCAGCTGGCCGAGCTGCAGCTGAGCCAGCAGCAAACGGAGCGGGCGCTGTCCGTGCGCAATCACTTCATCAGTATGGCGGGGCACGAGCTGCGTACGCCCCTGGCGGTGTTGCGCCTGCAGTTGCAGCTCGGTCAGCGCCAGTTGCCGGCCGATAGCGATGTGGTGCCGGCGGAGAAGGTGAAGAAGCTGCTCGGGCAACTCGACAGGCAGATCGACCGTTTGCTGCCCCTGGTGGATGAGATGCTCGATGTTTCGCGCATTCAGGGCGGCAAACTGCGCATCCACCCTGAACACTGCAACTTGTCTACGCTCACCGAGGAGACGGTCGAGCGCTTGCGTCCATTGCTGAGCGAAGCCGGCTGTGCCGTGTCGGCCGCGATCGAGCCGGAGATCTGGGGCTGCTGGGATCAGTTTCGTCTTGAACAGGCACTGGCGAATCTGCTCACCAACGCCGCGCGCTACGGCCGAGGCAAACCGGTGCAGGTGCGCGTGCACCGCCACGGTAGCGATGAAGTCGACCTGGAAGTGGCGGATCAGGGTGTCGGCATACCGTCCGAGTATCAGGAGCGCATTTTCCTGCCCTTCGAGCGTGTCGACGGCGGTGACGTATCGGGCGGCCTCGGGCTTGGGCTGCATATCGTACGTACCATCGTGGAAATGCACGGCGGCGGGATTACCGTGGATAGCGCGCCGAATACGGGGGCGACGTTCCAAATTCGCCTCCCCCTGGCGCCGCCTCCGGCTGAGGCCGATACTGTAAGGGTAAGTGCCTGATTCGGCCACGCTTAATCAGAAGCGGGCACCGAGGAGGAGAGCAAGCATGACCCAGAGCACCACCCGCAGCGAAGCGCGCTTCGACACTTTCTCCGAGTTCTATCCCTTTTATCTTGACGAGCACAGGAACCCCACCTGCCGGCGTTTGCACTTTATCGGCAGCACCCTGGTGTTGCTGCTCGTGGCTTATGCGATCGCCGCAGCGGCCTGGGGCGTGCTGCTCCTTGTGCCTATCGCGGGGTATGGCTGCGCCTGGATAGGCCACTTCTTTTTCGAGAAGAACAAGCCGGCCACGTTCAAGTACCCGCTCTATAGCCTGATGGGGGATTGGGTCATGTACTGGGATATTCTGCGCAGGCGCATCCCTTTCTGAACGCGGGGCGCTCCGAAGCGAGGCGTATTTCGGAGCGCCACTGTCGGGCCCCACGTAGAGCATTACCGGTATGCACGCTGGCTGCTGCCGGCTCTCTCGGGCGCTCAGGAAAGCTCCCGCTGCCTTGCCGGCGCGCTGGCGATGGGGCGGTAGGGCTCCAGGTCGAGCATTTGAGCGGCGATGCGGGGATCCTGGGAGCGCAGCAGGCTGATATCCGGGATGCCCTTGTGTAGTACCAGCATGTGGTCCAGTTCCAGTTCCATCGCCAGCCCGCTGTGGGTTTGCGGATCGAGGCCGCAGCGGCGCAGCAGCTCGTGGTCGGCCAGTCCGCAGCGGCCTATCTCCATCCACACGCCTTCATGACTTACTTCGATTTGCAGGCATTGCCGGACATAGGGCTCGGCGGTCGGCAACAGACGGTAATCACGCCCCGGGAGCGCCGCCTGCACGACGCAGCGGACCATCTCGGCCAGCTCGATGCCCCCAAGCTGCCCGTTATGAATCCGCCATAGTTCCAGCTGATGCGGTGCAGAGAAGTGTCCCTGGTCGCTGCCGTCGTAGCGATACGCCAGCCCCGGACAGATCAGCAGCAGGTCGTCAGGTGGATCGATGCTCAGCCCCCGCAGCAGCGCGGGAATAGCCGCCGAGGTTCGGGAACGCAGCTGGTAGCCAGGGGTGACGTAATGCGGCTGGGCGGCCCCATTGCCTGCTGCCGGCTGACCGAGAAGATCCGCACTATCGGCGCTAGTGACCAGGGCGGGTGGACGATGCAGCAGTCGGCGACAGCCCCAACGCGCAGCCAGTGACTCATGCAGTAGCGCAAGCAGCTTCTGCATGGCATGGGGGCCCTGCTGGGGGTCGGTGAGATCGCGCACCGCGAGTGCGCGGGCCAATTGTTCGCCTTGCAAGTACCGAATGCTCATGAACACGCTCTCCTGTAGAAACCGATGATCTGAATGCAAAACGCCCCCGGACTCGGATTCCGGGGGCGCTTCAGTCATGCGTTTGCCTACAGGTCTAGAGTCATTCGGCTACGCGCAACCCTGCGACTCCCGGATCTCCAACAGAGACCGGGGGCTGGTAAATCGCCAATATCGGGTGGATTGGTTGCGCATGGGTTGACCATATCAGGGAGTGGTGGCGTCAGGCAACCGCTTTGTCCGCACTATCGCAGTGCGGAGGGTCTGGTGTCCCGGTCGATGGTCGGCCTTACGCTTCGCCCGGAGCGAATAGCCGATTCGCAAGCGTCGAAAATGAGCCGCGTGCCGAGCTATTGGGCGAAAACGGCGCCGTAATGCCGGCACTGATTTAGTGTCCAGCTTTTCGTAGCGCAATGGCATTGCCCGGTAACAATCCGGGAAAATAAACGAACAGAAGGCCTCACGGTTCGATAGATCGTGTGACAGTCTCCTGCAATGTAACGCTGGAGGCGATGGATTCGGAAGGCGGTTCCGGCCGGGATCAGGCGGCCGGAACCGGTTTTTGTAAGGGCTTTAACCCCGCTGAATCGACTGATCCTCGGGCTGACTCATCTGATCTTGCTGTGCCCCGGCTTGGTCTTCCGGCGGGCTTAACGGACTCTGCTGCGCACCGGCCTGATCCTGCGGAGATTGCTGTTGCTGCTGCGAGCCCAGCGCCGCCTGATCTTGTGGTTGTTGCTGTTGTGCGTCCTCGGCGGAGGCGACGATCTCGTACTGACCTTCCTGGAACTCGGCCATTTGCGACAGATCACCCTGCTGCAGAGACGCCTGGTTTTGCTCGTCCAGCTGCACCTGATCCGAAGGCACCACGCGTTGTGTAGACCCGCCCAGACCCATGAGGGACTCCTCGGACACCACCAGCGCGAGCTGGCCCTGATCGTCGCGCACAATCTGCTCGATCTGACCCAGTTCGTCCCCTTCCGGCCCCTTGAGCGATTGGCCCACTAGCTGGGAGGCGTTCTCTTCGGTGATTTGGCCGCCGCCTGCCGCGCTGGGGCTTTGAGCCTGTGCGGTATCCTCGGTGGTGCCCTGGGCTACCTGATCCTGCGGCTGTTGGCTAGTGGCGCCGGGTTGCTGTTGTTGTGCCTGAGGGTCAGACCCATAGGTGCCCCCCGCCTGTTCGCCGGTCTGCGCGCCGGCGATCGCGAATCCGCTCGCTCCGGCAAACGCGAGAGAAATGGCACTCGCTAGCAGAGTGCGGCGAAACTTGGATTGCGTCGACTCCATCAGATGTCCTCCTTGCTAATCCGCATAAGTCGAAGCCGGGTTATGCCCGGCTAAGGGCGCGTCATGCGCTCGTACCCTATCTAAGGACCGTCCGCCTCAAATCAACAGAGATACCTAATATGCTGAATTTTGAACGGGCAGACGGAAATCGCGGCAGCGGAAGGCGCGAAAGGGAGCGGTTTGTGCGTGTTCTCTAGCGCCAAGTCGGCGGTATACAACCATCGCAAGACACCCTGGAGTTTGCCGATATGGCCGCCCGGCACGGCAGCACAGGGCCGACGCGCCCGCCGAGCGGGCCGCTACAGTGGCCGTCGAGCATTGTCATCGCGCGACGGGCGCTGCCCGGGGCATGCCTGGCACACTGGTGTAGTGCTTGTTACATCGGGAGAGGGCGCAGGTGCCGATCGGGTTGGCGTAAGAGGTCACCGAACTCCCGGGCGGTCAACGGTTTGCTGAAGAGATAGCCTTGCGCTTCCGTGCAGCCTGCCAGACGCAGGAAGGCTAACTCGCCCGGTTTTTCTACCGCCTGCCCTAGTACCGGCAGTTTCAGGCTGCGGCACAAAGCAACCGTGGCGCGAACAATGGCTCGCGAGCGGCCTTCGTTGAGACGGCGGGTGAGCGAGCGGTCGATCTTGATCAGATCGATAGGGAGCTTAGCGAGAGCATGCAGGGACATTTGCCCGGCGCCGAAGTTGTCCACGGCAAGGCCGACGCCCAGCTCGGACAGCTCTTTCAGGGCATCGAGGTTGTTCTCTATATACGAAAGTCCTCCCCCAGCGATTTCCAGATCCAGCCTGAGTACGCCCGGTTCGAGCTGCAGCGAGCGCACTATGCGCTGCATGCGCTCCAGGGCCTGGCGGCCGCCAAGTTGGCGGGTGCTGACATTGACGCCAAGCCGGACCGTCGGCATGCCCTGGTCGTGCCAGCTCTTCGCCTGGCGACAGACGGTTGCCAGCAACCAGTCGCCCAGAGGCTGGATCAGCCCGGAGTCCTCCGCCACGGGAAGAAACTCCGAGGCCGGCAGCAGGCCATGTTCGGGATGATTCCAGCGCAGCAGCGCTTCCGCGCCGCTTATTTGCAGCTCGGGCAGCATGACCTGAGGCTGGTACAAAACGGTCAGCCGTTCCTCGGCCAGCGCACTGCGCAATCCTTCCTCTATGCGCAGGCGGCGGTTGGCTTGGTCGGTCAGCTTGGAGGTGTAGAACTGGAAGTTATTGCGGCCTAATTGCTTGGCGCGATACATGGCCGCGTCAGCGGCTTTGATCAGTGCATCGGCGCAGTCCGCATCGTCCGGATAAATGCTTATCCCCAGGCTTGTCGACGTGGTGACGACGTGCCCGTCCAGCTCGACCGGGCGCGCAAGTGCCTCGATGATCTTCTCGGCCGGCGCGGCGGCGGCGCGAGCGTCTTCCAGCTCTTCCAGAATCACGGTGAACTCATCGCCGCCCAGGCGAGCGACGGTATCCTCATGGCGCACGCACTGGCGCAGGCGTTGTGCCACGGCCTGCAGTAGCTTGTCGCCAATCGCGTGGCCCAAAGTGTCGTTGACGTGCTTGAAGCGATCGAGATCGAGAAACAGCAAGCCTACGCGCTGTTTGTGGCGCTCGGAGCGGTGCAGCGCTTGTTCCAGGGTGGCGTTGAATAGCAGCCGGTTCGGCAACCCCGTGAGCGCGTCGTGATGAGCCAGATGATCGAGTCGTTCCTGCGAACTCTTGAACAGGCTGATGTCGGTGAGCACCGCAACGTACTCGCGCTCGTTGCTGTAGGGGGAGCGGATCGCGCTGACATTCACGAGCAGCGGAAAGACTTCGCCGCTCTTGCGGCGCGCCTGCAGCTCGCCGCGCCAATGTCCCGACTCTGCCAGGGCGGCGTCCACTTCCTGGAACACGCTGGCATGGGATGGATCGGCCAACAGCGTTTGCCGCCCAAGGCCTAGCGCTTCTTCCCGGCTGAAGCCGGTGATGTCCTCGAAGGCGCTATTGACCGCCACGACCCGCCCCTTCGCGTCTAGCACCACAATGGCTTCCGCCGTGCTCTCGAAGACCACCGCCGCCTGACGCAGTTTTTCTTCGGTGGCAACGTCGGCGCTGGCATCGGTTACCGTGCCGACTACCCGCAGCGGCTGGCCGTAAGCGTCGGTCAGCGCGCGTCCGCGCGCTTGTAGCCACAGGTATTGGCCATCGTGGCGGCGGATACGGTAGCGGACGTTGAAGTGATGCGAGGGCGTCGTAAAGGCGGCTCGTCCGGCCAGGCGCGCTTTGCTGCGATCTTCCGGATGAATCCACTCCAGCCACTGACTTGCCCGCAGCTGCATGGCCGGCGGGTACCCCAGCAGCTGCGCCACACGATCCGAGACGATCATTCTGTCCCGAGTCACATCGATATCGAACAGGCCTTCATCCGCCCCTTCCAGCGCGAGCGCCAGGCGTTCTTCGTTGAGCTCCAACGTTTGAGCCTGTTCTACGTTGCTCGTGCGCAACCAGCCTAGCGCGATACTGACAGCGCCCATCAGCGCGATGATGCCGACTCCGATGCCTGGCGCGAGATCGAATGTTCGCAAAGGCTGATATTGGTACAGCGCTGGCGGTAGCAGGCCGATCAGTTTCCACTCTCGCAGCGGCGTGGCGCCGGCCATGGAATGGGGCTGCCATGCGCGGTAAGGCTGGCCGGTGACCGCTAGCGTGGCAAAGGCAAAGACCTCGTCGCCGTAGGTAATACCGGCGTTCTGTGCGGCAATGAGCGGCCATAGGCTATCGCGCTGGCGCTCGAACAAGCGAATGGCCGACGCGCTGTCTGGCGCGGGCAGCGCCAGCACGCTGCCGTCATTATTGGCAATGAATATGTGCGAGCGCTCGCCGGCGCTGGCAAGTTGTAGCCGCTGCAGCAGAATATCGGCAGCGAAGCTTGCGATTACCGCGCCTCTGGGTCGGTTGGCCGAGTCGGTCGCTCGCAGGGCGATCAGGATTGTGAGAGCCTCGTCATCGCCGTGGCGTTGCAAGGGGCTGATGTAGATATCGCGTGTCTGGAGCTCGGCAACGGCGCGCCGTATGTGTGGTGGCGTCTCCTGCCCAGCGACCGGTCGTGACTGGCCTTCATCGTAGGCGATGTGCAGCTCCACGTCGCCGCTACGGTCGGTGAGCCAGATATCGTGATAGAGTCCGCTGTGAAGCGCCAAAGAGGTGATTTCCGACTGCAGCCGTAGCAGTCCTGGGGTAGAGGGCTGGTCTAGATAATCCTTCAGCGTGCTGGACTCGGCCAGGATACGCGAGCGGCCGATGACCCAGTCCAGATCGCCGGAGAGCAGCGTAGCAACCGCCTCGAGGCGGTTTACCTCGTCGGCCAGCGTGGCAGTTCGCTGTGCCGCGAAGCGCTGCTGGTCTAGCAGGGTGAGCAGGCCCACCACCAGCGCGGTGAGAATGACCATCGCAATCAGGCTGCGCCAGCCGATCTCCAGCAAGTGCCACCAGAGCGGAGGCTCTACGGCAGCGGCAGAGTGCCTTAATGGCGCTCCCTCCCCTTGGGGCCAACCGGGCTTGCCACGGCGCATGCCGGGCTACCTTATGAGATGGCTAGGGACGATCGCACGCGGATACAGACCGTGGGTGGGCACCCGCTGCAGGCGGGCGAGGTAACCGACAACGTCCCCGGGGAGACGGTGGCAGGACCGGCGCTGGCCAGGTCCTGATCCGGTAAGGCGAGAGCGGGAACAGGATAGCCATGATAGCCCCCTTACGGCTGACGGTAACGGGAGGTTAGCTCACGTTCTGGCGTCGTCCGCTGGGGAGATCAAGCCGACGGCGGTCAGGCGCCCCGGCAGCCGGAGCCTGGGCGCCTCAATCCTAAGCTGACCCTGATGCGGGTCAGCGATCGGTGGAAAGGTTAGCCAAACGCTGCCGGGCCCGAGCGACCTGGGCGCGCACCTGCTCCGGCGCCGTACCGCCGTAGTGGGAGCGGGCCGCGACAGAGCCTTCCAGTGTAAGCACTTGATAGACGTCCTCGCCGATCGCAGCGGAGAATCGCTGCAGCTCCTCCAGACTCATTTCCGATAGGTCCTTGCCCTGTTCTACCCCATAACGCACTGCTTTGCCGACGATTTCGTGGGCATCGCGGAACGGCACTCCCTTGCGAACCAGGTAGTCGGCCAGGTCGGTAGCCGTGGCGAAGCCTTTGCGGGCGGCCTGATACATGGCGTCGGCGTTCACCGTCAGCGCGGGCACCATGTCGGCAAACGCGCGCACGCAGTTGTACAGCGTATCGACGGTGTCGAATAGCGGTTCTTTATCTTCCTGATTGTCCCGGTTGTAGGCGAGCGGCTGCGACTTCATCAGAGTCAGCAGCGCCATCAGATGGCCGTTGACGCGGGCGGTCTTGCCCCGCACCAGCTCGGCTACGTCCGGGTTCTTCTTCTGCGGCATGATCGAGGAGCCGGTGCAGAAACGGTCGGGCAGCTCGATGAAGCCGGTCAGCGGGGACGCCCAGAGAATCAGCTCTTCCGCCATGCGCGAAAGATGCGTCATGGTCAGTGCGGCAGCGGCCGCGAACTCGATGGCGAAGTCCCGGTCGGACACCGCATCCAGAGAGTTGGCGCTGGGCCGGTCGAAGCCGAGTTCGGCGGCCGTGAGCTGGCGATCGATCGGAAAGCTGGTGCCGGCCAATGCGGCAGAGCCCAGCGGCATCACGTTCATGCGCTTGGCGCAGTCTTCCAGGCGGCCCTGATCGCGCACGAGCATCTCGTACCACGCCAGCATGTGGTGTCCGAAGGTGATTGGCTGCGCCACCTGCAAGTGAGTGAAGCCCGGCATGATAGTGTCGGCCTCGCGCTCGGCCAGATCGACCAGCCCGCTTTGGAAGCGTATCAGCTCCTTGATAATCGCCTGGATGCTGTCGCGCAGGTACAGCCGAATGTCGGTGGCAACCTGATCGTTGCGGGAGCGGCCCGTATGCAGTTTCTTGCCGGCATCGCCGATCCGGTCGGTGAGCCGCTTCTCTATGTTCATGTGAACGTCTTCGAGTTCGGGTAGCCACTTGAACTCGCCACGTTCGATCTCGACCAGAATCTCTTCCAGGCCGCTAACGATCGCATCGCGCTCTGCCGTTGTAAGCACGCCGACGGCTGCGAGCATGCGCGCATGGGCAATCGAGCCACGAATATCGTGCAGGTAGAGCCGGCGGTCGAAATGCTCTGACGCTGTGAACTGTGCCACAAAGGCATCCGTGGCCTCGGTGAAACGACCGGTCCACAATTGGCTCGAGGTCTTGTCGCTCATCTGTGGGATCCCATGCTGACGTGAGTGTGGCTGACCGGGCCGAACCCCTGCCGGCCAGGGGTCGCTAGTATAACGTTCGCCAGCCGGCGCTTGCACTCGCCTGTCGCCCCGACCACACTTCGATGGGGAGGGAGCGAGGGCGTGGCCTTGCGCGCGTACATGGATAAGAACAACAACCTTCGCGACGGAATGGACGATGCGAGCGCACGCTCGTTGACCGGCGACGAGCTCTTCCTGCCGGATTTTCGCGATGTCGGCAGCCTGCTCGTGCTGGTGATAGTGGCCGAGCTGCTGGCCTTCGTGCTGGTGCTCGCCGCGCCGCCGGATCCGGACCCTTGGCAGGCATTGAGCCTGACCTCCCTGTTCGTGCAATGGATCGTTCTCGCCAGCGCCGCGGGCATGGCCGCATTCCGTCCCCTGCTTGCCGGACGCGGCAACGCGATCGCAGCTACCGTCGCTTATGCCTGGGTACTGATTGTTACCGCCGCCGTCAGCTATGGCGGTTACCGACTGCTGGAGCCGGCCGCGCTCGCCGGCCCGCGCGAATTCGTACTGCGTTCGCTGGGCGTCGCCGGCATAGTCGCGGCAGTGGCCCTGCGCTATCTCTACATGCAGCACGAGTGGAAGCGGCGGCTGGAGAGCGAGTCCGCGGCGCGTATCGAGGCGCTGCAGGCGCGCATACGTCCTCACTTTCTATTCAACAGCCTCAACACCATAGCCGCCATGATCGAAGCGGCTCCCAAAGCGGCCGAAGCGGCGGTAGAGGATTTGGCCGATCTGTTCCGTGCGGCGCTGGCAGCGAACAGCCGTTTAGTGCCGCTATGCGACGAGCTGGCGCTCGCGCGCGGCTACCTCGCGCTGGAGCATCTGCGGCTGGGCGAACGGCTCCAGGTGGAGTGGGATGTGGATACGCTGCCGGTGGATGCGCTGGTGCCGCCGCTGACTTTGCAACCCTTACTGGAGAACGCGGTTTACCACGGCATAGAACCGCGGGTGGAGGGGGGCTTGATCCGCATCGCCGGGCGCCGTGCAGGCGGGCAGCTAATCATCGAGCTAAGCAATCCCGCAGGTGGCGGCGCCGGCCGGCGCGGGATCGGGATGGCTCAGCAGAATATACGCGAGCGCCTGCGCCTGGCTTTCGGCCGTCGGGCCAGGCTGGCTGTTGAGACTGCCTACAACCGGTATCGCGTCGAGCTCACTCTGCCCTATCTGAACAGGTCGAATGAGAATACTGATCGCTGACGACGAGGCTCCCGCACGCAAGCGCTTGCGCACACTGATCGAGGCCATAGGCGAGCACCGTGTCGTCGCCGAAGCGGATAACGGTGCCGCTACGCTGGCGATGGTGGAGCAGCATCGTCCGGAAGTGGTGCTGCTCGATATCCGCATGCCTGGCATGGACGGGCTGGAGACTGCGGCAAGGCTCAGTCTGTCGGCGGAGCCGCCGGCTGTAATCTTTGTCACCGCATACGCCGATCACGCCCTGCAGGCTTTCGAGACCGAGGCGGTGGATTATCTGCTCAAGCCGGTACGCCGCGAGCGCCTGATCGAGGCGCTGCACAAGGCACGCCGGCTCAATCGCGCTCAGCTCGACGCCCTGGCGCAGCTGCAGGCCCGATCCGGCAAGCGCGACCACATCCTCTGCCGGCGGCGCGGCCGTCTGGAGCTGATCGCCTTGGACGATATTCGCTTTTTCCGCGCCGAACAGAAATACGTTACCGTCAATCATCTGCATGGCGAGGATCTGATCGAGGACTCGCTGCGAGCGCTAGAGCGGGAGTTTCCGCAGCGGCTGCTTCGCATCCACCGCAACGCTTTGGTGAATCCAGGCTTCATCGCCGGGCTGGAGCGCGCTGGGGGGCAGTGTTTCATTCTTTTGCGCGACAACGACCAGCGTCTGGAGGTAAGCCGTAGGCATCTGGCCGAGGTTCGGGCAGTGCTACGTCGATTGGGGTACTAGAGAGGCCCTCATATCTTGTGTTGTGCCGGTGTCGATGCGCCAGGCGCCCCGAAGGGCACGGTATGCGTGAACGGGAGCCGCCGGGTTCTTGTGCGTCCCTTACGCCGTCCCCATGCAGTGGAAGCCGACTCCAAAGGCCTGTTCCCACGTTTTGCGTTGCCGCCGCGCAGGTGTGACTGCGGCCGTTCAGCCGCATGCATCTCCAGGTCCTGGCGCAGGCATGAAATGTGAGAACAGGTCCCGGGTCTGCGCCACATCCATCCTCAAGCCCGTGACCGCAACCCGTTGCCATGGCATGCTATGAGGCTGGTTTGCCTGCCGAGGATAGTCATGTCCGATCAGCTCATTCGTATCGCCACTCGGAAGAGTCCGCTTGCGGTTTGGCAGGCCGAGCACGTAGCGAGTGCGCTCAAAGCCAGGCACCCGGGGCTCGAGGTGGAACTGGTGCGCATGACTACCCGTGGCGACAAGATCCTCGATGCGCCGCTGGCCCAGATTGGCGGCAAGGCGTTGTTCGTCAAGGAGCTCGAGGAAGGTCTGTTCGAGGGTCGCGCCGATATCGCCGTGCACTCCATGAAAGACGTCCCGGCGCAGTTGCCTGAAGGACTGCATCTACCGGTGATTATGGAGCGCGAGGATCCGCGCGATGCGTTCGTCTCGAACGCCTATGCGGATTTAGACGAGTTGCCGGTTGGCGCCCATGTGGGTACGGCCAGCCTGCGCCGGCAATGTCAGTTGCTGGCCCGGCGTCCGGATCTGCGTATCAGCCCGCTGCGCGGCAATGTGCAGACACGGTTGGCGAAGCTGGATGCCGGCGAGTTCGATGCGATCGTGCTCGCCGTCTCCGGCTTGAAACGCCTGGGGCTGGAGGAGCGAATCCGGTCCATATTGCCGGCGGAGCTGAGCCTGCCCGCGGTGGGCCAAGGTGCGCTTGGTATAGAGTGCCGCCAAGGCGACACCCGAGTGGAAGCCTTGATTGCCGACTTGAACCACCAGCCCACTCAGCTGCGGGTGAGCGCTGAGCGGGCGATGAACGCCTGTCTGCAGGGAAGCTGCCAGGTGCCGATCGGCGCCTATGCCGAGATCGAGGACGGCGAGCTTTTTCTGCGCGGCTTGGTGGGAACCCTGGACGGTCGGCGCGTGGTGCGCGGCGAGATTCGTGGCTCCCTAGATCAGGCCAGCGAGCTGGGTCGGCAGCTGGGTGAGGAGCTGCTGGCGCGCGGCGGGCGCGAGATCCTCGCCGAGCTTTTCGATCAGTAAGCGTATGACAGCAGAACTGCCCCTGGCAGGCTTGTCCGTGTTGGTTACACGGCCCGCACCGCAAGGAGAGCCTTTGTGCGAGGCGCTGCGAGCGGCCGGTGCCAGGGCGGTATGGCTGCCCACCCTGCAGGTCGAGCCGGTACGGTCGAGCCCGGCGCTGGACGCAGCGCTCTCATCGGTACCGGTAGCCGATTGGGCCATATTCGCCAGCCCCAACGCCGTCAATTACGGCTTGCGGCTGCTCGCCGAGCGTGGGCTGCGATTGCCGCATTGGGTGCGGCTTGCTACGGTCGGCGCCGGCACCGCCAAGGTGCTGCGGGATCATGGTTACGTAGTGACCTGCAAACCTAGCAGCGGCTTTACGAGCGAGGCGCTGCTGGATATGCCCGAGTTCGCCGTGGGCCCGGGCGAGCGGGTGCTGATCTTTCGGGGCGAGGGCGGCAGGGCGCTGCTTGGCGAGACCTTGCGGCAGCGCGGCGCTAAAGTGAAGTTCGTGGAAGTGTACCGGCGCGCCCGCCCGCCAGTGGATGCCGCCGCTGCGCTTGCCGCTTGGGGGCAGGCAAGCCGGCGTTGGGTCATAGTGACCAGCGAAGAAGGCTTGGGCAATCTGGTGCAGATGGTCGGGCCTTCGGTGCATGAGCTGCAGGAAGCCGGTCTGATAACGGTCAGCGAACGCATTGCCCAAAGCGCGCAACGGCGAGGCTGGCGTGGACCGGTTCGCATCGCGGCCGAACCTGGCAATAGCGGTTTGTTCAGCGCTCTTGTCGACGCCGTCAACCAATAGCGAGCTAACCCGAGACAGATATGGCAGAGGACGACAAGGAAAAACCGGCGCCGCAGGAAGGGGATGCACCTGCCGAGCCGGCCACGGGGCCTGACGCGCAAAGCGCTCCTACGCCAGCGCAGCCAGCTGAGGAAGCGCCGCCCGAGCCCGGTACGCCGGCGAGCTCGCGCGCCGACGCCAAGGCGCCCCGCAACCGCGCGGGCAGCCTCGCACTGCTGCTAGTGTTGCTGCTCGCTGGCGCTGCCGGGTTCGGCGCCTGGTATCTCTGGCAGGAGCTGCAAGAGCTGCGCACCGAGCGGGAGGCCTTCGCTTCGGCTTCGGAGGTGCGACAGCTGGAGGAGCAGCTAAGTACTGCGAGTCGCCAGGCGCAGGAAGCGCAGGCGCGTCTCGCGGCATTGGCTCAAGATCGCGCCGAGCTCGATCAGGAGCTGGTGCGTCAGCAGGAGGCACTAGGCGAGCTGACCAACAATCAGCAGGCGTTGGCGCAGCGGATGTCGCGCATCGATGCCATGGCCGAAGCGTACCGCAGCGATTGGACGCGTGCGGAAGCCGCTTACTTGGCGCGGATCGCCGTACATCGCTTGCGGTTCCATCGTGACGTCGATGCGGCATTGGATGCGCTGCGCATGGCCGATGCGCTCCTCGCGGAACTGGGTACGGAAGCTATCGCCCAGCGACAGGCGGTGAACCGCGCTGTGGAGCGGCTGCTCCGGGTAGAGATGCCATCGACCGAGGAGCTGGCCACCCGGCTGGATGCTCTGCTCGATGTGCTGCCCTCCTTGCCGCTGGTGCGCGAGGTGGAACGCACCGAGAACGAGCCGATGACCCCCGATCCCGCTGCCGCCGAGGACTGGCGCGAGGCCTTGAACCGTGCCTGGGCGCGATTCAAGGAAACTCTGGGGGAGTTGGTCATCGTTCAGCGCGAGCGCGATGTGGTGCCGCTGCTGGCGCCGCCGGAGCGCTACTTCCTGTTCCAGAATCTGCGGCTGGGCTTGCAGAGCGCCCGCCTCGCGTTGCTCAACGGCGATCCTTCCCTTTACCGTCGCAGCTTGCAGCAATCGGAGGAGTGGCTCGCGGAGTACTACGATCGCGAGGATCCGCGTGTAGAAGCCGTGCGTCAGGAGCTGCGCAGCTTGGCCGAGGTTGCGATTGCGCCTGCATTGCCGGATATCGAGCCGGTGCTGGAACCCATTTTCGATAGGAACTGACGGAGGGCGCCATGAAAAAACTGTTCGGCGTCCTCTTGCTCCTGCTGATCAGTGTCGCCGCTGCATTGTGGTTCCGCGACCAGGGCGGGTTCGTGATCGTCCGCATGGGCGAGTGGACCCTGGAGATGAGTGTGATCCTTTTCATCGGCTTCGTGCTGGTGACAGTGGTTGCGCTGTATCTGCTGATCGGCCTGCTGCGTCGTCTATTCGGGTTGCCGCGCGGGGTCCGTCGTTGGTGGGGGACGCGCAAGTCCTCCCGCGCCAGAAGAAGGCTGATCGAGGGACTTATCCACACGGCCGAGGGACGCAACGCCGAGGCCGAGAAAGTACTGCTCAAGGACATAGAGCGCAGCGATGCACCCATGCTGCATTACATGGTCGCCGCGGTCGCGGCCCAGGGTCAGGGGGCGGCGGACCGGCGCGACCGTTACCTGGCGTTGGCCGATCGTAGCGGCCGGCGCGTTAAGCTGGCTGTTGGCCTGTTGCAGGCGCAGCTGCAAATGGAGGCGGGGCAGTGGGAGCAAGCGCTGGCCACGGTCAGTTATCTCTATGAACGGCATCCCCAGCACCCGCGAGTGCTGAAGTTGATGATGCGTTGCTGCATCGCACTCAAAGAGTGGGATCGCCTGGGTCAGCTGATCCCGGACCTCAGGCGGCGTGCGGTGGTTAGCGAGCCGGAACTGCGCAACCTCGAGCTTACGGCCGCCCGCTATGCGCTGGAGAAGGCCAGCCGCGAAGGCGATCGCGAGCTTGACCGCGCCTGGTCGGCGCTGGGCAAAGGGTTGCGCGAAGAGGACGAGCTGCTTTTGCTGTACGCCCGCGGTTTGGCCTTGCACGGGCGTGTGGAAGAGGCCGAGCGGATGCTGCGGGTGCGCCTGCAGAAGCGTTGGAGCGAATCGTTGCTCAAAGCGTATGCGGGGCTGGAGTTGGAGTCCGGGCGGCTGTTGGCGCAGTTGGAGAAATGGCTCAAGGAACGACCCGAGGATGCCGTGCTGCTGCACGCGGCGGGAAGACAGTGCCTGCGCAGTCAACTTTGGGGGCGGGCGCGGAGCTATTTCGAGGCGGCGGTTGCGCGCGATCCCCTGCCTGAAACGTACCAGGCATTGGGAGGAATTCTGGAGCAGCTCGGAGAAGTCAACGCGGCCCGCGATTGTTTCCGCAAAGCTACCGAGCTGGTGACCGGGCAGCCGACCTTGGCCGAGCTGACAGCGGCCGATAAGGCGGCCCTCGCTCGCCAAGCAACGAACAGCGGGCGATAAGTCACGGCGCACCTTTCTTGGTAAAGGAACCGCCTACTCATCTCGGCGCTGTGCACGGCGTTTGGACGTTGCTTGTAGCCGCCTTTTTGTTTTAGCTGATTCTAAAGACGCTCGCCGCTTCGTTGCGTTTCGCAACGGGCGCTGAATTGGCCGTCCTGCGTGGGATGCGAATGGCTGTGGAATGTCCCCGAGGCGCTGATCGTGCGTCCATCAAGTCGAAGGTGAGCGGAGTCGATCCGGGCGGTGTAACTGGTGGCTGGCGTATTGCGCCGATAGCGCACGCGCAGCACGATGGCGGCGGAGTCGAGCGTGCCGTCGGCATTAACCGTGAACGGCTGGCCTAGTTCCGTTTCGCCGCGCCCGATGAGCATGAAGCGCTTCCGCGGTGAGGTGTGCTGTATAGAGCAGATCCCGACAACGAAATGGAAGTTGCGCTCACCGAGTATGATGGTGCCGCTACGCGGCTGTTCCGGGAGATGCAGATCGCTGGCGGCGGCGCCAGCGCCAGGCATCGTATCGTGGCGACTGCTATCGCATCCGGCTATCGCGGCGAGGAGCAGCGCGGCCGCTCCCCAGACACGCATATCCATACGCATTCCTCCCCTCCATGAAGATGATCATCCTCACAGATGGGGATGGCGCGGTATGCCTCCTAGCATCGATTTGCGTTCGTTGCGCGTGCCTATTGGCGCAGCGCGTGCAGTGGGTGCGTTGCGCCAATCGCATCATGCCCGGCGCGGGCATGATGCGATTGGGAGCGGATGACCTGCTACGGGATGCGGCCTGCGGTTAGGGGAGCAATACGGTCGCGCCTGTAGTGCGGCGCGCCTCCAGCGCGATATGCGCTTGTACAGCTTCCCGCAGCGGCAGCTGCTGGTCGATCTCTACCCGCATGCCGTGTTTGGTAACCATCTCGAACAGCTCGGCGCAAGCGGCCAGCAGGCTCTCTCGGTCCGGCGTGTAATGCGCCCCCGTAGGCCGCGTCAAGAACAGCGAGCCCTTGGTATTGAGAATGCCGATATCGAACGGCTCTACCGGGCCCGAGGATTGGCCGAAGCAGACCATCAGACCTCGTGGCCGCAGGCAGTCCAGAGAACGCATGAATGTCGCTTGGCCGACGGAGTCGTACACCACGGGCAAGCCCGCGCCGCCGGTAATTTCTCGCACTCGGGCAACGAAATCCTCGCGGGTGTAGTCGATGGGATGGTCGCAGCCATGAGCGCGCGCGTACTCGGCTTTCTCCGGGGAGCCGACGGTACCGATCACTGTGGCGCCCAGGTGCTTTGCCCATTGGCACATGAGCGTACCCACACCGCCCGCGGCGGCATGGATGAGAATCGTGTCGCCGGGCTGGACCCGGTAGGTCTTGCGCAGCAAGTAGTGCGCGGTCAGCCCCTTGAGCATGAGCGCCGCGGCAGTGGTATCCGAGATCTCTTCCGGCAGCGGCACCAGCCGGTCTTCCTTGAGCACGCGGTATTCGCAATAAGCACCGGGCCCGCCGCCGGAATAGGCGACCCTGTCCCCTACTTTCAGATACTTCACATCCGGACCGACCGCTTCGACTACGCCGGTCGCCTCCATTCCGGGCGTAAAGGGCAGGTGAGGCGGCTTATAGAGCCCGGTGCGGAAGTAGACATCGATGTAGTTCAGGCCCACCGCCGTATGCCGGAGCAAAACTTCCCCCGGCCCCGGGGTGCCGACTTCAACCGGCTGCCAGAGCATGACCTCAGGGCCGCCGTGTTCGTGGACTCGAATAGCGTGCATGGGCTTCCTCCTGATGGTGCTGCCAGCATAGCGGCTCCCGCAGTGCCGTCCAAGCTGCTACCGGACCAGGTTGGGACTGCCTTCGGAGGCGGTTTAGGGAGTGCCTACGCCCGCTGTTAAAGCCAGTCGGCAATATGGCGCAGCGTTAGCGCGGTAAGCGCCTTGATGTGCGGTTCGCTGTCATTGAGGCAGGGAATGTAGCGGAAGTGCTCGCCACCCGCTTCCAGGAACAGGTCGCGATTGACCATTGCGTTCTCTTCCAGAGTTTCCAGACAGTCGGCCGAGAAGCCCGGGCACATGAGGTCGACCTTGCGCACTCCTTTGCGCGCCAGAGCGACCAGGGTCTTGTTGGTATAGGGCTTGAGCCATTCCTGGGGACCGAAACGCGACTGAAAAGTAACTATCCACTCCCCTTCGGCCAGCCCGGCCTGCTCGGCCAGCAACGCTGCCGTGCGCTCGCATTGCTGGCGGTAGGGATCGCCACGGTCCACGTACCGGCGCGGGATGCCGTGGAACGAGAACACGACTTTCTCGGCCGCGCCTTTGGCCTCGCGATGTTCCTGCAGACTGTCGGCAAGCGCACGGATATAGCCGGCGTCGTCATGGTAGTCGCGCACGAAGCGCAGTTCGGGCAGCCGCCGGCGTTGGCGCAACAAGGCAGCGGTGGCATCGAACGTGGAGGCGGTGGTGCTGGCGCTGTACTGTGGGTACAGAGGGAACAGCAGAATGCGCTCGCATCCGGCTTGTTCGAGTTTCTCCAGCGCTGAGCCGAGCGAGGGCTCGCCATAGCGCATGCCCAGGGCGACGTGTATGCGGCCGGGGGCGTGCTCGTCCAGACGCTGTTGCAGCGCCTGGGCTTGACGCCGGGAGATGGTGAGCAGCGGCGAGCCTTCCTCGCTCCAGATGCGTCTATAGGCTTCGGCGGAGCGGCGAGGACGCGTGCGCAGGATGATGCCGTTGAGAATAGGCCACCAGAGGAGCCGGGGCGCCTCCACCACACGCGGGTCCCCGAGAAACTCCCCGAGGTAGCGACGCAAGGCCGCGGGCGTGGGTGCCTCGGGGGTTCCCAGATTGCTCAGCAGAATACCGATCGGGGAATTCTGCCTGGCCGCTTCCGTCATCCGCTGCTCCTACGGGGCTGAAGCTGCGTTGCAGCTTCAGCTGACCGTTTCCTGGCGCGGATTGAGCATGGCCGCTTCCACCGCTGCGAGGGCGCTCATGTTGACTATGCCGCGAACCGTAGTCGAGGGCGTCAGAATATGAACCGGTTTCGCCGCGCCGAGCAAAATCGGGCCGACCGATACGCCATCGCAAATCGTCTTCAGCAGGTTGAAGGCGATGTTCGCCGCATCCAGCGACGGCATGATCAGCAGATTCGCCGAACCGCTGAGATTCGAGTTGGGGAAGATGCGCTCGCGAATGGTTTCCGAAATGGCAGCATCGCCGTGCATCTCGCCTTCCACCTCCAGTGCCGGGTCGCGATCCTTGATCAGCGCCAGCGCCTCGCGCATCTTCTGCGCCGAGGGGTGGTCGGAGCTACCGAAACTGGAGTGCGACAGCAGCGCTACCTTCGGCTGCATGCCAAAACGACGCACCTCGTCGGCGGCCAGTATGGTCATCTCCGCGATCTGGTGCGCATTGGGGTCGGGGTTGACGTAGGTGTCGCACAGGAACAGCGTGCCCCTCGGGATGATGAGCACGTTCATGGCCGCCAGATTGCGCACACCCGGGCGGGCGCCGATGATCTGCTCCACGTGATGGAGCTGCCGCTGATAGCGTCCGACCAACCCGGCGAGCATGGCGTCGGCTTCGCCGCGCCGGACCATCAGCGCCGCGATCACCGTATTGCGCGTGCGGACGATGTTGCGCGCCTGCGCCGGCGTGACTCCCCGGCGCTCCATGATGCTGTGGTATTCCTGCCAGTACTCCCGGTAGCGCGGATCGTCTTCCGGGTCCACCAGCTCGAAGTGCTCGCCTTCCACCAGGCGCAGGCCCAGACGGCGAATACGCATCGAGAGCACCTTGCGCCGCCCGATCAGGATGGGGAAGCAGAGCCCGTCGTCCACGACTGCCTGCACGGCGCGCAGTACCCGCTCCTCTTCGCCTTCGGCGTACACCACGCGGCGCGTGTCGTTGCGGGCACGCTCGAAGATAGGCTTCATCACCAGTCCGGACTGGAACACGAACTGGTTCAGCTGCGCCCGGTAGGCGGCGAAGTCCTGGATAGGCCGCGTGGCCACGCCGCTATCCATCGCTGCCTTGGCAACGGCGGGCGCGATGCGGGTAATCAGCCGCGGGTCGAACGGCTTGGGAATCAGGTATTCCGGACCGAACTTCAGCGGCTTGCCGCCGTAGGCCGCGACCACAACGTCGGAGGACTCCGCCATGGCCAGGTCGGCGATGGCATACACCGCGGCCAGCTTCATCTCCTCGTTGATGGTGGTAGCGCCAACGTCCAGGGCGCCGCGGAAGATGAACGGGAAGCAGAGTACGTTGTTGACCTGGTTCGGGTAATCCGAGCGCCCGGTGGCCACGATGCAGTCGGGCCGCGCTTCCAGGGCGACTTCGGGGAGAATCTCCGGTACCGGGTTGGCGAGCGCCAGAATGATGGGCTTGTCCGCCATCGACTTGACCATCTCCGCCGTGACCAAGCCGGGGCCGGAGAGGCCGAGGAAGATGTCGGCACCGACCATGGCTTCGGCCAGGGTGCGGGCCTCGGTATCGGCCGCATAGCCCTCCTTGCGCGGGTCCATGGACACGGTGCGGCCCTTGTAGATGACACCCTTGGAGTCACAGGCGATGATGTTCTCGCGCTTCAGTCCCATGCTGACCAGCAGGTCCAGGCAGGCGATTGCAGCGGCGCCGGCGCCGGAGGTGACTATCTTCACATCCTCGATTTTCTTGCCGACAACCCGCAGCCCGTTGACGATGGCGGCCGCGGTGATAATGGCGGTACCGTGCTGGTCGTCGTGGAACACCGGGATGTTCATCCGCTCGCGCAGCTTCGATTCGACCTCGAAGCACTCCGGAGCTTTGATGTCCTCGAGGTTGATACCGCCGAATGTCGGCTCCAGGCTGGCGATGATATCCACCAGCTTGTCGGGGTCGCGCTCGTCGATCTCGATGTCGAAGACATCGATACCGGCGAATTTCTTGAACAGTACGCCCTTGCCTTCCATCACCGGCTTGGCAGCCAGCGGGCCGATCGCGCCGAGGCCCAATACCGCAGTACCGTTCGTCACCACCGCTACCAGGTTTCCGCGTGCGGTGACTGTGGAAGCCTCTTGCGGATCGTCGACGATAGCCTCGCAGGCAGCCGCTACCCCAGGCGAATAAGCCAGCGCCAGATCGCGCTGATTTGCGAGCGGTTTGGTTGGCGTTACCTGAATTTTGCCGGGTGGCGTTTGGCGATGATATTCGAGTGCGGCTTCGCGCAAGTCGTCGGCCATTTAGTAGTGTCTCCGGATGCAGTGGCGGCGAGGCCTAGAAGGATCCGACAGCATCGCGGGAGCGACTCCGCCATGAGCCGAGGGGGCTCCGGAGTACGGTCCGCGATTGCTGGAGGATCCGATTTCGGCGCAGGCGTACAGTATAGTGTCTCAGGCCCTGTCAAGGCCACTCGAATAAGCCTTTACTGGTTAGATTTGAGCGTTCTTGATGAAACACGGCTCAAGCATCGACTTCCTGCAGGAACTCGTCGAGCCGCTCCGCGAAGGCCTGAGGCTGTTCCACGTGCAGCCAATGGCCCGCATTGTCGATACGCTCGATCTGCGCCTGGGGGAAGAGCTGCATAATGCGCTCGTGATGCTCCGCTCGCACGTAGTCCGACCGGGCGCCATACAGGAACAGCGTCGGGCCGAGGTAGGGCGCCGAGAGTTCCGGGAAGCTGCCCAGCTGGGGAAGCTGGGCAGCCAGAGTGGCGAGCGGAATACGCCACTGGAACCGGTCTTGCTGGCGCTGCAGGTTGGTCAGCAGGAACTGTCGCACCATGGCGTTGGGTATGGCGGCAGCCAGGGCCGCGTCCGCCTGCTGGCGCGAGCTAAGTTCGTCCAGGGCCAGGCCCTGGAGAGCGGCAATGATCTCGCTGTGCCCGTGCCTGCCGTAGTCAACGGGGGCTATGTCCGCCACCACCAGCGCACGTACCCGCTCCGGATGCTGCAGCGCCAGCGTCATAGCGGTCTTGCCTCCCATGCTGTGACCCAGCACCAACGCCCGGTCTATGCCCTCGCGATCGAGCAGGGCGAGCACATCGTGCGCCAGCGCGGGGTAGCTCATGTCGGGCGCGTGCGGCGAGCGGCCGTGATTGCGCAGATCGGGCAGCAGCACGCGATAGCGCTGCGCCAGCCAGCGCGCGTGGCGCGACCAGTTGGTGCCGGAGCCGTAGAGCCCGTGCAGAATGACCATGTCCGAGCCTTGCCCCTGGCTGGTGTAGTTCAGTTCAACCGTATCGTTCATGCCTGTAGCGGTGTCTCCCTGTCAGTGCGCCGCCGCGCGGTAAGCGGACGCTGCGTCCCGCTCTGGACCATTACCGCAAGCTCTTGTATCGCTACGGTCAGCATGGAGATGTCCAGCTGGCTGGCCGAGCGCAGATCGCTCATGGTCTTGGACAAGCGCCGGTGCGCTAGCTGATTGCGGTCGATCCAGCGCTGTACCCGCTCCAGCGGCTCGCCGCTGGCACTGCTGCCAAGCACATCCGTGGCCAGAGCGCGCAACTGAGCGTACAGCTCTTCCTCCAGGCCGGCACGCACACGCTCCTGCCAGCTATTGGCCGGGGCGAACTCGTCGATGCGCGCGCGCAGCCAGTTCAGCCCGAGTTCGGTCATCAAGGTGAAGTACACCCCGCCGACCAGCTCCAACGAGGCCGCCGTCTCGCCGGCGACTTTGACGATATCCAGCGTCGGATACAGCATGTCGAGCTGGGCGATGGTTTGCGCCAGCGGCTCCGGTACCCCCGCACTCGCCAGCCGCTCGCACTCGTGTTCGAGCACGGTGCGCTCGCTGGCGGGCAGTGTCTGGGGCAGGATCTGCCGTAGCCGTGTCAGCGCCGGCTGAACCGTCATTACGGTTGTGTCTATGGGCTGTGGCGCCGGCTGGTTGCGCAGCAGCCAATGGGTGGCGCGCTCGTGCAGATCGCTCAGGTCGAGCAGGAGCTGCATTTGCACTGCCGCCGCGATGCGGTTGTCCAGCGCTTCGACCTGTGCCCAGAGCTCGCCAAGCCCGAAGATCTCGCGTGCCGCGAGATATGCCCGGGTGGCATCTCCCACGCGAGCGCCCAGCTTGTCGGCAAGGCGGAAGAAGAAGGTGCTGCCCATACGGTCGACGATGTGGTTGATCACCACGGTCGCCGTGATCTCCCGGCGCAGGCGGTGATTGCCGATCTGATCCGGGAAGCGCTCCTGCAACTGCCGCGGGAAGTACGCCATCAGCTCCCGCATGAGGAACGGATCGTCTACCGACTCGTCTTCGAGCAACTCGCCGTAGCTGTGCAGCTTGGCGTAGGAGAGCAGCACCGCCAGCTCCGGCCGCGTCAGGCCACGTCCTTCGAGCAGGCGCTCGGCCAGCGCCTCATCGTCCGGCAAGAACTCAAGCGCGCGCTCCAGCCGGCCCTCTTTCTCCAGCATATGAATAAAGCGGGTCTGCTCGTCGAGCAAATCGCTGCCGCGCAATTGGTCCAGTGTCAGCGCCTGGCTTTGGCGGTAGTTGTTGGCGAGCACCAAGCGAGCGACCTCGTCCGTCATCTCGCTGAGCAGGTTATCGCGCTGTTTGGACGTCATATCGCCGTTGGCGACGACGTCGTTGAGCAGAATCTTGATATTTACTTCGTGGTCCGAGCAGACGACGCCGCCAGCATTGTCGATCGCATCAGTGTTGATGCGACAGCCGCGCCGCGCCAATTCGATGCGGCCACGCTGTGTGACGCCGAGGTTGCCGCCCTCGCCGACGACGCGGCAACGCACTTGGGATGCATCCACACGCACCGCATCGTTGCTCTTGTCGCCCACTTCGGCGTGCGACTCGTCGCTGGCCTTGATGTAGGTTCCGATCCCGCCGTTCCAGAGCAGATCGACTGGCGCGCTCAGTATGGCCTGGATCAGCGCGTTGGGGCTGAGCTCTTCCTGATCGATGCCCAGCACCTGCTGCGCTTCCTTGCTCAAGCGAATGGATTTGGCAGTGCGCGGGTAGACGCCACCGCCCTGGGACAGCTTTTCAGGGTCGTAGTCGGCCCAGCTGGAGCGAGGGAGCTTGAACAGCCGCTGCCGTTCGGCAAAAGAGACTTCCGGATCCGGATTGGGATCGATGAAGATGTGCCGATGGTCGAATGCGGCGACCAAGCGGATATGCCGCGACAGCAGCATGCCGTTGCCGAACACGTCGCCGGACATGTCGCCGATGCCGACCACGCTGAAGTCATTGCGCTGAATGTCCAGGCCCAGCTCGCGGAAATGGCGCTTGACCGACTCCCAGGCGCCCCGGGCGGTGATGCCCATGCCTTTGTGGTCATAGCCGCTGGAGCCGCCGGAGGCGAACGCATCGCGCAACCAGAAGTCGTACTCGGCGGCGATTTGGTTGGCCAGGTCCGAGAACGTAGCGGTGCCTTTGTCGGCGGCAACCACCAGGTAGGGGTCGTCCTCGTCGTGGCGGACCACCTGCGGCGGCGGCACGATGCCCTGCTCGGTGCGGTTGTCGGTAACATCGAGCAAACCGCGAATGAAGTTGGCATAACAGGCGCGCACGTCGGCTTGCAGGGCGTCGCGCTCCTCGGGCTCCTGCTTGAGTACGAAACCGCCTTTCGCGCCCACCGGCACGATGACGGAGTTCTTGACCGTCTGCGCTTTCAGCAAGCCCAGGACTTCCGCTCGAAAATCCTCTTGCCTATCGGACCAGCGCAGCCCCCCTCGGGCGACCCGCCCCCCGCGCAGGTGCACGCCTTCGAAGCGGGGCGAATAGACGAAGATCTCGAAGAACGGGTAAGGCTTGGGCATCTCCGGGATCTGCGCGGGCATCAGTTTGAGCGAGAGGAACTCGCGCCACTGGCCATCGGGCGCGGTCCGGAAGTGATTGGTTCGTACGGTGGCACGGATCGCGGCAAGATAGCGACGCAGGATGCGGTCGCGATCCAGGCTGGGAACCTCCTCCAGCGCGGCTTCCACAGCGGCGGTCAGCTCTTCGGCGCGTTCGGCGTCGTGCTGGGCGGGATCGAAGCGGGCGTGGAACAGCTCTACCAGCAGTCGCGTAATCTGGGGGTAGATGTCCAGTGTCTCTTCTATGTAGCCCTGGCTCAGCGTGGTGCCGGCTTGGCGCAGATACTTGCAGTAGGCGCGCAGGATGACGATATCGCGCCAGCTGAGCCCGGCGGAGAGGGTCAGGCGATTGAAGCCGTCGTTCTCGACGCGGCCGCTCCAGATCGCGGCGAACGCCTCCTGGAAAGTGTCTCGTATTCGCTCGGTATCGAGCTCTGCACTACTGGTGTGGCGCAGTCCGAAGTCATGGATCCAGCCGTTCGCATCGGGCAGTTCCACAAGGTAGCGGCGCTCGTCGATCACTTGCACGCCCATATTCTCGAGTACGGGCAGTACATCGGACAGGATGATCGCGTCTCCGCGGTGATACAGCTTGAAGCGGAGGGTATCGGCCGCCGCTTCCAGCGGGCGGTAGAGATTGATTGCGATCCCGCTGTCGTCGTGTAGCGACTCCAGCCTCTCGGTATCGTGCACCGCGGTGCGCGGCGGCGTATCTTCGCGATAGGCGGCGCTGAACGCCGAGCGGTAACGCCGGAACAGGCGGGCGCCGCGCTCCTCGCCCAAATACTCGAGCAGCGCCTGATGGTAATCGTCCGGCCAGGAGCGCAGCGTTTGCGCCAGCTCCGCTTCCAGTTCCGCAGCGTCGTAGCTCGGGCGCCCGCGCTGGGGGAGACGGACGATAAAGTGGATGCGCGCCAGTACTGACTCGGACAGGCGGATGTCGAACTCGGTTTGCTCGCCGCCGAAGGTTTTCTCCAGCACCGTCTGCATTTGCTGGCGCACGTCCGTGTTGTAGCGCTCACGCGGCACGAACACCAGGCAGGAGACGAAGCGCTGGAACGTGTCGTAGCGTACGAACGCCCGTACACGCTGGCGCTCTTGCAGGTGCAGGATACCGATTGCGGTTTCGTACAACTGCTCGGTATCGATCTGGATCAGCTCGTCGCGGGGGTACGTTTCCAGGATGTTGAGCAGCGCTTTGCCGGCATGGCTTTGTCGTGGCAGGCCTGCCTTGCCGAGCACGTAGTCGACCTTCCTGCGCAGCAGCGGGATCTCGCGCGGATTGCGGTTATAGGCCGACGATGTGTAAAGGCCAAGGAAACGATGTTCGCCTATGACATTGCCCGAGCTGTCGAAGCGCTGGATGCCAAGGTAGTCCATGTAGCTGGGGCGGTGAACGGTGGCGCGCCGGCTCGATTTGGTGAGCACCAGGAGGCGCGGCTCTTTGGCCTGCAGCCTGATGTCCCGCGGCAGGTGCGCAAAGCTGCCGGCGCTGGGGCTGCGGTTGCTGTGCAGAATCCCCAGGCCGGATCCAGGCACGGCTTCGAGCTCCGGCTCGTTGTCGTGCATCCTGAAGTCGTAGCGCCGATAGCCCAGGAAGGTGAAATGATCGTCGGCAATCCATTCCAGGAAGGCGATCGTCTCTTCCAGTTCGTCACTCGGCAGCGGCGGGGGATTGCGCTTGAGGTCGTCGATGGCCTGCTGCATCGCCTCCCGCATGGCCGGCCAGTCGGTTACCGCCCGCTCGACATCGGCAAGCACCTCGTGCAGTTCCTCGGCAATTCGTTCCAGGGCCCCAGGTTCGGTCTGCCGGTCGACCTCGAAATGCATGCAGGCGAACATCTCGCCTTCGTCCGCGTCCAGCTCCACTACCGCAGGTCCGGTCGCGCGCTCTACGATGCGCAGCACGGGATGGACGATCAGATGGACGGTCAGCTCCAACCGGTTCAGCGCCATGCTGACCGAGTCGACCAGGAACGGCATATCGCGGGCAGCGATTTGAATCACGGTATGGGAGGACTCCCAGCCGTGCTGTTCCGCGTTGGGGTTGTAGACGTGAATGCGGGGCCAGCTGGCGTGCGGTTGGCGTAGAAGCTGCCAGTGCGAGACGGCGGCTCCATAGAGATCTTCGGTCGATCGCTGTGCCAGATCGGCCGGGGCGATGCCGCGATAGTAGGCGGCTACGAAGTCGGCCACGACAGCAGCTTCGCTCTCGGGCCAGCGGCTGAGGACATGCTGTCGAAGCTGTTCGATGATTGCGCTCTTGTCTGCTTCGGCGACGTAGGCCATGGTATACCCATCGGTTGCAGCTAGGGGGGGATTGACTCTGGCGACGCCAGTACTGCGTCAACCTGCGAGCCCCTTATAAGCCATATGGACGCCGTCTGTTAAGCCGGGCAAGGATTGCGGCCGGCGTATTCCGGTGAACGTCTCCGATCAAGAGCCTGATGGTGTAGGCACTAAATAAAGAAAGGGAGTATCGATGTCGGACGAGTCACGGCAGATTCGCAAGCGGGCGCGCGCCTACTTTGCAAAACACGTGCTAGGGGCAGACGAGCAGACACGGATCTGCTTGTTTCTGCAAGGCGCGAAGGGCATCAACGCCACCATTCTTGCCAAGGTGGAGTTCCAGCCACTGCAGTGGCTGCCCTACAAGTTCCTCCATAATCAGTACTTTCGCGAGATGGAGTTGTCCACTCTGCTCGCGAAGAGCACGACCTGGAGCGTCAATCCCTTCGTCTACCTGGATGCCACCAATCTGAACCTGGCGCTGTGGCAAACCACCGGCGCGGGCCGCTTCATCCGGGGAGTGATGAAGCTCGATCGCTTGTTTTACGAGTACCTTGCGATGAGCCATGCGCTGATGGCCGAGATACGGTTTCTGCCCTTGCTGCCGCCGGAGCTGCCGCTGGACACGCCTTTCCTGATGGCTTTGAAGGACGTGGAAGAGGAGAACGGCCGGCAGATTCAAACGCAGATCCGCTTGCTCAAGGATCTTGACTGTGGGATGGAGCGGGCGGAGCGCGAACAGGTGGTGGAGGAGCAGCACGCTATTGTGGCCGGGCTGTTTGACCGTCTGCTGGTTGAGCTGGTGCGCAGTCAGCCACAGTAGTGGATGCCGAGCCGCTCAGATGGTCGGAACGTGCTAGCAGTCCCGGCTGCTATGCCGGGGCTGCGCGGGGAGGCACGCGTAATTGCATGCCGCCCGTGGGCGCGCCGCGATCCACCGCAACCCCTAGAGTAGAGGCCTGTGCGTGGCCCAATCCTGGGGGGTGCGCTATTAAAGTGCCGTAAGGGAAGTCGCTAGCAGCCCGCTAGCCAGGCAAGGAGAAGGCGATGCCGGTTTTCAAGTACCAGCGCCACAACATCTACTACGAGTTGCACGGAAGCGCTGCCGATCCCGTCGTTACGTTCGTCAACGGTTTGTCTATGCGCACAGCGCATTGGGCGCCCTATTTCGACATGCTGCCGCGGCGCGGCTGCCGCGTGCTCAGTTACGACCTGCCCGGCCAGGGCTTCTCCTCCAAACCGGTGCTGGGCATGGGGTTCGACGACCATGCCGAAGCGTTGGGCGCGCTTCACGAGCACTTGGAAATCGAGAGCTCGTTCGTGCTGGGCATCTCCTTCGGCGGCGTAGTGGCGTTGAAATACGCCCTATCGGATCCCGAGCGCGTGCGCGGGCTGATGCCGGCCAGCACCTTCAGTGAGCTGAACGAGCAGCTACGCCTGCACGCCTACAATCTTTACCAGGGGCTCACCCGCCTGGGCTTCGAGTTCTATCTCGACCTGCTCATGCCGCTCAACTTTACCAACGAGTTCCTGCTCGAGCATCGGCAGTTCAACGATGTGCTCAAGCGTGCCGGTGTGGCCGGCAACGATCTGTACGGAATACAGAACATCATGGAATCGCTGGCGCACTTTGAATCCATAACCCCGGAGCTGAGCCGGATCACCTGCCCGACCATGATTCTCAACGGCGAGTACGACTTTCTCACGCCGCGCTCGCTGCACGACATCATCCGCCGGGAGATCGCCAATTCTCGCCTTTACGTGGTGGCGCACATGGCTCATGCGTTCACCATGGAGGTTCCCGCGGTGGTATCGCGCCTGGTAGGCGACTTCGTCGCCGAAGTGGAGTCGGGCCGGTGGCAGGGCGATCAGTCGGTATGGATTACCGACGACGACGTGAATGCGCCGCAGTTTCTGCACCGAGCGAGGGAGGATCACCTCAGGTTCTTGTCGCCGGCAGAGCAGCAGACCACTACGTCCCCGGCAGGTGAACCTGCCCAGACCGCGCAACGAGCCACGGCGGCGCGAAAGCAAGCCGCTGCCAAAAAGCGTATCGCGGCCTCTCCTGGTCGGGCACCGAAGAAGGTCAAATAGGGACGTTACGCACTAGGAAAGTCGGAGATTCCAGGTCCCGGATCAAGGGATCTGGGGCGCTAGTCGGTGCAGTGCATGATCCCGGCGCAGGCAG
>CAYWPG010000006.1:0-125400 GCA_964460035.1 uncultured Alkalilimnicola sp.
GGCACCCCGCCCGCCGTCACCCCCCGCTGCACCGTCAGGTACGCGCGCACCCCGTCCCAGTCGCTGACGTAGGTGCGCCCCCGATAGTGAAAGTAGATCTTGCGCGCACAGCGGCAAAAGCGCAGCGGACGCTGGTTGCGCCAGACATAGATCGGCCAGAGCAGGCTCAGGCCAAAGGCCACCAAAGAGGGGAGCGAAACGGTGCAAAAGATAAACGCCATATTGCGCACCATGGCCTGCCAGGTGGAAAAGTAGCGGATCTCAAAGATGAGCAGCGCCCCCATGACCCCGACGGACATCATCATGGCCATCCAGATCATCCACCACGCCCCGGCGCCCCGGCCCTTCATCAGGTACGCCGACTTGCCGTTCACATCCAGGCAGCACGGGCCGATGCGCTCGATGATGTGATCGGCCGCCGGCGCAATCGGCAGCGGCCACTTAGGGTGCAGGTAGGCGGGGCTCATCGCGCCCCTCGCACCAGAGCGGTGCCCTCATCGTGTAACGAGTCGGCGCAGCAGGCGCCTTCCCGCCGGTCAGACACCTGCCGTCCAGCACAGGCCATATGATCACCACGTCCATCCATAGCTGTAGCTCGTTGTTGTTATGACTAGAAAATGTGGCCAGCCGAACCCGCTTCGTCAAGGCAATAGACCCCGCGTCTCGCACTTGATCGCCGAGACAATCGGGAATTTGCAGCGCAGCGGCTCATCCGGCCGATATGCTCGACTGCTGCCTGCGACCGACATCATCACTCTTCCCGCCAAGGCGCCGGCTCGCCGCACGCCCAACAGGCGCCGAACTGCCCTTCCACTTCCTCGCGGCAGCGCGGACAAACCCAAGGCTGCGCAGGCGGAGCCTCTAAGACCGACTCGATTACCTCCAGTGCGCGCTGGTAATCGCTGTCGTCCACCACCCAGGCTTCCGGAAGGCACTCGTGAGGCGGCAGCTCGCCCGTTCCCCCTATCAGGAAAGCGTTGCGGAGCAGGCAGGGAATACCATGCTGCTCCAGCACATTGCCGATGTGGCCGACAAACAAGGCGTTAGTCGAGCGGTACACCGGCCTCATCTCATACAGCCGCTACGAACAGGCCGATCACGCACAGCAGCGCGGCGAGCCAGGCCAAACTGCGCAGGCTGGGCTTGTCGAAGATGTAAAACAGGGCGTAGGCCACGCGCAGCGCCACAAAGGCCAGCGCCAGCGCATCTACCCAGCCTTGCGGAGCCTGCAGCTGATGCGCGACTAGCACTGCCGCGAAGAACAGCGGCAACGCTTCGAACGTGTTCTGCTGCGCCCAGTCCGCCCGCTTGCGCCAGCCCTGCAGCCCGGCCAGAAAATCCCGCGGCGTGCGGTTACTGAAACCGTCCGCTCCAGCTTTCGCTACCGCCGCCAACACATAGGGCAGCACCCCCGCCGCCAGCATGCACCAGTATGCAATCGTCATTCGCGTATGGACCTCATCAAAGCGCTTGTACGTCGCTCTCGTGTTGATTCCGCTCTGGTACTATCGCGGCAGACTCTGGTCTGGAGCAAGTATTGTGGAAGTGGACAAACTCAACGCATTGCTAAGTCGAGCCGAAACGCTGGTCGCCAAGCTGGAAGCGCTGCTCCCCGAGCCGCCGCCTCCCGTCGACTGGCAGGCCGTCGCTTTTCGTTGGCGCCATTTGGGACAGCGCGCCTATCTGGAAGCGGTGAAGCAACCGCAGCGCATACGTTTGAGCGATCTGCATAACATCGATAGGCAAAAAGAGCTGCTGGAGCGTAACACCCTGCAGTTCCTCAAAGGTCTGCCGGCGAACAACGCGCTGCTATGGGGGTCCCGCGGCACCGGCAAGTCTTCCTTGATCAAAGCGCTACTGACGGAGTACGCGGATCAGGGGCTGCGCCTGGTCGAAGTCGACAAGCAGCACCTGGCCGAACTGCCTGCTATCGTCGAGCAGCTGGAGGGCAGGCCCGAGCGTTTCATCCTGTTCAGCGACGACCTTTCCTTCGAAGCCGACGATCCGAGCTACAAGACGCTAAAAGCCGTACTGGACGGCTCCATCAGCGCTCCGCCCGCAAACGTGCTCATCTATGCAACCTCTAACCGCCGCCACCTGCTGCCCGAATACATGAGCGAGAACGAGCAGACGCGGCAATTGGGCGGCGAGATCCATCACGGCGAGGCGGTGGAAGAGAAAATCTCGCTATCGGAACGCTTCGGGCTGTGGCTGTCGTTTCACCCGTTCGGCCAGGACGCTTATCTGGAGATCGTTGCCGGCTGGCTGGAGCAGCTGGGCATCGACACAGTGCGCGAAGCCGAGCGCATCCGCGCCGAGGCGCTGCGATTCGCTCTCGCCCGCGGCTCTCGCAGCGGGCGCGTCGCTTGGCAGTTCGCCCGCGATTACGCGGGCCGGCGGCGCTTGGAAGAGGCCGGCTAGGCGCACCTTGTGGGAGCAGCCCCCTGACCGCGAAAGGCTTTTCCAGAGGCCATAGGTGGGGCAGGGATTCGCAGCGAGGGTGCCGCTCTCACTTAGGACTCTTTACCACCGGCCGAGGAGCTAGCCATGGTGCTCCCACCGGGGGGCACCGGACTTACAGCAGCTGCTCGCGCAGCGCCTGCTTGTCGATCTTGCCCGGGCCGGTGCGCGGCAGTTCGTCAACGAAGCGCACCGACTTGGGTACCTTGTACTTGGCCAGCCGCTCGCGGACGAAGGCTCGCAAGTCGGCGTCATCGACCTCGGCTCCCGGTTTCTTGGCCACCACAGCCACGCCGACCTCGCCCCAGTGGTCATCGGGCACGCCCACCACGGCCACCTCGGCCACCGCCGGGTGGCCCTGCAATACGCTCTCCACTTCGGCCGGATAAACGTTCTCGCCGCCGGAGATGAACATGTCCTTGCGCCGCCCCACGATGGTGTATGCTCCGTCGGCGTCGAAGCTGGCCAAATCGCCGGTGTGCAGCCAACCGTCGGGATCTATGACCGCGGCCGTCGCCTCGGGGTTGTTCCAATAGCCCGGAGTGCGATGCGCGCCGCGGATCAGCAGCTCGCCGGGCGTATCGGGCTCGGTTATCGGAGCGCCCTCGGCATCGATCAGGCGCACCTCCACATTGAGCAACGGATACCCCACGGCCCCCGGCTTGCTGCGTACCTGCTCGGGCGGCAGCCAGAAGTTGTTGGGCCCAGCCTCGGTGAGGCCGTAGCCGGTCTTGAAGTCCACTCCGCGCTCCCAGAAACGCTCGAATACCGGTTGCGGACACGGGGCGCCGCCGCTGATGACCAGCTTTAAGGCGGAGAAATCGGCGTCCGCCCAGCGCGGATGATTTTGCAGGGCGACGAACATGGTCGGAACGCCGAAGAAGAGGTTTGCCTGCCCAGTGGCAATCAGATCGAACACCTGGTCCGGGTCGAATTCTTTGCAGACTACGGACGTCCCGCCTGCCTGCACCAGCGGCGCAGTGAACACGTTCAGCCCGCCGGTATGGAATAGAGGCGCGTTGAGGATGGCGCTGTCATCGCCGCTCAGTCCCCAGCTGAGCACCGTGTTCGCCGCGTTCCAGGCGATATTGGCGTGGGTGAGAATAACGCCCTTGGGCAGACCCGTACTGCCTCCGGTGTAACAAATCACCCAGGGATCGTCCGGCTTCAGCGGCGGCAATTGCCAGAACTCGCCGCCATGCTCGTCGCGCTCCGCGAACGCGGTATCGTCGGAATAATCCGGCGCGCCCAACGCGATGAATCCGTCGATGGAGCTGCTGGCTGCCCCGCCTCGCAGCGCGCGCACTACACTCCGGAACTCTTCGCCGTAGATCAGCACCTTGGGCGCGGCGTCGGCGAGCAACTGGGCCAATTCCTGAACGCTGAGCCGCCAGTTCAGATTTTGCAGAATGGCGCCGAGTTTCTGGCAGGCGAACCAGATGTCCAGGTACTCGATGCAGTTACCGGCAAGCACCGCCACCCTGTCGCCGCGTCCTATGTTCGCCCGTGCGGATAGAAAGCGTGCGGTACGATTGGCGCTGCGATTCCACTCGTTGAAGCTGATGCGCCGGCCGTCGGCGGCATCCACCAGGGCGGTTTTGTCCGGCGTCAACCAAGCCCGCCGCTGCAACCAGTCCACTACCTGTGTCATCGCAGCGTTCTCCCTAACTACGCTCTCTCCTCAAGAGTCTCTGTACCCCGGCGCACGGAATCGCTTTCCCGAAAAAAGGTAGCAGCTCGCGGCTGGGATCGGAAACTATCCCAGCCAGGCTCTGGCATTACGGAACATACGCAACCATGGCCCCTCCTCGCCCCACTCCGGCGGGTGCCAGGAGTGCTGGATGGCGCGGAAAAGACGCTCCGGGTGCGGCATGGCGATTGTGAAGCGGCCATCGGCGTTGGTCAGACCGGTGATGCCCAGCGGCGAGCCGTTGGGGTTGAACGGATACGTCTCGGCGGGTCGGCCATACGTATCGACATAACGCAGGCTCACCACGCCGGCCCGTAGCGCAGCCTCGGCACCGGCCTCGTTGCCGAACTCGGCTCGCCCCTCCCCATGCGCCACCGCGATAGGCATGCGCGAACCGGCCATGCCGGCGAAGAACAACGACGGCGAGGGCAGCACCTCGACCAGGGACAAGCGTGCCTCGAACTGCTCGGAACGGTTGCGCACGAACCGGGGCCACAGTTCCGTGCCCGGAATCAGCTCGGCCAATGTCGAGAGCATCTGGCAGCCGTTGCAGACACCCAGCCCGAAGGAGTCCGGCCGCTGGAAGAAGGCCTCGAAATCGTCCCGCGCCCGGGCATTGAACAGCACCGACTTGGCCCAGCCGCCGCCCGCGCCTAGAACGTCGCCGTAGGAGAAGCCGCCGCAAGCGGCCAAGCCCTTGAAGTCCTTCAGGCTGACGCGCCCGGCGATGATGTCGCTCATGTGCACGTCTACCGCCTCAAAACCGGCGCGATCGAAGGCCGCTGCCATCTCCACCTGGCCGTTCACCCCCTGCTCGCGCAGGATGGCTACGCGCGGGCGAGCGCCGCGAGCGACGAACGGCGCGGCAACGTCCTCGGAAGGATCGAAGGTGAGCTGCGCGTGCAGGCCGGGATCGGCAGCGTCGAGCAGCGCATCGTACTCCTCGCGGGCGCAATCCGGATTGTCGCGCAGCGCCTGCATGCGATAACTGGTTTCGCTCCAGGCGCGCTGCAGCTCGATGCGCGACTCGTTGAGCAGCTCGACGCCATGCTGGCCGATAACGATGCGGTCGTCGTCGCGCAACGTGCCCACCACATGGCTGCAGTGGCCCAGCCCTGCGCCACGCAGTCGCTCGAGCACCTGCGCGCGATCCTTGCGACGCACCTGTATCACGGCGCCCAGTTCTTCGTTGAACAAGGCTGGCAGCACATCGCCCAGCGAATCCAGGTTGACGTCCAGTCCGCAATGTGTGGCAAAGGCCATCTCCGCCAGCGTGACGAACAGTCCGCCATCGCTGCGATCGTGATAGGCGAGCAGCAGTCCGTCGCGATTGAGCGACTGGATGAGGTTGAAAAACGCCACCAGCGCGCGGGGGTCGTCCAGATCAGCAGGGTGATGGCCGATCTGGCCGTACACCTGGGCCAGCGCACTGGCACCCAGGCGATTGGCGCCCTTGCCGAGATCGATGAGGATCAGATCGGTCTCGCCGTCCCGCTGCAGCAAGGGGGTCAGCGTGCGACGCGCATCTTCCACCGCCGCGAACGCGGAAACGATGAGCGACAGCGGCGCCGTGACGCTCTTGGTCTCGTCACCCTCGTTCCACACCGTCTTCATGGACAGCGAGTCCTTGCCAACGGGAATCGCGATGCCCAGCTGCGGGCACAGCTCCATGCCGACGGCGCGCACCGTGTCGAACAATGCGGCATCCTCGCCGGGATGTCCCGCCGCAGCCATCCAGTTGGCGGAGAGGTTCACTTTGCGGATATCGCCGATATCGGCCGCCGCTATATTGGTCAGCGCTTCGCCCACCGCCATGCGTCCGGACGCCGGCGCATGCAGGATAGCGGCCGGGGTACGCTCGCCCATGGACATGGCTTCGCCGGTGTAACCCTGGAAGTCGGCAACGGTCACGGCGCAGTCGGCCACCGGCACCTGCCAGGGCCCTACCATCTGATCGCGCGCGACCAGCCCGCCGACGCTGCGATCGCCTATGGTGATCAGGAAGTTCTTCGCCGCCACCGCGGGCAAGCGCAAAACACGATACGCCGCCTCCGTCATATCGACGGCGGTGAGATCGATCTCCGGCTTGGCGAAGGGGCGATGCCGCACGTCCCGGAGCATCTTGGGCGGCTTGCCGAGCAACACCTCCATGGGCAAATCGACCGGGGTGTTGTCGAACAGCGCGTCGCCTACGATGAGCTGGCGGTCTTCCGTGGCTTCGCCGATCACCGCAAACGGGCAGCGCTCGCGCTCGCACAAGGCCGCGAAGTCATCCAGCTTGTCGGGGCGCAACGCCAGCACGTAGCGCTCCTGCGACTCGTTGCTCCAGATCTGCATGGGCGACATGGACGGATCGTCGCTGGGCACGGCCCGCAGCTCGATGCGCCCGCCGCGCCCGCTGTCGTCGAGGATCTCCGGCACGGCGTTCGACAGGCCGCCGGCCCCGACGTCGTGTATCGAGTGGATGGGGTTATCCTCGCCCAAGGCCCAGCAGGCATCGATCACCTGCTGGCAGCGCCGCTCCATTTCCGGATTGCTGCGCTGAACCGAGGCGAAATCGAGCTCGGCGTCGCCCACGCCGGTAGCCATGGACGAGGCCGCGCCGCCGCCCAAGCCGATCAGCATGGCCGGACCGCCCAGCACCACCACCGGTGCGCCCGGCGGCACATCGTCCTTCTCGATATGCTGCTCGCGGATATTGCCTACGCCGCCGGCAATCATGATGGGCTTGTGGTAACCGCGAACCTCGTCGCCCTCAGGGCCCGGCACCCGTTGCTCGAAGGTGCGGAAGTAGCCCAGCAGGTTCGGCCGTCCGAACTCGTTGTTGTAGGCGGCCGCGCCGATCGGGCCATCGAGCATGATCTGCAGCGCCGATGCGATTCGATCAGGCCGCCCGTAGTCGACCTCCCAGGGCTGCTCAAAGCCTGGAATCCGCAGGTTGGACACCGAGAAGCCGGCCAGGCCCGCCTTGGGCTTGGCACCGCGGCCGGTCGCCCCCTCGTCGCGAATCTCACCGCCGGCACCGGTTGCGGCTCCGGCATAAGGCGAAATGGCGGTGGGGTGGTTGTGCGTCTCCACCTTCATCACCAAGTGGGCAGGCTCGCGCCGGGCGGAGTACACGCCACTGCGGGGGTCGGCGAAGAAGCGCTCCGCCGGGTACCCTTCCGCCACGGCGGCATTGTCCGAATACGCGGACAGCACCCCTTCGGGACGCTGGTTATAGGTGTTGCGGATCATGGCAAACAGCGACTTATCCTGCCGCTTGCCGTCTATGATCCAGTCGGCGTTGAAAATCTTGTGCCGGCAGTGCTCCGAGTTCGCCTGGGCGAACATCATCAGCTCGACATCGGTGGGGTTGCGGCCAAGCTGCTGGTAGTTCTCCAGCAGGTAGTCGATCTCGTCGTCCGCCAGCGCCAAGCCCAGCTCGCGATCCGCCCGCTCCAGCGCGGCACGGCCGCCGCCGAGGATGTCGATCACCTCCAGCGGTGCCGGCTGCGCCTGCACGAACAACCCTTCGGCATCGTCCATGCTGCGCCAGACGCACTCGGTCATGCGGTCATGCAGCAGGGGTTTGATGCGAGCAATATCCTCTGCGTGGAGGGGCTCAGCGCTTTGCAACCAGTACGCCACCCCGCGCTCGATGCGGCGCACCGCCGTCAGCCCGCAGTTGTGGGCGATATCGGTCGCCTTGCTGGACCAGGGCGACAAGGTGCCTGCGCGCGGCGTAACCAGGAACAGCTCCCCATCCGCCAGCTGCGGGGGCAAATTAGGGCCGTAATCGAGCAGCCGCTCCAGCACTTTCAGCTGCTCGTCGCTCAGCGTCTGCTCCAGATCGACGAAATGAACATAGGCAGTGCCGATTGCCGTCACGCTTGCAACTTGCTCGCGCACGGCGCTCAGCAGCTTCTGGAGACGGAACTCGGAAAGGGCGGGCTTACCACGTAGGCGCAACATGGTCTCTCGCAGTCAGTGGTGTAAAAGAAGCGCGCCGACGAACGGCGCGCGAGGCAGAACAATTCTACCGCAGGTGCTCGTTGATCAAACCGAGAATTTGCTCGGCAATTTCCGGCGCTGCCGCCTCACCCGCCTCGGTAGCGACAGTCACTCGAGTGACCGCTCCCTCATGGCGAAGATTGACAACATAAGGCTGCAAGCTATCCGGCTCCTCATCCCGCCAGAAAGCCATGCGCGAGAAGAACCCACGCTCGGGCGCGCCGGTGGCCGCCCTGGAGTCGTAGCGGATGTAGTAATCGCCGCGGCTACGATCCCTGTCCTCGACCGTGAAGCCGGCCCGGTCCAGCGCCAGCCCGACCAACCGCCAGGACTGAAAGAACGTGCCGCCGATCAGCAACTGCGGGCGACCGTCCTCGGCCCGGGCAATACGGCCGCGCGGCCCATCGTCCGCCGGCTCCGGCGCTGCCGCCTCCTGCGCCACGCTAGCGCGAAGATCCGGCGGTCGGCGCAACTCGGCCGCCCGCTCCTCGGCCGGATCGGGCGGTCCGCGAAACACCGAGCAGCCGCCGACGCCGATGGCCAGTACGGTAGTCAGCGCCAGCGCGACAAGGCGATGTGGTTGCATCGAAGTATCAAATTACCTCGGCAAGCTGCATAGCCTGCCGTACCGTGTCATGGAACTGGGCCGCCAGCGGCGTCATCGGCAGGCGTATGCCGCCCTCGATCAGGCCCATCTGCTGCAGCGCCCACTTCACCGGGATGGGGTTCGACTCCACGAACAGCGCCTTATGCAGGCCCGCCAGCTTGGCGTCCAGCCGCTCGGCCTCGGCGGTGTCGCCGCGCAAAGCCGCGGCGCACATCTCGTGCATCAGGCGCGGAGCGACATTCGCGGTCACGGAAATGACGCCGCGTCCACCGGCGAGGATGATCTCGCGAGCGACGCCGTCATCCCCGCTGTAGACATCCAGCTTATCGCCGCAGCGATCGATGACTTCGCGCGCCCTGGCAACCGTGCCGTAAGCTTCCTTGATGCCGACGATGTTGGCGATGGCCGCCAGCCTCTCCACCGTCTCGGGCAGCAGATCGCAGGCGGTGCGGCCGGGCACGTTGTAGAGAATCTGCGGAATCGGTACCGCATCGGCAACCGCTTTGAAATGCTGATAAAGCCCCTCCTGGGTTGGCTTGTTGTAATACGGCGTGACCAGCAACGCCGCATCGCAACCGCATTCCATCGCATAACGAGTGAGTTTGATCGCTTCCCACGTGGAGTTCGCACCGGTACCGCCGATTACGGGCACACGGCCGCGCGCGAACTCGACGGTACGTTTCATTACCTCGAAATGCTCCTCGTAATCGAGCGTGGCGGACTCGCCGGTGGTACCGACGGCAACGATGGCGTCGGTACCGTTGTCGACGTGAAAATCGACCAGACGGGCCAGGGCATCGTAGTCCACCTTGCCGTCCGGACGCATCGGGGTAACCAGGGCGACCATGCTGCCGTGGAACATGACCTTCCTCACTAGCAAAAATGGCGAAGTTGCATACTACTTGCGTGGCGAGAGCCTGACAAGGGAAGCCCGTACAACCAATAGCGGGCACAGCCTGGCGCGACCGCGCGCATGGCGCCCGCGGCGCAAAAAATACAAAGGCGGCCCGCGGAGACCGGGGGCTGTGGCGAACCAGGAAGGTTGTTAAACTTCGGCGTTACACCGCGCTCGGGGTAACCAACAATGCAGAATCTGCTCGTGATCACGGCACTGGGCGAGGATCGCCCTGGCATCGTCAACGACCTCTCGCGAGTGATCGCAGAAACCGGCTGCAATATCGAGGACAGCCGGATGACCGTACTCGGAGGCGACTTCGCCATCATTCTGCTGGCGTCGGGCAAATGGAACGAGCTCGCCAAGCTCGAGAGCTGCCTGCCGCCGCTGGCGCGGCGCCTGGGCTTGCTGCTCAACAGCAAGCGCACGCAGCTGCCGCCCCAGCGTGCAGCCATGCTGCCCTACGCGGTGGAAGTGGTCGCTGTCGATCATCCGGGCATCGTGCACCAGCTGGCCAACTTCTTCGCCAAGCGCGAGATCAATATTCGCGACCTGGCAACAGCCAGCTACGCCGCCGCTCATACCGGCACGCCGATGTTCTCGGTGCAGATGACCATAGACGTTCCCGCCGGCACCCATATCGCCGCGCTGCGGGAAGAGTTCATGGACTTCTGCGACCAGCTGAACCTGGACGCGATCATGGAACCTGTCAGAGGCTGAGGAGAGCGTATTCTTATGAGCGGTATACAGATCGGCGCCCCGGTGCCGGAATTCAGCGTGCTCGCGACCGGCGACAAGCAAGTGAAGCTGTCCGATCTGCGAGGCAGCAACGTCGTGCTGTTCTTTTATCCGAAAGCCAACACGCCGGGCTGCAGCCAGGAAGGGCAGGATTTTCGCGATGCCCATGCCGAATTCAGCCGGCTCGGTACGGTAATCCTGGGCATCTCGCGCGACACCCTCAGAGCGCAGGAGAACTTCAAGGCCAAGTTCGAGTTCCCCTTCGACCTGCTGGCCGACACCGACGAGCAGGTATGCAAGCTGTTCGACGTAATCAAGCAAAAGAACATGTACGGCCGCCAAGTGATGGGCATCGAACGCAGTACGTTTCTGATCGACCGCGAGGGTGTATTGCGCCAGGAGTGGCGCAAAGTAAAGGTCAAAGGACACGTAGACGAGGTACTGGCGGCAGTACGCCAACTGGCGGGCTAAGAGCACGGCAAACGCACCATGGGGAAGGAACGCAGAGCGGATAAGCGGTTATTCGTGCTCGACGCCACAGTGTTGATGCACGACCCCAGCGCCTTGTTCCGCTTCAAGGACCATGACCTGCATCTGCCCATGGCGGTATTGGAGCAGCTGGATCGCGCAAATCGCGGCATTTCCGAGGAGGCGCGCAACGTGCGCCAGGCCAGCCGCTTTCTCGACCAGCTGCTCGCGGGGGCCAGCCGCGCGGACATAGAGCGCGGCCTGCCCTTGAGCGATCGCGGGCATGGCCGAGTCTTCTTCGACCTGGCCGGGGGGGCGCGGGGGGTACTGGAGGCTGCGCAGGCCCTGCAGCAGTCTTACCCCGACGCCAAAGTCACACTGGTCTCCAAGGACATCAACCTGCGCATCCGCGCCACCGTGCTGGGGCTGCACGCCGAAGACTATTACAGCGACCAGGTCATCGACGACCTGGATCTGCTCTACAGCGGCTCGGCTGTCATTCCCCGTGCCGTGTGGGCGCAAGCCCGCGACGAAGCGCCTCAGGAAGGCCGCCGCTGCGTGCGCCTGCCGCGCCCGGGGGATGCGGACTGGCACCTCAACCAGTGCCTTTATACCGAGGACGAGGAGTTCACCGGCATAGTCCGCGCCCTGGCAGCCGACCATGCGCTGGTCGTCGCCGTCGCGGACTATACCCGCGAAGACACCGCCGTGTGGGGCGTACGGGCGCGCAACCGCGAGCAGAATTTCGCTCTTAACTTGCTGCTGGATCCCAGCCTGGACTTCGTAAGCCTGCTCGGTGCGGCCGGCACCGGCAAGACCTTGCTCACGCTCGCTGCCGGCCTGGCGCAAACCATGGACACGCGCCGCTATCGCGAAATCATCATGACGCGGGCCACCATCTCGCTGGGCGAGGACATCGGCTTCCTCCCCGGAACCGAGGAAGAGAAGATGGGGCCGTGGATGGGCGCGCTGATGGACAACCTGGAGGTGCTCACGCAAACCGACGTGGGCGGCGACTGGGGGCGAGCGGCCAGCCTGGACATCCTCCAAAGCCGAGTCAAGATCCGCTCACTGAACTTCATGCGCGGACGCACCTTCCTCAACCGCTATATCATTCTTGACGAGGCCCAGAACCTCACCGCCAAGCAGATGAAAGCGCTGATCACGCGCGCCGGCCCCGGAACCAAAGTCGTCTGCATGGGCAATATCGCCCAGATCGATACCCCCTATCTCACCGAAACCAGCTCAGGCCTTACCTATGTGGTGGACCGCTTCAAGGGCTGGCGCCATGGCGGGCACATCACCTTGCAGCGGGGCGAGCGCTCGCGCCTGGCGGACTACGCAACCGAGACGCTGTAGCAGCGAAGCAAGCCTTGGGGGCACTCGCACAGGCCGGTGGGCAAGCCTCTGTGTGGAAGCGCGCCCGGCCGCGAATCTTGGGCTACTTGACTGCGGCAGAAAAGGCCTTTCGCGGTCAGGGGAACGCTTCCGGCGGACTGCCTGCCGCGCAATGAAAAATCGCACCGACGCTGCGCCTCAGATCCCTTGACCCGCAACATAGAATCCCGCAGCGGCGAGCTCGTTGGCCGGTAGCAAGAGCCTCGGTGTGGGCGGAACGCTCATCGTCGCGCAGACCGGAGCATGGGCGCCCTGTGCGCCTACTTCGCCGCGCCGGTCGTCTTCAAGTAATGAGCGAGGAACAGCGCTTCGAGCTCGGTAATCACCTCGGCTGCCGGCCTGTCATGCAGCATGTGCGCCGCGAGCAAATCGGCGCTGGCAGCGATCAGCCGGCGCCGGTCCAGCGCCGGATAACGGCGGCACAGACGCCGCAGGGCCGCCACTACGCTCTCGTCGCCCACCCTAGCCCGTCCTGGATCGGGCTCTTTGGGCACCGCCTCGCGCAGTTTCTCCACCAATGCCGCCCGCTGCTCCGCGGACAGGCGCCGGAACAGCCCCAGCAGTTCCTTCTCCTGCTTTGGGTCCATAAACGAGCACCCCTGTCAAAGCGACGCCCGGCACCGATGCGATGGCGCACTGCGGCTCGCCCCTACAGCCAATGCATGTCCTTGGGCTCGACAGCGAACGGTATACTCAGGAACACCTTGCCCGGACAGCGGTCATAATAGATTAAAGCCTGCCCCCAGAAGAGGTGTCCTTGAACTTTCACAATCGCCCGCTCACCATCGCGATCGCCTGCATGCTCGCGCTGACAATCTCCGTCGCGGCAGCCGATCCGATCCGGTTGCCTGAGATGGGCGACCCGATCGACCAGCACTTCTCGCTAGCGCAAGAGCGCGAACTCGGCCAGCAAATGATGCGCGAGGTACGGCTGCGCCTGCCGCTGCTCGCAGACGACGAAATCAACGCGTACCTGCGCGATCTCGGCCAGCGCCTGGCCTCCTACAGCGGGACGCCGGAGCAGGAATTCAACTTCTTCGTTGTCAATCACCCGGCCATTAACGCGTTCGCCATGCCCGGCGGCCACATCGGCGTCAACACCGGCCTGATCCTCGCCGCGCGCTCGGAGAGCGAGGTGGCGGGTGTGCTCGCGCATGAAATCGCTCACGTCACGCAGCGCCATATCGCGCGCGGGCTGATCGAGTCGCAACGCGTGAGCACGCGCACCGTGGCCATGCTGCTCGCCTCCATCATCATCGCCAGCCAGGATCCCGAGGCCGGCAGCGCGGCGGCAATGGCGGGCGTTGCCGGCTCCATCCAGCAGCAGTTGAACTTCTCCCGCGAACACGAGCATGAAGCCGACCGGATCGGCATGCGCATTCTCAGGGCGGCCGGGCTCGACCCGCAAGGCATGCCGCGCTTTTTCGAGCGCCTGTTACAGGAAAGCCGCTACCGAGGCCAGCCTCCGGAGTGGCTGAGCACCCACCCGCTGACCGCCAATCGTGTCGCCGACACCTACGCCCGGGCCGGCGAGCTGGGCGAAGGCGAGGTTTTCGAGAGCGACAGCTTCGGCTTTATGCAGGCGCGGCTACGGGTACTCAACAGCCGCAGCCCGGACGAAGCGGTGGCCTTTTTCCGCGGCGTCGCGCCCGAGGCGGCGCAAAATCCCAGCATCCGTTACGGGCTGGCCCTGGGACTGACCGCTACAGGGCAGTTCCCTGAAGCCGCCGAGCTGCTCGATGGCCTGCTTCGGGATTACGGAGAAGACGTCCACCTTCTGCTGGCGCGTGCCGAGCTGGATCTGCGCGCCGGCAATAGCGACAAGGCACTCCAGCGCTTCCAGCTGGCGCACGCTTTGTATCCACAGCACGAAGCCGTGCATTTACGCTTTGCCGAAGCACTGCTGGCTACCGATCGCCACGAGCAGGCGCGCCAGCTGCTTGCCAGGGGCCTGAGCCGCATGACCGCCACGCCACGCTATTACTGGCTGCTTGCGCAGGCGGCCAGCGGCGCGGGACGCTCCGCCGAGGCTCGTCTGGCCATGGCCGAATACTACTATCTGCAGGGCGAGCTACGGTCGGCACTGGCCCAGCTCGATCAGGTAAGCAACGATCGTCACGCCGATCAGCTGCTGGCGGCGCGTGCCTCGGCGCGCGCCGAGCAGCTGCGCGCCGAGACCCGCAGTCGCCAGGCTCCGTGAATCCGGTGCGCGAGCGCACAGCGCCCAACGCGACATTCGGGCAGCATACACGCTAGACTTGGAGGGCCATTGTTTCGCTTTCGTTTCGAGCAGAGGGGCGCTTCGTCCCATGCATCCTGCGCCGCTGCGCGAGCGGACAGCGAATCGAAACACACGCCAGCAACGGAAGCTGGCCGCCAGGGACGGCCCGGCAACAGCTAGAGAAGGATCCCCGGCAGTCTAGTTTCTAAGGCGAGGAATGATGAGCTTTGAAGAGTGAAAACTCCGCGCATCGGGCCGCATTCTCTATCCTCGGCGACGCCATCGAATCGGGCTGGCGCCTGCTGGCGGACACCAGCCTTTTCACCGCTCCGCTGCGCGAGTTCGCCAATGCCGCTACCGGCGAGGCAACGCCAGAAAAACTCGTGGAGCAGCTACGGGCGGCATTCGACGAGGCCCTGGAGCGAGCCCGAGAGCAGCCCACCCCGCTCACATCCTTGTTGGAGCTGCTGACCGCAGCCGCGAAACAATTGCAGATCCTGCAGGCATCGATGACAGATGGCACGCTGTCGCCGCTGCCATTCTCGCTGCCGCCGCTGGGGCCGGCCCAGGCACAGCAACAACGCCTGCAAGCGGCAGCCGCTGCCTTACAGGAATTCAGCCTTGCACAGCAAGAGCACATCGCGTTGCTTACACGCCTTGCCGAACAGACGCTCGCCGCGGTAGGAGAGCGGATGCAGGGCTTACCCGCAGGAACCGGCTGGCGCGCCATGCACATGGCTGCGCTGGAGGCTGCCGAAGAGGCGCATGAGAGGTTTCTCGCCAGCGACGACTACGCACGCAGCCTGGGCCGCGTGACCAATGCTGGCGGTGCGGTAATGCGTGCGTGTCAAACTGTGATTGAGGACATCCTCAAGCACTTCAATCTCCCTACTCGCGAAGACATAGAAAGCACTCAGCGCCGGTTGCACGATATTCGTCGTCGTCAGTTCGCGCTCGCCGAAGAGTTCGATCCCGACGAGATTCGCCAGCTCAAGGATGAGGTTCGTGCGCTACGGCGCGAACTCGACGAGCTGCGCGCGCAGCGCGAACCAAACGCATGAACAACGAAATCCTGGATCTTTCGGCCGAAATTGCCGACATCAGCTCTCGCCTGTGGCAGGTGCTGGAGCAAGCGCGCGAACTGCAGCCAGTAACGCTGGCGGGCAATCCGCGCTCGCCCGTGTACCGGGAAGATAACGCAGTGCTGTATCACTACGCAGGTCCTGGGGCGAACGACGGACCGCCGCTGCTGATTGTCTACTCTCTCATCAACCGCCCGTATATTCTCGACCTGCAGCCGGAGCGCTCGCTGATACGCGCGCTGATAGACGGCGGCTTCAGCGTCTACTTGCTCGATTGGGGAACGCCTGAGTCGGTGGATCGTTTCCTGACCCTGGACGATTACATCAACGGCTACTTGGGGCGCTGTGTCAGGACGATCGCCAAGCGTCATCCGCAGCAAGCTGTGGATCTGCTGGGAGTATGCCAAGGCGGGGTGTTCGCGCTGTGCTTCGCGGCGCTGCACCCGCAGCGTATAGGACGGGTAATCAGCCTCGTCACGCCGGTCGACTTCCATGCCGGCGAGGCGACGCTGGCTCAACTGGCCCGCTATGTGGACGCCGACGCCCTGGTCGATACTTTCGGCAACATCTCGGCAGACCTGCTCAATACGCTGTTCGTCGGCCTCAAGCCCTACCGGCTACTGTCGCAGCGTTACCTGGACATGGCCGAGCTGGCGGGCAACCCCGCCGCGCTGCGCGAGTTTCTGCGCATGGAACGTTGGATGTATGACAGTCCGGATCAGGCGGGAGAAGCCTACCGGGAATATCTCAAGCACTTCTATCAGGAGAACGGCCTGATCAAGGGGCAGATCGAGCTGGGCGGAAGAAAGGTAGATCTGCGCAACCTCACCATGCCCGTTTTCAATATTTATGCCGAAGCCGATCACTTGGTGCCGCCAGAGGCGGCGCGTGCTCTCGGGCGCTACGTAAACGGCCCATATCAGGAATACGGTTTCAAAGGGGGGCATCTAGGAGTGTTTGTAACCGGTCTGGCAAGGCGTGAACTGTACCCGGCCATGATCGATTGGCTGCGCATACAGCAGTAAAAAAACGCTTGCTGATACGAGGTTACGCGCCCCGAACTGCTGCGTCGCAGCATCGAAAGTGCTTGCCAAGTAATACACGCTATATAAAATGCAGTCTTATCAACTGCCGCAGGGACCGGAACATTCGGAACTGCTGCAAGGCAGATGACGGTGCCAAAAGCACCACCAGGAGGAGAGAGAGAGGAATAAGGCTTCAACTAATAACAATAGGAAGCCGACCCAAGCGCTCCACCCCGTTGGGGAATAATAACCAAGCAACAACACAACAATAAGAAGAGCGCCTGACCTGCCGGGGAGTTCCAACAAGGACTCCCATTTTTTTTGCCTGTTTCATGCTGCTTTGCAGCAGAATATGCCAAGTAGACAGACCTGTCAATCTCGCCAGCGCTGACCCTTATCCGAGCACGGACGGCGCAACAATTTCCACCTCCAGGCCGCAGCAAATCCCACATCCTAACGGCCCCGCCACGCAATTGCTTGCGGGAATAAAAACGTCCTTAACGACGCCCTTCACGAAACGTTCGGCACCGATGGAGAGACTGGGAAAAACGTAACGGAGATAGCTAACGCGCGATAAAACGGCGAAACGCGGCCGACACGGTGCGGCGGCGCAAGAGCTGCGCCGCCGCGCTCGCTCGATACTTTAGAAGCTAGTGAACAGCGCGCCGTTTACAGGAATGTTCGCACCGTTGATGTAATCGGCCTCATCCGCCGCCAGGAACACGACCACTCGGGCGATGTCGGCCGGCGTGCCCATGCGGCCAGCCGGAATCTGGGCGACGATTCCTTCGCGCACCTCTTCCGGAATCGCAGCCGTCATCGCCGTGTCGATGTATCCGGGCGAAATCGTGTTGGCGGTGATGCCCTTGCGCGCCCCTTCCTTGGCCAAAGCCATGGAGAAGCCATGAATACCGGCCTTGGCCGCCGAATAGTTGGTCTGGCCGAACTGGCCGGTCTGGCCGTTGACGGAGGAGATGTTGATGATGCGCCCGAAACCGCGCTCGCGCATGCCGTTGATGAACTGGCGGGTAACGTTGAACACGCTGTTGAGGTTGACGTTGATCAACGTATCCCAGTTCTCGCGCTCCATCTTGTGCAGGAACGCATCGCGGGTGATCCCTGCGGCATTCACCAGAACGTCGACGGGACCGTACTCGGCCTCGACCTTCTTGGCCATCTCGACGCAAGCGTCATAATTGGCGACGTCCGCCTCAACATAGCCAATTTCGAAGCCTTCTTCGCGACGGTCGCGCTGCCACTGAGCGATGTTCTCGCGCTCGGCGTCCACGCACGTGGTCACCACACGATAGCCGGCAGCCGCCAATTGCTTGCAGATCTCGGTGCCGATGCCACCGTTTCCGCCCGTAACCAATGCCACTCTATTCGCCATGTTTCATCCTCTCTGGAAGTTCGGCAGGATGGGTCGCGAGATAATCCCTCGCTCGGCGACGAACATCATTGTCCGACGTTGTATATAAGCAGTAACTTTCGATGCAGTGCACCATAACGAGGCGTGCATATTAGGTAGGCCTGTCAGCGACTGTCAACATGGTGCACTGCGACAACGGTCGCGATTTCGGCAGTCAGCGCCCTGAACGGCAGGCCAGAACCGACGCAAACCGCGCTGCCACGAAGCCTTCAACACGAGCCGGTGGTGCCTGTGCGCCGCAGCTGGCTGCGCGTTTCTAGAGCGACGGCACCACTTCGTCGTACACGTCTACACGTTCCATGACGCCAATACGACCGAGGCCGCTGCCAGAGACGAACGGCAAGGCCTGTTAGAAGCAGGGCGGTACGGCTCGCGCCTCACAGGGAACAACCGCAGAGCCTTGCCCAGCCGCAACGCTCGCAGACCTTTTGCAGGCGCACCATGGTCATATTTAGAGGCACTGATATCCGATTCCAGGAGGGAATTACATGCAGAGGCCGCGCCGCACAGGCGCAGGACGATTGTCGACATCTCCTAAAGGCGGGAAGCGGCGCCCCAAGCGTAGCGATTGGCCGAGGTCGCGGTACGCCTGGGTTCCAAGCAAGAAAGTTCCGCATGCTGCCGGAGCACACCCTCCAGGCGTGCCGGCCGCGCCCGGCTCTAATCGCCGCGACTGCCTCGTCTGGACGAAGAGCCAGAGGATCGCTCCTCGCCACGGCCCGCGTTCTTGCCGCTGCGCCGCTCCTTCTCTCCGCCCAGATTCGCCATCCCGCTCATCGCCTGCCACATGGCGAGGTTACGCTCCGCAAACTGCGTAAGCATGCCGATGGGGCTGCTATCCATCAGGCTGCGGGTGCGTTCGCGGAAGACACGCTGCTGCTCCAGCCACAGTTCCATGCTCTTTTCCAGATAGCTGGTGAGCATATTCTGCTCGCTGCCGCCATAAGAGCGAATGATTCGCGCCAGCAAGTCGCTGCTGAAGATGGGCTCGCCGCCCTCCTCCTCTTCGGCGATGATCTGCAACAGAATGCTGCGGGTGAGATCCGCTTTGGTCTTGGCATCGATGACCTGAAAGTCCACGCCATCGATAACCAGAGTCTTGACGTCGGCCAGGGTGATGTAGCTGCTGATCGCCGTATCGTACAAACGACGATTGGGGTACTTCTTGATGATCCGAGCTTCGCTCATTCAGCCACTTCCTCCACGGATGGACCCGGCCCACCGTCCGTGCAGCGCATCGGATATCGGCCGCCGAAAAGTTATCGCGCAACAACTGCAAGGAGATCCCAAGCCGTTGTAATAAAAACGTTTTCCGCCCATCCAATGCGAACCATAACCAAGCACGATAGGCATTTGATGCACCTTAGTCAAGCAATGCTGCAGTATGAACACTGCCTTGGGGCAATTCCGGCTACAATGCCGCCCAGGTCTCCGGCTACTGGAACTCTAATATGCTCCGACAAGACCTGCTCTTCACCGAAACGCTGCCGCCGCTACCGTACGTAGCGCATCAGATCATGCTTGCGGTCAACGAGCAGGAACCCAATACCGGCGACATCGCTTCCCTGCTTGCGAAAGAACCAGGATTGTGTGCCCGCATCATCGCGATGGCGAACTCCGTCTTCTTCCGGCACCGCAACCCTATCTATGCCATTGACGAAGCCATCGCCAGGCTGGGACTGAACAGGGTGCGGGTGCTGGTCGCCTCGCTGCTGCTCGCCAACCAGTTCGACGCATCCCGCTGCCGCCCCTTCCGCCCGGCTCGCTACTGGCAGCACGCCCTGGTCAGCGCGTTCGCCGCCATGCGGCTTAGCAGGCATGTTCCCGTAGAGGAAGGCAGCGAGGCCGCCTACCTGGGCGGTCTGTTGCACAACATCGGCTTGTTGCTGTTAGTGCACGCGCTACCCGAGGAGATGGCGTCCGTGCTGCGGCTGGCAGGCCAGCGCCCCGAGCTGTCGCTGCGGGTGCTGTGCCAAAGCCGAATCGGCTGCGATCAGTACGAGGCTGGCGCGCTTCTGCTGCGGGAGTGGAATCTGCCGGCGCCGTTGGTGCAGGTAGCCGCACACTGCCGAGAACCGGACTATAAGGGCCCTTATGCACGCCTGGTCAGTGTCGTTCGCGTCTGCATCGATTGGAGCCGCAGCGGCCTGAGTGAACTGCCCGAGCGCCGCGTGCTGCCCGAAGTCCCCCATGCACAGCTCGAGGCCATTGCCCGCGAGGTTCAGAAAGAGCAAGAGCAGTTGCTCGCCTTCGCGCGCCTGCTCGCTGCCGCGTGAGCCGCTTCGCGTCAGCCCCGGCTGGCGGCGATCATACGCAGGAAGGCGGCGGCCTTGTCGTGTATTTCGGCAAACTCTGCCGCCGCCGTCGAATCCGCCACCAGTCCGCCGCCAGCCCAATAAGTGGCCCGCCCCTGTGCACAGACCGCCGTGCGGATCGCGATACTGGTATCCATGCTGCCGTCGTAGCCTAAATAGCCTATGGCGCCGCAGTACACCCCTCGCGGCTGCGGCTCCAGCTCGCGAATGATCTCCATCGCGCGCCGCTTGGGCGCTCCGGTAATGGACCCGCCCGGCAGGCAGCCGCGCAGCAGATCGGCCGCGGTGACGCCTTCGGCCAGCTCGCCGGTCACCGCGCTCACCAAATGGTGCACGCAGGCGAACGTCTCCACGTTGAACAGCTCGCTGGTCCGCACACTGCCGATACGGCAGCTCTTGCCCAGGTCGTTGCGCATCAGATCGACGATCATCACGTTCTCGGCTCGATCCTTGTCGCTGTTACGCAGAGCCTCCCGCGCCTGCGCATCCAATACCGGATCTTCATGTCTGGGCCGCGTTCCCTTGATCGGACGTGTCTCCACCCGGCCATCGCGCACCACCAGGAAACGTTCGGGAGAATTGCTGAGTATCTGCGCGAAGGGCAGTTGCAGATAGGCGCCGAATGGCGCGGGGCTGATGCGGCGCAAGCGCCGGTACGCCTCCCAGGGATCGCCGCTGTAAGCGACCGCGAACGGCCTGGCCAGATTGACCTGGTAGCAGTCTCCCGCATGGATGTATTGCTGCACCTTCTCGAAGGCTTGCCGGTAGTCGTCCCAGTCCGGCTGGATCAACGCCCCCTCGGCCCGGAACTGCGTCGCCACGGCCGACGTGCGCATAAGCGCTCGTATGCGCTCCAGCATGGGCAGCGCTTCGGCCGGACCGACCCACGCTGTCTCCCGGCGCCGATGATCCGTCACCACGGCCCAGTCGTAGAATCCCACCGCGAGCTCGGGAACGCCCGACGCTGGACGCGGATCGTCGACTCCCTCCAGGCGCATGCCCAGGTCGTACCCGAAGTACCCGACCGCGCCGCCGGCAAAGGGCAGGTCCACCCGTTCCCGCCCGGCGCCACGCTCCAGTCTCTGCTGCAGCAAAGACAGCGGCTCTTGCAGCACGCGCCGGCTGCCATTGCCGTCGGTGAGCACACTGACGCCATCGGTGGTCACCAGGGTCTCCCGCGGCGCGGCAACAAAGATATCGTGCGAGCCGAACCGCAGGCCGCCACCGCCGCTGTCCAGCCATATGGCCCAGGGCAGCTGACGCAGCGCGGCAAAAAACCGCTCGCCGTCGGCGAGATAAGGCAGTGTATGAACGCGCACGATTAGTTAATGATTATGAGTAAGCTTCCAACCGCCGGAGGCGGCCAGCTTAAGCGCTTGCGCCAAGCGCAGCAACGCCGGAAAGTCCCTGGCGAGAAACCCCGTTAGCCGAGCAACAGCCGCTGCACTTCCGCAATTTCCTCGCGCGCTTCGTCCAGAACGGGGGCGACATCGGTAATTCCCAGCAAGGGCAGGCCGAGCGCCTCTGCCGCCGGTACCTCCGCCACGCGCGGAATCCCCTCTTGGGCAGCCATGATCTGCAACTGCACAACGATGATGATATCCGCATAATCCCCGTCCCCTTCATGCCGGCGGTGCCAGTTCTCGGCCTCCAGCGCCACCGTCACCAAGTCCTCGGGAAAATTCCAGCGCCGCAGAATCATGGCGCCGACCTGCCCCCGATAAGTGCCGATGGTCGCCTCTAGCGAGGCGGGGTCTTCGGCCAGCTGGGGATAGGCCTCGGCATGCGCCAGCATAGGCACTATGCCGATATCGTGTACCAGCCCGGCCAGCAGTGCCCGCTCCGGCGAGAATCCGAACAGCTTGCGCGCCAACACGGCCGCCGTCGCGGCTACCAGCGAGCTGTGCTGCCAGAGCTGCGCCATGCGCTTGGTCAACAGCGCGCTCCGCGTCTTGAAGACCTCTCGCAGCGTCACCGCCATGACGACCTCGCGAGTCTTCTGCGAGCCCAAGCGCTGGATAGCCGCTATCAGGCTATCCACCCCCTGCCCGCTGCCGTAGAGCGCGCTGTTGGCCACCTGGATCACTCGCGCGGCTACCGCCGGGTCGATCTGGATGATCTTGGCCAGGTAAGCCGCCGAGACATCCTCCTCGTTCACCGCCTGGCGCACACGCATAGCGACATCGGGCATGCTCGGCAGCGACAAGGTGCCGTTCTGTAGATCCTGAAACAGACGATGGAACAAGCGCACGCCTACATCGGCCGTTTCCTCGTCGAGCTGCTCGACCAGCGGCTGCGGCGGCCGCGACTCTTCCAGCAAGCGCTCGATGCTGGCCGTGGGCAGTCGTATCAGCCGCACCTCGGTGCGGCTGATCGCGGTGTAGGCATGAGGCTGTTGCAGGCCAAGCGGTTCAGCGGCCACACCGGCATCCCCTGTACCGACCAGCTCCCGCGCGCCATCGTCGCCTTCCACCAGCGCGATAGAGCCCGACAGCAGATAACGCGTCCAGCCGTCGGTGCTGCCTTTGCGAAAAATCAGGCTACGCGCAGGGTACTCCTCGATCTGGGCTTCGCAAGCCAGTCGCTGCAACGCGTCGGAGGGCAGATCCTGCAAAGGGGTGAGCTGCTCCAGCACGGAAACTGCAATGGTCCGGCTCTTGTTCTTCATGTTATACGCCGCCTGCACTAGTTGTAGCGCTTCCTTGTTGGAACAATAGCATAGGCCATCGGAGCCGGGCACGAATCTCAAGACCCCAATCGCCAACGCAGGGAGAGCAGGTGCATAACGACGACCGAACTCGCGCCAAGGGCCGCAGGCGTGCATGGCATTGGCTGCCGTGGCGGCGGCGCGTGCGTTCGAGCCGGATCGTGCTCAACCTGGCCCTGCAAGGCGGAGGAGCGCATGGTGCATTCACCTGGGGCGTGCTCGACCGCTTGTTGGAAGAGGAGGACCTTCGCTTCGAGGGGCTGAGCGGCGCCAGTGCCGGCGCTATGAACGCCGTAGTATTCGCGAGCGGCTGGCTGCACGGCGGCCGCGAAGGCGCTCAGTCCGCTCTGCACCGATTCTGGCAGCAGGTCAGCGTCGCGGCCCGTCTCGGCCCCTTGCAGGCCAGCCCCTTGGAGTACTTAATGAACGGCTGGAACCGGGACTGGTCTCCCGGTTACCTGATGATGTCGGCGCTCGCCAAGGTCGCTTCGCCTTACCAGTTCAATCCGGGCGGCTTCAATCCGCTGCACGGGCTGCTGGAAGAGCTGATCGACTTCGAGGCGCTGCACCGATGCCGCGAGCCCAAACTGTTCATCGCAGCGACCAGCGTGCACAGCGGCATGCCCAGGATTCTGCGCAACCCCGAGCTAAATGCGCAGGCGGTGATCGCCTCCGCCTGCCTGCCGCTGTTGTTCCATGCCGTACGCCTGGGCGACGAGCACTACTGGGACGGCGGCTATACCGCCAACCCGCCCCTGTTTCCGCTGTTGTTCGAGTGCGCCGGGCGGGACGTACTGCTGGTGCAGCTGGAGCCTAGCTGGCGCCCCGATGTGCCCACCCGGGTGACCGAGATCGTCGACCGCGCCAACGAGATCGCCTTCAACGCCAACCTCATGCGGGAGCTGCAACTGCTCGCCATGCTCCAGCGCCCGCGGCATCGCTTTCCGGTACCGCCCACGCCATGGGGACGCAAGTTCAAGCGGGTGCATATGCATCATATAGAGGCCGCGGACACTATCGCCGGAGCCGGCCGCACGAGCCGGGCCAACACCGATTGGGGGTTCCTGCAGTACCTGCGCGACCTGGGCCGCGCCCGCGCGGACGAATGGCTGCGCGAGCACCGTACGGCGCTGGGATGCCGCTCCAGCATGGATCTACAGCGCTTTGTACCGTAGCGGCGGGCTCGCGGCACAGGATATCCTCGTGCGTTTCGCAATACCGGTCCTGCGGCCAAGCGCCGCCTGGAGGGCTGGGCGCTGCATACACGCGACAGCGCAAACGCCGGTCGCCGTGGTAAGCTAGCGTGCAGACGTCGCCGCGGCAGCTGGCGTGCCGCCTCAAGGGCAGCGGCAACCCCATCGCCACTCCTGCAGCGCTGCGGCGACGCGTTCCGGCTACAACTTCTTAGAGAGGATCTCAGGACCCATGGCAGGACATAGCAAGTGGGCCAACATTCAACATCGTAAGAAGGCACAGGACGCCAAGCGCGGCAAGATCTTCACCAAGCTGATCCGCGAGGTGACCGTCGCCGCGCGGCTGGGCGGCCCCGACCCTGCCAGCAACCCCCGCCTGCGGCTGGCGATGGACAGGGCCTTCAGCATGAACATGCCCAAGGACAACCTGGAGCGCGCGATCAAGCGCGGCGCGGGGCTGGACGAAAGCGTCAACTACGAGCAGGTCCGTTACGAAGGCTACGGCCCCGGCGGCACGGCGGTGCTGGTCGACTGCATGACCGACAACCGCAACCGCACGGTCAGCGAAGTGCGCCATGCATTCAGCAAGTGCGGCGGCAACCTTGGCACGGACGGCTGCGTAGCGTATCTGTTCAAGGAAACCGGCGTATTGACCTTCGCCCCCGGAGGCGACGAGGACCGCATCATGGAGGTCGCGCTGGAGGCCGGTGCCGAGGACATCGTCAATCATGACGACGGGTCGCTGGAGGTGCTGGCCAGTCCCGAAGACTTCCACACCGTGAAGGACGCGCTGGTGGCTGCCGGACTGGAGCCGGTGGAGGCGGAAGTAACCATGCGGCCGGACACCACGGTCGAAGTCAGCAGCGACGATGCCGTCAAGACGCTGCGGCTGCTCGAAATGCTCGAGGACCTGGACGACGTGCAGCACGTCTACTCGAATGCCGACATCGACGCCGAGGCCTATGCGCAGGGCTGAGGCTATGCCCCTGCCTGGGGGCCGGAAACCCGATGGAGGCTGCCTGTCATGGCACGCATCCTAGGCATAGACCCAGGGTCGCGCATCACCGGCTTCGGCATCGTAGAGGCCGATGGCGGCGCACCGCGCTATATCGCAAGCGGAACGATTCGCACGGACGGCGCCGCCTTCCCCGAGCGGCTGAAAATCATCTACACCGAGCTTACCGCGCTGCTCGCCGAGTACCGCCCGGAGCAGGTCGCGATAGAGCAGGTGTTCGTGCACCGCAATCCAAGCTCCGCTCTGAAGCTCGGCCAGGCCAGAGGAGCGGCCATTTGCGCATGCGTGGTCGCCGGGTTGCCGGTGGCGGAATACACTCCTGGAGAGATCAAACAGGCCATCGTCGGCGGCGGCGGCGCCGGCAAGGAGCAAGTACAGTACATGGTTCGAATGCTGCTCAAAGTCAGCGGAGAATTGCAGCTCGATGCATCGGATGCGCTCGCCGTAGCGCTCTGCCACAGTCATCGTAGCGCGCTGGACGCACGCCTTGCGCGGCTGGCGAGGACACCATGATTGGACGGTTGCGGGGCACGCTGCTCGTCAAACAACCGCCGCAGCTGCTGATCGATGTACAGGGCGTGGGATACGAGGTCGAGGCCTCGATGCAGACCATCTTCGATCTGCCCAGCACCGGAACGGTGGTGACGCTGCACACGCACCTTGTCGTCAAGGACGATGCCCATAGATTGTACGGGTTCGCGACCGAGCAGGAGCGTGCTCTGTTCCGTAGCCTGATCAAAGTCACCGGCGTCGGGCCCAAGCTCGCGCTCACCATCCTCTCCGGTATCCGTGCCGACGACTTCGTCCGCTGCATAGAGCTGGAAGACACCGGCACGCTGACCCGGCTGCCGGGCATCGGCAAGAAAACCGCCGAGCGACTCCTGATGGAAATGCGCGATCGCATCCGCGAGCTTGCCCCGACCGCCACCGAGCTGGCGGCTCCAGCCCGCGCGCCGCTGGGCGACGACCCCACCAGCGAGGCGGTGAGCGCGCTGATCGCGCTGGGCTACAAGCCGCTGGAAGCCAGCAAGCTGGCGCGGGAGGTCGCCAGCGAAGGACTGAGCAGCGAACAGATTATCCGTGCGGCCTTGCAAAAGGCCTTGAGATAGCGCCGCAACGAGTATCGTCATGATCGAGTCGGACCGTCTGGTTACCGCCCGCGCCTCTCCCGAAGACATTGCCATCGACCGTGCGATACGTCCGCGCACGCTGGCCGATTATGTCGGCCAGCCGACGGTTCGCGAACAAATGGAGATCTTCATTCACGCGGCCCGTCAGCGTCAGGAAGCGCTGGACCATGTGCTGATCTTCGGTCCGCCCGGCCTGGGCAAGACCACGCTGGCGCACATCATCGCCCACGAAATGGGCGTCAACCTGCGCCAGACCTCCGGCCCGGTACTGGAACGTCCGGGCGACCTAGCCGCCTTGCTTACCAACCTCGAGCCCAACGACGTTCTGTTCGTCGACGAGATTCACCGGCTCAGCCCTGTGGTCGAGGAAGTGCTCTACCCGGCCATGGAGGACTACAAGATCGATATCCTGATCGGCGAAGGCCCGGCGGCACGCTCGATCAAGCTCGATCTGGCGCCGTTCACGCTGGTTGGCGCCACCACCCGGGCCGGCCTGCTCACCTCGCCGCTACGCGACCGCTTCGGGATCACCCAGCGCCTGGAGTACTACTCGGTGGAGGATCTTGCCTCCATCATCACTCGCTCCGCCCGCTTGCTGGGGCTGGATATAGAGCCCAGCGGCGCATTCGAGATCGCACGCCGTTCGCGCGGCACCCCTCGCATCGCCAACCGCCTGCTCCGCCGCGTGCGCGACTACGCCGAGGTCAAGGCCCAGGGCCGCATCACCGCCGAGGTCGCCAACCAGGCCATGAACCTGTTCAAGGTCGACAGCAGCGGTTTCGATATGCAGGATCGACGCCTGCTGCTTACCATAATCGAGAAGTTCGACGGCGGACCGGTGGGGCTGGATAACCTGGCAGCCGCTATAGGCGAGGAGCGCGGCACCATCGAGGACGTCCTCGAACCGTACCTGATTCAGCAGGGGTACCTGATGCGCACTCCCCGAGGGCGGGTAGCCACGCGCAACACGTATCTGCATTTCGGGCTCACACCGCCCAGCCGCGACCACGCTGGCGGTATCGACGACTTATTCGACGATCAGAGCAAATAACCCGGCCGCCGCACGGCGCGCAAGGGGAAGAAGCCGAGGGTATGGGCCGCTATTACCCAAAATCGACGCTGCGACTGATCCTGTACGGCTTTGCCGTGGTGGCGCTGCCTCTGCTGGTCGCGCTGGGACTGGCCGGAGTGTATATGGACCGGCTGCTCGATCAGAGCCAGAACGCTGTCTACCGCGCCGTCCAAGCCACCCGCGACAGCCGCATCCTAACGCAGCAGGTCATTACGCTGGAGCGCCGCGGACGACAGTATCTGGTCCTGCGCGACCCCTCGATCCTGGAAACCTACCACGAGGCCAGGGGCGAGCTGCAGAACACGCTGGCAAGGCTGCGTCTTCTCCCCAGCGACAGAGAGCTGGTAGCCGCCTTCGCCCTGACCGAGCAGGAAGTGGCAGCGCGCCTGGAAGAGATCGATCCCGAATCCGAGGAAGCGGCGGATCAGCTTGCCGACGCCTTTGCCGACCTGAGCCAGCTTGCGCAGGCCATCCTTACCGATAGCAATCAGCAGATCGACCGCGAAGTGCAGATCATGCAGAAAACCGGCGCCGAAGCGCAGCAACTGCTGTTCGCGCTCGCGGTAGCGCTGATCCCGCTCACGCTGGTCTCGGTGGGCGTGTTCACGACCTTGATATCCCATCCCATACGCCAGGTCGAGCGCTCCATTCGCAAGCTGGGCGCGGGGAACTTCGAACAGCCCATCCAGGTCTCCGGCCCGCAGGATCTGCAGCAACTGGGCAAGCGCCTGGACTGGCTACGGCTGCGGCTGCGCGAGCTGGAGAGCCAGAAGACACGCTTCCTCCAGCATATGTCGCACGAGCTGAAGACGCCGCTGACCGCCATTCGCGAGAGCGTCGATCTGATCAGCGATCAAATCGTCGGCCCGCTCAACGAGCAGCAAATGGAAATCGCGCAGATTTTGCGCTCCAACGCACGCCAGCTGCAGGGCTTGATCGAAGATTTGCTCAACTTCGGCACAGCCCAGGCGCACAACACCACGCTCAACGCTAGCACCTTCGAACTAAAGCGGCTGATCGAAGAGGTCGCTCAGAATCATAAGCCGGCGCTGCTCGCCAAGCGCGTGCAGCTGAATTGCCGCCTGGCGGATATCAACGTGATCGGCGACCGAGAAATGCTCGGCACGGTCGTCGATAATCTGCTGTCCAACGCGCTGAAGTATTCGCCCCCGGGCGGGACCATTTGGGTCGCACTGGAGCAGGCCGGCTCAGATGCGGCGATCACCGTGACCGACGAAGGTCCGGGTATCCACGGTGACGATCGCGAGCGCATCTTCGAAGCCTTCTACCAGGGCCGCCAGCCTCCTCAAGGCTATGTCAAAGGCTCGGGGCTGGGACTGTCGATCGCCCGCGAATACGTCGCCGCGCACGGTGGTACGATTGAAGTCATTGCGCATGATGGCCCGGGTGCCCGCCTGCGCGTGACGCTGCCCTGCACTGTCGGACAATTGCAGCCCATATGATAAAAAAGACTAGAATAGCGGTCGGCCTGGCGGTTTTCCTGGCGTTCCTGCCAGGCTGCCAGGTATTGCAGCCGTCGGTGGACGGCCACGCGGGAGACCGTAGCATGGGAGAAGCGCTGTTCGGCTTCCGCCGTGGAAGCGACGAACGCCGGATCGCCCGCCTGATCGAGTATTACGCCGAGCTTGCCAGCAAGGACAATGCTGCACTTGAGCGTGAAGTCACGCAATTGCGCCAAGGATTGGAAGACAATGTCTGCACGGATATCCGGTTACAGCTGGGAATGGCAGAGCTGGCTCGCGGCGGCAACACCTCGCCCGCAGTCCTGGCTCCCTGCCTTGGAGCGGAGAACCGCCCGCCCACCCTCATCAACCAATTCGCTCGCCTCATCGAGGCGAGACTGGAGCAGCAGCGCACCCATGCCAATGCGCTTGCCGTTCTGCACCGACGCCTCGAAGAACAAAGCAAGGAGAACAGGGAGCTTAGGCGCCAGCTCGACGGCCTCAGAGCTATCGAGCGAAGCCTGCAACGCCGCGATCGCAGCCCCAGGGAATGACTGATTCGATGAACCGCAAGATACTTATCGTCGACGACGACCCGGATCTGCTTCGCCTTCTCTCCATTCGGCTGCAGTCCGCTGGCTACGAGATCGCCACGGCCGGGAGCGGAGAGCAGGCGCTGGCGAACATAGCCGTGGTACGGCCGGCGCTGGTCATTACCGACTTGCGCATGGGCGGCATGGACGGTCTGCGGCTATTCGAGCACGTTCGCAGCAACTATCCGTTGCTGCCGGTAATCATACTCACGGCCCACGGCTCCATCCCCGATGCCGTCGAGGCGACCAAGCGCGGCGTTTTCAGTTTCCTGACCAAACCGTTCGAGAGCCAGGAGCTGCTCAAGCAAGTGGAAGCCGCACTGGCGGTGTCCGGCGGCAGCGACGCACAGGCCGGCGACGATAGCTGGCGCGCGCACATCATCACGCGCAACCCACAGATGAACGAAGTGCTGAGCCGGGCCCGCATGGTAGCGGCCAGCGAAGCCAGCGTTTTCATTCACGGCGAGAGCGGCACCGGCAAGGAGCTGCTGGCGCAGGCCGTGCACAAGGCCAGCCCCCGCGCTCATAAACCTTTCGTGGCGGTCAACTGCGGCGCCATCCCCGAAGCGCTGCTCGAATCGGAGCTATTCGGGCACCGCAAAGGCGCCTTCACGGGTGCGACCAAGGATTACGAAGGCCTGATCAAGTCGGCGGACGGCGGCACGCTGTTCCTCGACGAGATCGGAGACATGCCGCTGTCGCTGCAAGTCAAGCTGCTGCGCGTGCTGCAGGAACGGCAGGTCAGGCCCGTGGGCGATACCCGCGCAGTACCGGTGGACGTGCGCATCATCTCCGCCACCCACCGCGACCTTACCGAAGAGATGGCGGCGGGCCGGTTTCGCGAGGACCTCTACTATCGTCTCAATGTGGTGTCCCTGGAACTGCCCCCATTGAGTGAGCGCCGCGAAGACATCCCGCTGTTGGTCAACCACTTCATCGGCCTGCTGTCGGAAAAGTACGGCAAGAAGATCACCGGCTTCGCTACCGATGCGCTGGAGCGGCTGGTGAGCGCGCCGTGGCCGGGCAACATTCGCCAGCTCTACAACCTTGTGGAGCAGGCGGTCATCCTCTCGACCACGCCCATCATCACGGATAACCTGGTCCAGCGCGCTCTGCGCGACGACCCCTCGGATCTGCCGGCATTTGCCGATGCGCGGCGCGATTTCGAGCGCGACTACCTGATCAAGCTGCTGCAGATCACCCAGGGCAACGTCAGCCAGGCCGCCCGCCTGGCCAAGCGCAACCGCACCGAGTTCTACAAGCTGCTCAACCGGCACGAACTCAATCCGGCCCTATTCAAGCAGGTCGAAAACTGACCCGCCCTGCTGGCTGGCGGCACGCCAGCCAGCAGAACGCCGCGCTCACCCGACTCCCCCCGAAGCCTTCTCATGCGGCAGTAAGCCCCTCTTTCCGCCTGTGCAAACACACCATTCATGGCTCAATACGGCAGGGCCTTTTGGCTTGTCGATTCGACCCTGTACGCTGCTCCCCGCCAGATCCCGGGCTATCGCTGTACCCCAAATTAGTCTTTCGTCCACTTTTGGCGACAGCGCAAAATGATCACTTCGTCACGCATTTAGGCTGAACTAACGCACACTCTGTCGCCAAATAGCGACAGCTTTAGACTTCCCAATCCGCCCCGCACTCCCCCGCGACTCATAAGCCACTCTTTATAAAGGCCATCACAGACTTGGCACAGCTATTGCTTATATGAGGGCAGGCGGCACCAAGGACGGCGCTGCCATGGATCTAGCGGTAACGGAGGACCGAATGCCGGCCAAGTTCCAATTTGCCCTCTTAATGCTGGCGATGACGAACTTGGCATGGGCACAGCAGCTGCCGACGTTCACGCAGCTGGATGCTGACGACGATGGATTCGTAACGCGCCGGGAAGCGCAAGCGCATTCCGCTGTGAGCGCTGAGTTCGACTCCATCGATCACAACAGGGACGGACGGCTCGACGAAGCCGAGTACGGGCGCTGGCGCGCAATGCAGGAGAACAGGGACGATTAGCGGGGAGGGGACCCCCAGGCCGCCGACACTCTGCGGCGGTCGATGCGGGCGATCAGGGAGGTGTCGCCCCCGCAGTGTGCAACAGGGACGCTCTGCGACGTATTGCGAAGGCTTGCGATACGGCACTGGAAGGGATGCCGCCCTTTCAGGAACCCCCTGGGGGCGCTAAGGACGGTGCTCCCGGTGTCCAGGGACGGACACCGAAGGTGTGTAAGGAAATGCTCTGACCTCAACTTCGACATGGACTGTCGACCCGGAACCCCTCGCCCCCCCGAGGGGTTCTTTTTTGTCGCCATTCGGCGACAGGAGCAACAAAACCACTGTCCCATGCCTGTTGTTTCTTGCACTGCCCTTATGAAGCCATCGCGGTACGAACCGACTCGTGCGCCGGGCCACGTTTTTGCGACCTACCCCGCATTGCGCTCAACAAGCACGGTTTTTGCTGACCGGGCCGCTTGCCCCGCTTATCCAGGCGCACTAACCTTTCGTCACACTATGACTAAAGAGACCGCGCCCAACCGCGACGGTCCCGCAAGGAAGATCCCAGTGTCCGAGTTCAGATGGCCGATCCGTGTCTACTACGAAGACACGGACGCCGGTGGAATCGTCTACCACGCCAATTATCTGCGTTTCATGGAGCGAGCCCGCACGGAGTGGCTGCGGGCGCTCGGCTTCGAGCAGGATCGGCTTCTTCAGGAACTTCGCGTGCTATTCGTGGTCCGTTCCCTGGAAGCCGACTATCTGAAACCGGCCCTGTTCAACGATAGCCTAGAGGTCATCACGACGGTGCCGCAGGTACGGCGCGCCAGCCTCCTGTTCCGGCAAGAGATCGTCCGCAACACGGCTACCGGAGAGTCGACCACGCTGCTGCGCGCCAAAGTAAAGGTTGCGTGCTTGGCAGCCGATACACTACGACCAGTAGCCATTCCCGACGCCATCAGAATGGAGATGAACGATGTCGGTTGACATGTCTATCGTCCGGTTGATCATGGATGCCAGCCTACTGGTGCAGCTGGTCATGCTGGTGCTGCTGCTGGCTTCCCTAACCTCATGGGCGTTCATCTTCCGCAAGCGCAGTCTGCTAAAAAAGGCCGCCGAAGGCGCCGACCAGTTCGAAGAGCGCTTCTGGTCCGGTGGCAACCTCGCCGAACTCTACTCGCAGGCCAATCGACCGGACGACGAGGCAGGCGGAATGGAGCGGATTTTCCGCGCCGGCTTCAAGGAGTTCTCGCGCGTGCGCAAGCAAGCCGGCGCCGCGCCGGAACTGGTTGTGGAAGCATCGCAGCGGGCCATGCGTGTAGCGATGTCCCGCGAGATAGACCACCTCGAGCGCAGCCTGCCGTTCCTGGCTACGGTCGGCTCCACCTCGCCCTACATAGGCCTGTTCGGCACCGTATGGGGCATCATGAACTCGTTCCGCGCACTAGGCGCCATGCAGCAAGCCACGCTCGCTACAGTGGCCCCGGGCATCGCCGAAGCGCTCATCGCCACGGCCTTGGGCCTGTTCGCTGCTATCCCGGCAGTGATCGCCTATAACCATTACGCCAATCGCGTGGAGCGGCTGGGCAACCGCTACGAGCTCTTCGTAGAGGAGTTCACCAGCATTTTGACCCGCCACTCCCAGCCCGCGCCGGCACCAGCCGCGGAACAACAGGCCTGACGGGGTTTAGCTTATGGCAACTACTGTATCCGCTCCTGGCCGCCGCAACCACCGTCGCCCAATGTCGGAGATCAACGTAGTTCCGTACATTGACGTCATGCTGGTGCTGCTGGTGATCTTCATGGTCACCGCACCGCTGCTTTATCAGGCCGTGGAGATCGACCTGCCCCAGGTCAGCGCCGACCCGCTACCGCCGGACGAGATAGAACCGCTCATCGTGAACATATACCCCGACGGCAGTTACTCGTTCAGCGTCGGCATTCAGCGGCCCGAGCCCATCACTATGGAGGAGCTCGCCGCCACGGTCGCCGCTGTGATGCGCCGGCAGCCGCAAACGCCGGTGATGGTGCGCGGCGACGCCGGGGTCGCCTACGGCAAGGTCGTGGAGGTGATGACCCACCTGCGCAGTGCCGGCGTACCGAAAGTAGGACTGATGACGCAGCCGCCTCCCGGGCGCTGAGGCAAGCCTATGCGTGAGTACGCGAAGTACATTGTTCTATCCGCACTCATTCATGTGGGCATCGGTGCGCTCTTCCTGGTGAGCATGGGCTTCTCGCCCAAGCCGGTGGAGAACGACCCCGGCATTGGCGTACCGATGGAAATTCCCATCCAGGCGGTCAGCGTGGACGAAGCGCAGGTCCAGGCGCAGCTCGACCGCCTGCGCCAGCGGGAAGAGGCGGCGCGCGCTGCCGAACGCCGCCGCCAGCAGGAACTCGCCGCCCAGGAGCGGCGGGCGCGGGAAGCCGCCGAGCGTGAACGCCAGCGCCAGATCGAGGCCGAGCGCCAGCGCCGGGAAGCCGAACGCCAGCGCCAACAGGAAGAACAGCGTCTGGCCCAGCTGCGTGAGCAGCAGCGGCAGGAAGAAGCTCGCCTGCAGCAGCTCCGCGAGGAAGAGGCGCGCCGCCGTGCCGAACAGGAGCGGCTGGAGCGGGAGCGCAAGGAACGCGAGGAAGCTGAGCGGCGCCGCCGCGAAGAGGAAGAGCGCCGTCGCGCCGAAGAAGAACGCAAGCGCCAGGAAGAAGAGCGCCAGCGTCAAGAAGAGGAGCGCAAGCGGCGTGAGGAAGAGGAACGCCGCCGCGCGGCCGAAGAAGCCGAGCGCCAGCGACAGATCGCTGCCGAAGATCTGCGCCGACGCATACAGCAAGCGGCAACAACCTACTCGGCCGCCATCCGGCGTGCCGTGACCGAGCAGTGGACACGCCCGCCGGGCTCGCCGACCGGCCTGAACGCCCAGGTACAAATTCGGTTGGCACCGGACGGTTCCGTGCTGGACGCCCAGGTAACCCGCTCCAGCGGCAATGCAGCTTTCGACCGCTCGGCCGAAGTGGCCGTGCGCCGTGCCAGCCCGCTGCCGGTGCCTTCCGATCCGCAGGTGTTCGAGGCGTTCCGCAATCTGACTTTCAATTTCGACCCGGACCGATAATGGACAATCGTAGACACAACCGCTTGTTCGGTGCGCTTTTGGCAGTGATGCTGACTTTCGGGACGATACTGCCGGTCTCGGCGCAGCTGGTGATCGACATTACCGATGGCGCCGAGCGCGCGTTGCCCATCGCCGTCGTGCCTTTCACGCTGGAGGAAAACACCCCGGCGCCCGAGGACGACATCGCCGAGATCATCGCCAACAACCTGCGCCGCAGCGGCAAATTCGAGCCGGTTCCCGACCGCGATCTGATTGCCCGCCCGGCCCGAATGGAAGACGTGCGTTTTCAACAGTGGCGCGCGCTGGGCATCGACAATCTGGTCATCGGCCTGATCGCCGCCAACGGCGACGGCACCTACCGTGTGCGCTTCGAACTGTTGGATGTGTATCGCGGCGTGCGCCTCGAAGGCAGCAACTTCGCGCGCGTCACGCCTGGCGCCATGCGTCACTTGGCGCATACCATCAGCGATATGATCTACAAGGCCATCACCGGCATCGACGGCGCTTTCAATACCGAGATCGCCTACATCACCGTCGAGGAAGAAGGCCCCCGCCGCATCCACCGGCTCTGGGTAGCCGACGCCGACGGCGCGCGCCCGCACGCCTTCCTGGCGTCGCGGCAGCCGCTGATGTCGCCCACCTGGTCGCCGGACCGCTCCAAGCTGGCCTACGTCTCCTTCGAAGAGAACGAGCGCTCCACCATCTGGATCATGGAGATCCCCAGCGCCGAGCGGCGCAAGGTCGCCGCCTACCCGGGCATTAACAGCGCACCGGCCTGGTCGCCCGATGGGACGCGGCTGGCGCTTACTTTGTCGCGCGACGGCAGTCCGAACATCTACGTACTCGAACTCGCAACCGGACGGCTCACGCAGCTTACGCGTACCCCCGCGATAGACACCGAACCGGTCTGGTCGCCCGACGGCCGCATGATCTACTTCACTTCCGACCGGGGGGGCCGACCGCAGATCTACCGGATTCCAAGCAGCGGCGGCAATGCCGAGCGCGTTACCTTCGAGGGTACGTACAACGCGCGGGCGGCCGTCTCGCCGGACGGCAAGTACCTGGCCATGGTGCACCGCGATGACAGCGGCTTTCGCATCGGATTGATGAACTTGCAGACCCGGGAATTGCGGCTGCTCACCGATGGCGGTCTGGACGAGTCGCCCAGTTTCGCGCCTAATGGTGAAATGATTATATACAGCAGGGTGCGTGGTAATCGCGCCCAGCTGGCTACCGTGTCGATTCACGGAAGCGCCAACATGGCGCTACCCGTAACCGGCAACCGTGTCCAGGAACCTTCCTGGTCACCCCGTTGAAGAAGTACATTAGCGATTGACTCACACTAGTGTATGGTACATTTTTTTCTGGGGAGCTGATAATCATGAAGAAAATACTTTCGGTCGCCGTACTGGCCCTGCTGTTCGTACTGGCCGGTTGCGCCTCGACCGGTAGCGTTGCTACCGACACTGTCCAGGACGACAGCGTTGTCCGGGACGGACAGACCGAGGCCACCACGGGCGCGGAGGCTGATGCCCGCGACAGCACCCGTGACAGTCTCCAGGCCGACTCCCTGGACGATCCGGACAGCCCGCTAGCACGCCGTGTCGTCTACTTTGCGTTCGACAGCAGCGAGATCAGGCCCGACGACATGGAGATCCTCCTCGCTCATGCCCGTTTCCTGGCCGACAACCCGGAACACCGCGTCGTCATTGAAGGGCACACCGACGAGCGCGGCACGCGCGCGTACAACCTGGCGCTGGGCGAGCGCCGTGCCAACGCCGTCAAGCGTGTGCTGACCCTCAACGGCGTTGCCGACAGCCAGGTCGAAACCGTCAGCTTCGGGGAGGAGAAGCCGGTGGTGTACGGCCAGGGCGAGGAGATCTGGCGCCAGAACCGCCGCGCGGAGATCGTGTACAGCCAGCGGTAAATTGAGGCCATGAATGCACATCTGATGAGCCGTCTATCTGTGCTGGTGCTGGCAGCATCGCTGGCAGCACCCCAGGCGTTCGCCAACGAACGTCTGGAAGAGCGCGTCGTGCGCCTTGAGCGGATACTGCAAAGCAGTGCGCTGATAGAAATGGTCAATCAGATGGAGCAGCTCAGGCAGGAAGTCCAGCTCGTGCGCGGCGACCTCGAGGTCGTCCAGCGCGAGCTGGACGATCTCAAGGCCCGCCAACGGGACCTTTACCAAGACAACGACCGGCGCCTGCGCGCGCTGGAGAAAGCCCAGCAGGAAGCCGCCGAGCAACCTGCTGCACAGCCGTCTATCGGCCCTTTGACAGGAGACACAGGGGCAGCCGGCCCCACGGTTGCCATCGTTCCCAACCCGGTGACGGGCGCGCGCAGCGAGGGTGAATGGGAAGCCTATCAGGCGGCATTCTCCATTCTGCGCTCCGGCCGCTATGCGGAAGCCACTACGGCCTTCGAGGCCTTCCTGGCCCAGTATCCCAGCGGCCGTTTTACCGACAACGCCTTATACTGGCTGGGCGAATCGCATTACGCGGTACGTGCCTTCGACCGCGCACTGCCCTATTTCCAGCAAATCGTCGACCGTATGCCGAACAGCGGCAAGTACGCGGACGCACTATTGAAAATCGGCTTTATTCATCATGAGCGCCGTGAGCTGGATCAGGCGCGTGCCGTGCTGGAGAAGCTGCAGCAAGACTACCCGGACACCACCGCCGCCAATCTGGCCAGCCAGCGTTTGCAGCGCATCGAGCAAGAGAGCCGCTGACGAGTCCCACTACACGCGGTACACTGTGCGGATGCAACAGCCCGCACACCTTAAAAGCGGTACTCCCCCGGCGACCAAGCCGCTGCGGATCACCGAAATATTCCACTCCCTGCAAGGCGAGAGCCGCAGCGTCGGCCTGCCTACCGTATTCGTGCGCCTGACCGGCTGCCCGCTGCGGTGCGGCTACTGCGACTCCGAATACGCCTTCCATGGCGGCACCCGCATGAGTCTGGAGGACATTCTCAGCGAAGTCGCCCGCCACCCTGCCCGCCACGTTTGCGTGACCGGCGGCGAACCGCTTGCCCAGCCGGGATGCTTGGCCCTGCTCGCGCGCCTGTGCGATGCGGGCTATGAGGTATCGCTGGAAACCAGCGGCGCTCTGGACATTGCCGCGGTCGACCCGCGCGTCGTCAAGGTCATGGATTTGAAGACCCCGGATTCGGGCGAGGCGGCGCGCAATCGGTGGCAGAACCTGGAGCATCTCGACCGCAAGGACCAGGTCAAGTTCGTGCTATGCAGCCGCTCCGACTACGAGTGGGCTAGGGACGTACTGGCGAAACACCAGCTGGCCCAGCGCTGCGAGGTGCTGTTCTCGCCCAGCTACCATCAGCTCCCGCCACGGGAGCTGGCGGAATGGATCTTGGCGGACGGGCTGCCGGTACGCTTCCAGCTTCAGCTGCACAAGATTCTTTGGGGAGAGGAGCCTGGCCGCTAATGAACGCGAATCCACGCCGCGCTGTCGTCCTGCTCTCGGGCGGCCTCGATTCCACCACCGTGCTGGCGATCGCCCGCAACCAGGGGTATGAATGCTATGCCCTGAGCTTCGATTACGGCCAGCGCCACAGCGCCGAGCTGGCCGCCTGCCAGCGCGTTGCCGCCGCTCTCGGCGCCAAAGAGCACCGTATCGTATCGCTGCGGGGCCTGGGCGAGCTTGGAGGCTCCGCGCTGACCGATACCAGCATTGCGGTCCCCGAAACCCAGGACGACGGTATTCCGGTCACCTATGTGCCGGCACGCAACACTGTCTTCCTGGCCGTGGCTCTGGGCTATGCCGAAGTCTTGGGCGCCTGGGACATCTTCATCGGCGTCAACGCGGTAGACTATTCCGGCTACCCGGACTGTCGGCCCGCGTTCGTCCAGGCCTTCGAGCACCTGGCGAACCTAGCCACCAAGGCTGCCGTGGAAGGCAAAGGCCGGCTGCGGGTGCAAGCTCCGCTCATGGACCTTAGCAAGGCCGAAATCATCCGCACCGGTGTCCGCCTCGGCGTGGACTACGGCCTCACGGTTTCCTGCTACCAAGCGGATAGCGAGGGCCGCGCCTGCGGGGTTTGCGATTCGTGCCGCTTCCGCGCCGAGGGCTTCCGACAGGCCGGCGTACCGGACCCGACGCCATACCAGGTGCGGCAGGGTTCCTAATTTACTGTAGAAGGCGTTTGAGGTATTATGCCTCCCCTCTTTGGGGCCGTTAGCTCAGGCGGTAGAGCATCGGACTTTTAATCCGCTGGTCGCTGGTTCGAATCCAGCACGGCCCACCAAAAACAAGGGCTTGGCGCAACCCGCCAAGCCCTTTTCGTCTAAAACTTCCCTGTCTGTCTAATATTCGACCATATCGGCCCGTTCTTGCGCGGCCGGAGACTGCGGCTCGATACCAGCATCCTTGGCCCAAGAGCTCGCCGAACGCCTGCTTGTGAAGCGTGTGGCCTCGCAGCTTACTCGCCTACCGATGTCAGCGGTTCCCACCCAGCGCCAGAAACGAATCGAGAAGCGTCGGAGCCCTGGGTTCTCCGCTTGTCCCACGACACCCAAGCGCTTTATTACCGAATCAGGGCGCAGCGCGCGGACCAAAAACCTTGCTCCGTCCTGGTCAGTAGCACCTATGTCAACGATGGCGGCTGGTGGTTCATCAGCACCCACCGATACACCCTGCCCAGTTCGCGTCCCCAGCGGGGACTCTTCCTACAGTCCGGTGAGCTAGCCTCTGTGGGAGCTCCGCTTGGGCGCGAAAGCGTTCCCGCCTTGTCGTAGAGGAGGAGTGAAGACCCGCGGCCGACGGCCGCTCCCACTGGCGTCACCCACCTGACTGTCGAAATCTCGGCTTTCGGTACGACTAGCATACGGAGTCGCAACGACGCCGCGGGGCGCACCTCCATCGCTATTTCCACCGCGCGGTACGCCCCCCCTGAGCGACTCGCTTAGCTATCGGCTACGCCGGCCGGTGGCCGCTGCCAGCGGTCACGGCCAAGAACCAACAAACGACAACTACCGGGAGACAGGTATGGCGCGCCTGATCATGTGGAATTTGATGACCTTGGACGGTTACTTCGAGGGCAGCGAAAGCTGGTCGCTGGACTGGCATATGCTCTACTGGGGAGAGGAACTGGAACAGTGGTCGCTGGAGCAGTTGCGCTCGGCGGGTATGCTGTTGTTTGGCCGGATTACCTATCAAGGCATGGCGGCGTACTGGAGTTCGGCCGAAGGAGAGGTTGCCCGCTATATGAACAGCCTGCCCAAAGCGGTGTTCTCCACCACGCTTGGCGAGGGGAATTGGGCGAATACGCAGCTGATCGCCTCGGACGCCATTGGCGAAACCGCTAGACTCAAACGGCAAAGCGACAAAGACCTGTTTATCTTCGGCAGTGCCAGCCTGTGCGCCACGCTAGCCGCTCATGGCTTGATCGACGAATATAGGATCGGCCTCTGTCCACTGCTGCTCGGGCGCGGCAATCCGTTATTCAAATCGCAGGCGGAGCGTACGCGGCTGCGCCTGATTCACGCCCAGCCGCTAAGCACTGGCTGCACGATTCTGCGTTACGCACCAGCCGATCGCCCTTAACCGGCGCAAGCCCCTTCGACACACGCCGCTCGACATGTTCAGGCTAGCTCGCGCGAAAGCACACTTGATTCGCTGACAGCGCACCCCCAATGCAGCCCTAGCCAGTGGCGAGCGGCGGGACTCGCTTGCGGCTCTCACGGCACGAGAAAGCTACCAATAGAATTCCAGTGCCGCGTTGCGCAGCTCGGGTACCCTCCCCCTCTCCCACTCGCTGGTCGGCGAGCTTGCCTACTCGTAAGCCGGACACTAGCAGCCGCGGATCACGTTCTTGATCGATTGCGCCGCGTCCCTTGGACACAGCGGAGCCATCTGACCATAACCGCAGGCTATACACCGGCTCGCGCGAACTGCCGGTAGGACTGCCAAAACAGCCTCCCAACCCATGCTTAAGGCGGAGTGACTACATGGACGAGTCGAGTTTGAACGCCGCAGGCGGGTTCAAACCTGTCATTCTGATCGTTGACGACGATCCCGGCATCCGCGATGCACTCAGGATGGTCATATCGGATCAAGGCTATCAGTGCCAGACGGCTGCCAACGGAGCGGACGCACTACGCCTTTTAAACGATAGCGACGTACTCCCCAATCTGATCGTCATCGATCTGATGATGCCGGTAATGAATGGCTGGGACTTCCGCATGACCCAGCTAGCCGATGCTCGGCTACGCGCGATTCCTGTTGTGATACTCACTGCCGCGCAACATCCCCTGGAGCCGCAGCCGTGCAAGCTGGACATCCGTCACATGCTGCGAAAACCGGTGGACCTCGACGACCTGCTCGAGGTGTTCGAGCAGCACTTGCCGCAGCATTGACGTCCCATGTCCAGCTCGTCACGCACCGCGCGGAGAACAGCATGAGCATCGATACTCGCAACGCCGAGCCGATCCTGAAAAGCACGGCCCCTCTAAGCGCGGCGAACTTCCGCGCCTTGGTCGACGGTGTACGCGACTACGCCATCATCATGCTGACGCCAGACGGCACCATCGTCAGCTGGAATAGCGGGGCCGAACGCATCAACGGTTATCGCGCCGAGGAAATCATCGGCCGCAACTTTCGAATTTTCTACGCCGACGAAGACGTGCGCGATGGTCGCCCGGACCGCGAACTGAGCACCGCCGCGTCGACCGGGCGCTACGAAGAAGAGGGGTGGCGTCTGCGTAAGGACGGCTCGCGCTTCCGCGCGCACATTACGGTCACGCCGCTGCTCGCCGCCGGGGGCGAGCTGGTCGGCTTCGCCAAGGTAACCCAGGACGTGACGGCACGCTATGAGGCGGAACAAACCCTGCGCCTTAGCGAACAGCGGTTTCGCACTCTGGTAGAACAAATTCGCGACTACGCCATTTTCATGCTCGACCAGGACGCTCGCGTCGCCACCTGGAACTATGGCGCGCAGCGCATCAAGGGCTACACCAGCAACGAGATCCGTGGCAAGCCACTGAGCCTGTTCTACACGCCCGAAGACCTTGCCGAAGGGCGTATGGACAGAATGCTCGAGCAAGCCGCGAGAGCGGGTGTCGCACACGATATAGGCTGGCGCGTCCGCAAGGACGGCTCGCGCTTCTGGGCGAGCAGCACGTTGACCGCTCTGCGCGACAGCAAAGGCGGACTCTATGGTTACGCCAAAGTCGTGCGCGATCTGACCGAGCGTGTGCAGGCCGAAGAGCAACGCAAGGCATTCGAAGCCGCCAAGCAAGCGGTGCGCGTGCGCGATGAGTTTCTCTCCATCGCGGCCCATGAACTACGAACGCCGCTCACGGCCGTTCAGCTGCAACTGCAGGGCATCGCGAGGCAACTTCGGCTTGCCTCCCCGCCGCAGGGCGGGCAGCCGGAACGCTTGCAGCAAGGCATAGAGCGGGCCCTAGAGGGCGCCGGAAGATTATCGGCGCTGGTGGAAACCTTGCTCGATGTCTCGCGCATCGCAGCCGGGCGGATTCGCCTGAACCTCAGCGACTTCGACTTGGCCGAGGCGGTCAACAACACGATTCTGCGCCTGTCGGACATGATCCGGGATGCCGGCTGCAGCGTCGCATTGCAGGTGGAGCCCGGCCTTAGCGGCCGCTGGGACATTCTACGGATCGAGCAGGCGCTCACGAACCTGGTCTCCAATGCATGCAAGCACGCCAGTCGCTCGGTGATTGAAGTAGGCGCACAGGCCAGCGGCCCGGAGACTGTCAGACTTTGGGTAAAGGACAACGGCCCCGGCATTCCGCCAGAGCAGCTCGAACGGATCTTTGGCCGCTTTGAGCGCGCGGCATCCTCCAACAACTACGGCGGGCTCGGCCTCGGACTATACGTCACCCGGCAAATCGCCGAAGTGCATGGGGGATCCGCGCATGCGCATAGCAGCCTGGGCGTCGGCAGCACCTTCGTACTTGAGCTGCCTCGTATCGCCAAACGGCCGGGTTAGAGCGCTCGCTACACCGAGCTGGGCGGCGGTCCGCAAGAGTCGCGCAATACCAGCTCGATGGGCAGCGTCATTTGGCGCGGCGAACTGCCTTTCCCGCCGTGGAGCTGCTGGAGCAGCAACTCCACCGCCGCGCGGCCGATTTCGTCTTCGTCCCAGCGAAGAGCCGTGATTGCCGGATTGTAGACAGCCGCCAGATCGGTATCGCCGATACTGATGATGGAAAGATCTTGCGGAATGCGCAGCCCCCGGTCACGTACGGCCTTGAGCACACCGGCCAGGATCTGCGTGCCGAGAACGATCAATCCGGTAGGCGGATTGGGCGCGTCGATCAACTCTTGTACGTCATCGTAGGCAAAATTCACCGACGTGGTCTGGCCTCTGACAATGGCCCCCTCCAGGGGCACGCCGAAAGCTTCGAACGCGGCACGAAAGCCTTCCACGCGTTCGCGGCCGGGACGGATGTTCAAACCGGGCGTCAACAAGCCGATTCGACGATGGCCCAAGCTAAGCAGATAACGTGTCGCCGCACGCACACCGCCACGGTGATCGCTGAGCACGGTCGGATAGGCCCCAGGCAGATCGCGGTTGAGCACCACCATGGGGACGTTGACCCGCCGCACGGCCTCGACTAACTGCGCGTCGGTCTCCGTTCCAGGCGCAATGATCAGCCCATCCACTTGGCGCTGACGAAACACATCAAAGGCGCTGAGCTCTATGCCTGGATCGTTCATTGCGTTCACCAGCAGCAGAACCAGCCCCTCCTGGCGCAGCCGCACTTCGATCCCGTTGACCACTGCAGCGTAAAGCGGGTTGACGATGTTGGGCACCAGGCAGCCTATTACTCCGGTCGAACGGGTGCGCATACTGCGCGCAAGCGCGTCGGGCTGATAACCCAGCACTTCGATGGCTTCGCTGACCTTGCGCCGCAGCTGATCGCTTACCGGCAGATGATTGAGCACACGCGATACGCTGCCGACCGAGACCCCGGCATGCTGCGCGACATCTTTAATCGTGGCCTTCCGTTTTGCCATGCTCTCCACATTGTTCCTAGTTACGCCCACCTGGCGCGCCGATTCTACACTGAGCCGGCGGCATCGGGGCACGAAAACGGTCAAGCGCTGGCCGCGCAGCCCGGAGGCTATGCCTTTGCCAGGCAATGGCACACGCGACACACATCAGCGGCTTACGCTCATGCGAGCTCAGGAGCGGCAACCACCCTCGCACGGCTGAGGCGACCAACGCGGAGCTGAGCGCTCTCCCCGGGAAGCTGGTACTCGACAGTGCGCGCAGATGGCCTCGGTGCAACCGCTTGCCGGCGCCCCATCCGACCAGGTCAAACCGTTACAAGAAGGCGGCTCGCGGGGAGAGTCAGCGCAGCGAGCCGCAGAAGGGCCGGGAGCCGCCACGCTTGGCAAGGCTCCCGGACTGGAGCGAAAACGCCCTGTTATTACAGTCTTACTTATCGATCCAGGCGGCACGCACCCGGATGAGGTTGTTCATCATCGGCGGCACGCCTTTGACGTACGGGCGAGCGATCCCGGAGTAGGTCAAGCGTACCGGCAGCAGAATCGTCGCATCGTCGGACATGAGCTGAGCTACCTGGCAGTACAGCTCGCGCCGCCGCTCGTGATCGGACTCCTGCCGCGCCTTGCTGAGCAGCTCCTCGAAGGGCTCGTGATTGTGACGCGTCACGTAAGGCGACGAGAAGTAGGTGGACAGCAGATGGTCAGGGTCGCCGCCGTAGTCGGAGAACCGCCAGATGTCCATCTGATAGTCGCCGGACAGCCCCACCCGCACGTTGTTGGACTGCTCGATGGTCTTGAGCGTGGTCTCGAAGCCCGCCTCTGTGAAGAAGTGCTGCAGCATGCTGCCGAGCCGTCGACCAGCCGGGGTGTTGGTGGTTATGTGCTCGAACTTGATGCCGCCGACTTCCTTGGCCAGCGCGCGTGCCTTCTCCGGGTCGTAGCTGCGCCAGTTCAGGTCAGGGCAGGCCCAGGCATCGCCGTAAAGCAGGCCCTTGGTGACCTCGGTCGTCCCACGGTAGTAGGCGTTGACCAGCGCTTGCCCATCGACGGCGTGGACTACAGCCGCCCGCACCCGCGGATCGTTGAACGGCGGCTTGGAGTGGTTGAAGTTCCACGACTGGCCGCCCGAGCCGGTGTAGCGCATCAGCACCAGATCGTCGGCATCGCGCGCGGCGACGATATGGCCCGGGTCCGAAACCATGCCGATATCGATCTGGCCCGCGCGAATGCTCTGGAAGCGGGTATTGCCATCCGGCATGATCCGGTAGATCACCTGATCGAGGTAGGGAAGATCCTTATCCCAATAGTCCTCGTTGCGGGTCATCACCACCCGGTCGCCCGAGCGCCACTCCTGGAAGACGAAGGGACCGGTACCGACCGGATGACGGTGGAAAGAGTCCGGATCTTGCAGTGCCTTGGGCGAGCCGATGAAGTTGAGCAGGTGCTCTAGCGCAAGTGCCGAGTGCAGCGCGGCCCATGGATGCTTCAGGACGAATCGCACCGTGTAGTCGTCCACCTTCTCCACCCGCTCCACCGGCCTCAGAATCGCGGTGTTGAGCTTGGTTTCCGGGTCCAGCACCCAGCTATAGTGGTGCACCACGGCATCGGCGTTGAAGGGAGTGCCGTCATGGAATTTCACGCCCTGGCGCAGCTTGACGATCGCGCTCATGCGATCCTCGGCTTCGATCAGCTCCAGTCCCAGCCTGGGAACGATGCGGTCCCCTTCGTGGACGAACAGCGTTTCGAGAACCGATACCACCGCGTTGGTGGTGTTGTTGTTAAAGATGCGCGCCCGCGCATGGTAGAACCCGCTGAACTCGGCTTCCACCGCCACGTTCAAGGTTCCCCCGCGTTTTGGCTGCTCGGCCGAGGCTACAGAGCCCAGCGCCGTCGCGGCAACGATCGCTGCTGTGATCGCGCCAGTCCTGAAGGAGCGTAACCATTGCATTGCTATCTCTCCTCTCTCCACGTGTGGGGCTGCCATCGCACAGCCGCCCAATAGCTCGCTGCCGACATCGAGCAGCAGCTCGCATACAAATGCCCGGTAGTAGTTTTCAGGTCGTTGCCGGTTGCTGTTCCGGGACCTGCTGCCCGCTCAAGGGGAAGCGGTAATGACAAGCAACCGACCGTCCATCGCCCAGATCCTGGAGCTGTGGTTCCTGCTCGGCGCAGCGCTCGGTGGCAGCCGGGCAACGGGTGCGGAAGCGGCAGCCCGAAGGCGGCGCCAGCGGTGAGGGCGGCTCGGCCGCCACCAAACTGATGCGGGCTGGCTTGTGGTCGGGATCGGCGACGGGCACAGCGCTCAGTAGCGTCGCCGTGTAGGGGTGCGCGGGGTTGCCCAGCACCTGATCCGCGTCCCCGATCTCGCAGATCCGTCCCAGGTACATCACGGCCACTCGGTCAGCGACGTTGCGCACCACCGCCAGATCGTGCGAAATGAACAGCATGGACAGGCCAAGCCGGGTGCGCAGCTCGTTGAGCACATTGAGCACTTGCGCGCGAACCGACACGTCCAAAGCCGATACCGGCTCGTCGCACACCAGCAGCGCCGGCTCCAGCACGATGGCGCGAGCGATCGATATGCGCTGGCACTGACCGCCGGAAAACTCGTGTGGATAGCGATCCAGAGCGGCATCCGGATCGAGCCCGACGATCTCAAGCACGCGCCGCACCTGCGCTTCGCTTTCGGCGGCCTGGTAGCGCCCGTTCAGCTTGAGCGGTGCCGTCAATATCTCGCGGATGCGACGGCGCGGATTCAACGACGAGATCGGATCCTGGAAGATCATCTGAAAACGCGGCCGCAGCGCCTTGAGCTCGCGCCGCGACAGACTGGCCAGATCGGTGCCTTCCAGCTCGATCTTGCCCCTGGCGGGCACCGGCAGCTGCATGACGGCACGCGCCACGGTGGACTTGCCGCAGCCCGACTCACCAACCAAGGCCAAGGTCTCGCCGCGTCCGATCGCGAAGCTGACGTTCTCCACCGCCCGCAAGCGCTGACCGCGGCCCAGCGAATAAGTCACGTTAAGGTGCTCGACCCGTAGCACCGGCGTTTCGGAACTCATGCGACCTCCAACGGATAGTGGCAGCGGTAAACATGCTGATCCGGCTGCGGGACCAACTCCGGTGCTTGCTGCCAGCACACGTCCGTGGCGCGCTCGCAACGCGCCGCGAACCGGCAGCCCACATGCTGGCCGTAGACCGTCGGAGGACGGCCGGGAATGGTTTCCAGTAAGCTGTGCGGCGGATCCTCCAGCCTGGGTATGGAGCGCAGCAGCGCGGCCGTGTAAGGCATGCGCGGCTGTTGGAACAGCGGTCGGGTGGCGGCCCGCTCGACCAGTTGTCCGCCGTACATCACTGCGATCTCGTCGCAATGTCCGGCAGCCACGCCCAAGTCGTGCGTGATCAGGATCATCGACATGTTCCGCTCCCGCTGCAGGCGCGAGAGCAGTTCGAGAATGTCGGCCTGCACCGTCACATCCAGGGCCGTGGTCGGCTCGTCGGCGATCAGCAGCTCCGGCTCGCAAGAGATCGCCATCGCGATTACCACACGCTGACGCATGCCGCCCGAGAGCTCGTGCGGGAATTGCTGGAGACGGCGGGCAGGCGAAGTGATACCCACCTGAGCGAGGATTTCCGCCGCACGCTGGCTGGCTTCCCGGGCCGTGAGCCCAAGATGCAGCTGCATACCCTCCGTCAGCTGAGCGCCGATAGTGCGCACCGGGTTCAACGCCGTCATCGGATCCTGAAACACCATGGCGATGCGACGACCGCGGATGCGCTGCATTTCGCGCTTGCTCAGGCTAGTCAGCTCGATGCCGTCGAACACGATGCGCGAACTCTCCGCCCAGCGCGTCCTGCCGGGAAGCAGGCGCATGATTGCGCGCGAGAGCACCGACTTGCCGGAACCCGACTCGCCCACGATCCCGAGCGTACACGCCCGCGGCACGTCCAACGAGACATTGTCCAGCGCCACCAGCTCGCCATGCGGTGTGGGAAAGCGAATCCCCAGCTCGCGGACCTCCAACAGAGGGGACGTAGCAGACGCCGTCATGACAATCCTCCTTCTTTGGCCTCGGTCTTCTTGCGCAGGCTGTCGCCGAGGAGGTTCAGGCTGAGCACGGTCAGGAACATCACCGCCGCCGGGATGAGAGTGACGTGGGGCGAGCGCTCCAGCGCCTCGCGGCCATCCGCAATCATCCCCCCCCAACTGGGCTGGGGAGGCTGGATACCGACCCCGAGGAAGCTCAACGAGCCTTCGATCACGATCATGACGGACACAATGGTCAGCCCGTAGGTCAGCAGCGACATGGCCATATTGGGCAGCACTTCGCGCGTGAGTATGTAAGCGTCGCTCGCGCCGGCGGTGCGTGCGGCGAGCACGAACTCCCGCTGCAGCAACGGCAACGCGTTGGCCCTGGCAATCCGAGCAAAGGCGGGAATGGACAAAAAGCCCAGCGCGATGGTCACGCTCTTGACCGAGGGCCCCATTACCGCAGTGAGGGCCATCGCCAGCACCAAGCCGGGAAAGGCCAGGATGGCGTCCATCAAGCCCAGGATGGCGGTACGCGTGTAGCCGCCGTAGAACGCGGACAGCAGTCCCATCGCCGTGCCGAACACCAGTCCCAGCAGCGGCGCCATAAAGCCCACAATGAGCGAGACGCGGGCACCGTGGGCGATACGGCTGAGCATATCGCGCCCGGTATGGTCAGTCCCCAGCAGATGGGCGCTGCTGGGCAGCTCCTCTATGTGCATGAAATCCATATGGGTCGGGCTGGGAATGGGCAGCCAGTCGACGCCGATCGCCAGCGCTGCGATCAGCAGCAGCCAGCTCAGCGGCAGCCAGACCCGCAAAGCGTCGATAACGCGCCTGACGCGCGCTCCTATAGAGGAGCGTCGAAGATTGTTAGCGGCCACTGTCATGACGAAGCCTCGGGTCAAGAACCGTGTAGAAGAGGTCCACCACCAGGTTGACCAGCACGAACGCGACAGCGATGAAAAGGACCACCCCTTGCACGACGATGAAGTCGCGCTGATTCACCGCATCAACCAGGTAACGCCCCACCCCCGGCAACGCGAACAGCGTCTCCAGAATCACGGAACCGCCGATCAGGTGACCGATGTTGATGCCCATGATCGTGATGACGCTGAATGAGGAAGGCCGCAGCGCGTGCCGCAGCAGAATGAATCGGTCGCTCAGCCCCTTGGCGCGGGCAACGGTGATGTATTCCTCTCGCAGCGTGCTGGCGATATCGCTGCGCAGCAGGCGCAGATACACCGGCGCTTCCACCAGGGCCAATGTCAGCGAGGGGAGGATCATCGAACGGATATGCCCGCCCAGGCTTTCGTTGGGGGAGACGTAACCGGTGGCCGGCAGCCATCCCAGCCAGATGGCGAACACCAGAATGAGCACCAGCCCGAGCACGAAATGAGGGACGGCGAGAATGCCGAAAGCTGCGCTGGAGATGCCCCTGTCGATCGCGGTTCCCTCACGGTAGCCAGCGACGACGCCCAAGGGGATCGCGATCAGCAAGGCCCAGATCTGGGCGTAAATCAGCAACATCACCGACACGGGCAGCCGATCAAGAATCGCGTCCGTAACGGCCTCGTTGCTGATGGGCGAGCGCCCCAGATCGCCTCGCAGAGCATTGCCGACCCAGGTCGCGAAACGCTCCGGCAATGGCCTATCGAGTCCCAGCTGCGCCTCTATTCGGGCGATGTCCTCGGCCGTGCTCTCTTCTCCGAGGAAAGCGTCCGCCACGCTGCCAGGCAGCAACTCCATCATGAAGAAAGTGGCCACACTGACCAACACCAGCACGCCCAGCAGATGCGCCAAACGCCGGGCGATCTGCCGATAAGGCAGCGTGCGCCAAATGCTGGTGGACTCATTGCTGCGGCTCACCTCAGCAGGTTGCATAAGCACCCCCCAAAGCTTTCGCCGCCAAAGGGCATGCCGCCCCGGCCCTGTGGGTAGCCATCGTTTCTCTCCTCCTCCTGTGCGTCCCGCGTCGTTGCCCCGGGATCGTCACGACCGCCGTATGGCCGCAGGGCCGCTTGGCAGCGGCACCTGACGGCAGGGCAGCGGGTCAATCGGTCAACGGCGGATCCTCAAGGTCGACCTCGAAGTTCTCGAGGAACCGGGAAACCATCATGTAAAAGCCGATCGTCAGCGTCAGTTCGGCCAACTCCCGGTACGAGAGTTTTTCCGCCAAAGCGTTCCAGGTGGAATCGCCAGCCTTGACGTTGAGCACCACCTGGTCGGTATAGCGCAGCACCCGGCGCTCCAGATCGTCGAAGGCCGGGTGATCGGGCCCGTCGCGCAAGGCCTGGATTTTCTCTTCGCTAACGCCTACGCGGCGCGCGAAGCGCTCGTGCTGATGCACCTCGTAGGGAGCGCGGCAGAGAATGCCCACCCGCACGATGGCCAGCTCGCGCAGACGCTCGTCGAGCTGGTTCTGGCGCAGCAGCGCGCCGCCCAGCTGCAAGAATCCTTCCGCGGCCGGTCCTGCGTGCGGCAGCATGCGGTAGATATTCAGCGGCCGACGCGAGGCTATGGCCTCTTGCAACGCGGGGCTGGCCTGGGACAGGTCGAAATAGGGAATGCGTGCCATACGATAAAGCTCCTGCGACTGGACCTAACGACCGCCGTCAGCGGACGATGTTATTGACGCTGCCGCCGTCGACGACGATCGTTTGAGCGTTGATGTAGGAGGCCTCGTGGGAGATCAGGAAAATGGTCGGGTAGGCGACTTCCCAAGCCGTCCCCTGCCGGCCGAACGGCGCCTGCTGCGCCCGGTCGGGCCGCGCCCGCGATGCGCTGCGCCCCATGGGCGTGTCGATGAACCCTGGCGCTATGACGTTGCAGCGTATGCCGGCCTCGTGGCCGTGCACCGCAACCGCGCGCGCCAGCGACAGTAACGCGGCTTTCGATGCCTCGTAAGCGGGGTTCCTGCCCGTGTTGCGCATGCTCGCCACCGAGGAGATCAGCACTATGCTCGAACCGGGCTCCATTACCTTCAGCGCTCGCTGACAGGCAAGCATGTGCGCACGCACGTTGACCGCAAACACCTCATCCCAGGCATCCGCCGGGATATCGTGCAGGTTGAAGCGGCGGCTGATGCCCACGTTCAGCACCATGCCATCGAGCTTGCCCATCATCGCCTTGGCCTGATCGACCATCTGCAGAGCCTGCTCGGGCACACCGACGTCCGCGACCAGCGTATGGGCCTTCAGACCTTCGCTCGCTAACAGATCCACCGTCGCTTGGGCGGCTGCCTCGTTGACGTCCGCGCAGACGACCTGCGCACCCTCGCGCGCCGCCAGCAAAGACATAGCGCGCCCATTGCCCATGGGGGGATCGGCCTCGTCGCTCTCGCGCTGCCCTGCCCCTACGATAAGCACATGCCTGCCCTGCAACCGGCCGCGCCCCGGCGCTTGCCCCAGTGCCTCGGGAAACATCTGAACGCTAGGATCGACGATCCGCTTCGGAATGGTCATCTGCTCTCCTCCTGTTGAACCTATCGGGCATGCGCCTGACGCCATCTCGCCCGTCTGCGGTTGCGCCCTGGCCTGCTGGCAACAGCCGCCGGAAACGTTTCAAGTTAGAGTTGGTCAGGCGGGACTTGAACTACCTATAACAGTGTCTGGACTCTCGTGCAAGCCCATTATTACAGTACTTATCGCAAGAAATTAACTGTCACGTCAAACTTGGAGCTAGTGGTTGTAACGTTTCAAGATCTAGAAAGAGGACTGCAAAGGAGGACGCGGTCACCCGAGCGCTAGCCGCGGTGTAGTACCATACGCAGCCGGCCGCCTACCCGGCTGGCCTCCAAACAAGCCTCAATTGCTGCGAATCTCACCATGCGGAATTTGCGTCGTCCCGCCGCCGGCTGGCTGTTGACCGCCGCCCTCGCGGCTGCCGTACTACATGCTTTCGCCGCCACGGTTCCGATTTGGCCTGCGGCATTAGCCGGCTGGTTCGCCGGCCTGCTGCTCTGGCCGGATGTCACCGCCCGCACACGTCTGCAGGTAAGCATGCTGCTGGTGGCGGGTACAGTTACGCTGGGATGGGGAGCGCTGCATGGCGTAGAACCGGACTGGCAGCGCGCACTGAGCAGCAACACCCTGCTCATCGCAATGCTGACCGCCGTCGGTTTTCTGCGCCTGATCAGTACGCCCAAGCTGGAGAGCGAAGAGCAGCTGCCGCGTGGGCCGCGTGCGGTAGCCTCAACCCTGCTCGGCCTGCACCTGTTCGGTGCTGTCATCAACTTGTCAACGCTGTTCATCGTGGCCGAGCGCATCCGCCGCTCGGCTCCGCTGGGCAAGCAACAATTCCGCCTGCTCACCTGCGGCTACAGCGCCGCAGCCTTGTGGTCGCCGTTCTTTGCCGGCATGGCAGCGACACTTACCTTCGTGCCGGATGCGCAGCTCCCGGTACTGCTTAGCGTCGGCATTCCGTTGGCGGCGATGGCGCTAGGCACCCTGTGGCTGAAAACGACGCTGGAAGGCAGCCAGGACTTCCATGGCTACCCCACTGACTACCGCAGCCTCTGGCTGCCGGGCGTGCTGGGCGCAGCGGTGCTGGCGATCCATGCGGTTCTGCCGCACGTGTCGGTGCTCGCCATAGTGAGCCTGCTTTCGCCGGCAGTCACGGCCGTAACGCTGCTCGCCCGGGGCAACGGACTGCGCGCTGTGGCGCAGCATGCCGCGTCCGGCGTTCCTCAGATCGCCAACGAGCTGCTGCTGTTCCTTGCCGCAGGCGTATTGGCTGCGGGCTTCGCCGGTATCGTGGCTCTGGCCGATGGCTGGGTCCCGTTCGAGCGCTTCGGCGCCGTCGAAGCGGGCATAACGGTTGTCGCGATGATTCTGTTAGCGCAGATCGGAGTGCATCCCGTGGTCACGATCGCCGCCACCAGCGCGCTGTTAGCGCCTCTGTCCCCTGACCCGAATCTGCTCGCGCTGAGCTTTCTCGCCTCCTGGTCGCTAGGAACCACTCTGACGCCGCTCGGCGGGATGAATCTTTCGCTGCAGGGCGCTTATGGCGTCGCCGGATCGGCGCTGTTCCGGTGGAACCTGCCCTACGTGCTGTGGATGCTTCCCGTCGTTTGGGCAGCGCTGGGGCTTTATGCCCTGCTGCGGCTTTAAGCAGGCGGCTCGTTAGGCGTTCTACCAAACCGAGGCGCCACAACAGGAGAGAAGCCAACGTTCGTTTGTTTCAACCTCAAAGGCTTTCACCGCTACAAATCCGTTTGCACGCAAAAATCCGCAATAGCAGCGTTCCACGCACGTTGTTTGATTACAGAGCTGCCGGTCCATGCCTTCGACCAGCAGCTCATACGCGGCTTTGCCAGCTCCTACATGCCTTAGCGAATCGTTGTTCCGAATATAGCGACAAGGTAACATGCGCCCCCCGAGCAACGCGCTCTTTACAGACATAACCTCACGCCTCTTTCGAGGCCTTTTGTTTGGGGGGAAACGTGAAAATTGCTTCTATCGCAGCGGGTGCTCTGGCCCTCGCACTGGTCTCCGGTTGCGCATCCATCGTCCAAGGCACCTCGCAAGAGATTGCCATTTCCAGCGTTCCCTCCGGGGCAACCGTAACCTCTAACGGCGTCATAATTGGAAAGACCCCTCTGGTCGCTGACCTGCGCCGCAAGTCCAGCCATATCCTCCGTATCGAGTTGCAAGGATACGAGCCATACGAGATAGCTCTCGCTCGCAGCATCAGCGGATGGGCGTGGGGAAATATCGTTTTCGGCGGCGTGATCGGTCTGGTCGTCGACTTCGCGACGGGGGGCATTTACAAGCTGACCCCCGAGCAGATCGAGGCGGACTTGCGCCCCGCCGTCACCACGACGAAGCTGGAGCAGGACGCCATCGTCCTGCACGTCGTGCTGGAAGCGAAGCCCGAATGGGAGAAAATCGGGCAGATAGCGCTTGCGCAGTGATTAGCACTGGCTAGTTTGAGCGCCGCTTTGCCCGCACACCGGGAGGGTTTTCCCAGCGGCAGCGGCGACGCCAAGATTCGCGGCCCCCCTGGCCGCGAATCTTCGGCTTCTCTACCGTGGCAGGAAAGGCCTTTCACGGCGAGAGCACCACACTCCCCGGAGCGTCGGTTGTTCTCAACGCTGATTACGCGCCAGGGCATACAGTTCGCTAACCATCCGCCCGCTGCCCAACACCGCGAAGGCTTCATCCAGGCTAGCGGTTTCGGCCGCCACGAAGCTGTCGTCCGGCAGGCGGTAGCCGCTGGACTTGATCTTCTGGACCACCCAACGGCCGCCTCGCGTTCTATATAAGCGCAGTTGCTGGCAGTACCCGTCATTCCCGCAGCGCTCGGCATCGTTAACGGCAGCTATCAGCCGCCCCCAGAAGACGATGGCCGGGCCGTCATCATTGGGAAGTCGAAAGTAGCGGTTTCCTTCCGCATCCACCTGATCCGCAAAACGCAGCGCAACCATCTCGCCTGGCCCTCCATGCTCACCGTGAGCGTCGGCCTGGCTAGCACGGCGCCCCGTATTCCAATGAATGCTCGCGCCCTGGCGAAAAACAAGCGCTAGGGCGGCGCCCCTGGGCAAGCTGTGTCCTGCCGCTCAGCGCTTTGCGTAGCCACCCACACGATTGGAAATCGTCGCCGACTTCCTTTGCACGCGGCGCCAGAGAGGAACCAAAGCCGGCAATGGGTCGCTCCAAGAGAACTTCGCGTAGGTCTTTCGTCGCGCCAAGTGGCTGTGCAGAAACGATGGCCACCCCCACTCTCCCAGCGCGCGATAACGCTGGAACGCCGCCCAGTCGCTTGCCATATCCACCCAGCGCACGCCTTCCTCCTGCTCCGGCTGGGCTGTGACATCGCAGCCAAGGCTATCGCGATACGCAACGTAGGGGAGATTGACGCCGGCCTTGGGGTAAAGGGAGATCGACGTGCCATGGCGGGCGTTGATCTCCAAGATCAGCCAACGTTTATGCACCTCGCTCCACTTGACCTGCAGTATCGCCATGCCCGTGACACCCAAGGCGCGCAGCGCGCTCAATCCTAACCGGAATATCACGCGATTGTTACGGGTGACCGAGTATGTCCCCACACCGCGATGCGGCGGATGAGTACGGATCTTCTGGCTCAGCGCCCATGCTTTCACATTGCGATTACGGTCTATGTACGCGTACAGGGAGTACAACGCCTCGTCGCGGCCTTCTATGTACTCCTGGATCACCACGTCGCTGTTATAAGGCGTTATCGCATCGTAAAAGCGCAATAGTTCGCGTGCGCTGTCTATCCTCACCGCCTTGAGATTGCCGCCGGTCAGAACCCAGAGGGCCGCATGCTTGCTCCAGCTTTGTTTTTGTGCGGGTTTGACCACCACGGGAAATCGCAGCCCCCATAGCGAAGCTTCTAAATCGCGCCTATCCTTGGGGACCACGGTGTACGGCACCGGCAGGCGGTTCTGCCCGGCCAGCCGCGCAAACAGGCGCTTGTCCAACAGCTGCTCGACCAATGGCGCTGGCGCAAGGTGATGCCGGAAAAAATGCTCCAGCGCCGTGCGATAGCGCGACAGCAGGACCAGGCTGCCATCGCCCGTGCTGAACAATACCGGCTTGTGACGAAAGCTCCGCCCTATCTCCCGCAGCGCTTTGATCTTCTCAAGTTCCGAAGCACTGTCGGCTGGAAAGTCGAAGATGCGCTCCACATACCGGGAGTAGCACACTGGCGCGTTACGGTCATTAGTCGCGAGATAAACCGGAACGTTGCACCTTCCCAAAGACCGAACGACACCGAGATCCGTATGCCCATGGCCGTCGACGATGACGGCGCCGGGGTTGTCCGCCAGATTTTCTATAGACATCATCGACCTGCGCCGCCGTAGCCGCAGCGCCCTCCCTGTCCCATCTGTCACGGCCGCAAATCACGTCGGCCAGCCCGGCACGCTGCCTCCTTGCCGCATACCGAGAATAGCTACGTAAGAAATTACTTATGAATAGCTGGAGGCTGAACAAGCAATGAGCAAGCAGCAAACGCGGTCCAGCAGCGCCCGGCAGACACTGTGGCAGCCACGTAAACAATTGATTTAAAGAGGCAATCTAAACGACGGGAGGCTAAACCATGAGGCCGGTGCGCGCAGCCTTGCACCCTTGAAACACGAGGGAGAGGCGCCGATCAGCGCATTGAGCAGGCTGACAGGTTGCCGGCATTGCCTTGCCGGCAACCTGCTGACACGTACTTCGCAGGCCGAAACTCAAGCCTGCGGCTTGCGGATGCGAATATGCAGCTCGTTGAGCTGCGCATCCGAGACCGGGGCAGGCGCCTCGGTAAGCAGGCAGCTCGCGGTCTGCGTCTTGGGGAAGGCCATTACGTCGCGAATCGACTGCGCGCCGGTCATCAGCATAACGAGCCGGTCCAGCCCGAAAGCCAAACCGCCGTGGGGCGGTGCCCCATACTCCAGCGCATCGAGCAAGAAGCCGAACTTCTCACGCGCTTCCTCCTCGCCTATGCCCAGCAGCTTGAACACGGCCTGCTGCATATCCATGCGGTGGATACGGACCGAACCGCCTCCCACCTCGGTGCCATTAAGCACCATATCGTAGGCGCGAGAGAGCGTTTGCTCCGGATTGGCGGCCAACTCTTCGGGGTTGTCGATCTGCGGCGCAGTAAATGGATGATGCAGCGCGTACAGACGCTGATCCCGCTCATCGAATTCGAACATGGGGAAGTCGACCACCCAGAGCGGCCGCCAGCCCGGCTCCACCAAGCCAAGATCATGACCGAGCCGTACCCGCAGGGCTCCCAAGGCTTCGCTCACGATCTTCGCCTTATCGGCGCCGAAGAAAATCAGATCGCCCGCCTGAGCACCGGTGCGCTCTAGCAGCCCCTGCAGAGCCGCATCGTGGATGTTCTTCACGATCGGCGACTGCAGGCCATCGCGGCCTTGCGCCGGATCGTTCACCTTGATGTACGCCAGCCCCTTGGCGCCGTAACGGCCGACATACTTGGTGTAATCGTCGATAGCCTTGCGCGATATCTCGCCGCCCCTGGGCACCCGCAGCGCGGCAACGCGTCCTCTGGGATCGTTAGCGGGGCCGGAGAACACCTTGAACTCAACGTCCCGCATCAGGTCGGCGACTTCCACCAGTTCCAGTGGAATGCGCAGATCCGGCTTGTCCACGCCGAAGCGCGCGATCGCCTCGGCATAGGTCATGCGCGGGAAGGGATCCGGCAGCTCGACCTGCATGACCTCGGCGAACACCTGACGGATCATGCGCTCGGTCAGCGTCATGATCTCTTCCTCGTTCATGAACGAGGTCTCTATATCGAGCTGAGTGAATTCGGGCTGGCGATCGGCGCGCAGGTCCTCGTCGCGGAAACAGCGCACGACCTGGTAGTAACGGTCCATCCCCGCCATCATCAGCAGCTGCTTGAACAACTGCGGCGACTGCGGCAAGGCGTAAAACGAGCCCGGATGCACACGGCTCGGCACCAGGTAGTCGCGCGCCCCCTCCGGCGTTGCGCGCGTGAGCATAGGCGTCTCTATATCGAGAAAGCCGTGCTCTTCCAGGAAGCGGCGCAGCGCGCTGGTCACTCGCGCACGCATACGGAGGCGCTCCTGCATGACCGGGCGCCGCAGGTCTATGTAGCGGTAGCGCAGGCGCACATCCTCGCCCACGTCCTCGTCATCGAGCTGGAACGGCGGCGTCTTGGCGCGGTTGACGATCTCCAGCTCCTTGGCCAGCACCTCGACTTGACCGGTGGCCAGCTCCGGATTCTCGGTGCCTTCCGGGCGCCGCCGCACCCGGCCGCTCACGCGCAGCACATACTCGCCGCGTACCCGCTCGGCCGCACTGAATGCCGCTGCGTTGTCCGGATCGACCACCACCTGCACCAGACCTTCCCGATCGCGCAGATCGATGAAGATCACCCCTCCATGGTCGCGGCGACGATGCGCCCAACCGCAGAGCACCACGTCCTGATCGAGCAAGGTTTCGGTTATATGACCGCAATAATGGCTGCGCATGTGTTCCCTAACACTGGATGACTGGAGCGAACTGGAGCAGGCGCCGTCGATTCGCCGCCGGGAATGGACTACCGAGCCGTTCGGCCCGAAGGGGCAATGGTAAGACCTGGTCCTGAGCTGCGCAAGGCGCGCTGCTCAGGACCTACCGACGCGGCTAGTCGTCGGTACCCGTGCTCTTGCTTTCCGAGGAGTCGGAGCCGCTGGCAAGGTTGCGCTTATTGCCGGTCTTGAAGTCGGTTTCGTACCAGCCGCTGCCCTTGAGACGGAAGCCGGCGGCCGATATGCGCTTGCGCAGACCGGGCTTGTCACACTTCGGGCACTGCGTCAGCGCCTCGTCGTTGATGGACTGAATGGCCTCCATTTCGTGGCCACACTCGCTGCACAGATACTCGTAAATGGGCATTATCAGATCCTCACACAGAACCACTCCCGCGGAAGACTCCCGCGAGGATCGGGCTGAGACCCCTTCAGGCCCGGCATTCTAGCGGCTATTTTCCGCGCAGGGGAGTTCCTTTCACTCATTTCAGGAAGTTAGCGACGCTTACCCCTCCGCGGCATCATCCCGGCTGGCCACAGGGGCTGGGTCGCGCGTCGCGAACGCGCCTACCAGCAGTAACCCTCCACTGACGTAGAACACCGCCACCAGCCCCGCCCAGGCGCCGATGGCGCCGAAAAACAACGGTGCCAGCATCAGCGAGGCACGGTTGATGGCCAGTCTAAGTCCCATGGTCTCGGCGGTGCGGTTGGGCGGGGAGGCATTGTAGGTAGTGGTCATCGACAGCGGCTGGCCGGACCCGAGCCCGAAGCCGATCGCTATGCTCAGCAGAGCCAAGGCATACACGCTGCCGAACAGCGGCACCAGCGCGCTGGCGCCACCGGCAATCACGATGGAGACGAACAGTACGCGATCGCGCCCGAAGGTCCTGACCAGCTGCGCCAGCCAAAAACGCACGACCATCATCGCTCCGGCCTGCAAGGCCAGCACCCAGCCGATCTGTGCCGCGTTCAAACCGATATTGGTGGCCAACAGCGGGAAATAGGCTACGAAGATGTCGCGCGAGTACAACACCAGGGCGCTGCTTCCCATCGCCTTGCGCAGCGCGGGAATTCGCAACAGGCGCAGAGCACCGCCACGCTCGCCCCTGACGGCGGGCGCTTTGGGCTGGCGCAGCGCCGGCATCAGCAAGCACGCGCCGCCGGTGATCAGGCCGATCGCGCTGGAAACCAGGAACGCCAGCGGATAGGACAAATGCTCCGCCAGATATCCGCCGCATATCGGCCCAATTACGCCGGCGGCGGATGCGGCGAGGGTAAACATCGCGAAGTTATGGTCGCGCGTTTCGTCGGTGGCCAAGCGGCCGAGCACGTTCTGTACGCACAGCACCACGAACATGCTCGCCAACCCGAACACGAACTGGGAGACGAACAAAGCCGCCAGCGTCTGGCTGAAGAAAGGCACCGCCAACCCCACTATCGAGCCGACCGTGCCAAGCAGCGCGGGCAGGCGATTGCCCACGGCATCGGTGATCCGGCCCGCATGCACGGCGAACAACAGCGGCAGCGCCGAATACGCCGCGATCAACACGCCGATCTCGAATACGCCGGCACCCAGACTGGAAGCGTACAGGGTGATCAGCGGCCGCGTGCTGTGCAGCATCGTGAACAGACTGAGCGCGGCGATCAAAGGCGCGCGTGGCGTCATTGCACCTTTCCCCACTGGTCCGCCCGCCGCCCGTGCATTACGCCCCAACCGTCGAGCCGATCGCGCCCGCGGCCGGCGCGCTGGTCCGCTGACACGGCTCCGAGCTCGATTCACCGGCCGGGCGCGGCTCTTCTGCAAGCTAAGGCATGGGCAAGGCAGGGCGTCCGTATGTCAGACGTTGAAGCGGAAGTGCAGGATATCGCCCTCCTGCACGATGTACTCCTTCCCTTCCAGCCGCAGCCGCCCTGCCTCTTTGGCACCCTGCTCGCCCTTGTACGTTATGAAATCGTCGAAGGCGATGGTTTCCGCACGAATGAACCCGCGCTCGAAGTCGGTATGGATGCGTCCGGCGGCTTGCGGCGCGGTGGATCCGGCGCGAACGGTCCACGCCCGCACTTCCTTCTTGCCGGCGGTGAAGAATGTCTGCAGACCCAGCAACGCATAGCCCGTGCGGATCACACGGTTCAAGCCCGGCTCCTCCAAGCCGTACTCGCGCAGGAACTCGAGCTGTTCCTCCGGCTCCAGGCTGGCCAGCTCGGCTTCGATAGCCGCGCATACGGGCACTACCTCCGCCCCCTCGGAGGCCGCCAGCTCGCGAACCCGATCCAGCAGCGGATTGTTCTCAAAGCCCGACTCGTCCACGTTGGCGATATACATCAGCGGCTTGACCGTGAGCAGATGCAGGTCATGCAGCTGCGACAGCTCCTCAGCGCTCAGACCCAGCGCCCGCACTGCCTTGCCGCTATCCAGGCCGGCGCGCACGCGCCCCAGCAGATCGCGCCGGGCGATCGCTGCCTTGTCGCCGGACTTGGCTTGCCGCTCTACGCGCGACAGCGCACGTTCCACACTGTCCAGGTCGGCCAATGCCAGCTCGGTGTTGATCGTCTCGATATCGGCAATCGGATCGACTCGGCCGCTGACGTGGTGTATGTCGTCGTCTTCGAAGCAGCGCACCACGTGCGCGATGGCGTCGGTCTCTCGGATATGCGCCAGGAACTGGTTGCCTAGCCCCTCGCCTTTGGAAGCGCCCGCGACCAGGCCGGCGATATCGACAAACTCCATAGTCGTCGGAAGCACCCGCTCGGGCTTGACGATCTCGGCCAGCTGATCGAGCCGCGGATCGGGAACCGCAACGATGCCCACGTTGGGATCTATGGTGCAGAACGGATAGTTCTCGGCCGGAATACCGGCCTTGGTCAGGGCATTGAAGAGGGTCGACTTGCCGACATTAGGCAGGCCGACGATACCACACTTGAACCCCATGCTGGCTCCTGTCCTTGCTGATCGAGAGAGGCCGCTAACGCGGCAACGGCTTACCGGCTGTGCAGCACCTGCATCGCGCGTTCGAATTCGCCGTGCAGCAGTTGTACGACTTGATCGGCCGCGGCATCCACCGCCTCGTCGATTGCGCGCTGCTCGGCCGCGCCGGCGCGACCGAGGACGTAATCGGTAACCTGATCGCGATGCCCGGGATGTCCGACACCGAGCCGCAAACGCCAGAACTCCCGACTGCCCCCCATCTGAATGATGTCGCGCAAACCGTTATGACCGCCATGACCGCCGCCGAACTTCAGCTTTACGGTGCCGGGTGGCAGGTCGATCTCGTCATGGGCGACGAGGATCTGCCCGGCCCCGAGCTTGTAGAAATTCGCTAGCGCCACGACAGCGCGGCCGCTGCGGTTCATGAAGGTGGCAGGTTTCAGGAGATAACAATCGCGCCCCTCCACGGTGATTCTACCGACATCGCCGTGAAACTTGCTCTCGGAGCGCAACGTGGCGCCATAACGCCGGGCCAGTTCGTCGACGAACCAGAAGCCGGCGTTATGGCGGGTCTGGGCGTAACGCTCGCCGGGGTTGCCCAACCCTACGATAAGGGCTATGCCCATCTCAGCAGTCATCGAGCTTACTCCGGCAAGACACAGGAGACGCTTAGGCCTCCTCTTCGCCGCCCTCCTCTTCCGTCGGCTCCTCGGCCGCTTCCGCGGCGCCGCGACCAGCCCGGACGGTTACCACTGCGTCATCATGCTCCGGCCCCAGGGCCAGCACCGGGATGGTTACGCCCTCCGGCAGCTTGAGCTGCGACAGATACAGCGAGCTGCCCGGCTTCAGATCGGAGCAATCGACCTCGATGTACTGCGGCACATCCTGCGGCAAGGACTCGACCGTAATCTCGTTGAGCCCGCGCACGAGCACACCGCCGGCTTTCTTGACGGCCTCTTCGTTGATAAAGCGCAGTGGCACCAGCGTGGTCAGCCTGGTCTTCGCATCGACGCGCATCAAGTCCACATGCTGCACCAGCGGCTTGTACGGATGCCGCTGCAGGGCTTTGAGTACAGCCTGCTCGGTCTTGCCTTCCACGTTGACCTTGATGACCTGCGTGTAGAAGGCTTCTTCGTCCAGCATCCGCATCAGCTGCTGCTCGGCAATCTGCAGCGATACGGCATCCTTGTTGCCACCGTAGAGGACGGCGGGAATCTTCTTCGCACGGCGTAGGCGGCGGCTCGCACCTTTCCCCAGGTCCGTGCGCTTTTCAGCGTCAAGCTTGAGTTCGATTGCCATGTTGGCCTCCAGTCGTTACCGCTTGCGCGGCATTCGCCGCACCCCCGCGACCAAGGGCGCGACCTGCGTAGGGCATGCCGAACCATTCGACACGTCCCATGCGAAGCACGAAGGCTTCGCTGTTTCAAAGGCACCGGCCTTTGATAACTCCTCACACCCGTACGAGCCTGACACCGCTCGCGGAAATACACGAAGGCGCTGCAGGACACCCTGCAGCGCCTTCCGGCTAACGGCCCCTACCCGCCGCTTACCCGAGCCATCCCTGCCGACACACAACGCCGCTTGGACTCACTCGATGAAGAGCTCGCTCACCGACTCTTCGTTGCTGATCCGGCGCATGGTCTCGGCCAGGATCGCGGCAATGCTGAGCTGGCGAATGCGCGGGCAAGCTTGAGCCTCCGGCTGCAGCGGTATGGTGTTGGTTACCACCAGCTCATCCAAGTGCGACTGAGAGATGCGCTCTATCGCCTTGCCGGAAAGCACCGGGTGGGTGATGTAAGCAACGACCTTGGCCGCGCCCTTTTCCTTCAACGCCTTGGCCGCTTCGCACAGCGTGCCGGCGGTATCGACCATGTCGTCGACGATAATACAGGTCTTGTCCTGCACATCGCCGATGATGTTCATTACCTTCGACTCGTTGGCGCGCGGCCGGCGCTTGTCGATGATCGCCAGATCGGCGTCATCCAGACGCTTAGCGATTGCGCGCGCGCGCACCACACCGCCCACGTCGGGCGATACAACGATCTTGTTCGGGTAGAGCTGGCGCCAGATATCGCCCAGCAGCACGGGCGAGGCGTAAACGTTGTCCACGGGCACGTTGAAAAAGCCCTGGATCTGATCGGCGTGCAGATCCACCGTCAGCACGCGGTTTATACCAGCCGCCTGGATCATGTCCGCAACCAGCTTGGCGCTGATGGGCACGCGCTGCGAGCGCGGACGCCGGTCCTGGCGCGCATAGCCGAAATAGGGGATCACCGCGGTAATGCGAGCCGCCGAGGAACGACGCAGCGCATCGGCGATTACCAGCAGTTCCATCAGATTATCGTTGGTGGGCGCGCAGGTTGGTTGAACGACGAAGACGTCGCGGCCACGGACGTGCTCGTCAATCTCCACCATTACCTCGCCGTCGCTGAAACGACCGATCACGGCCTGACCCAGACGGGTCTTGAGATGCTCGACGATTGCTCTGGCCAGTTGCGGGTTGGCATTGCCCGCAAACACCATCATGCGTCCATTGTCGGTCACGGCGTAACTCATTATTCGTCAATGGCTGGGATCGATGTCATCCCGAGGCCTGCGCGCCTACTCGCCGCTTGCTCGGGAGCGGCAGAATTGGCTGGGGTGGGAGGATTCGAACCTCCGTATGCGGGAATCAAAATCCCGTGCCTTACCGCTTGGCGACACCCCAGTAATCGATCGGCGGACCGTTTCGCTAGCCCTGGCCACATGCCGCTGCGTCCGCCACGCATGCCCGCAATGGCGACTCGTTGACGCCGCGAGCCACGAAGCCCCGCCACTTGGGCGGCAGCTGCGCCAGCACCGCGCGGGCGGCCGCTTCGCTATCAAAGGCGGCGAACACGCATGCGCCCGTGCCAGTCAAGCGCGCGTTCGCAAACTTGGCCAGCCAATCGAGCGCCCGCCCCACCTCGGGATGCAGCGTGCGCACTACCGGCTCGCAGTCGTTGCGAACCCGGCCCGCATGGAAGGCCGCCATTTTGATACTGGGCGTATTTCTTGTCAAATCCGGCGCCCGAAATACGGCAGCGGTCGACACCTCGCAGCCGGGATGCACAATCAGGTACCACGCCGGCTGCAGATTCAGCGGCCGCAGCTTCTCGCCAATGCCCTCGGCCCAGGCCGTGCGCCCACGCACGAAAACCGGCACATCCGCCCCCAGCTGCACGCCCAGCTCCGCCAGCGCATCCTCATCCAGGTCCGTTCCCCATAGCCGGTTCAAGGCTACCAGCGTAGTGGCCGCATCGCTGCTGCCGCCGCCCAGCCCGCCGCCCAGCGGCAAGCGTTTCTCGACACTGATATCCGCCCCCAGGCTGCATCCTGTGGCCTCCTGGAGCAGCCTCGCCGCCCGCACCGTCAGGTCCGCCTCGGCAGGAACGCCCGCCAGGGCGTAGCGCCTGCGAACCTGGCCATCCTCGCGCACCTGAAAGCGCAGCACGTCACCATAGTCCAGCAGCTGGAAAACGGTTTGCAGTTCGTGGTAACCGTCGGTCCGACGGCCGACGATATGGAGGAACAGGTTGAGCTTGGCCGGTGCCGGCCAGACCTGCGTAGCATTCATAGCGTCAAATCCCAGCGCTGAACCGCGATACGAACCTCTATGCCCTCGCCGCTAAGGAATACGACACTGGGCAAGGCATGCCCCGCATAGTCTCCGTAACGGCGATACTGCACGCGCCAGCCATGCTGGCGGAGCTCGCTCACCAGGCCTCGGTCGTCCAGCGTCACTGTGGCCTCGGCAGCCGGGTCGGGCACCCCCAGGAGCCAGTATCGCAGCGACTCCAGCGGCAGTTCATAACCGGTGTAATAAGCCAAGAGTTCGGCCGGGCTGTCGGCGTAGTCTTCGATACCGTCCCCCGTGCGCAGCATCACCGCGCCGGGTCCGCCGTCGACCCGCACCGTACCGGCGCCCCAAGGCGCGCGCAAATCGACCCGATAGCGCTCGCCCAGCTGGCGCCAATCCAAGCTGACCGTGCCGGACTCTTCCGCTGTGCGAATGGCCGCGCGGCCGCTCAGCGACCAAGCCGTCAACGCCAGCAGCTCGGCCGTCCTCGCATCGTAATCGCTTTCCGCCACCGGCGCCGACGGCGGCACGGTAGCGCAGGCCGACAGCAGCAATACGGCAAGAAGCGGCAGTATCCGGATCGCTTTCATTGGCGCAATCGCTTACGGGTGGCGGCCAGCACAGGCGCATCCGGCCACTGTTCCAACGCCTCGCCGAGCACACGCTCGGCCTCTTCGCGCTGGCCTAGATGCCACCGCACTTCCGCCAGATGGGCAGCGATTTCCGGATCGGGTAGCAATTCGTAGGCTTCCTCCAGATAACGCAGGGCCTGCTCCAGGTCACCCATGCGATAGTACGCCCAGCCCAAGCTATCGATGATGGCGGCACTGTCAGGCTTCAACTCGTAGGCCCGGAGAATGTACCGGTAACCTTCCTCGTAGCGCTCCGTGCGATCGACCAAGGTGTAACCCAGCGCGTTGAGCGCGTGCGCATGATCGGGCTGCAGGGCCAGCACCGCGCGCAGATCCTGCTCGGCGGCGTCTATGCGGTCAAAGTCGACATGGGAGAGAGCGCGCGCATACAGCAGCTCCACCGCACGCGGATGTTGTACGATGGCCTGGTCCAGCAGCGCGTGCGCCTCTTCCTTTCGGCCCGCACGCCGCAACAGATCGTTCTCCACCAGCAGACTGCGCAGCGCCTCTTCCGGATGCTGTTCGCGCAGCCGCTCCAAACGCTGCCTGGCGGCAGGCATGTTGCCATGCGCGGCTGCGATCATCGCCATCCGAAGCTGCGCCTCGACGCGCCGCTCGCCTCCCACCTCGTTGTACCAGCGCAGCGCCCCCCGGCCATCGTCCTCCACTTCGGCCAAACGCCCGAGATAGTAGTAGGCATCGTCGAGCCTCTCGCCCACATTCACCAGCCGCAGCAAATAGGCTCGCGCAGCCTCGTAGCGCTCCATTTCCAGGGCCAGCAAAGCGGCGCCATAAAGCACTTGCGCATCGTCGGGACGGTGTTTCAGCAGCAGCTCGAACTGCTCCATGGCCAGCTCGAGCTGGGAAACGTTCAGCAGTGCTTGGGCATAATAAAGCCGCAGATCGTAATCGTCGGGCCGGTTCTTGAGCACCTGCTCAAGCAGCTCCAGCGCCTCCTCGGTACTGCCATGCTGCAGATGAATTCGAATCATGAGCAGGCGCGCCGCCTCCCACTGCGGCTCCAGCAGCAGTGCCTGGCGAGTGGCCGTGAGTGCTGCCTCGAACTCTCCGAAGTGTGCAGCGACCTGAGCGCGCACATAGTGCGCATGCGGCTCGGCAGGATATTCGCGCGCCAGCCGCTCCAGCACGCTCAGGGCCAGATCGCGGTCAGGCAACCGCGTAAGTGCGACACCCAATCGCGTAAACGCCGCATCGAAGCCTTCCGGATCGTCCAGACCTCGGCGTATATGCGCCAAGGCCGGTTCGAGCTCGCCGCGCCTAAGCAGCAGCAGGCCCGCGGTCAGATGCGCGGACGGCTCATCGGGCGCGAGCTCCAGCCAGCGGCGCACGGCCTGATCGCCTTCCCGGTCCGCCCCCAGCTGCAAGGCCAGGCGCGCCGCACGTTCGGCGATGCGCGCATCCTCATGCAGGCGCATCGCTTCCAGATAAGCTCGCAGCGCCTGCTGCAGGTCGTTCTCGCTCGCCGCGAACTCGGCAACCAGCAGATGATAGTAAAGACTGGCCAGCGCATCGTCGCCTAGCGGCTCGCCGATCTCGAACTCGAGCTCGGGCTCGAAGTCGGCCTCGGCCGCCGGCTCCCTAAGCGGTACCTGTCCTGCCGGGCCAGCACAAGCGGCCAGCAGAAGCAGCGCCATCGCGCCGACAAGTATCCGGATCATGCTGTTCTCTCTGTCTACCGCCGCAACGCCATTAAACATCAATTTTCGGTTTCGGCTACTATACCGGGAGCGCTTGCTGGAAACGATGCGCATACGCCGAAAGGCGTAAAATGCGGTGGAAGGGACGAACTCCGCGAATTGATCAGCGTTCGCTTGTATTTGCACGCTGTATCTCTACAATCTGCCGAACTTTTACCGCCTGGATCGCAATGCCTTTGTTCGCCGTCGGACTGAACCATAACAGCGCCCCCTTGGATGTGCGTGAGCGCATGGTGTTCTCGGGCGACACGCTGCAGTCCAGCCTGCGCGACCTCAAAGAGCAGCTTGGGGTGGACGAGGCGGTGATCGTCTCCACCTGCAACCGCACCGAACTCTACACCACGCTCAACGCCGTGCCGGACCCCCAGCCCGTAATCGAATGGCTGTGCCGGACGCGAGGCGTAAGCAGCGACTGGCTCATGCCCTACCTGTACCGCCATCAGGGCAGCCATGCCTTATCACATCTGTTGCGGGTCAGCGCGGGCTTGGACTCCATGATTCTCGGCGAGCCGCAGATTCTCGGCCAGACCAAGGCAGCCTACGCGGAAGCCGCCCGCGCCGGTACGCTGGGGCAGGTTCTGAGCCGTGCCTTCCAGCATGCCTTCGCCGTTGCCAAACAGATCCGCACGCAGACAGCCATCGGCGCCAACCCGGTATCGGTCGCATTCGCCGCGGTAAGCCTCGCGCGCCAGATCTTCGGCGAACTAAGCCAGAGCGACGCTCTGCTCATCGGCGCGGGCGAGACCATAGAGCTTACCGCACGCCACCTGCGTCAGGCGGGCATTCGCGGCATCACGGTCGCGAACCGCACGCTGGAGCGCGCGCAGGCACTGGCTCTGCCGCTAGGCGCCCGTGCGATCACGCTGAGCGAGATTCCGCAGGCTCTGGAGTACAGCGATATTGTCATCGCCTCCACCGCCAGTCCTCTGCCCATCATTGGCAAAGGCAGCGTAGAACGCGCGCTGAAGGCGCGCAAGCGCAAGCCGGTGTTCATGGTAGATCTCGCCGTACCGCGCGATATCGAAGCGGAAGTCGGCGACCTCAACGATGTCTATCTCTATACTGTGGACGATCTGCGGGAAGTAATTGCCGATAACCTGCGTTCGCGTCAGGCGGCGGCGGAACAGGCCGAGGAAATCATCCATACCCAGGTGAATCAGTTCCTTGGCTGGGTTCGCTCGCTCGAAGCGGTAGACAGCATTCAGGCGCTGCGGAACCGAGCGGCAGGCCAACGCGACGAGATTCTCGCCCGTGCCAAGCGGCGCTTGCGTGCTGGCGCGCCCCCCGAGGAAGTGCTCGAGTATCTGGCCAATACCCTGACCAATACGCTGCTGCATGCCCCAACGGCCGGACTGCGGGAAGTCGCCGCCAGTGGCGATGAGCGCCGCTTGAGCCTGGCGCGGCAGTTGCTGGATCTTAGCGACGAGGAAGAAACGACCCCGTGAAGGCCTCAATTCGCACAAAGCTTGACCAACTCGAAGAGCGCTTCGAGGAAGTGGGCGCTCTGCTCGCTCAGTCGGACGTGGTCGCCGATCAGGTGCGCTTTGCATCTCTGTCCAAGGAGTACGCCAAGCTGGAACCGGTGGTCGATACGCTGCGCAAATACCGCCGACAGGAAGCGGCACTGACCGAGGCAATGGCGATGCGCAGCGACAGCGACCCGGACATCCGCGCCATGGCGGAAGAGGAGATCCCTGCGCTGGAAGAAGAGCTCGCCGCGCTCGAACGCGAGCTGAGCATCCTATTGCTGCCTACCGACCCTAACGACGAGCGCAATATCTTCCTGGAAATCCGGGCCGGCACCGGCGGCGACGAAGCGGCGCTGTTCGCAGGCGATCTGTTCAGAATGTACAGCCGCTACGCCGAGGAGCAGGGTTGGCGCATTGAGCTGATCAGCGAAAGCCCGGGCGAGCACGGCGGCTTCAAGGAAATCATCGTGCGCATCATCGGGCACGGCGCTTATTCGCGCCTGAAGTTTGAATCCGGCGCTCATCGTGTGCAGCGCGTTCCGGAGACCGAGTCGCAGGGGCGCATTCATACCTCGGCATGCACAGTCGCCGTGCTACCGGAAGTCGAAGCCGTCGAGGAGATCGACATCAACCCCGCCGATCTGAAGATCGACACGTTCCGGGCCTCCGGTGCCGGCGGGCAGCATGTCAATAAGACCGACTCGGCGATCCGCATCACTCACCTGCCCACCGGCATCGTGGTCGAGTGCCAGGACGAGCGCTCGCAGCATAAGAACCGCGCCAAGGCGCTGGCACTGCTGCAGGCCAAACTCCTGGCGAGCGAGCAGGAGAAACTGAGCGCGGAACAGAGCGCACAGCGCAGGCTGCTGGTCGGAAGCGGCGACCGCTCCGAGCGCATCCGCACCTACAACTTCCCGCAGGGGCGGGTTACCGATCACCGGATCAACCTGACGCTCTACAAGTTGGAAGAAATTCTGCAAGGCGGCCTGGACCCCGTCATCGAGCCGCTGATCAACGAGTACCAGGCAGATCAGCTGGCGGCGCTCGCGGCGGAAGGGCATTAAGAGGGTTTCAGCCAATACCCGGCGCGCCAGCCTTGCAGGCACGGCGCGTACTCTGGAGCGAGCTTCATACACAAGAAAGGCCTGCACGAGGCAGGCCTTTCTTTTTCTAAAGCGCGTTGCGGCGACGCTCAGGCTACGCGCTGACGCTCGCGAATCTCTTCCAGCGTCTTGCAGTCAATGCACAAGGTAGCGGTGGGCCGAGCCTCGAGTCGGCGCAAGCCGATCTCTATCCCACATTGCTCGCAGTAACCGTAGTCTTCCTTGCGGATCTTCTCCAACGTCTGGTCGATTTTCCGGATAAGCTTGCGCTCGCGGTCACGTGTACGCAGCTCCAGGGCGAACTCCTCTTCCTGCGTAGCACGGTCAGCGGGATCCGCGTAGTTGTTGGCTTCGTCACGCATATAATGCACGGTCCGCTCAACTTCCTCCTGAAGCTGGCGCTTCCAGGCCAGCAGGAGCTGACTGAAATGCTCCAGCTGAGCCTTGCTCATGTATTCATCGCCTTCTTTTTCTTTATATGGCTCGAAGCCCTTTACCGGCAGTACGTGCTTATTGGACATAAAGTTCCTCCGTTACCCAGGTGCCCGCTGGACATCGGGTCATCAACGAAGTTCTGATCAGAAATCGGAAGGAGTTCTGACCAAGGCTCCGTGTGCCAGCAAACCTGCCTTGTACCAACCTCTCCCCACCAAAGCAATCCTTGGTCTGCTGACACTGGTCCTTCAGCTTGCGACAAAGCAGGCAACAATGTTGTGACGTTCATCAACATTATCAACCACGCTGGGCGTTGCCTGCCGTTTCGCAAGAAATTTAGCTATATCAGTACCTTGTTTATAGGCCGTTCCCTGCAATCAAGCAACTCGCGCCGGTAGTACGGTCTTCAATTTGCTTGCTGCATCGCGCAGCGCCCGCTCGGTGGTATCCCAGTCGATGCATGCGTCGGTCACGGAAACTCCGTACTTCAGCTTCGACGGATCCGAGTCCAGCTTCTGATTGCCCCAGCCCAGGTTGCTCTCCAGCATCACACCGACGATGGACCGGTTGCCGTCGAGGATCTGCCCGATCAGGTTGTCCAGCACCAGCGGCTGTAGCCCTGGGTCCTTGTTGGAGTTGGCGTGGCTGCAATCCACGACCAGCTTCTGGCGCAGGTTAGCGGCCGCCAGCTCCTTCTCGCACTGGGCAATGCTCGCGGCATCGTAATTGGGCTTGTTGCCGCCCCGCAGCACCACGTGGCCATAGCGATTGCCGCGGGTACGGATCACGGCGGTACGACCGTTCTGGTCGATACCGAGAAAACTATGCGGGCTCGCCGCCGACTGCAGCGCGTTGATCGCCACCTGCAGGCTACCGTCCGTACCGTTCTTGAAACCGACCGGCGTCGACAGCCCGCTCGCCATCTCGCGGTGCGTTTGCGACTCCGTCGTGCGGGCGCCGATCGCCGTCCAGGTGATAAGGTCGGACAAATATTGCGGGGTAATGGGATCCAGCGCCTCGGTTGCCGCAGGCAGACCCATCTCGGCGAATTCGAGCAGCAGCTCGCGCGCTATGTGCAGACCTTCCGCGATGCGGAATGAATCGTCCATGCGCGGATCGTTGATCAACCCTTTCCACCCCACGGTGGTGCGGGGTTTCTCGAAGTAGACGCGCATGACGATATACAGCTCGCCACTCAGCTCGTCGTGCAGTTTCTTCAGCTTTCCCGCGTATTCGCGAGCAGCTTTCACATCGTGAATGGAACACGGGCCGACTACTACCAGCAGGCGGGGATCGAGGCCATCCAATATGCGCTCGACTGTCCGGCGGCCGTTGAGCACCGTCTCGCGGGCTTTGTCGGTCAGCGGCAGCCGCCCCTTCACCTCCACGGGCGTGGGCAGCAGCTCTTGGCTGAGGACGTTGATATTATCGACTGAGTTTTGTTCCATAGCTTGAAGATAATTGGGTATGCGATAACTGCGGAAATGGGCGGCGACCGCCCATCTTAGCCCGCTGGAAAGGAGAAGGCCATGCCGTTGTCGGCCTGGCCTCCCCCATACCGATCCAAATTCGCCGTGCGGGCCGCCCCGCACAGGCGGTTACTGCGCGACCTGCTGCTTCGCTTTGTCGTAGCGATATACCGCCGGCTTGCCGGCCACGCAGTCCGCGTCGATCACCACGCTTTGCACATCGCCCTCGGCGGGCACGCGGTACATCGGCTCCAGTAAAACCCGCTCGAGCACCGCACGCAAGCCACGCGCTCCGGTGTTACGGGCAATAGCCTCGGCGGCGATGGCGTGCAACGCCTCTTCGGTGATCTCCAACTGACAATCATCCAGCGCAAACAGTTCAGTGTACTGACGCACCAGCGCATTCTTGGGCTTGGTGAGTATGTCCACCAGCGCCGCCTCATCCAGCGCTTCGAGCAGCGCGACCACAGGCAGCCGCCCGACTAGCTCGGGAATAAGCCCGAAGGCCACCAGATCGTCCGCGTGCAGATCGTCCCCCAATTCCTTCGCGTCACTAGGCGCAATCGGGGCGCTGAACCCTATTCCGCGCGGATTCACGCGGCTTCCCACCACCTTTTCCAGACCGGCGAACGCGCCACCGCAAATGAACAGAATATCGCGCGTATCGACCTGGACTTGTTCCTGCTGCCGGCGGCCGCCTTTGCCGGGCACCGATACCACGGTGCCTTCGAGCAGCTTCAGCAAGCCTTGCTGTACGCCTTCGCCAGAAACATCGCGGCCGTGCGCGGGGTTGATGGAGCGGCGCGCAAGCTTATCGATCTCGTCGATGTAGACAATACCGCGGCTGGCTTTTTCCGCGTCATAATCGCAGGCCTGCAGCAGCTTCTGCACCGTGCTCTCCACATCCTCGCCCACGTAGCCGGCCTCGGTCAGGCCGGTGGCGTCGATCACCGCGAACGGCACATCGAGCATGCGCGCCAAGGTCTCGGCAAGCAGCGTCTTGCCGGAGCCGCTGGGGCCGATCATGAGCACGTTGCTCTTGGAGATCTCCAGCTCCTCGCCCAGCTGGCGGTGCGCCAGCCGCTTGTAGTGGTTATACACAGCCACCGAAAGCACGCGCTTGGCCTGCTGCTGGCCGACCACGTACTGATCGAGAAAAGCATGAATCTGTCGTGGCTTGGGCAGCCCTTTGAGTAGCTCGCGCGGCGGCACGGCAAGCTCCGCGCGCAGCAGCCGGTTGCAGTCGGCGACACAATCGTCGCAGATGAACGCCGATGGCCCGGCAATCAGCGTGCCGACCTCTTCTTCGGCTTTGCCGCAGAAGGAGCAAAACAGCGGTTCGCCCTCATCGTGCCGGTGATTCTGATACTCTCTACGGCTCATCGTTCACCTCCGTGCCGCAACAGAACCCATCGTCCATGCCGAAAGCCCACTGGGGCTTTCGGTAGCCTCTGCTGCGAAGAGACGGGGGTACCTTCCAAGGGTCCCGCATGGTACCGGCGCCATTGCCAGCATCCGGTGGCTCTTTTCGTAAGAAAGCGGCGTCAGCCTCTTTAACTTAAATATATATAGCTCGAAAAATGCTTGAAATTAGTGTCACGGGGCAAGGCCCAATGCCCTGGGCGGTGATATAGTTCGCACATCGTCCGGAGAGAGTCGTCATCATGGACCACAAATTGCTCGATATCCTCTGTTGCCCGGCCACAGGCAACCCCGTAAAGCTGCTCAAGAAGGACCAGCTGGCGGAGCTCAATGCCCTGATCGCGCGCGGCGAAGTGCGCTACTTCGACGACACGCTCGTGGATACGCCCCTATCGGAAGGCTTGATCACCGAGAACGGCGAGCGTATCTACCGGGTCGATGACGGTATTCCGGTCATGCTGGAAGAGAAGGCGATCTCGGGCCGGTGCCTGCAGGCGAACCGCTGACCACGCTGGGCGAGTGGCTGCGCTGGGCAGTGCGCGAACTCGAAGGGCGCACCGACAGCCCGCGGCTGGATGCCGAAGTGTTACTCGCCCACACGCTGGAGGTAGAACGCAGCTATCTCTACACCTGGCCGGAGCGGGCGCTGCCGGAGGCGGCACGCGCGCGCTTCCAGGAGCTCGTTGCCAGGCGCCGTGCCGGTGTGCCCGTGGCTCACCTTACGGGAGTCCAGGAGTTCTGGTCGCTGCCCCTTGCAGTCACCGCCGATACGCTGATCCCGCGTCCTGAAACCGAACTGCTCGTCGAGCGCGCGCTGGCGCATGTACCGGCGCAGGCGCCGTGGCGCCTGCTCGATTTGGGCACCGGCAGCGGCGCGATCGCGCTGGCGCTGGCGCACGAACGCCCGCGGGCGCGGGTAATCGCAGTCGAACTCAGCGCGGCAGCGCTTGCCGTCGCCGAACGAAATCGCCAGGCGCTAGGTCTGACCAACGTAGAGCTGCGTCGCGGCAGCTGGTACGAGCCGGTACGGGGCGAGCGCTTCCATCTGATCGTTGCCAATCCGCCTTATATCGGTGAGCACGAGCCCGAACCGCAGCAGGGTGACACCCGTTTCGAGCCCCGCACCGCTCTGATTGCAGGCGATGCCGGACTTGCCGACCTTGCGCACATCATTGCCCAGGCGCCAGCGCATCTGTTTGCCGGCGCGCGGCTCGCTGTCGAGCACGGTTACCGGCAAGGTGCGGCGGTGCGGGAGCTGCTGCGCGCGGCCGGGCTGCGAGACATCGAAACATTGCATGACCTGCAAGGGCACGAGCGGGTCAGTACCGCGAGGCTATGAACGACGAACAGTTACTGCGCTACAGCCGGCAGATCATGCTGCCGCAGTTCGATATCGAAGGGCAGCTGCGGCTGAAGAGTGCGCGCGTGCTCATCGTCGGAGTCGGCGGGCTGGGTTCGCCGGCCGCGCTGTATCTAGCCGCCGCCGGTGTGGGGACCCTGGTGCTGGGCGACTTCGACACCGTGGAGCTGTCCAACCTGCAACGGCAGATAGCCCACAGCACGCACGATCTGGGACGTCTAAAGGTGGAGTCCGCGGCCGACGCGATACGCGCGCTCAATCCCGAGACCAGGATCGAGACGGTATCCGATCCGCTGGAAGGGGAGCTGCTCGCCGAGCTGGTTGCCGGAGTCGATGTGGTGGTGGATGGCTGCGATAACTTCGCGACCCGCTCCGCCGTGAACGAGGCCTGCGTTGCGGCGCGCAAGCCGCTGGTGTCCGGCGCGGTGATTCGACTGGAAGGCCAGCTTGCCGTGTTTCGTCCGGACCTTGCGGAGCAGCCCTGTTACCGGTGCTTGTTCGGCGACGGCGAGGAGCAGGCCCAGACCTGCAGCGAAACCGGTGTCCTGGGGCCAGTACCCGGCATCATAGGCAGCCTGCAAGCGCTGGAGGTCATCAAGCTCTTGAGCGGTTGCGGCGAGCCGCTCAATTCCAAGCTGTTGCTCTTCGATGCGGCCCGCTCGCACTGGCGCACGCTGCGCATACCCAAGGATCCGGACTGCCCAGTGTGCTCAACGCGAACCTGAGCGTCGCGCTGCCGCGTATCCGCCGTCAGCCACGAACCAAGCCGTTTTACTCAGTGCCGCGTCGGCGGCACCGGCGGACTGTCGTCAGCGCTGAACAGCTGCATCACATCCACTGCGTCGAAGCGATACGGCTGGCCGCAAAAGTCGCAGCTGACCTCGACCTGACCCTGCTCGGCGAGAATCTTCTCGACTTCGTCGTTGCCCAGCGCACGCAGCATGCCGCTGATCCGCTCCCGGGAGCAGGTGCACTGAAAACGGAACGGCGACGGATCAAACAGACGGATGTCCTCTTCATGATAGAGCCGCTGCAGGATCTGCGGCGCCGATAGCGTGAGCAGCTCCTCGGGGGTGATGGTTTCGGCGAGGATCTCGGCCCGGTTCCAGGCATCCTCGTCCGAGTCCTCGCCGGGAAGCCGCTGCACCAGCATGCCCGCGGCACGAGCGCCGTCGGCGGTGAGCCAAACGCGCGTGGGTAGCTGCTCGGACTCGCGAAAGTACTTGTCCAAAGCGCTGCTCAGGCTGCCGCTTTCCAGCCCCACGATGCCCTGATAGCGGTCGCGTCCCTCTTCCGGCTCGATGGTGATCGCCAGATAACCGTCCTTGCACATCGCAGCCAGGTCCTGGCCAGGCTCCAGCCCCTCCTTCCAGCGTGCCAGCGCCCGCAACCCGCCATCGCTGCCGGCCTGCACCAGCAACAGCGTCAGCGGCCCCTGCCCCTGCGCCTGCAAACTGAGCGAGCCTCGAAACTTCAGCGTTGCCGTAAGCAGCGCGGCGGCGGCCAGCGCCTCGCCTACCAGGGTCTGCAACTGCGGCGGGTACTCGCGCCGTGCGAGCACGGCGCGGTAGGCATCGTCGAGCTGGACTATTTCGCCGCGGACATTGGCGTGCTCGAATACGAAGCGGTACAAATGGTCTGGACTGCTCATGCTCACCACTTGCGCGCCAGGACAGCGCCTAAACTCCTTGGACCTGTTTTCTAGGGGTTGTTACCCGTCATTTCACGCCCGCACCCGAGGCCCGTGTCTGGGCTGCCCCAAGACCGGCCAACGCGGCCGCGAATCGAGCAAGGCCCTGACGGCCTTGCTCGGGGCTTTCCCTACCCGTTGAGCTTCTTCTTGAGAAGCTCGTTGAGCTGCGCCGGGTTGGCCTTGCCCTTGGAAGCCTTCATCACCTGGCCAACAAAGTACGCCAGCAACTTCTCCTTGCCAGCCTTGTACTGCTCGACCTGGCTCGGATTGGCGGCCAGCACCTCGTCTATCATCGCCTCGATGGCGCTGGTGTCGGTCACCTGCCTGAGGCCACGCTTCTCGATGATGGCGTCGGCTTCCCCCTCGCCGGCCCACATCGCCTCGAAGACCTCCTTGGCGATCTTGCCGGAAATGGTATTGTCGGCGATTCGCCGCAACAGTCCGCCGAGCATTTTCGGCGTGACGGGGCTGTCCGTAATTTCGAGGCCATCGCGGTTCAACGCGGCGCTGAGTTCTCCCATGACCCAGTTGGCCGATGCCTTGGCCTGGCCGCCGGACTCCTGCACCAGCTGCTCGAAGTAATCGGCCACTTCGCGGCTGGCGGTGAGGATGCCGGCGTCGTACACGCTCAGGTTGTACTCGTCCATGAAACGGCGGCGCTTGTCGTCCGGCAGCTCCGGCAGAGTCTCGCGCACCGCATCGATGAACGCCGGAGAAATCACCACCGGCAACAGGTCCGGATCGGGGAAGTAGCGGTAATCGTTGGCTTCTTCCTTGGTGCGCATGGAGCGGGTTTCGTTCTTGTTAGCGTCGTACAGGCGCGTCTCCTGCTCCACCTTCCCGCCGCTCTCGATCAGATCGATCTGACGCTGCACTTCATAGTTGATAGCGCGCTCGACGAAGCGGAACGAGTTAAGGTTCTTGATCTCCGTGCGGGTGCCGAATTCCTTCTGGCCCTTGGGGCGCACCGAGACGTTCGCATCGCAGCGGAACGAGCCCTCCTGCATGTTGCCGTCGCAGATCCCGAGATAGCGCACCAGGCTATGGATCTTCTTCATGTACGCGACGGCTTCCTTGGCCGAGCGCAGGTCGGGCTCGGAGACGATCTCCAGCAGCGGCGTGCCCGCGCGGTTCAGATCGATACCGGTCATGCCCGCATAGTCTTCGTGCAGCGACTTGCCGGCGTCTTCCTCCAGATGCGCGCGCGTAACGCCCACATGCTTGGTGCTGCCGTCTTCCAGCTCGATCTCCACCATGCCTTCCGCCACGATGGGCAGGTCGAACTGGCTGATCTGGTAGCCCTTGGGCAGGTCGGGATAGAAGTAATTCTTGCGCGCGAACACCGAGCGCGGCGCCACGCGGGCGCCAATGGCCAGCCCGAACTTGACCGCCATACGCACGGCTTCCTCATTGAGCACCGGCAGCACACCCGGCAGCCCGAGATCCTCGGCGCACGCCTGAGTATTGGGGGCAGCGCCGTAGGCGGTGGAGGCACCGGAGAAGATCTTGCTCTTAGTGGCCAGCTGAGCGTGGATCTCCAGCCCTATAACGGTTTCCCATTCCATGTCTTTTACCTTCGTTCGGCTGCCTGGGCAGCACTCAACGTTCAGTGGGCGACATCGCGCCTTAGGCGTAGCGGGCCGGCACCCGGCGATGCCAGTCGGTAACCTGCTGGTACTTGTGACCGACGTTCAACAGCTGCGCCTCGGCAAAATCCCGGCCGATGATCTGCAGCCCCACCGGCCGCTCATGCGCGAACCCCGCCGGGATGGACAGCGCCGGGACTCCCGCGAGGCTGGCCGCGATGGTGTACACATCCGAGAGATACATCTGCACCGGATCGTCGATACGCTCGCCGAAATTGAACGCCACGGTGGGCGACGTCGGCCCCATGATGACGTTGACCTCGTCGAATGCGCGCACGAAGTCCTCGCGGATCAGGCGCCGTGTTTTCTGCGCTTTGAGGTAGTACGCCTCGTAGTAACCGGCCGAGAGCGCATAAGTGCCGATCATGATGCGGCGCTTGACCTCGGCGCCGAAGCCCTCGCCGCGGCTGCGCTTGTAAAGATCCTCGATGTCGACCGGATTCTCGCAGCGATAACCGAAGCGCACGCCGTCGAACCGCGACAGGTTGGACGAAGCTTCGGCCGGCGCGATCACATAGTAAACCGGCACCGCCAGCTGGGAGTTCGGCAGCGAGATCTCGCGCACCTGCGCACCGAGCTTGCGGAACTCTTCGATGGCGGCCTCGATGACGCGGGCCACTTCCGGATCCAGCCCCTCGCCGAAGTACTCCTTGGGCAGGCCAATCTTCAGCCCTTCGATGGACGCGTCCAGGCTGGCGCTGTAATCGGGCACCGGCTGATCGACACTGGTCGAATCGCGCGGATCGAAACCGGCCATCGCCGTCATCAGCAGCGCCAGATCCTCGGCGCTGTAGCCCATAGGTCCACCCTGATCGAGGCTGGATGCGAACGCAATCAGCCCGTAGCGCGAGACGCGCCCGTAAGTCGGCTTCAGCCCGCTGATTCCGCACAGAGCCGCAGGCTGGCGAATCGAGCCGCCGGTATCCGAGCCGGTGGCCGCCGGCACCAGCCTAGCCGCCACAGCGGCCGCCGAACCGCCGGACGAGCCGCCGGGGACGGCCGCCGGATCCCAGGGATTGCGCACCGGGCCGTAGTAGCTCGTCTCGTTGGACGAGCCCATGGCGAACTCGTCCATATTCGTCTTGCCCACCATCACCATGCCCGCGGCCTGCAGCTTCTCGACCACCGTGGCGTTATAGGGGGCGATGAAGTTGTCCAGCATGCGCGAGCCGCAACTGGTGCGCACGCCGAACGTACAGAATACATCCTTGTGCGCCAGCGGGATTCCGGTCAGCGGTCCGGCGCGTCCCGCCGCGCGGGCGGCATCGGCGGCCCGGGCCTGCTCCAGAGCCTGCTCGCGCGTGACAGTGATAAAGGCGTTGAGATCCGAATTGTGGCGCTCTATGCGGGCGAGCACCTCCTGTGTCAGCTCCAGGCTGGAAAATTCACCGGCCCGCAGCGCAGCGGACAGTTCGGCAATGGTCTTCTCGTACATGCTCCGCCCTATCGAAGAAGTATTGCGACAGCCGCCCTGGCCGTCGCCGCCTGGCGAATGCCCGGTACTTGCCGGGCGTATTGATACGTTGCCTATTCGATGACCCGCGGCACCAGATATACTCCATCCTCAGTGGCGGGCGCGATCGATAGAAAGAGCTCCCGCTGGTCGGTCTCGGTGACCTCGTCCGGCCTCAAACGCTGCGCGGCATCCAGCGGATGAGCCATGGGCTCGACATCGTCGGTGGCTGCGGCATTCATCTGTTCGACAAAACTGAGAATTGCCGACAGACTTTTGGCATATTCAGGAATATGCTCTTCATCGATCGCTAGCCGGGCCAAGTGGGCAATGCCCTTCACGTCGGCGGGACTGAGAGACATATCACACTCCAGAGGATCGGGGGTCTGGAAAGGGGACAAACTTACCACAGTTGTCAGCTTGCCCAAACCCCCACCCATTGCTAGATTAACGCCTTCTCATAAGCAGGTAGAACACATGTTCAAGGGCATTCGTGGGCTGTTCTCGAACGATCTGTCGATCGACCTGGGAACGGCTAACACGCTTATTTATTCGCGGGGACAAGGCATCGTTCTGAACGAGCCGTCGGTGGTGGCGATTCGACAAGATCGCGACGGCGGTGCCAAGAGTATTGCCGCGGTGGGTCTGGAGGCCAAGCAGATGCTGGGCCGCACCCCCGGCAATATCCGTGCTATCCGCCCGTTGAAGGACGGCGTAATCGCCGACTTCACAGTCACCGAGAAGATGCTGCAGCACTTCATCAAAAAAGTGCACGAGGCACGCTTCTTCAAGCCCAGCCCGCGCGTTCTGGTCTGTGTTCCGTGCGGTTCCACCCAAGTGGAGCGGCGCGCCATCCGAGAGTCGGCCGCCGGCGCCGGAGCACGCGAAGTCTACCTGATCGAAGAGCCCATGGCCGCCGCCATCGGTGCCAACATGCCGGTGGACGAAGCGTGCGGCTCGATGGTGCTGGATATAGGCGGCGGCACCTCCGAAGTGGCCGTCCTGTCCTTGAACGGTATTGTCTACTCTGCCTCGGTGCGTATCGGCGGCGATCGCTTCGATGAAGCCATCACGAACTATGTGCGCCGAAACTACGGCATCTTGATCGGCGAAGCGACCGCAGAGCGCATCAAGCATGAGATCGGTACCGCTTTCCCCGGCGCCGAGGTGCGCGAGATCGAAGTCAAGGGCCGTAACCTGGCCCAGGGCGTGCCGCGCAGCTTCACGCTCAACAGCAACGAAATCCTGGAAGCGCTGCAGGAGCCGCTGGCCGGTATCGTCGGCGCGGTAAAGACAGCCCTGGAGCAGACCCCCCCGGAGCTGGGTGCCGACGTCGCCGAGCGCGGCATCGTGCTCACGGGGGGCAGCGCGCTGTTGCGCAACCTCGACCGCCTGCTCATGGAGGAAACGGGCCTGCCCGTCGTGGTAGCCGACGACCCGCTCACCTGCGTCGCACGCGGGGGAGGCCGAGCTTTGGAGCTTATGGACGAGAGGGGCACCGATCTGTTCGTATCCGACTAACAGGCACCGGCGCTCCGGCCACTGCTGAGACGGGGCGCGCCTGCTGAGAAACGAACGGGGGGGCCGCCATCAAGCCGCTATTCTTACAAGGGCCGTCGATCAGCACGCGAGTGGTCTTTTTCGCGTTGCTGGCCATTGCGCTGATGATTCTCGATCATCGGCAGCAACTCGGGCAGCCCGTTCGAGAAGCGGTGGCGGCCATAGCCTATCCGCTGCAGCTTGCCGTTCACACGCCCTTTCGCGTCGGCGCCTTCCTCTCGGAGCAGTTCGGCTCCCGCCGCCGGCTGATCGAGGAGAACGCACGGCTGCGCGCCCAGCAGCTTCTCAATGAAACGCGCCTGCAACGGCTGGACACGCTGGAGCGCGAGAACATCCACCTGCGTGCGCTGTTGCAATCCTCCTATCAGGTAGGCGAGCGGGCGCTGATCGCCGAGCTGATGCGGGTCGACCTGGACCCGAACATCCATCTCATTCAGATCAACAAAGGGCGGCGCGACCGTGTCTTCCCCGGCCAACCGGTGCTGGACGCCAATGGCGTAATGGGGCAAGTGGACCGCGTCGGGCCGCTCAGCGCCATGGTTCGGCTCATTACCGATCCAAGCCACGCGCTACCTGTACAGGTCAACCGCAACGGCCTGCGCACCATTGCGATGGGTACCGGCGATCTGCACCGCCTGGACATCGTCAATCTGCCCAACAATGCCGATATCGAGGTAGGCGATCTGCTGGTCACGTCGGGCCTGGGCGGGCGCTTTCCGCCTGGCTATCCCGTGGCGCGGGTGGTCGATGTGGTATTCGACCCCGGCCAGCCCTTCGCGCGCATCAAGGCCGAGCCCACCGCTGCGCTGGATCGCAGCCGGCAGATGCTGTTGGTACAAGGCCAGGAAGATCCCGAGGATCTGGCCCCCGACGACAGCGACGACGCGCAGAGGAGCGATGCCCGATGAGCAGCAGCGTGCGCAGCGGCGGCTGGACCATCACGGCCAGCTTTGTCATCGCCATGCTCCTCACTATCGTGCCGTTGCCGGACTGGCTGGCGGCTGCGCGCCCGCAGTGGGTGGCGCTAGTTCTGATCTACTGGTGCATGGCGCTGCCGGATCGGGTGGGCGTCGGCATCGGCTTCACTGTCGGGTTGCTGCAGGACGCGCTGCTCGGCAGCCTGCTCGGCCAGCACGCTCTGGCCTTTGCCGTGCTCGCGTTTCTGACCATAAAGCTGCACCAGCGCATCCGCGTCTTCCCGCTCTGGCAGCAAGCGCTGAGTGTGCTCGTTCTGCTCTTGCTCACACAGCTGATGCTATTCTGGATCAATGGCTTGATAGGCCGGTCGCCCGCCGACTGGACCTATTGGCTGACCGCGCTCGCCGGCACCGTGCTCTGGCCCTGGGTGTTCCTGCTGATGCGCGAGATCAGAAGAAGCTTCAATGTCCGTTAACCCCGCTCGCTAATGTCCAATCACGCCTCTCTGCACGATCATAGCCGCGAGAGCCGGATGTTCTTCGGCCGGGTGCTGCTGGCGAGCGTGGTGATCGTGGTGATGATGCTGGTGCTGATCGGACGCATGGCCTACCTGCAGGTCATCAATCACCAGCATTACTCCACCCTCTCGCAGCAAAACCGCGTGCGCCTGGTACCCATCGCCCCCACCCGCGGGCTGATCTACGATCGTAACGGCGTGCTCCTGGCAGAGAACCGCCCGGCCTTCCGGCTCGTCGTCACGCCCGAGCAGGTGCCCGACATGGAGCGCACGCTGGCCGAGCTCGCCCAGCTGGTTGAGCTGCGCGACGTCGACCTCGAGCGTTTCGAAGAACTGCGCCGCCGCCAGCGCCGCTTCGATGAAATCCCGCTCAAGCTGCGTTTGAGCGAAGAGGAAATCGCTCGCCTGGCGGTCAACCGCCACCGCTTCCCGGGGGTGGAAATCCAGGCGCAGCTAACGCGCCACTATCCGCTGGGCGCGGAAGCTGTGCATGCGGTCGGCTACGTGGGACGCATCAACGCGCAGGAGCTGGAGCAGCTCGATGCCACCAACTATCGCGGCACCACCCACATCGGCAAGACCGGCGTGGAACGCTACTACGAGAGCCTGCTGCACGGCACGGTGGGCTTCGAGCGGGTGGAGACCAACGCGCTCGGCCGCGTCATTCGCACCCTGGAGCGCAACCCGCCGATACCCGGCGCCGACATTCATCTGACGCTGGATATCGAGCTGCAGCGCGTGGCCGAAGCCGCGCTGGGCGAGCACACCGGGGCGGTGGTGGCGATTGCCCCGGCCACCGGCGAAGTGCTGGCTTTTGTCAGCAAGCCGGGCTTCGATCCCAACCTGTTCGTCAACGGCATCGAGCTGGACGAGTTCCGCGCGCTGCAAAGCGACCGCGACCGCCCGCTGTTCAACCGCGCCCTGCGCGGCCAGTACCCGCCGGCCTCCACTGTCAAGCCGTTCGTAGGCTTGGCGGCGCTGGAGCACAACACCGTAACGGCACAGGACACTGTGTTCTGCCCGGGCTTTTATCGGCTGCCGGGCATAGACCACCGCTACCGCTGCTGGAATCGCCATGGGCACGGCCACGAAACGCTCACCGACGCGATCGTGGAGTCCTGCGACGTCTACTTCTACGACGTTTCCTACCGGCTGGGCATAGATGCCATGAGCTCCTTCATGGCGCCGTTCGGCTTTGGCAAGCCCACCGGCATAGATCTCAACGGCGAGCTTGCCGGTATTCTGCCCTCGCGCGAGTGGAAGCGGCGGGCCCGCAACGAGGCCTGGTTCCATGGCGAGACCCTGATCAGCTCCATCGGCCAGGGCTTCAGCCTGAGCACCCCGCTGCAGCTGGCGCACGCTACGGCAATTCTTGCCAACCGTGGTGTGCGCGTCACGCCGCGGTTGCTAATGGCGGTTCGCACACCGGACAGCGAGGAGCCCACGCCGGTCGAACCTGATCGCAGCGCCGAGCGGATCCAGCTGCGTAACGAGCAGCACTGGGACGAGGTGATCAACGCCATGCGCCTGTCGGTCACCTCGCCGCGCGGCACCGCACGCCGCATCGCCACCCCTGATTATCAGATCGCCGGCAAAACCGGTACCTCGCAAGTATTCAGCATCGCCCAGGACGGCCACTACGACGCCAGTCAACTGGCGCGCGAACTGCATAATCACGCGCTCTTCATCGCCTTCGCGCCTGTCCAGGACCCGCAGATCGCGGTTGCCGTGGTGGTCGAGCACGGCGGCAGCGGCTCCGCCGTCGCGGCACCTGTGGCACGCGAGGTAATGGATGCCTGGCTGCTAAAGGAGAAGCAAGTTGCTCGCTAGTACTGGCTCTCGCGGCACCGTCGTAAGGCAGACCTGGCTGCAGCGCACGCTGCATCTGGACGCGGTCCTGCTCACAGCCTTGCTGATTCTGGCCGTGATGGGGCTGGGCGTGCTGTACAGCGCGCTCGATAGGGAAATCGAGGAGCTGCAAAAACAGCTGGTACGGCTGGTGGTGTCCTTCGCGGCCATGCTCATGGTGGCGCAGATTCCGCCGGCCACCCTACGGCGCTGGTCCCCCTGGCTTTACCTGGCCGGGGTGGCGATGCTGGTAGCCGTACTGATGATCGGCGTGACCGGCAAAGGCGCCCAGCGCTGGCTGGATTTCGGCATCTTCCGCTTCCAGCCGTCCGAGCTCATGAAGCTCGCCATCCCGATGATGGTTGCCTTTTATCTGTCCGGCCATCCCCTGCCGCCAAGCTGGCGGCGTGTCGTCACCAGCCTGGTGCTGATCATGATCCCCACGCTGCTGATCGTCCGCCAGCCGGATCTGGGCACTTCCATCCTCACCGCCGCCTCGGGGCTGTTCGTGCTGTTCCTCGCCGGCCTGCCATGGCGTTATATGATCGGCGCGGCGGTGGCGGCCACCGCCGGCGCTCCCGCCCTGTGGTACTTCGGCATGCATGAGTACCAGCGCCAGCGCGTGCTCACTTTCCTCGATCCCGAACGCGATCCGCTCGGTGCCGGTTACCACATCATCCAGTCGAAAATCGCCCTAGGCTCCGGGGGCACCTACGGCAAAGGGTGGCTGCAGGGTACGCAGTCGCACCTGGAGTTTCTGCCGGAACGGCACACAGACTTCGTATTCGCCGTACTGGGAGAAGAGTTCGGCCTGTTCGGCGTTGTCGTACTGCTGGTTCTGTACGGCTTCATCATAGGCCGCGGACTGTTCATCGCCGTCAACGCACAGGACTCGTTCAGCCGCCTGCTGGCCGGCAGTCTGTCGCTGACCTTCTTCGTCTATATCTTCGTCAACACCGGCATGGTGTCCGGCTTGCTGCCCGTGGTGGGCCTGCCGCTGCCGCTGATCAGCTATGGCGGGACCTCGATGGTGACGCTCATGGCCGCTTTCGGTATTCTGATGTCCATCCACACCCACCGCAAACTCTGGTCGTCCTGAGTCGCGCCGCCACGCGCGGGGGATGGCCGCGCCTGCGGTGGAATAACAACAATTGAGGTAGAGTCTCCCGTGCGCGCACTTCTCCTGGCCAGCTGCGGCCTGTTGCTGCTCCTGGGCAGCGCCAATGCCCAGGCCATCGACTTCGGAACGGACACCCGAGTCCGCGCATTCATCGACGAGGTCAGCACCCGTCACGGCTTCGACCGGGCCGAATTACAGACTCTGCTGAGCCGGGCCACCCATAGGCCCGAAATAATCCAGGCCATCAGCAGCCCCGCCGAGCAACTGCCCTGGTATCGTTATCGGCCGATTTTCCTGACGGATGAGCGCATTTCGCAGGGCGTGGCGTTCTGGAACGCTCACGCCGAGCTACTGGAGCGCATCTCGCTGGAGTACGGCGTACCGGCGCAGATTCTGGTCGCCATCGTCGGCGTGGAAACGTTCTACGGCCGCTTCACGGGCCGCCATCAGGTACTGGACGCACTCGCCACGCTGGCCTTCGACTATCCGCCACGCGCCGATTTCTTCCGTCGCGAACTCGAACAATTCCTGCTGCTGGCCCGGGAAGAAGGCTTCGATCCTCTGCAACCCACCGGCTCCTATGCCGGCGCCATGGGGGTGCCGCAGTTCATCTCCAGCAGTTATCGCACCTACGCCGTGGACGGCAGCGGCAACGGGCGGCGCGATCTGTTCAACGACCCGGCGGACATACTCGCCAGCGTCGCCAATTACTTCCGCCGCCACGGCTGGCGGCAAAACGAGCCGGTGGCGCGGCGCGCCAGCGTCCGCGGCAATGCCTGGCGTCCGCTGCTGCTGCGCGAGCTCAAGCCTCAGCACACGGTCAGCGATCTGCTCGACGCCCATGTCCGCTTCGACACCAAGGGACTAGCGCCCGACGCCCACGCCCGCCTGCTGGAGCTGGAGTTGAGCGATGGCAACGAATATTGGGCGACACTGCACAACTTCTACGTCATCACCCGCTACAACCACAGCCCGCTGTACGCCATGGCGGTATTCCAGCTCAGCGAGGCGATTCGTCAGCAGCGTGAGGCCGCCCTATGATCCGCACATCCGGGCTGTTCGTGCTCGTGCTCTGCCTGCTGCTCGCTGCCTGCGCCAGCCGCCCGCCGGCGGGCGGCCCTGATCGTCGGCCCGATGGCGCTCCCCGCAATCCGCCGGACCTGAGCCGAATCGCCGATCCCGTACCTCGTGTCGAGCCGCGCAGCCGCTACGGCAATCCGGCATCTTACGTGGTGTTCGGCCGAACCTATCACGTCATGCAATCCGCGCACGGCTTTCGCGAGCGCGGGATAGCCTCTTGGTATGGCACCAAGTTCCACGGCCGCCGTACGTCCAGCGGGGAGCCGTACGACATGTACGCGATGACCGCCGCCCACAAAACCATCCCGCTGCCATCGTACGTACGGGTCACCAACCTGCGCAACGGCCGGCAGGTCATCGTGCGGGTGAATGACCGCGGCCCCTTCGCCCATAACCGCATCATCGACCTCTCCTATGCCGCGGCTCACCGACTAGACATGATTCGCGAAGGAACCGCTCCGGTAGAGATCGAAGTGCTGGCAACGCCGGGGATGCCAGCTACCCTTGTTCGACAGACGGAACTTTCGCCGCGCGCCTCGGTCTTAGGCAACAACAACATCAACTACTACATCCAGGCTGCCTCGTTCAGCGACCGCAGCAACGCAGAGCGGCTGCGGGCCAGGCTGGCAAACGCAAACCTCGGTGCTGGTGTTGAGATTCAGACCGCGGAACTGCCGCGCGGCCCGGTATACCGTGTACGGATAGGGCCTGTACGCGGCGTCGAGCAGGTGGACCGGCTCACCGCCCGTCTGTCGGAGTTCGACATCGCCTCACCACAGGTGATCGTGCAGTAAGCGCTGTCGGGGCGTGTCCTCGGCAGCCTGTTTACGCAGGCGCTGTAGCATGCGGTGCTTGCCGTACGAGCAGGAATACGCGCGCCCGCCAGCGGCCGAGTGAAACAAGCTCCGGAACCACCCGTTCAACGTTTCCTCAGCGCCGTTCGGAGCGGGCCCCGAACAAAGACCAGGAACTACGACCAAGAGTTATGTGGACGCTCATTCGCTGTTTCGTATTCGCACTCGTCGCCGTTGCCGCTACCACGACTGTTCATGCCCAAAACGTGCTGCCGGTACCGGCGCCACCGAATCTAGCCGCTAAGAGCTACATCCTGGTCGACTTCCACAGCGGGCGCGAGCTGGTCGCTCACAAGGCCGATGAGCGCGTCGACCCCGCCAGCATCACCAAGGTCATGACGGCCTATGTGATCTTCCAGGAGCTGCGCGCGGGCAATATCTCGCTTACTGACGAAGTGAGCATCAGCGAGCGCGCCTGGCGGGCACCCGGCTCGCGCATGTTCGTCGAGGTCGGCTCGAAAGTCTCGGTGCAGGATCTGCTCAAGGGGCTGATCATTCAATCCGGCAACGACGCGGCGATCGCGCTGGCCGAGCACGTCGCCGGCAGCGAAGCGACATTCGCCCAAGTAATGAACCAGTATGCGGCCCAGCTGGGCCTGGTCGGCACGCAATATCGCAACGCTACCGGGCTCTCCCACCCCGAGCATTACACCACCGCACGCGACACTGCATTACTGGCGGCCGCCGCCATCCGCGACTTCCCCGAGTACTACAAGTGGTACTCCGAGCGCCAGTTCACCTGGAACGGCATCACGCAGCAAAACCGTAACCGCCTGCTATGGCGGGATGCCTCCGTCGACGGCATGAAGACCGGTCACACTCAGGCCGCCGGCTACTGCCTGGTTACCTCGGCCCAGCGCGAAGGCATGCGCCTGATCGCCGTGGTCATGGGCGCGGCCAGCGAGCAGGCCCGTGCCGATCAGAACCTGGCACTGCTCAACTACGGATTCCGATTCTTCGAAACCCATCGGCTCTACAGCGCTCACGAGGAGCTCACCAAGGTGCGTATCTGGAAGGGCCGCACGGACGCGCTGCCGCTAGGCCTGACACGCGATCTTTATGTCACCATCCCGCGCCGCGAGTACGAGAACCTGCAGGCCTCCATGAGCGTGGACAGCCTGATCACGGCCCCGGTGGAAGCAGGGGCTCGCTTCGGCCGCGTCGTCATCCGCCTGGGCGAGGAAATCCTGCACGAAGAGCCGCTGATCGCACTGAGCACGATCGAGCGCGGCGGCTTCTGGAGCAGGCTAATCGACGACGTATTACTGCGCTTCCAGTAGAATGGCACCGGGGAACCGGCAAGCGTTCACGACGGTCTGGTTTCCTGTCGGGCGCTTGCCGGTTTCGTTGTTCTTGGACCGGCATCCGTGCGACGAACACTCGAGCATGAGGATGCGCAATGACTGCGAAGGACGACTCCCTTCTGGAATTCCCCTGCCGTTTTCCCATCAAGGCCATGGGGCGGGCCCGCGACGATCTGGTCAGCACCGTCGCCGCGCTGATACGCAATCATGCACCGGACGTAGAAGAGCGCGACATTCGCACGCAACGGAGCCGGCAGGGCAACTACATGTCCATTACTGTGACCATCACGGCCACCAGCCGTGAGCAGCTCGACAACATCTACCTGGCGCTCAACGGCCATGAAGCCATTCTCATGACCTTATAGCCATGACGAGCTTCTCCTCGCCTGCCGCCGCCCCCATCATCGAACCGCTGATCCGCAATCTGGGACTGCGCGACTACGAGCCGGTATGGCGCGCGATGCAAGCGTTCACCGAGACGCGCACCGCGGACCAGCGCGACGAGATCTGGCTGGTCGAGCACCCCCCTGTCTATACGCTGGGTCTGAACGGCAAGCGCGAGCACTTGCTGGCGCCAGGGGATATTCCCATAGTCAATTGCGATCGCGGCGGCCAGGTCACCTATCACGGCCCCGGCCAGCTGGTGGCGTACGTACTGCTGGACCTGAGGCGGCGTAGCCTGGGCGTCCGCCGCCTGGTCACGGTGCTAGAACAAAGCGTCGTGGCCCTGCTCGCGGAGCTGGGCATCGAATCCGCCGCCCGCCCCGAGGCGCCCGGCGTCTACGTGGGCGGCCGCAAGATCGCCTCGCTGGGATTGCGGGTAAGGCGCGGCTGCAGTTACCACGGACTCAGCCTCAACGTGGACATGGACCTTACGCCCTTCGCGGGAATCAACCCCTGCGGCTACCAAGGGCTGGAGGTCACGCAGCTGAGCGATCTTGGCGTAGAGCTGGACACGGAAGCTCTCGCGCCGCGCCTGATCGATCACCTGTTGCGACAACTGGCGGCCGCCTGCGACTAGGGAAGGGTTGCGCATGAAAGCCAGCACTCTGCTCGAGTGGCTGCTGTTTCCGCCCGGCGGAGTCATTCTGCTCGGGCTGCTGGGGCTGCTGCTATGGCCGCGCCGCAGCGGGCGGCTGCTGGTACTGCTTGCGATCGCATCGTTGTGGGCGGCGAGCACCCCCAAATTCTCGTTCATGCTGATCGACCGCCTGCAGCGGCAGTACCCTGCAGTCGATCCGCAGCGCGTGCGCCAGAGCGATGCTCAGGCCATCGTCGTGCTGGCGGCGGGCCGGCTGAACGCCACCCCGGACTTCGGCGATACCATCACGCACCTGACCCTGGCGCGGGTTCGCTACGCCGCCTACTTGCAACGCCACACTGGCTTGCCCATAGCCACCAGCGGCGGCGCGGGAGGCAGAGCGGGCGGGCAGCCCGCCGGCCGGCTCATGCGCGAGGTGCTCGAGAATGCCTTCGGCGCGACCACGCGCTGGAGCGAGGAGCGCAGCACCAATACCTACGAAAACGCCATTTTCACGCGCGAGCTGCTGGCCCCGCACGGCATCGAGCGGATACTGCTAGTGACCCAGGCCGTGCATATGCCGCGCGCGGTAACGGCTTTCGAAGCTGCCGGTTTTCAAGTGATTCCCGCTCCCACCGATTACGTGATGCGAGGGCGCGGGATTTACGAATGGATGCCGGATGTCCGCAGCCTGGTAACCACCAATCTGGCGCTGCACGAGTTCATCGGCAGTCAGTGGTATCGCTGGCGCTACGGCCTGCGCGAGGACTCCGCGACAGGCACCTCCAGCCTTTCCATCAGATAGCCCAGGCAGTCCTGGCGGATTACGCGCTCATCGCGCGTGAACATGGACGGCATGACATGCCGGCGGGTGACCACCATCTCGCCTTCCCACTTGAGAAAAAGGTCGGTGACGTCCACCCCTTCGGCGTCCTCGACATACAAGCTGCGCGTCCGCCCTTTGCGCGCCAGGGCCAGCATGGTGCCGGTGGGCAGCTCACGGAAGTTGAAATGCTCCAGGTCCTCCAACAGCTGTAGATCGGCGTCGCAATCGCCGAAGCCGAAGGAGGCGTCCGGGTGTACATGCAAGGTGGCCACCGTATGGTAAACGGCGATGTCCGCAGCCGGGTGATCCGGTATCCGCGCCAGGTGCAAGCCTGCCTCGATGAACTCGCGAGCATGCTCCGCGCCCAGAGGGCTACCCGGCTGGCCGCACTCCACGGTAACCGCCGGACACAGCTCCGCGAACGCCATAGATTGCACGCCGCGCGGCGTCGTGAAATACACCACGGTGTTGGAGAACAGCGAAGCGAGATGCAGGTAGCGGCCATCCAGGCGATTGACGCAACCGTAGTGGGGGTTGAGGCCGGTGTTATTGTGAACGTCGATGCTGGCGAACACCCCCCGGCGGCGCATATGCGCCACCACCTCGCCAGCCATCCGCCCCTCCGGACAATGGGTGTGCTCGCCGCCGGGCCAGACGCGATTGTAATCCGGCTGCCCCTCCAGCCGCCGCAGCCCATGGCGTGCGGCGGCCACGTTTCCTACGAACAGCGACAGCGCCCGCGGCAACGGGCGGTCGCGGTAGCGGCGCAGCAGCGCCTGAACGGCATCGATGCCACTGGTTTCGTTACCGTGCAGCAACACCGAGACGAACAGCGCCGGCTCGCGCAAGCCAGGCAGGTGGATGAGGCTGGGCCCACCCAGCAACTCTTCCATCCCTGCCGGAGGCGTGTCGAGGAACCCCACCGGCAGCTGCTCGTAAACCCGTAGCATCAAAGACTCCAATCGTGGACGGCGGTCCCGGATTCCTGATTGGCGAGGTAAGCCTCCACCAGACCAGCGAAATCGCGGCCGTGACGCTGTACCCAGGCCTGCTGCCAGGCCGCTCCGGTGCGACCGCTGCTCACACGCTGTTCGATCACCCCAAGGTAACGCTCGGCTTCGGCTTTCTCCACCCCCGCCCGCTCCAGCCCGCGCGCCGCCTGCGCCAGCAGGTTCTCCAGCACCAGCTCCCGCAGCACCACGCGCGTGCCGCCGAACCAGTCCAGTTCTGCCGCCAAACCATAGCGAGCGGCTTCATAGAAATTGCGCTCGGCGATAGGGAACGGCAGGCGTGAGTCTATGCCCTGGTCCGACTCGGCCAATCCGTAGACGAGCCCGTAATAGAAGGCGGCATTGGCCGTCGTATCCAGTACCGAGGGCCCGGCAGCCATGACGCGGTGCTCTATGCGCAGATGCGGGCGGCCGTCGTCGTTGAAGCCGACTATGGGCCGGTTCCAGCGCCAGATCGTGCCGTTATGCAAGCGCAGGTGCGGGAGCCGCTCCACAGGCTCGTTGAGCCGCACCGGCAATAGCACCGGGAAGTGCTGGCGATTCTCGACGAAGAAGCCATAGAGAGCATCGCGGCCATAGCCGCTCCCGAAGCTGACGCGGGCGAACGGCCCGGCATGGCCCCCGCTGGCCGGCGCCACGGCCACCGCCTGTTCGAACAGCGGAATGCGCGTCTCCTCCCATAGCCGCCGTCCGAACAGGTAAGGAGAGTTGGCCGCGACCGCCACCGTAATAGCCGATGCCAGCACCGACGCATTGAAGAAGCGCGGCGCCTCGCGCGGACTGACTTGCAGGTGCAGCTGCAGCGAAGTGGCGGCGGACTCGAACATCACATCGCCCTTCTCCAGCTGCAAGCGTTCCTCGCCCTCTATGTCCAGCGTCAGCGGGCGCTGGTTGCGCAGTACCAGCACCTGCTCGTTGAGCGCCTGATAGCGGTGCAATGGCGACATACGCTCCAGCGTCAGCTGCTCCGGCAGCAAGGATGGCAGTGTGCCTATCATCGCCAGTCTGGCGCCATACTCGGCCGCCGTTTTGCCGGTACGCTGCCACAACGCCGCCAGCCCCGCCTGCAGCGCGCTGAACGGACGTCCGGCCAGCGACAGCGGCAACGAGTTGAACTCCAGGTTGTACTGCGCCAGCTCCGGCGCCAGCAGCGGGTCCCGCTGGCGCTCCAGCACCTGGGCATTGCACGCCGCCGGCACTGCCCCCTCGCCGACCAGCCAGGCTTCCAGCTCGAACCCGATGCGCGCCGGCTCGTCGGCGAAGTAGCCTTGTTTCCACCAGCTCTTGAAGAGCTCGGTCTCTTCCTTCAGCCGTGCGGCAAAGGCTTGAAAGTCTTCTTTGGTGAACGTCGTAGCGTCGATCTCGGTGCCCATGCCCGCCCTACCCTTGCTCCAATAACTCTTGCAAAGCCGCCAGCCGCTCCGGCGTACCGATATCGAACCAGCGCCCACGGTAGCACTCGCCCTGCAGATGCCCTGCGGCCGCCGCCTCATGCAGCAGCGGCGCGAGGCGAAACGGTCCCGGCCTGCAACCGGCGAACAGCTCGGGACGGTAAACGCCTATGCCGCTGAACGTCAGCCGCTCGCCTCCGGTCCCGAGCACGCGCCCATCCTGCAGAGCGAAATCGCCTTCCTGATGATGCGGGGGGTTGGGCACGAGTACCAAGTGACCGAGCCCGGCCGGCTCGCGCAACAGGCGCGCCAGCGGATAATCCGTCCATACATCGCCATTCACCACCAGGAACGGCCCATCCCCCAGCAGCGGCAAGGCGTTGAAGATTCCTCCGCCGGTCTCCAGCGCCTGCGCCCCTTCGTCGCTGTAATGCAAGCGCAAGCCCCAGCGCTCGCCGCCGCCCAGCGCGGACCGGATCTGCTCGCCCAGCCATGAGATATTGATCACCACGTCGGTGACACCGGCGGCCGCCAGCGCCTCCAGATGATGCGCAATCAACGGACGCCCCGCCACGCTCAGCAGCGGCTTGGGCGTATGATCGGTAAGCGGGCGCATGCGCTCGCCGCGCCCGGCCGCCAGAATCATCGCCCTCATACGGCACCTCGCGCCTGCAGCGCCGGGACCACGCGCTCGGTCAACAGTTTATGCAGATCGGCGAACTCGGGATAACGCGCAGTAATGTCTGCCAGATACCCCACGCTGCGAGGAATATCCTTCAGATAGCCGGCCTTGCCGTCGCGATACCACAGCCGGGCGAATATCCCGGCCACTTTCAGGTGTCGCTGCAAGGCCATCAGGTCGAACCAGCGCAGCCACTGCTCGCGGCTCGCCCCGCCAGTCAGTGCCTTGATGCGAGGGCGGTTCATGTAAGCGGCCAGCCACCCCTCCACCCGCTCCCGCGGCCAGGCGATATAGGCATCGGTGAACAGGGAGACCAGATCGTAGGTAAGCGGGCCGCGCACCGCGTCCTGGAAATCGAGAATGCCCGGCAAGTTCTGCGCCGTCACCATGAGGTTGCGGGAATGGTAATCGCGATGCACGACAACCACCGGCTGCTCCAGCGCCGCGGCGGCCAGCCGCTCGAAGCTATCGGCCAGCAGTGTGGCCGCTTCCTCGCCGTCCATATCCAAGTGGCGCGCAAGCAGCCAGTCGGGGAACAAGGCCATCTCGCGCATCAACAGATCATGGTCGTACGCGGGCAGCTGCGCGGCCAGGTCGGCATCGAGCTGCAACTGCTCCAGCGCATCCAGCGCCGCGCCGTACAGACGGTCTGCGCTGTGCTCGTCCAGCGCATCCAGGTAATGCGCGCTCCCCAGATCCGTCAACAGCAGAAAGCCGCGCTTCAAATCGGCCGCTACCACCTGGGGCACGTTCAGGCCGAGTGCATGCAAATGGCGCGCAATGGCCACGAATTCATCGCAGGTCTCGTACTCGGGCGGCGCGTCCATCGCGATCCAGCTCTGGTCACCGCGCACATGCCGGAAATAGCGACGAAAGCTCGCATCGCCCGATACCGGCACCAGCTCGTCCGCCTCGCCCCCAAGCCCGGCGCGCACCCAAAGACGCAGCTCAGCCAGCCGCGCATCGGCTCCGCTGGCGGAAGAAGGCGGGGCCATTACATCTATGCTCACTGTGGACAACCTCGTACCACGATGGAAGTGGTGGCGATTATACTGACGCGCTCTCGTCCCGGCTGGCAAATCGATGGCATTTGCTGGCCCGCAGCTTCTATGCGATGTTAACGGCCGCTTTACGGTCGGGTGGCAAGGCGGTGTATCGAAGGATCCGAAAGCATGCGCTTCCGTTGGCTCTGCTAGGCGGCCTGACCGCTGCGGCAATGCCCGCGCTCGCCCAGCGCAACGACCTCCCCTTCGACCGCGCCTACTGTGGTCTGCCGGCCAGCCTGCAGCCCGATCCCAGGGCACGGGAGCGGCGCGAGGATCCGGCCACGGCGGCCACCGTCGATTCCGATCAGGTCGATTACTTGCGGGGCGAGCAGCGCTATATATTCAGCGGCGACGTACAGCTGGACTTCGCGGACCAGAGCCTGCGCGCCGACCGTATCGTCTATGACGAGGAAACGCGCCGCGCCGACGCCGCCGGCAACATCGCTTATCGCGAGCCCGGCCTGCTGCTGTGGGCCGACAACGCCTACTTCTACTTCGACACCAACCAGGGTGCGCTCGCGCAAACGCGCTTCCAGTTCGAGCACAGCTACGCGCATGGCGATGCCGATCGGGTGCGGATTGAAGGCGCCGAGCACTCCGAGTACAGGAACGTGCGTTTCACCACCTGCCCCGAAGACCAGGACGAGTGGTGGCTGCGAGCCCGGCGCCTGCGGGTCGACCGCGAGCAAGGCATGGCGACGGCGAACCATGCTCGCTTGGATTTCTTCGGCGTGCCCATCTTCTACACGCCCTATCTGACCTTCCCCATCGACGACAGGCGCCGTTCGGGTCTGCTGGCCCCCACTTTTCGCCATAGCAATCGCGCGGGACTGGATTTGCGCATCCCGTACTACTGGAACATGGCCCCGAACTACGATGCCGTGCTCGCGCCGCGCATCATAACGCGCCGCGGAGTGATGCTGGATACGGAGTGGCGACTGCTGACGCGGCACTTCCAGGCCGAAACCCAGATTCAGTACCTGCCGGACGACGAGCTATACGGCGGCTCGCGCTGGGGCGCTTCGCTACAGGCCGAAGGGCCGGAGCAGGGGCGCGTGCAATGGCTGGTGGATATCAATCGCGTCAGTGACGACGATTACCTGGACGATTTCGGCGGCACGCTCTACAGCTCCAGCGCCGATCACTTGATAAATCAGGCACTGGTCAGCTACGCGAACGCCGACTGGCGGCTAAGCGCCCATGCTCTGAGCTGGCAGACGGTGGACCCGGAAATTCCGCCCAGCCGCGCCCCTTACCGCACCTTGCCGCGGGTGCGGCTGGAGCGCAGTCCGGCGCCGCTGGCATTCGGTCTGGACTATGGACTGAGCAGCGAGCTGACCTATTTCGACCACCCATCTCCGGAACGGCGGCCTACCGGCACGCGTCTGGACATCATGCCTACCGTCAGCCTGCCGATCGAGCACCTGGCCTATTTCATCACGCCCAGCGCGGCTTTGCGGTACACCGAGTATTGGATCGAAGCCCCGCCCACCGGCACCCGCGAGAACCTCAGCCGGACACTGCCTATCTTCAGCCTGGACGGTGGCGTTTTCCTGGAGCGGCCGTTTCAGCTTGGCGAGCGCGCTTTTCTGCAAACACTGGAGCCGCGCCTGATGTACCTCTATATACCGGCGCGCGACCAAAGCGAGCTGCCGCGATTTGACACCAGCGTCGCCGAGCTCACGCTGGGGCAGCTGTTCCAGACCAATCGCTACACGGGCGCTGATCGTGTCGGCGATACCAACCAGATCTCCGCTGCGATAACCACGCGCCTGGTCGATCAGAACAGCGGCGTGGAGCACATGAGCTTCGCCGTCGGCCAGATTTTCTATCTGGAAAAGCGCGAAGTGGTGGTCTCGCCGAGACTGGAGAACCCCGAGCGGCGCCGTTCGGATGTGATGGCCGAGCTGAGCGCCCGCCTGGGCCGGCACCTGACCGGATTTGCCGAGTATCAATGGGACCCTTACGATAGTCGTACCCGCAAGAGCGGCGTACGGCTGCGTTATCAGCCCAGGCCCGATGCCGTGGTGAACGCAGCCTACCATTTGCGCACCTTCGGCAATGAGCGGGAGGTAGAACAAGCGGACTTCAGTTTCGTCTGGCCGCTGGGCTATCGGTGGCATGCGATCGGCGGCTGGCGCTACTCGATACTGGACGCGGCCACGGTGGATCGGTTCGCGGGCTTCGAGTTCGACAACTGCTGCTGGGCGTTTCGTTTCCTCGCTCGCGAGCACGTGCGGGATTTGGACCGGGAACCGGAACGCTCCATCATGTTCCAATTGGAATTCATTGGCCTTGGCGAAGTCTTCGATGCCGTCCAGGATTTCGTCATCGACGCAATCCCTGGCTACACCCCCAGAAGGTAACGAACGCGCATGACTCTGCTGTCCCGATTCCGCCTACTGATGTTGTACGCCTGCGCACTGATCGCAGCAGCTGCGGCTACGCCGCTGACCGCCGCAGAGCAATTGGACCGCATCGTCGCGGTGGTCAACGACGATGTAGTGCTCGCATCCGAGCTGGCGGCCGAAGTCCGGCAAGTCACCAACCAAGCACGCGCACGGGGAGCCAGCCTGCCGCCGCCGGCCATCCTCGAGCGGCAAGTCCTGGAGCGGCTGATCATGGTGCGCCTGCAGTTATCGTTGGCTCAGCGGGCCGGCATACATGTGGACGAAACCACGCTGAACGCCGCCGTCCGGCGTATCGCCGACCAGAACAATCTGAGCCTGAGCCAGTTTCGCGACGCGCTGGAAGCGGACGGCGTGAACTTCGCCGACTTCCGCGAGGCAGTACGCGAGGAAATTACGATCATGCGCCTGCGCCAGCGCCAGATCGAAAGCCAGATACACGTCTCGGCGCAGGAAATCGACGAGATGCTGGCGACCGCCGGCGGTGCCGATGCCCCGGAGTATCTGGTCGGCCACATACTGATCCCCGTTCCGGAAGGAGCTACTGCCGAGCAAATTCAGAGCGCGCGCGCACGAGCCGAGGCCGTGCTGGCCGAACTGCGCGCGGGCGCAGACTTCGCCGTCGCCGCGGCCACCCACTCAGCCGGCCAGACCGCGCTGCAGGGCGGGTCGCTGGGCTGGCGCACCGAGGCCGAGCTGCCCACCCTGTTTGCCGGCATCGTGCCCTCCATGGCGGTGGGCCAGATCAGCGAGGTGATCGACAGTCCCAGCGGCTTTCATATCATCCAGCTACAGGAGCGCCGCCGCGGCGAGCCGCAAATGGTCACCCAGACCCGTGCCCGCCATATCCTCATCCGCAGCGACGCGCTGATCAGCGAGGAGGAGGCGCGGCTACGCGCCGAGACGCTGCGCCAGCGTATCGCGGCCGGTGCCGACTTCGCCGAGCTGGCGCGCGCCCACTCTGCCGACCGCGGCAGCGCTGCGCGGGGGGGCGATCTGGGCTGGTTCAACCCCGGCACCATGGTGCCCGAGTTCGAACGCGCCATGAACCAGCTCGCTATCGGCGAAATCAGCGAACCGGTGCGCACGGCCTACGGCTGGCACATCATCGAGGTGCTGGACCGCCGCCAGCGCGATGTGGGCGAGGAGACCCTGCGCATCAACGCCGCCGAGCGCATCCGTGCCCGCAAGGTAGAGGAGGCGACCGAATCCTGGCTGCGCCGCCTGCGCGACGAGGCGTATGTGGAAGTCCGCCTGGAGAGCTGATTCGTGCTGAGAATTGCCATCACCGCCGGCGAGCCTGCCGGCATCGGACCGGATCTGTGCGCAATGATCGCCCAGCAAAGCCACCCGGCCGAGCTGGTCGCGATCGCCGACCCGCAACTGCTGGCCGACCGCGCCGCCGCACTGGGGCTGCCGCTGGAATTGCTGCCGTTCGATCCGGCGGCAACGCCGCAAGCTCAGGCTGCCGGCCAACTGCGCGTGCTCGCCGAGCCGCTAACAGCGCCTGTGGTAGCCGGCCGGCTCAATCCGGCCAACGCCGACTACGTTCTGCGCACGCTGCGCCGTGCCGGCACGCTCTGTCTGGACGGCACGTTCGCAGCAGTGGTCACCGCACCGGTTCACAAGGGCGTGATCAACGACGCGGGCATTCCCTTCACCGGCCATACCGAATTCTTCGCCGAACTCACCGGCGCACCGCTGCCGGTGATGATGCTGGCCGCCGGCGACCTGCGCGTGGCCTTGGCCACCACCCATCTGCCGCTCAAAGACGTCAGCGCCGCCATCACCCAGGACGGACTGGAGCAGGTGCTGCGCATTCTGCATCACGACCTGCAGAGCAAATTCGCCCTGCCCGCGCCGCGCATACTGGTCTGCGGGCTGAACCCCCACGCCGGCGAGGGCGGCCACCTGGGCCGTGAAGAAATCGAAGTGATCGAGCCGGTACTGGCGCGCCTACGGCGCGAAGGGATGAATCTGGAAGGCCCGCTGCCAGCGGATACCTTGTTCACCCCCCGGCATCTGGCCGGCGCCGACGCGGTGCTGGCCATGTATCATGACCAAGGCCTGCCTGTACTCAAGCACGTGGGTTTCGGCAATGCGGTCAACATCACCCTGGGGCTGCCCATCGTGCGCACCTCGGTGGATCACGGCACGGCGCTGGAACTCGCCGGCACTGGTAAAGCCGATCCGGGAAGCCTGGCAGCTGCGCTTGCAGCCGCCATAGAACTGGCCCAAGCCGCATGAACCACCGCGCGCGCAAACGCTTCGGTCAGAACTTCCTGGTCGATCGCAACATCATCGACCGCATGGTGCGCGCCATCTCGCCGCAGCCGGACGACCTGTTGGTCGAGATAGGCCCCGGCCTGGGCGCCCTCACCCGTCCGCTGCTCGAGCGCGCCGGAAGGCTGCAGGCCGTGGAGCTGGACCGCGATCTCCCGCCCAAGCTGCGCGAACACTGCGCCGGTGCCGGCGAGCTGGAGATTCATCTCGCCGACGCACTCAGCTTCGATTTCGCCGCCTTGCGCCGCGACCAGCGTCGTCTGCGAGTGGTAGGCAACCTGCCGTATAACATCTCCACGCCACTGCTCTTCCATCTGATAGACAGTCTGGATGCCATCGAGGACATGCACTTTACGCTGCAGAAAGAAGTGGTCGATCGCATGGCGGCGGCGCCCGACAGCAAGGCTTACGGGCGGCTATCGGTGATGACGCAGTACCACTGCCGCGTGGAGAGCTTGTTCACCATCGCGCCAGGCGCCTTCCGGCCGGTTCCCAAAGTCGACTCGGCATTCGTGCGCCTGTTGCCGCGGCGTGACCCGGCAACGCCCCGCGCGGAGAACGAGCAGCTGTTCGCGCAAGTGGTGGCCCAGGCCTTCAGTCAGCGTCGCAAGACGCTGCGCAACACCCTCAAGGGACGGGCGCAGGAGTGGCACTTCAGCGCTGCGGATATCGATCCGGGCGCGCGCGCCGAGCAGATCGACGTGGCTGGATTCATCCGCTTGGCCGATGCCATAGCCGCAGGCTGACCCCGCCCGCGTTACCCGCGACCCGACTGTCCGAACTGCATTCCCGCACGGCGCACCACTTGCCGCCAAACGAGCGCGCCCATAGCAGTTGGGTAGAGAAGGCCGTACGTGCCCGATAACCGGGCGGGGGGCGGCCCTGTGCGCGGTCCACTTCATTTTCGGGATACGGCTGGCGCAGCCAAGAGGGAACGATGGGCGGCTACAGGCACGTTCTGCTGGCAGTGGACTTCGAGCCGGGACACGAGAAAGTCGTCGCGCGCGCCGTTGACATCTGCCAGCGCTATCACAGCCGGCTGACCTTATTGCATGTGGTCGAACCCGCCCCGGTGGACGTGAGCACGGACAGCTTGCCGGCACTGGCGCCACAGCTGGAGCAGGAATACCTGGATGCGGCCCGCCGCCGCTTGAGCGCTGTGCGCAAGCGCACCGGACTACACGATGTGGACGAGTTGGTTCGCTTGGGTCACACCAAGCGGGAGATCCTGCACCAGGCGAGTGCGCTAGGAGCGGACCTGATCGTCATAGGCTGCCATGGACGGCATGGCTTGGCGCTGCTGCTGGGCTCGACGGCCAACGCCGTGCTGCACGGCACGCCCTGCGATGTGCTCGCCGTGCGCATTTGAGAAAGCGGCCGGAGTAAGGCTTTAGGAATCGCTGCGGCAGGCAATGGTACAGTACCGAGCCTGCTGTGGACCGAGCCCCCTCGCTCGATCCACAACGCGGCTCAGCAGGGTACTGGCTTGCAAACTGCTTTTCCTAACGGTCGGTTGCTAGCCGTATGTAGCGCTACATATAGCTGGCGAACACTGTGCCAGCCAACCCCAGAACCACCGTAAGCGCGAGCACTGCAAGCAAGTCAGGCTTGCGGAAACGCGAACGATTATCCACCGCTCTTCTCCTAGTTATTTATTATTTGCTTTTTTAGATGGCGTCAACCGCTCGATTTTCTTTAAGCCTAGCATACACATCCGATTGCAGTGTCTGACCGGAAACGGTTTCAGCCCCCGTCTACAAGGGGTACAATCGGCACTATTGCGCAATGCACCACGCACAGGGACTCGATGAGCCACAATCCTTTGAAGTCGCTAGGGCAGCTAGGCCAAAGCGTCTGGTACGACAATATTCACCGGGACATGCTACGCACGGGCGAGCTTGCTCGGCTGGTGCATGAGGACGGTTTGCGGGGCGTTACCTCCAACCCCACCATCTTTGAGAAAGCCATCACCGGCAGCAACGCGTACGACAGCGCCATCGCCGAAGCCATCGCAAAGCATCCCCAGTGGAGCGACGAAGAGCTGTTCGAACATCTGGCGGTGGCTGATATCCAGGCAGGCGCCGATGTTCTACGCCCGGTCTACGAGGCGACCGATGGCCAGGACGGGATGATCAGCATCGAGGTATCGCCGCTGCTGGCCCATGACAGCGAAGGCACCGTGGCTGCGGCGCGGCGGCTGCACGCAGCCGTGGGACGTCCGAACGTGATGATCAAGGTGCCGGCGACGCTGGAAGGGCTTGCCGCCATCGAGACGCTGATCGCCGACGGGATTCATGTCAACGTCACGCTGCTGTTCTCGCTGGAGCGCTATCGGGCGGTTGTCGAAGCCTATATACGCGGGCTGGAGCGGCGTCTGCAAGCCAGCAAGCCGGTACAAGGCATCGCTTCGGTGGCGAGCTTCTTCATCAGCCGGGTCGATACGGCGGTGGACCGGGAGCTGGCAAACGGCCCGCACGCCGATTTGGCCGGCAAGGCGGCGATCGCCAATGCGCGCATGGCTTATAAGCATTTCCTCGATATCTTCGATGGCGCACGCTTCAAGCCGCTGCGCGAGCAAGGCGCCCAGGTTCAGCGCTTGCTCTGGGCCAGCACCGGCACCAAGAATCCGGCCTACAGCGACGTGCTCTACGTCGAGGAACTGATTGCGGAGCGTACGGTCACCACCTTGCCGCCAGCCACCTACGAGGCCTACAAGGACCATGGCAACCCACAGCCGCGGCTGATCGAGGGTATTGCCGAGGCGGAAACGGTGCTGGACGCACTGGCCAAAGCCGGTGTGCGGCTCGACGCGATCACCGCCGAGCTGGAGGCCGATGGTGTGGCAGCCTTCGTGGACTCCTATCGCAACCTCTTAGCGGCGCTGGCAACCAAGCGAGCCGCCTTAAGCGCCAGCGATGCATCCTGACGACCGCTCCGCAGACGGGCTTGAATGGACGATGGACGAAGCAAAGTACAACATCCAGGTGGAAGTTGAGCCCGCCTATCTGGAAGATCAATCCCTGCCCGGCGAGAACCGCTATGTCTTCGCCTATACCGTGACCATCCGCAATTGCGGAGCCGTGCCGGCACGGTTGCTCGGGCGGCACTGGATCATTACTGATGCCAATGGGCATGAGCGCGAAATCCGAGGCGAAGGGGTGGTTGGCGAGCAACCTCATTTGGATCCCGGGGCGAACTTCCGCTACACCAGCGGAGCGATCCTTGAAACGCCGGTAGGCAGCATGCGTGGCCTGTACCATATGCTGGCCGACGACGGGATGGCTTTCGATGCCGAAATTCCCGTATTCACACTGGCCATCCCCCACATGCTGCATTGAGGCAATGCCTGAGCGACCCGCGCACATTCGGTGTGAGAAAGAAGCAGGCACTGCCGCAGCGGACCGCGTCAGCGGTCACGAAAGCCGGAGCGCGTCATACTCGGGCAACGACAGCCCGAGAACTACCAAGGATGAATTTTCTTGCACGCCGTTAAGGACATACGGATGGGAGCCGATCAGAGGATAGCTGTGTGGCGGTTTATGCCGTAGGTGACATACAGGGGTGTTTAGAACAGCTCGAGCGCCTGCTCGAGCGGCTTAACTTCGATCCTACAGTCGATAAGCTGTGGCTGACGGGCGACCTGGTCAACCGCGGGCCGAATTCCCTGGGAGTGCTGCGCCTGATCAAATCTCTGGGTGACCGGGCGGTAACCGTGCTCGGCAACCACGACCTTCACCTGCTCGCCGTATGGACCGGCCACGGGCGCCTAAAGAAGAACGACAGTCTCGCTCAAGTACTGGACGCGCCTGATAGCGGGGAGCTGCTCGACTGGCTCAGGCACCGGCCTCTGCTCCACAACGAGCCCGAGCTGAACACCGTGATGGTTCACGCCGGCCTGTTTCCGTTCTGGTCGTTCGAGCAAGCTCAGGCCTATGCCGCCGAAGCCGAACAGATGTTGCGCAGCAACGACTGGGTAGAGCTGATGCGGCACCTCTACGGCGACGAGCCCGCACAGTGGAACGATACGCTGAGCGGTTGGGAACGGCTGCGCTTCATCGTCAACGCCTTCACGCGCATGCGCTACTGCGCCCCCACTGGCGAGCTGCGGCTGCAGTTCAAGGGCGCGCCCCAAGACGCCCCCTCGGGCAATATCCCCTGGTTCCGCGTTCCAGGCCGCTTTCACCCGCAAGGGTTACGGGTAATCTTTGGCCATTGGTCCACCCTCGGCTTTGTATGCGAGAACGGCGTGGTCGCATTGGATACCGGTTGTCTTTGGGGTGGCCAGCTTACCGCCGTGCGGCTCGACGGGGAGCTGGTACGCACCAGCATCGAGTGCCCCATTTCCATGGCGATAGGCAGCGATACGCATAACTACTAGGGTCGCCACTCGTTCTCGGCAGACGTAGCCTACCGCCAACTCCCCCCATGAGCGAGGAGAGTCAGCGGTAGGGCGAAGCGTCAGCGCCGGCCCAGGGGTGCCGTATGCAAGTGCGCCCCGCCATCCAGCAGCAAGGTCTCGCCGGTGACTATGGAGCCGCCCACGACGAACATGAGAATACCGTCCGCCACGCTCTCCGGCGTCGCGACCGTCTTTAACGGAGCCATCGCGCTCATTTGCTCCATCCGGGCGTTGTAGAGCTCCTCGCCCAAGCCCTTCTTCAACCACTCGCCGGCGATGAAGCCCGGGCACACCGCATTGACGCGAATTTCCGGTCCCAACACCCGGGCCAGCGATAGCGTCATGGTAATCAGCGCACCCTTTGAAGCCGCGTACGGGATGGAGCTACCGACACCCGTCACACCGGCAATGGAGGCCACGTTAACGATAGACCCCGCTCCGGTCTTGCGCATGTGCGGAACGGCCGCCCGGGTCATCTGGTAGGCGCCGACCAGATTCACCGAGTAAATGTCCAGGAAATCGTCCTTATCGACTCCGTCCAGATTCCGGTGATCGCAGAACTTGGTGGTACCGGCGTTGTTGATCAGCACATCCAGCCGCCCCCACTTGTCCACTGCGGCGGCTACCAACCTCCGGCAATCGGCATCTTCGGCCACGTTGGCCTGCACCACCAGTGCTTCCACGCCATGGGCACGACAGCGCTCGGCAACCTCGTGCGCCGCTCCCTCACTGCGGGAGTAGTTGATCACCACATTGCAGCCCAGCTCTGCGAGTTTGACCGCGCAGGCCGCACCAACGCCGGAAGAGGAGCCGGTCACGATCGCAACGCCACCACGGATATTCATGAAACTCACCTCATTAGTTCTTCTCCGCGGTCACCAGCGTAACCGCCGTTGCACGGAAAAACCACGGGTGAAAAAGAAACTGCCGGCAGTCGCCGGCAGAATCAGGAGGGAGCAGAGACGTGGAGGAGAGTCCCGAGCGGAGCGGGCCACATTGCGGCCCGGCTCCATGGCATCTTAAGCGCGTTTGGCCGCACGCAGCCGAGCGATCGCACGCCCCATGCGCGAAGCGGCTCCATGGCGGCGCTGACGGGTCGAGGCCTCGGCTTCGAAGCTGCTATACGGCGGCACAGCGATGTGCATCGCCGGTACCCACGACTTATTTCTTGCGACTTGCGACACTTCGTAGTGATTGAACATTTTTGCCTTCCTCGCGACCCTATTGCACCGCACAAAGCCCTTGAACTTATTCTAAGTATTAGATGTTGCGCCGCAACATACATTTTCTAGCAGAAACGCCAAGATTTTCTTTCTCTTAATTTGTCGTCGCCCTGCCGTCGCGGTAGCGGGCAAATGCGGTTGCACCAATACCCCTCCCTGGGCTACAAGTAACGACGCCCGCAGAACCTCTTTCCTGCGACGCTATAACGAAAACCAGGGGGAACCTGCATGGACTATGCAAAGAAGGCTCTTGAAGACTTGAAAAAGCTGGTCGGCACCGAGACGGGCGTGAGCGACTGGATGGAAGTCTCGCAAGAGCGCATCAACCAATTTGCCGACGCCACGGGCGATCACCAGTGGATCCATGTCGATGTCGAGCGAGCCAAGCGGGAATCGCCCATGGGCGGCCCCATCGCTCACGGCTTCCTTACCCTGTCCTTACTGCCAGCCCTGCGCACCGGCGGTCCGCGCGTCGAAGGGGTAAAGGCTGGCATCAACTACGGTCTGAATAAGGTACGTTTCATCTCCCCGGTACCTGCCGGCGGCCGCGTGCGTGCTCGTACTACCCTCAAATCGGTCGAGGAGCACAGCCCTGGGCGCATCCTTATGTGCAACGTCGCGGTAATCGAGCTCGAAGGCAGCGAAAAGCCGGCCTGCATCGCGGAGACGTTGAGCATGCTGGTGTTTTAAGCCTCGCGACATACCTGCCCCAAGACTTGCAGTACCGGTCGGGGCAGGTCCTTGTACGTATTGTCTGCCCCCTTCCCAGCGGAGCGAAAAAGTGTCGCCGCCACACTGCCGGCCGGTCGTAACACACCCACACCAATAAGCGCTCCCTGATATTGCCCGCCCAATGGGTGGGGCACTGCCGGAACCGATCCCGCGGTACGCTCGTCCGCACCGCGACCGATCGCGCGTATTGACCCAGGTGGCGCGAAGCGCCACCCGCGTTGGCGCATGCCTGCGTTCAGCGTTCTGCGCACGCGCGGCGTCGAGGCCGGGCTCGCGAACGCCTGATAAGAACTAACCGAGGAGACTATGAAACCGAGTCGTTCTGAGTTTCTAGAGATTCGTGGGACCCGCTACCACATCCGCCGCTGGGGCGATCCTGACGCGCCGCTGCTGGTGATGTGCCATGGCTGGCTGGATATATCCGCTACCTTCCAGTTCCTGGTGGATTCTCTGCAGCGGGAGTGGTCCATCGCCGCACTGGACTGGCGCGGGTACGGACTGTCCGAGTGGCGTAACGAAAGCTACTGGATGTACGACGACATCGCGACCTTGGACGCGGTACTCGAGCATTATTCGCCCGACCGGCCGGTGCGACTGCTGGCCCACAGCTATGGCGGCGCCGCCACTTCCTTCTATGCCGGCACGCGTCCGGAACGAATTGCCGCGCACATTAACATAGAGGGGTTCGGTCCCGCCCCGGTGGGCCTGGAGGATGCGCCCAAGCGCTTCGCCACTTGGCTTGAGGCACAACGCGAGGGCTGCCGCCATAATCTCTATGCCGACCGCAATGCGCTCGCGCAGCGCCTGCAGAAGGCCAACCCCCGGCTTAGCGCCGAACGGGCCGAGTTTCTCGCGCAGCATTTCGGCCAGGAGCGGCCGGACGGGCAGCTCGAACTCGCCGCTGATCCGTGGCGCCGCGCACCGGGCCTATGGCCGTCCTTTCCCGTCGGGGACATCTTCAAAACATTCCTGCGCCGTATCGAGGCCCCGGTGCTATGGGTGCGCGCCGATGACTCTTCTTATATGCGGCATGCCTTCGGCGACGACGAAAGCCGTTACTTCGACCGCTTCAACGCCCTGCCCAATGGGCGCGACGAGCTGATCGAAGACGCCGGCCATAACATTCAGCACGATCAGCCGGAGCGGCTGGCCGAGATCGTCGAGGACTTTCTCAAGGACAAATAGGGCTAAGAATGCTCAAGCAGGGCACGCCCCGACGGCGGCAGGGACCGCCGCTGCCGGAGCGGGATGCGACAGAGCCTGTTCTCGATCATTTCGTGTGTGGTACCGCCCTCGCCCGGCCGGCGAGCCAGTCATATCGGGCACCGACCCGAAATGATTGAAAACAGGCCCTAGTACAATGGCGCGCCGGTGGCGAGCAAATAGATTACTGCGGCTCCGCCCACTGGCATGCCCACGGCGCCTATCAACAGCAGCTGCGCCACCGCCGGCGGCGTGTTTTCGGCGCCTATCGCCCTAACCTCCCGGCGCTGGCGCAGCCACAGCAGCACGCAGGCGGCCACCGACGCCGCCGCGACCGCTACCGTGAGATCCGCGAACCAGAACCAACCCACCGTCAGGACGATCGCGTTGAACAGATAAAACACTTGATACCCCTGTAACACTGCCGAAGGCGACCCCGGTCGCCTTCGGCAGCCCAACAACATCGTGCTTAGCCGGCAGCCGTGATCATTTCCGGCAGCCAGAGCACCAGCCCAGGCCAAATCACCAGCAACGCGATCACGATCACGTCGCCGAGAATGAACCAGGACACGCCCCTGAAGATATCGCCCAGCGATACCTCGTCGCCGACTACTGCCTTGATGATAAAGCAGTTGATGCCGATGGGCGGCGACACCATGCCGATTTCCAGATACTTGATCATGATGATTCCCCACCAGATCAAGTTGTAATCCAGCCCCTCCACGATGGGAATAACGATCGGCAGCGTCAGCAGCATGATCTCGATCGACCCCATGAAGGTGCCGAGCATGATGTACAGCACCGACAAGCTGGCGAGCACCAGCAAGGGATGCCCATCGAAGCCGCCAGCCCAAGCGGTCAGCTCGGCCGCGATACCGGTCAGCGCGGTGAAGGAGGTGACCATGTACGCGCCGATGATCGCCGCGAACAGCATCGACGTGGTTCTCACAGTCTCCCGCAGGGCCGAAGCGGTACCCTTGCGATCAAGGCGACGGGAGAACACGCAGAGGAAGAATGCTGCCGCAGCGCCGAAAGCACCGGCCTCGTTGGGGGAGAAGAACCCGGTGTACAGGCCCACCAGCACCAGCAAGATCAGCGCGAGCATGCCCCAGGTGTTCTTCAACGAAGCGACCTTCTCGCGCATGGTGGTCTTCTCGATGGGCGGCGCCAGACTGGGGTTGAGGATAGACCGCCCCATGATGATCGCCATGTAAACGACCAGCGTGAGAGTCCCCGGAATGACGCCGGCGATGAACAGCGCGGCGATGGACTGCTCGGTGAACACGGCATAGATGATCATCAGGATGCTGGGCGGGATCAGCGAGCCCAGCGTACCGGATCCCGCCACCACGCCAGTGGCCAGCGCCTTCTGATAACCGCGCTTGAGCATCTCCGGCACCGCCATGCGGCCCATAGCGGCCGCCGTAGCCAAGCTGGAGCCGCTGATCGCGGCGAACATGGCGCAGCCGCACGCCGAAGCCACCGCCAGGCCGCCCGGCACGCGGCCGAGCCAGATACGCGCCGTACTATAGATATCGCGCGTAAAACCGCCTTCGGTTGCAAAATACCCCATCAACATGAACATGGGGATAGTGCTCAGCGTGTAGCTGGCCGCACTAGTGAAGGGCAGCTGCCCCATGAAAGTGTTGGCAGCGATCAGGCCCGCCTCCAGGTCGAAGCCACCGGCGCCCCGCGCGGCGACGACCAACACCATCCCTATATAGCCCGCCATGACCAGAGACACGGCAATAGGGATGCGCAGCATGAGCAGAACGATCATGCCGGCGGTGACTACTATGCCGACTGTAAGAGGATCCATGCGTTAGCCCACCTATTAAGAAGCCATTAACTATTCGTGTTCGGTTCGGTTAGCCTTGCTGGCCGTAGCTTTCGGTCTCGCGCAGCGCTTGTTCGAATTCGCTCTCCTTCTGCGGACGCAGTTGCGGCCACAGCAAATGGGTGAGCATGCGCAGGCACCACCAGGCAAGACCAAAGGGGATCAGCATCCGCACCGGCCACTCCTGCAGCCACAGCACGCTCGCATAAGCCACTTCCTTATAAACGAAGGACTCGTACGCGCTGAGCCAGCTCAAGTACGTCATGAGCGCGAACATAACGAAGCCGAACAACAGGCCAACGCCAACAAGAAAGCTCACCAGCTTTTTGGGGAACAGATCGGTGAGCACGGTGACTTCGAGGTGACCGCCTATGGACTGCACCCATCCAAGCGGCAGGAACACCAGCGCCACCATGAGGAACTCGGCTAGGATCACGTCGTCCGGCACCGACCAGTTGAAGAAAGTCCGGCCGACGACGGAAACGAAGGTTATCGCGACCATCAACCCCAGCAGGCCCTGCGCTATGAGCACCAGGACTCGGTCCACGGCGTTTTGGAAGCGGTGCAACGATTGGCCTAAAGCATTCATATGCAACTCTCTGCAGCCATTGTGTAGTAGTAATGCGGCACGCGGACGCCTCCCTCGCCCCGCACCTTGGTCTTTCCTTATCGTTTCCAGAGATAGCCCTTCTTCTGGAGTTTCTTTTCAACCTGCTAGATATCAGCCACGTAGGCCTCATAGGCTCTTGTGCATGGCTTGGTGTCTTGCTTGGCTACGTACTACTGTGTTCTCCTCCTTCGCCTGCCGCGAGCCATGGACCCGGGCTCGGCGCTGGTCAGCGTTGAGTGCTCGGAACTTGGCTGGATAGTGCACGCGTCGCCCTCGTACGGGCCTGGATCCGCATCGGCAAATCACCGCCCCTCCTACGGTGTTGCGCCGCGGATCGGCATAGAGGTCCGAAACAGCGAAGTTCGCCGTATCTGTGCCCGTGTTCGAAGGCGTGCCGCTCCAGTGAATCTCGATTACCCGTTCGTTGCTCGTACGTTCTTCAACCTGCTGCAAAACCACCGCTGGCTGGGTTCACGCCCAGGGCGGTCGTAACTCTTCTGTACCGGCGATAGTCGCCGCTGCCGCAGTTGCTGCTGCGGTGCGCCGTATCGTGTTTGGTTTCACGGCTGTTCTCTCCTCGCTTGAATCCGCCCGTCTTAAGCGCCGTTGCCGGCACCGCGGTCGGTTGGCAGCGCAATCCATGCGGCTTTTTTCTTGTGATCGAGTGGTTGGCGCTTCGCTCGGCTTGTGTCTGTAAGCTTGGGCGTATCGTTCCCGCAGCACCTGTCCGATGCCTCGTTGAAAGGACGCCCCTTGCAAAGACCGCCGTGCCCGAAGCGCTGTGGCGCCTCGGGCACGTGGTTTAAGCGTTACTCGCGCTCCCAGGGGTATCCCTTCTCGCGCCGCTCGGCATCGACCTTCTCCAGCTCGGCCATGAAGGCCTCGTAGAGACGGCGGGCCGTCGGGTGACGACGCTCGGTACGGGCGACGTTCTCTTCCTCGGCGGCTTGCAGGTTCTTAGCCCAGACCGCGCGCTGTTCCTCGTTGATCTCGTAGAAGGTCATCGGGTAGCGCGGATCGTTCTCCAGCTCCTGGCGCGACCTCTGCTGGTCTTCCAGCTCGCCGCGCGCCGCGATGATCTGGAACTCGGCCATGATGCCGCGGATGGCCTCCTGCTGCTGGGCAGTCAGGCTGTTCCACACGCGGCGGTTCATCACCACGATGTTCATCTGCTGGCCCAGGTTGGGCATGGTGACGTGCTTGGCCACTTCGTTGTGGCGGTACGGCACGATCTGGTTGAGATAGGTCACCGCGCCGTCGATGGTGCCGCGCTCAAGGCCGGTGTAGATGTCCGGGAACGTGATGTTCACCGGCGTCACGCGCCAGCGCTCCAGACGCGCCGCGTTCGCGAAGCGCGAGCTCAGGCGGAAGCGATCGCCCTTGAAGTCGTCCGGCGTGAAATAGGGGCGGTTCTTGCCCATGAAGACGGCCGGCCCGATGGAGTAGTGCCCGAGGTGGACCATGTTATTGCGCTCGAGCTCTTCCTCGAGCTCCGGCACCTGCTCGTACATCCGGCTCCAGGCTTCCTGCGCGACCCACTGGTCGCCCGGGCCAAGGCCGGTGGACGAGATGTAATGCAGCGGCATCTTGGCCTGCGAGTAGGCCGGGATGACGTACGCCATGTCGGCAACGCCGGAGGACACGCCGTCCACGGCATCGCGCAGGTGCACCAGCGAGCCCATCCAGTGGATTTCCACCTTCAGTTCGCCGTTGGTGCGTTTCTCGAACTCGGCGGCCATCCAGCGTACCGCGTTGGCGACACCGGAGTTCGAAGGTGGCGACCCCGAAGCGTAGGACAGCGTCCGGGTCTGCTGTGCGTGGGCATTGGCAATGGCCCCCGCGGTCAACGCCAGCGCAGCGATCATCGTGGCTGCACCGCGCAACACCTTGTTCTTGCTATTGAACATCGTCATTCCTCAATTCCGCCGGCCGCCCGCACCTATGGGCGCATAGGCGACGCGACAGTCCATTAGTGACTCTCCCGGCGGCTCGGTCTTGGTTGCTCCGACACCGCCGCACCCCTCCTCCGCGATCCGGCCATGCCTTTTGAGCTTGCCCGATCACGCGGGCTCCCCGCTGCAACGGCGCAATCCTTGTCCCGAACGGGCGGTAGCGGGGAGCGCCGACCGACCCGCGTCAGGGCGGAGCGAGCTCGTCGAACGAACCGCTCCGCTGCTCCTTGAAAACTGAACTGCCCCTTCAGCGCGCAGCCGTCGTTACCGCCGGCCGGGCAGAGCCCGCCTGCGGCAGGATCTGCAAGCGCCGAAGGAATTTCGTTGCGCTTCTTCTACACGTCCGTGTTCGGACACCGACGTCAGGCGCTGCGTCGAGCACGAGAATCGTGCTTCCCACCAGCGCCCGAGTCAGGCCATTCATTCCAGTCCGGCTGCTGCCCAGGCGTCATCGGCCCGAGGCAGCGCCCGGTTCGTCAGCCGTTCTGCCTGGCGGCAAGCGCCTCGGCGAAAGCCACCACGCGCCTTGCCTGATCGGCATGCAGGTTCTCGATCATCTGGCCATCGAGCACCGCCACTCCGCGGCCGGCGGCTTCCGCCTCCTGCCACGCGGCCAGTACCCGGCGGGCATACTCGACCTCCTCCAGCGCAGGTCCGAACAGGCGGTTGGCCGGCTCGACCTGCGTCGGGTGAATCAACGTCTTTCCGTCGAATCCCAAGGCGCGCCCTTGGCGGCAGGAGGCCTCGAACGCTTCGAGATCCTTCAGATCCAGGGAAACGCCATCTAGCGCGTCACGGCCGTAGCGACGGGCGGCATTGACCGTGCGCGACAGAGCGTACAGCAGCCCCTCCCGTCCGGGCGTTGGCGCAGCTCGCAGTTCCTTGACCAGATCGGAAGTGCCCATGACCAGCACCTCGACACCCTCGACCGCGGCGATCGCATCCACCTCGGCCACGCCGGAAGGCGTCTCGATCATCACCCACAGCTTGGGTCCGCCGCCGGCCTGGGCGATGCGCTCCAGGCACCGGGCCGCCATGGCGGCGTCCTCCACCTTGGGCACCAGGATCGCGTCCGGACCGGCGGCAACCGCCGCTTTGACGTCTTCCTCATGCCAGGGTGTGGTCTCGCCGTTGACGCGGATCACCACCTCGCGGTGGCCATAGCCGCCGGCACGGACCTGCGCGCAGACCAGGCTGCGCGCTTCCTCTTTCATCGCCGGCGCTACCGCGTCCTCCAGATCGAGAATCACCGCATCGCAATCGAGCTGCTTGGCCTTTTCCATCGCCCGCTGGTTGACGCCCGGCATGTAGAGCACCGAGCGGCGCGGTCTGATCTCGTTAGCCATTGGCACGCTCCGTTACATGCCGATCAGATCGGCCTTGCGCAGGATGTTCTGCAGGATGCGGATGGACGCGGCGTCGACCATGACGCCATCGACCGCGACTGCGCCCAGGCCCTGAGCCTCGGCTTCGGCGTAGGCAGCCGCCAGCTTGCGCGCCTGATCCACGGCCTCCTGCGTGGGGGAGAACTCCTCGTTGGCGATGTCGATCTGGCTGGGGTGAATGGCCCACTTGCCGACCGCACCGAGCGTGCGCGCCCGACGGCACTCCTCGCGATAGCCCTCCGGGTTCTTGATGCCGGCATAGGGGCCGTCGACCATGTCGATACCGGCGGCGCGGGCGGCGATGATCACCTTGTTGCGCGCGTAGTGCCAGATATCGCCGGGGTAGCCGCTAGGACCGCCGATGGACTTGGTGTCCACACCCTGCGAGGCGGAGTAGTCGCCGGGCCCGAAGATCAGCGCCTCGAGGCGCGGCGAGGCGTTGGCGATCTCCTCGACGTTGATCATCGCCTCTACCTCTTCGATCAGGACTTCTAGGCCGATCTTCTTCTTCAGGCCCAGGCGTTCCTCAAGCTGGGTGAGTAGCACATCCACCCACCACACGTCTTTGCCCGACATCACCTTCGGGATGATGATGATGTCCAGGTTCTCGCCGGCCTGCTCCACCACATCGATGATGTCGCGATGCGCCCAGTGCGTGGTGAGGTTGTTGATGCGCACAGCGCGCGTCTTCTTGCCCCAATCCAGCTCGTTGAGCGCCTTGATCACGTTCGCCCTAGCCTTTTCTTTCTCGCTGGGCGCTACCGAGTCTTCCAGGTCCAGGAACACCAAGTCAGCGTTACTGGCAGCGGCTTTCGCCATCATCTTCTCGCTGCTGCCAGGAGTGGAAAGCTCGGATCTACGAAGACGCATTGGACGCATTACTCTGTGCTCCTGTGATTGTCGATACCAATGACTTGAGCAGCGGCCAGCTCCGCCAGTTGCTCGTCGGTGTAGCCGTAGCTGCGCAGCACGGCCTCGGTGTGCTCGCCCAGAAGCGGCGCGCGCCGCGGCGGGCTGGTGGGCGTGCCCTGCAGCTTGATCGGCGTTGCGGCGAACACTCCCTTACGGCCGCTGCCAGGATGTTCGAGCTCGACGAACATCTGCCGCGCCTGCACGTGCGGATCGTTGAAGATGTCTTCCGCCGTGTTGATCGGCCCGGCCGGCACGAAGCCGCCCAGCGCTTCCATGATCTCGGCCTTGGTCCGCTGGCTGCACCACTCGCCCAGGATGGCCCGCACCTCGGGCGCATGCTTGACGCGGTCCAGGTTGGTGGCGTAGCGCGGGTCGTCCGCCAACTCCGGCCGCCCGATGGCGCGGCAAAGCTCGCGCCAGAGGTTGTCGCGCGGCGCCGCGATGGTCACCCAGCCATCTTTGGCGGGGAAGTTGTCGAACGGGCACAGCAACGGGTGGGTATTGCCCTGCGGACGCGGCACCTCGCCGGTGTAGGAGTACTGGTAAACGATGCGCTCGCACAGTGCGAGGATCGCGTCGTACATACCCACATCCAGGAACTGCCCCTCGCCGGTTTTCTCGGCGTGGCGCAACGCCGCCGCGATGCCGAACGCGGTCATCGCCGCCGGGAAGATATCGCCTACCCCGGGGCCGACCTTCATGGGCGTGTCGGCATCGGGCCCGGTGATGCCCATCAGCCCGCCCATGGCCTGCGCAACTACGTCGTAGGCAGGCCAATGCGCGTACGGGCTTTCGCCGCTGCGCGGATCGCCAAAACCGCGGATGCAGGCGTAGACCAGCTTGGGGTTGACCTCGCGCAACCGGTCGTAGCCCAGCCCCAGCCGATCCATTACGCCGTGCCGGAAGTTCTCCAGCAGGACGTCCGCGTCCTTGACCATGCGCAGCAGGATCTCGCGACCGGCCGGCTGCTTCAGGTCCAGCGCCACGCTCGCTTTGTTGCGGTTGACGCTGTGAAAGTAGCCGCCGAAGTGGCGCTCGGTGTCATCGTCGAAGTGCGGCCCCTGGCGGCGAGTCTGATCGCCGCCGATCGGCTCGATCTTGATGACCTCGGCACCCATGTCCGAGAGCATCATCGAGCAATAGGGGCCGGCCAGCATCTGGCTCAGATCGAGCACCTTCACGCCAGCCAGCGGCCCACTGCCGTTACGCCGCCAGTCTTTCATCGCGTGCCCCAATGGCTATACCGCTTGATCAGCACCCGCCGCTCGCCGGTAAAGACCACGGTGCGGTTCTGGTTAAGGCCCACGTGCCGGAACGTGATGATGCCGGCGTCGGGCCGATCCGAGTCTTCCTTCTTGAGCACCTCGGTGTAGGCATAGAGCGTGTCGCCGTGCAGCACGGGATGGCTGAAGCGGATCTTGTCCAGACCCAGCTCCTGGATCACCTGCTCGCCGGTATCCTCGGAGGCCAGCCCGATGATGAACGACGCCGTGATGCCGCCGAAGTTGATCCGGTGCTTGAACGGCGAGCTCTCCATGCGGTGCTCGTTGAAGTGCCCCTGCGCCGTGTTCATCACCTGCAAGGTGATCATCACGTTGTCCATCTCAGTGATGGTGCGTCCGCGGTGATGCTCGTACACATCGCCCACGTTGAAGTGCTCGAAGTAGTTGTCGCGGCCGGTCAGGCTCGAAATTGGATAGCTCATTTCTTCACAGGCCCCAGCAGTCGGTCGGAGATGATGCGCATCTGGATCTCGGAGGTACCCTCGAAGATCTTGGTCAGGCGCGCGTCGCGCCAGTAGCGCTCCACGGCGAAGTCGGTGGTGTAGCCCGCGCCGCCGTGAATCTGCAGCGCCTCGCTGGTCACGCGCTCGGCCATTTCGGCGGCGAACAGCTTGACCATGGACGCTTCCTTATCGCAGCGCCGGCCGCTGTCGATCTCGGTGCAGACGTAGTACATGAGCTGGCGTGCCGCTTCGATCTGGGTCGCCATGTTGGCGATCTTGAAGCGAATAGCCTGGAAGTTGGCGATCGGCTCGCCGAACTGCTCGCGCTGCTGCGCATAAGCGATCGCATCTTCCAGCGCACCGCGCGCCAGGCCGATGGAACGGGCCGCAGTGTGGGCGCGAGCGACTTCCAGCTTGCCCATCACGGTGTAGAAGGCGTTGCCCTCTTCTCCGATCAGCGCATCTTCCGGTACCCAGAAGTTATCGAACGCAAGCTCGAAGGTCTTCCAGCCGCGATAGCCGATCTTCTTGACGGGCGTGCCCTTGATGCCCTCGGGCAGCTTGCCGCGCTCCTTGGGAATGTGGAACGCACTGATGCCCTTGTGGCGCGCCTTGGGGTCGATCTTCGGATCGGTGCGGGCCATGACGGTGAGGTAGTCGGCGCCGTCCGCGAACGTGCACCACATCTTCGAGCCGTTAATGACCCAACCGCCGTCGGCGCGGCGCGCACGGCAGGAGATGTTGGCAACGTCCGAACCGGCGTTGGGCTCGGAGAGCGCAAAAGCGCCCAGATACTCGCCCGAAGCCATCTTCGGCAGATACTTCCGCTTCTGCTCTTCGGTGAAGCCGTTGCCGGCGCCGTTACCGCGCGCCATGATGCTGGCCACGCTCATCCAGCCGCGCGCCAGCTCCTCGGCCACCAGGCAGTACTCGAAGCAGCCCAGCCCCAGACCGCCGTACTCCTTCGGAATCAGAATCCCGAAAAAGCCCATGTCGGCCATCTTCTGGCGCAGCTCCATGGGGATCTCGCCGTCGATCGGGTCGAGCTTGTTGGCGACGGGCAGCACCTCCTTCATGGTGAACTCGCGCGCCGCCTCCTGGATCATGCGCCGCTCTTCGGTCATGTAGTTCGGGACGTCGTCCCGCGGCTGTACCGGTGCCTCTATGCGTCTCGTGCTCATTGCTTTACTTCCCCTCTACGCGACGCGCGATCATGTTGGTGCGGTGGAAGTCGATCACCCGCTCGCCGCGCTGGTTGAACCCTTCGGTATGCCAAGTGGCAATGCCGGCATCGGGACGGCTGGCCGAGTCGCGCTTGGCCACTACGGTGCTGCGCGCGGTCAGCGTCTCGCCGGGGTACACCGGCTGATGGAAGGTCAGGTTTTCCACCCCCAGGAAGGCGCCGCCCGACTCGGAGAGGTCCTCCACCGACAGGCCGAACACGGTCAGAAACACCAGCATGGGGTTGATCACCACGCTCGGATGACCGTGCGCCTTGGCGTACTCCGCGTTGAAGTACAGCGGGTTGAAGTGCATGGTCATGGTGGTGAACTGCGTGTTGTCCGCCTCGGTCAGCGTACGGCCCCAGTGGTGTTCGAACACCTGGCCGATCTGCATCTCGTCGAAGCCGTACCCCTTAGGCCAACGCTTGGCCTTGCCGAGCATCTCTTCTACATCGCTCATTGGTTATCCTCTTACGCGTCGAATCGGGTCAGCGAGAGCAGCTCGCCGACATCCTTCAGAGAATCCAGCCGCTCGATCCGTTCAATCAGGTCGGCCGTACGAGCCGTACCCAGCAGCGGTTCGACCAAGCTAGTGAATTTCGCAGCGAGCTTCTCCCACTGCTGCGGTAACGTTTCCGGCGTCGCCGGCACCGAGACATCGCCCACAGCGCGCAGGGTTTCGCCGTTCTTCAAAGAGACGACGACCTCGCTCTGGTAGTTGTTCGCTAACGTGGTCACCCCTTCCACGGAGACCTTGTCGCGCAACGCCACCAGCTCGGGGTGGTTGACCGCCTCGTCGGTGAACGCGCGCTCGCCCGTGTCGTCGCGCAACATCGCCAGAGCGGTGGTAAAGCGCAGACTGAACTTGCCTTCCAGGCCTGTGGTGGGGTTCTGGATGTTGCAGACCCGCAAGTGCCCGGGCGGCACCGTCACATGAATGCGTTCAATGGCCTCCGGATCGATCTGGTGGGTAGCCCGCAGGCTCTTCACCGCTTCAGTGGTCGCGTGGGTGAGGTAGCACGCGGCGTGGTACTTGAAGAGCACCTTCGTGATGCCGTACTCCTGCAGCGGCGCGACAGGAGCCTCGAAGTTGGGCGTGTCGGTCTGGGTCGCGGCAAAGCCCTGCTCGGTTTCCAGCACGTCCGGATGCGCGGTAAAGCCCTTGGCTGCGAGCCGCGCCGCCAGCAGGCCATTGACCGCCGCCTTGCCGGCATGGAAGGGCTTGGTCATGGTGCCGAACATGCACTTCAGCCCCGCGGCCTGCGCGCCGGCGATACCGAAGGCCACTTGCCAGCGCTCCTGATCCAGTCCGGCCAGATGCGCACACGCCGCCGCGGCGCCGAAAGCCCCTACCGTGCCGGTGGCATGGAAGCCGCGCGCATAGTGGCCCGGCGCCATCAGGCTGCCCACGCGGCATTCAGCCTCGAAGCCGGCGACAAACGCCGCGATGAAGGCCTTGCCGTCCGCCTGCGTGCGCTCGGCTTCGGCAAGCAGCGCGGGGAATACCGGCACCGACGGATGCCCGCCCATGGCCGAGACCACGTCGTCGAAATCCAACGCATGACCCGCCGCGCCGTTGATCAGCGCTGCCCACTGCGGGGAGGTCTTCTCCCCAGTGCCGATCAGCGTATTGACAGGCGCGCCGCCCTGCTCCGCCGCCTCCTGGCGCAGAATCTCGGTCAGGGGCTCACGCGCACCGGCAATGGTCACCCCCAGCCAATCGAGAAAGCAGTGCTTGGCAAAGGTAACGACATGCTCCGGCAACGCATCGAACTTGATCCCGGCGAGCAGTTGGGTGACTTCTTTTGTGATCGCCCGCTCCTGCGCCGCAATCCGAGCCGAACTGTTCATGGGTTCTCCTCGCCTCTTCAAGAGGTTCTAGGCACTGAACGCAAGGTTGCTTCAGCCCACCCGACACGGCGGGGGACGAATAGGCTGTCCTACCGTTGTAAACGGCGAACGTATTACAGAAATACCGGAAGGGTCGCTTGCGGCGCCATTGGCAAAACGTTAAGGTCGGCTTAACCGTTGGTTAAGCAGCTTGGTCCTTTGCCTTGAAGAGACGCCGTCTTCCACCTTTGAATCCACTGCGCAGCTTCGAAGCCGCCGCACGCCACGGCAGCTTCACCAAGGCTGCGGAGGAGCTACATGTCACTACGGTGGCAGTTAGCCGTCAGATCGCTGTTCTTGAAGGATACTTTGGACTTTCGCTGTTCGAACGCCTGCACCACACGGTGCGGCTTACCCCCGCGGGTCGCGGCTTTCTGCCCAAAGTGACCGCCGCGCTGGACCTGCTCGACGAGGCCAGCCGCGAGCTGCGCGCGCCGCAAGACGAGCCGGTGGTGGTATGCACCTACCCCTCGTTCGCCTTGCGCTGGCTGATCCCGCGCCTGCCGCGGTTTCGCGCCGCGCACCCCGATATAGACATCACGCTGACCACCGCGGTCAAACCCGAGGAGTTCGATTACCGGAGCATCGACATTGGCATCCAATATGTCAATGACGTGCCGGACGAGCTGGTGACCCGCGCCATACTGCCGGACGTGATCCAGCCGGTGTGCAGCCCCAAATTGCTGGTGTGCGGCGCGCCGCTGCCGCCGGTGGAGAACCTGCGCCACCACACGCTGCTTCACTCACGCTATCGCAGGCTGGACTGGGAGGAGTGGCTGAAGGCCGCGGGCGCGGAAGACATCACGCCTCGCGATGAGCTCACTTTTAAAGGCTCGGGCCTGACGTACCAGGCCGCGATCGAAGGGCTGGGCGTTGCGGTGGCGCAACGCGTCCTGGTGGAGGACGAGATCGAGACAGGACGCCTGATCGCCCCGTTTTCGCTGGCGGCGCAGCGCGAGCAGGGCATTTGCATGGTCAGCAACCGGCAGCGGACCGAGTGCAAGCAAGTGGCTACGCTGATGGAATGGATCGTGCAGGAAGCCAACGCCACCATGGACGCGCTGGGGCTGAGCCTGGTGCCCGAACCGGGGAACAACCGCCTGGAGCTAGGCTCGTAGTCGCGTCCACTCCCGGTTCCGCAAGGCCTAGGCCAACTCCAACGGCTCGGGCTGCTCCAGCTGCAACGGCCGATCGGCCATATTCAACGACTCCAGCGTCAGGCGGGCCTCTTCCTCCACCCAGTCGCGAAACGCAACCACGCGCGGGTCGGCCAATCGCTCTCGGTGGGCGACCACGCTGATCCCGCGCGGCCGCTGCAAAGCGGTTTGGAAAGGAATGACCAGCCTGCCGCTGGCCAACTCCGGGCTGACCTGCAGCCTCTGCGCGATGGCCACGCCCAAACCTTCGGCAGCCGCCTGAACCGCCAAAGCCGTACTATTGAATGTGAGCTCATTCCGCGGCGCCAGATCGACCCCCCCCACCACGCGCATCCAGTCCTCCCAGTCCAGGCGCCGAAACCGCGAGTGGAGCAGCGTGTGGTGGCGCAGGTTCTCCACCGGCGGCAGCGGATGTTCGCCCTCGCACAGCTGCGGCGCGCAGACCGGCACCACAAGATCGGGAAGAATGACCTTGGAATAGAGCTCGGGCTGCGGCTCATAACCATGATGAATGCCCACGTCGACGCGCGCATAGTCGAACTCATGCGGCCTGACGGCTGTGGTCAGATTCAAGTCTATGTGAGGGTGCTCGGCGTAGAAGCGCGGCAGGCGCGGGATCAGCCAGCTCATGGCCAGCGGCTGGTAGGTGCAGATCACCAACGGATCGGTTGCCAGCCGGCGCAGGCGGCGAGCGCTTTCATCGAGCAAGTCCAGCGCCGTAGTCACCGCCGGCAGCAGGTCCTGCCCTGCCGAGGTTAACCGAACCGTATTGGATAAGCGGTAGAATAGAGGCGTGCCGAAGTAGCTTTCCAGTACCGCCACTTGCCTACTGACCGCAACAGGGGTCACACTTAACTCTTCGGCCGCCTTTGTGAAACTGCCATGCCTGGCGGCAGCCTCGAATGTGCGCAGCGGATTGAGCGGCGGCAGCCGGCGCTTCCTCATACCTCACCCACTTACCCTAACATTTTGTTAACGCACCCTAACGCATTGGCACTGGCCTAACAAGCTTCCCTGCGTATAAGTTCTAAGGTAGCTGGCCGGACCCGGCGGCAGAGGACGCTCTGCGCTCGCCGCCGGCGCCACGTCGGGCATACCTGCGCCGCCCTCGCGCAGCACGCCGGACTTCCACGCCCGACGCCGCCGTCCACACGTTCCAAGCAAGGAGATCCACACATGCACTCATTCCGCTTCGATCCGGTGACATTACCGCCCGAGGTCGAAGAGCTTCGCCAAGAGGTGCGCGAGTTCCTCGCCGAGCAGCTCGCGGCCAAGCGCTTCACGCCTCACCGCAACTCCTGGGGCACCGCCGACCCTGAGTTCAGCCGCGCATGCGGCGAGCGCGGCTACATCGGCATGGTCTGGCCCAAGGAGTACGGCGGCCATGAACGCAGCGCTCTGGAGCGCTATGTCGTCACCGAGGAAATGCTTGCCGCCGGCGCCCCGGTGGGCGCGCACTGGGTAGCCGACCGTCAGAGCGGGCCGAACATCCTCGCTCATGGCTCCGAGGCGGCCAAGCGCAAGATTCTTCCCGAGATCGCCGCCGGGCGCTGCTACTTCGCCATCGGCATGAGCGAGCCCAACTCCGGCTCCGACCTGGCCGCCGCCAGCATGAAGGCCACCAAGACCGACGGTGGCTGGCTGCTCAACGGCACCAAGATCTGGACCAGCGGCGCCCACCGCGCGCATTACCTGATTGCGCTGGCGCGCACCTCGCCGCGCGGAGAGAACCGCCACGCCGGGCTCACGCAGTTCATCGTCGACATCAGCAAAGTACGCACTCGCCCGATCTACAACCTTTACGGCGGTCACGACTTCAACGAGACCATATTCGAAGACGTTTTCGTTCCAGATGATATGGTCATAGGCGAAGTGGGACAGGGCTGGCAGATGGTGACCGGCGAGCTCGCCTTCGAGCGCAGCGGCCCGGATCGCATCCTCAGCACCTATCAGCTGCTGCGCCAGCTCGTCGACCACGTCGGCGATAACCCTGACGACCGCTCTGCCATTGCGATCGGCCGTCTGGTTGCGCACCTGGCCACGCTGCGCCGCATGTCGCTGTCGGTAGCGGGCATGCTGCACCGCGGCCAATCGCCGAACCTGGAGGCGGCCGTGGTCAAGGACGTCGGCACCACCTTCGAGCAGGAAATCCCCGAGATCGCGCGTCTGCTCACCGAATCGGAGCCGTCGCTGACGCAGGGCGAGCAGTACAACGAAGCCCTGGCACGGGCAATCCTGACTTCCCCGTCATTCACCATCCGCGGCGGAACCCGGGAGATTCTGCGCGGCATTATCGCCAAGGGGCTGGGACTACGATGAGCGAAACGCGAGACATGATTCTGGACGCGGCCACCCGTCTGTTCAGCGACCTGGGTGGCCCCAACCTGGCAGCGCAGATCGAGGAAGGCGAGTGGCCGCAGGAGGCCTGGGACCAGTTGGTGGAAATGGGTCTCACGCGCGCTTTGCTCTCAGAGGAGCAGGGCGGGGTCGGCCTGACGCCGGTCGAGGTACTGCCACTGGTCGAGCTGAGCGGCTACTACTCGCTGCCGCTGCCGCTTGCCGACACCATGGTCGCCAATTACCTGCTGAGCCGGGCGGGCCTGCCGGTATCCGACGAGCCCGCCGCCCTGGCCTGCGCCGAGCCGTACCGTCAGCTGGAGCTGCAGCCGGGCAACGGGATTTGGACGGTGCGCGGCGAGCTGCGCCGGGTGCCGTTCGGGCGACACCTCAAGTCGCTGGTGACCACCGCCACCTATGACGGCAAAGCGCACCTGATGCACGTGCATGCCGCCGGACTGGAGTGGCAGCGCGACGCCAACCTGGCGGGCGAGCCGCGCGACAGCGTCAGCTTCCAAAAGCTCGCGCTGGCCGCCGATGCGGTGGCGCCGGCCCCGGAAGGCGAGACGGGACTGCTCGAGTGGGGCGCGCTGATGCGTGCCTTGCAGATGGCCGGCGCCATGCGCCGTGCGCTGGAGCAGGCCGTGCAGTACGCCAACGAGCGCGTCCAATTCGGCCGTCCCATCGGCAAGTTCCAGGCCGTTCAGCAGCAGCTTGCCGCCATGGCCGGCCAAGTTGCCGCCTCCGGCGCTGCGGCGGATGCCGCCGCCCAGAGCATAGGCACGCCCAACAGCGCTTTCGCCATTGCCGTCGCCAAGGCACGCGTGGGCGAAGCGGCCGGGCTTGCCACCGCCGTCGCTCACCAGGTCCATGGGGCCATGGGCTTTACCCGTGAGCACACCCTGCATTACAGCACTCGCCGCTTGTGGTCCTGGCGCGACGAGTACGGCCCCGAGCCGTACTGGCAGGCGCAGATCGGCCGCATCGCAGCGCGCGAGGGCGGCGATGGGCTGTGGCCGTATCTGACGGCGGCGATGTAAAGGCCTGCTCCAGGAGGCTCGGAGGGGAGAGCCGCTGTGGGAGCGCACCCCTGGACGCGAAGAATTGCTCGGCTGCAGCAGCGATGCCGAGATTCGCCGCCGGGGGCCGCTCCCACAAGGGGCTACTTCCACAGGGTGCCGTTCCCACAGGGAAGAAATTGCCGAGTCTCAGCCGAGCAAGATTTTGGGCGGGGCGGCAGCAGCCGAACCGAGTAGACCACTAAAAAGGAATTCACTATGAGCGACATTCTGAAGTTCGAGGTCGAGGACGGCATCGGATTGATCACCCTCAACCGCCCCGAGAAGCGCAACGCGTTCAACCGCGAAATGATCCGCCTGTGGGTGGAGGCGCTGCAGGACTGCGAGAAGCGCAACGATGTCCGCGTCGTAGTTATCACCGGTGCCGGCGATGTTTTCTGCAGCGGCGGCGACGTCAGCGATATGGACAACTCCAAGCGCGGTCCTTGGACCACCAAGGATTATCTGTGGGAGCAGATCCACCAGATCGCGCTCACCATCGAGCGCATGGACAAGCCCGTCATCTGCGCCATCAACGGCTCGGCCACCGGTGCCGGACTGGACATGGCGCTGGCCTGCGATATCCGCTTCTGCGCCGCCGAAGCGAAGCTGGCGGAAACCTACATCAAGGTCGGTCTAGTGCCCGGTGACGGCGGCGGCTTCCTGCTGCCTCGCCTCGTCGGCCTGCCCAAAGCCCTCGAACTGCTCTGGACCGGCGATTTCATCGATGCCCACGAAGCCGAGCGCATCGGGCTGGTAAACCGCGTGTATCCGCGCGACCAGCTATTCGAGGAAACGATGAAGTTCGCCCGGCGGCTGGCCGACGGCCCGAGCCGCGCCATACGCCTGACCAAGCGCCTGGTCTACCAGAGCCTGCGCCTGGACCTGCGGACCAGCCTGGACTTGGTGTCCTCGCACATGAGCATGGTCACGCAAAGCGCGGATCACAAAGAAGGCGTGCGCGCGTTCCTCGAGAAGCGCAAGCCGAACTTCAACGCCAGCGACGAATAGCACGTTTACAACGAGTACTGCGAGGAGAACGAACATGAACAGATTCGAAGGAAAAACCGCCATCGTAACCGGCGCGGCGCACGGAATCGGCGAGGCCATCGCGCGCCGGTTTGCGGATGAGGGCGCCCGCGTCGCCCTGCTCGATCTCGACTTCGAAGGCGCCAAGGCGGCAGCGGAGAAGATCGGCCGCGGCGCTATCGCCCTGCCCTGCGACGTCAGCAAGCGCGATCAGGTCGAGAACGCTATCGACACCGTGGCCGAGAAGTTCGGGCGCCTGGATATCCTGGTCTCCAACGCCGGCATCATCCGCGACAACCTGATCCACAAGATGACCGACGAGGACTGGGACCTGGTCATCGACATTCACCTCAAGGGCGCCTTCTACTGCTGCCGTGCCGCTCAGCGCTACATGGTCCAGCAGCGTTACGGGAAGATCGTGCTGATGTCCTCGCGCGCAGCGCTGGGCAACCGGGGGCAGACCAACTACGCCGCCGCCAAGGCCGGACTGCAGGGCATGGCTCGCGTGCTGGCGATGGAGCTGGGCCCCTTCGGCGTTAACGTCAACGCCATTGCTCCGGGGCATATCGAAACGGCCATGACCCGCGCTACCGCCGAGCGCATGGGCTTGGACTACGAGCAGCTGCGCGAGCGCGGCATTGCAGCCAACTGCATCAAGCGCGTCGGCCGGCCCGAGGACATCGCCGCCACCGCCGCCTTCCTTGCCGCGGACGAGGCCGAGTACATCACCGGGCAGGTGATCTGGGTCGCAGGCCGTCCCACCGTCTGATTCGCCGCTTGGGGCTGGCGCGTTCGCGCCCAGCCCCTTGCCCTTTCTCGTTGAGCAGGAGCAAGCCATGTCTACTGTTTTCGGATCGCTGGATATGGACCGAATCAGGGCGCTGTTCAAGCCCCGCACCGTAGCCGTGATCGGTGCATCGGACGATCCCACCAAGATTGGCGGCAGGCCGATCCGTTACCTGCGCGAGGGCGGATATCCCGGCAAGATCCTCCCGGTCAACGCGCGGCGCGACACCGTGCAAGGCCTGAAGGCCTATCCCTCGGTAAGCGCCATCTCGGAGGAAATCGACCTCGGCATCATAGCCCTGCCATCCGCGCTGGTGGTCGACGCCGTTCAAGAGTGTGCCGACGCCGGCGTGCGCTCGCTGATCGTCTTCAGCGCCGGTTTCGCCGAAATCAGCGAGGAAGGGCGCCAGCAGCAGGAAAAGCTCACCGCTATCGCCCGCAAGAGCGGCATGCGCATCCTGGGCCCCAACTGCCTGGGCGCGATCAACCTGCGCATGGGCATGATCGGCACCTTCACCTCCGGCATCGAAGGCGGGCTGGCCAAGCCTGGCCGCATCGGCTTCGTCAGCCAGAGCGGCGCGCTAGGCTCGCACTGTTTCGCTGCCTTCCGCGAGCGCGGACTGGGCTTCAGCTACTGGGTCACCACCGGCAACGAGTGCGACATCGAGTTCGCCGACTGCCTGGCCTTCCTGGCCGAGGACCCCGACACCGACGTCATCGCCGCCTACATCGAAGGCTGCCGTGACGGCGACAAGCTGCGCGCCGCGCTGGAGCTCGCGCGCAAGAACCGCAAGCCTGTGGTGCTGCTCAAAGTGGGCGAAACCGAAATCGGCGCTCAGGCAGCCGCTTCACACACAGCTTCCCTGGCCGGCTCCGATTCGGTCTACAACGCCGTGTTCGAGCAGTACGGCGTGTGCCGCGCCCGCTCGATCACCGAGTTCATGGAAATCACCTACGCCTGCACGCTGGGAATTTTCCCCAACGGCAAGCGCATCGGCCTGGCCACCGTGTCCGGCGGTGTCGGCGTGATGATGGCGGACAAGGCCGCCTCGCTGGGCCTGGACATCGCGCCCATGCCGGAGGAGGCACAGGCGCGCATGAAGCAGCGCTGGGAGCCCGCCGCGGTACGCAACCCGGTGGATACCACCGCCCAGGTCACCTCGGACCGCGCGCTTCTTAGCGAATTCATGGAAGCCATGCTGAGCGAGGGCAACTACGACGCGATCGTGCTGTTCCTCGCGCACACCGGCTTGGTGAAGGCCACGTCGGATAGGCTGCGCGAATACCTGCGGCCGATACGCCAGCGCTACCCTGACCGTCTGATTCTCGTCTCCACACTGTGCAAGCCCGAGATCCGGGCCGACTACGAGAGCGACGGCTTCCCCGTGTTCGAAGATCCGAACCTGGCGGTGCAGGTGGCCGCCGAGCTGATGCGGCTGGGCGAGTACTTTGCCGCCGAGACGCGCGAGGCCAGCGCCGGCACCAGCGTCGACGCCCCCGCCGAGATGCTCAACGAGCACCAGG
>CAYWPG010000007.1:0-2958 GCA_964460035.1 uncultured Alkalilimnicola sp.
GCTCCATGTTGCCGGTGCCCTTGAACTCCTCGTAGATCACGTCGTCCATGCGGGAACCGGTCTCCACCAGCGCCGTGGCGATGATGGTCAGGCTGCCGCCCTCTTCGACGTTGCGCGCCGCGCCGAAGAAGCGCTTGGGCCTATGCAGCGCGTTGGCATCGACACCGCCGGTCAGCACCTTGCCCGAGGAAGGCACCACCGTGTTGTAGGCCCGAGCCAGACGGGTGATGGAGTCGAGCAGAATCACCACATCGCGCTTGTGCTCCACCAGCCGCTTAGCCTTCTCGATCACCATCTCGGCGACCTGCACGTGGCGGGCGGCCGGCTCGTCGAAGGTGCTGGATACCACCTCGCCACGCACGGAGCGCGCCATTTCCGTCACTTCCTCGGGCCGCTCGTCGATGAGCAGCACGATCAAGTAGCACTCCGGATGGTTGGCCGCGATGCTTTGGGCGATGTTCTGCAGCATCATCGTCTTACCGGCCTTAGGCGGCGAGACGATCAGGCCGCGCTGCCCCTTGCCAATGGGCGCCGCAATGTCGATCACGCGGGCGGTGATATCCTCGGTGCTGCCGTTACCGCGCTCGAGCACCAGCTTGTCGCGAGTGAACAGCGGCGTAAGGTTCTCGAACAGCACCTTGTTCTTCGCGGCCTCGGGCTTTTCGTAGTTGATCTCGTTGACCTTGAGCAGCGCGAAGTAACGCTCGCCTTCCTTGGGCGGCCGGATCTTGCCGGATACGGTGTCGCCCGTGCGCAGGCTGAAGCGACGAATCTGGCTGGGCGATACGTAGATGTCGTCCGGGCCGGCCAGGTACGAACTGTCCGCCGAGCGGAGAAAGCCGAAGCCGTCCTGGAGGATCTCCAATACGCCGTCGCCGTATATATCCTCCCCATTCTTCGCATGCGCTTTGAGAATGGCAAAGATAACGTCCTGCTTACGCGACCTTGCCATGCCCTCGATGTTGAAGGATTGGGCAATCTCGATAAGCTCCGAAGCAGGCTTCTGTTTTAATTCCGTCAGGTTCATGTTCGTAGGTTTCGTCAGGATGGAGAGTTGAAGAGGGCGTCACGCCGTCGGGGCGGGTCAGGAAGGACCCAGGCTGAGGCCCGCGGGATTGCGTCTACTTCTTCAGATCAATGAGCTAGGTTTGGGTCTGAACGGGAAAATGCAAGATGGCCGCTACGTTTATATCGGCGGCCATCGGGCAATCTTAAAGGTTGCTGTCGATGAACGCCGCCAACTGAGACTTCGACAGCGCACCCACCTTGGTCGCCTCGACGCCGCCATTCTTGAACAGCATCAGCGTCGGGATACCGCGTATACCGTACTTCGGCGGCGTTTCCGGGTTCTCGTCGATATTCAGTTTAACAACTTTGAGCCGCCCGGCGTAATCCTTGGAGACATCGTCCAGGATAGGCGCAATCATCTTGCAAGGCCCGCACCACTCTGCCCAGTAATCCACCAGCACGGGTTCGTCCGCTTTGAGCACTTCCTCCTCGAATGTGGCGTCGGTTACGTGCACGATGTGTCCGCTCACGGTTCAGTGCCTCCAAGTGTCTTGACTACTTCTATAGGTGGGTACAGATATCGACCGGCGTGCGATGACCTTGGGCTCGCTATCAGCGGATACAACTGCGGGGGTATTAAGGGCGAGCGCATGGTGCGTGATGGACTCAACATTAGCGAGCATAGAGGGAACTGTCAATGCCTGCGCGGGTCTACCGAAACGATGTGTACTGAAGTTGAAGGGCCTGAGTACCTTCATTAAGCTTGAGTCACAACAACTTACATAATCATGATCGGCAAATCACCCTATTCGGCGCTGCCACACACGTGAAACAGATAGCATCCTTACAACAGCTGCTTCAGCCGCAGATGCTCGACCGTGTCGCCCTGGTGGCAGCGGCGGTGCTGGTGATCCTGCTGGGACACTCGCTGGCGGGACTTACCTGGTCGCTGCTGCCGCAGTCACGCCAGACGCCGCCTACCTCCATAGTGAATATTGGTGCGGCGGTGCGCAATCCCAGCACCCCGGAGTATCAGCGCATCGCGCAACTGAGCCTGTTTGGCAAGGCTCAGGCCGAAACCGCGCGCGCCACCCCTATCGATGCTCCCGACACGCGGCTGGACCTGACCTTGCGAGGCATCCTGTTCAACTCGGACGACGAGATGGCGCGCGCCATTATCGCCTCCACCGGCCGTCCGGACGAGCACTTCCGGACCGGGCAGCAAGTCCGTCCGGGCGTCACCATAGACCGCATCTATCCCGATCGAGTCATCCTGCTGCGTGAAGGGCAGTACGAGACCTTGCGCTTGCCCGAGGAGCGTCTGGAGGCCTCCGCGGACGCTCCCAGACGTCCGCAGGCAGCGGCTCGCCGCCCGGTTCGCGGGGCTTCACCGTCCATGGCGGGCCCGCCGGGCGGTATCGGAACGGCCCAGGTGCTCAATCAGTACCGTCAGCAACTGGTCAGCCAACCGGAAAACGCGCACCAGTTCATTCGCGCCGAACCGGTCAACGACGGCGGCGGCCTTGCCGGCTTCCGCATCAGCCCCGGCGCCGATACGCGCCTGTTCGAGGCTGCCGGTCTTCAGCCCGGCGATATCGTGACCGCCGTCAACGATATTCAACTCGATGCGCTCGATAAGGGGTTTCTCGCGATGGAGGAGCTCGCCAATGCATCGCAATTATCGGTGACGGTGCTGCGCGGCGGGCAACAACAGACTATACAGTTAAACTTTCAGCAGTAGCGAACCGAACCACGGCAATGGATGGCACGCCCGACAACAGGACGTCCTGTGTGCATCGCGCAGCACACCGACAAACACAAGGCACAGCTAGATGATGCAGTCTCCTCTTACGGATGTAGTGCAGCGCCCCGCCCGCTTGCTGTACGCCGCCCTGGTGGCGGCGTTCATCGTGCTGGCTGGCCCAGCCGTTGCGCAGCAGCAGCAGCAGC
>CAYWPG010000007.1:3058-119633 GCA_964460035.1 uncultured Alkalilimnicola sp.
GCAGCAGCAGCAGCAGCCAATGATCACCCCCAATTTCCGCGATGTCGACATTAGCGCCCTGATCAGCACCGTTGCCGAGGTCACCGGTCGCAACTTCATCGTCGACCCGCGCGTGCGCGCCAAGGTAACCGTGATATCGCATCGGCCGGTCTCGGCCGACGAGCTCTACCGCGTATTTCTCTCCATCCTGCAGGTGCACGGATTCGCCGCAGTGGAAAGCGGCGAAGTGATCAAGATCATTCCGGACATCAACGCCAAGCAGACCGGCGCGCCGGTGGGCCAAGGCGAGGATCCGGGCGCCGGCGACGAGATCGTGACCCAGATCATTACCGTGCAGAACGTTCCCGTTGCCCAGCTGGTACCGATCTTGCGGCCGCTGGTTCCGCAGCAGGGGCATCTGGCCGCTTATCCGCCTTCCAACGCGCTGATCGTCTCCGACCGGGCCGGCAACATCGAGCGCCTCACCGAAATCGTGCGGCGCATAGACCGCGCGGGGGACGATGAGGTTGAGGTCATCCGGCTCGAACATGCTTCCGCGACCGAGCTGGTACGTATCATCTCCACGCTGCAACAACAGCAGGGCGAGCAGCAGACCGGCCTGGTCCGCCTGGCGGCCGACGAACGCACCAACAGCCTTCTGCTGAGCGGGGACGCGGCTACGCGCGTGCGGGTACGGGCGCTGGTCGCGCATCTGGACAGCCCGGTCGAGGGCACCGGCGACACGCGCGTGGTATACCTGCGCTATGCGCGCGCCGCGGACCTTGCCACCGTGATTACCGGAGTGAGCGAGAACCTGCCCGAAAGCCGTCAGCAGGCCGTGGACGGCGGGGCCCGCAACCGCCAGGACATCAGCATACACCCCGACGAGGCCACCAACGCGCTGGTCATCACCGCTCCGCCCGCGGTGCAGCGCCAGCTCGAAGCGATCATTCGCCAGCTGGACGTACGCCGCGCGCAGATTCTCGTAGAAGCCGCTATCGCCGAAATCACCCACAGCCGCGGCCGCGACCTGGGGGTGGAAGTGGCCGGCTTCGACTCCCATGGAGATCGCCCGGCGTTCGGCAGCTTCTTTAGCGAACACTCAGGGAACATTCGCTCCACCATCAATCAGCAGACCGGACAGCCGTCGCCCGGCCTGCTGGGCTCCGGCCTGAGCCTGGCCCTGGGCGATCTGAGCAGCCGCTACCGCTTCGGCGCGTTCGTGCGGGCGCTGGCGGCCGACAGCAACTCGAATATTCTTTCCACGCCCTCTATCGTGACGCTGGACAACCAGGAAGCGGAGATCCGGGTCGCACGCAACGTGCCTTTCGTTACCGGCTCGTACACCGGCGTAGGCACCAACGACGTGACCAACCCCTTCACCACCGTACAGCGCGAAGACGTGGGCGTGATCCTCAAGATCAAGCCGCAAATCAACGAGGGCGACGCCGTGCTGCTGGACATCGAGCAGGAAGTCTCGAACGTCGCGGCAACCGGCACGCTGGGTCCGGAGACCAACAAGCGCTCCATACGCACCAGCATTCTGGTCGAGGACGGCCAGCTCATCGCCCTTGGCGGGTTGATCGACGACGCCGTCGACGAGCGCGAGCAGCGCGTGCCGCTGCTAGGCGATATACCGGTGCTAGGCGAGCTGTTCCGCGCCCGCAGAACCGATGTAACCAAGCGTAATCTAATGCTGTTCCTGCAACCTACCATCCTGCGGGACAGCGTCAGCGCCGATTTCGTCAGTCAGCGCAAGTACAACTTCATCCGCGCCGAGCAGCTTCAGCAGCAGCGCCGCGGAATCAACTTGCTGCCGAACGAGACGCCGCCGCTGCTGCCACGCCTGGAGCGCCCGGCGCTGCCGCCGCCGTTCGAATGATGCAAGGACGAGCAAGCATGACCGCCACGCAAGACGTGCTGCAGCAAAACGACGTTCGCGAACACATGCCCGCCCCCGCCGGGCGGCCTTCCTTCAGCTTCGCCAAGCGCCATGGCGTGCTGGTCGGCGAAGTGCGCGACGGCGCCGCAGTGGTGACCACGCGCGCGCGCGTGCGGCCGACAGCACTGCTGGAGCTGCGGCGCACGCTGAAAGTGCCTCTGAAGCTGGTGCAAGTGCCCGATGACGAGTTCGACAGGCTACTGCAGCAAACCTACGAGACCAGCTCCGGCGACACCATGCAGATGATGGAGGACCTAGGCGAGGACCTAGACCTGTCCCGCATCGCCCAGGCCCTGCCCGAGCCCGAGGATCTGCTCGAAAGCCAGGACGATGCGCCCATCATCCGCCTGATCAACGCGCTGCTTACCGAGGCCATCAAGGAGAACGCCTCGGATATCCACATCGAGCCGTTCGAAAGCCGGCTGGTGGTGCGCTTGCGGGTCGACGGCGTGTTGCGCGAGGTGCTGCAGCCGCCACGGGTCATGGCGCCGCTGCTGGTGTCGCGCATCAAAGTCATGGCCAAGCTGGACATCGCCGAGAAGCGCCTGCCGCAGGACGGGCGCATTTCGCTCCGGATCGCCGGCCGGGCGGTGGACGTTCGCGTGTCTACCCTGCCCTCGGGCCACGGCGAGCGGGTCGTCATGCGCCTGCTCGACAAGCAGGCCGGCCGCCTGGATCTTGAGCATCTGGGCATGCCCGAAGAGCTGCGTGCTCACATCGATTCGGTAATCCACAAGCCGCACGGAATCATTCTGGTGACCGGCCCCACCGGCTCGGGCAAAACCACCACGCTGTACGCCGCGCTGGCGCGGCTCAACGACAAGAGCCGCAGCATTCTCACGGTGGAGGATCCGATCGAGTACTACATCGACGGCATCGGTCAAACGCAGGTCAATACCAAGGTCGATATGAGCTTCGCCCGCGGCCTGCGCGCCATCCTCCGCCAGGACCCGGACGTGGTAATGGTGGGCGAGATCCGCGACCTGGAAACGGCCGAGATCGCCGTGCAGGCGTCTCTGACCGGCCACTTGGTACTCTCCACGTTGCACACCAACACCGCTGCCGGAGCAGTGACGCGCTTGCGCGATATGGGCGTAGAGCCCTTCCTGCTTTCCTCCAGTATCGTGGCGGTGCTGGCGCAGCGGCTGGTGCGCCTGCTCTGTCCGCACTGCAAGCAGCCGCACACCGCCAGCCGCATCGACTGCGAAGTCATGGGCGTGGATCCGGCCAACCCGCCAGTGATCTACAGCCCTAAAGGCTGCCCGCAGTGCAACCATATAGGCTACTCCGGACGTGGCGGGCTGTTCGAGCTAATCATGGTGGACGAACAAATGCGCAACATGATCCACGATGGCGCGGGGGAGCTGGCGCTGGAGGCTCACGCCCGGCGCAAGACACCCAGCCTGCGCCAGGACGGCGTGCGGCGCGTGCTGGCGGGGGAAACATCGCTGGAAGAGGTGCTGCGCGTCAGCACCGAGGACGCGCGCTCCTGAGCGGTGGCGGCTTAGCATTTGAGGGACTGGCTCCCCTTGCAGAAGCCCCCTCTTGGCGCGAAGGGCTTGTCAGCTGCTGCCGGGAGCGAAGATTCGCGGCCCGGAGACCGCTCTCACGAGAGGGCTGCCCCAGGTAAACGGGATTGCTCCCGCATTGGGCAAACCCTTAACAGGTCCGCACAGCCGGAGGCCGCGGCAGGGCGAAGATTCTCGGCAAACTGCGAACGGCGCGATACCGCCGCTCGCAGCCGCTTGTAAGATGGCTGCGTTGCCGGACCGTCGGCGCGCAAGTCTCCCGAATCGGTAACCGAACGAGTCGCACATGGCTGCATTTCAATATCAAGCACTGGATGCTGCAGGCAAGGCTCAGAAAGGTGTGCTGGAGGGCGATACCGCCCGCCAGATCCGCGCGAAGCTGCGCGAGCGCGGCTGGATTCCGCTCGAAGTCGAAGAGATTACCGAACGCGAACGCAAGCGCAGCCCAATCAGTTTCGGCCGGGGCGGCGCCTCCCCGGCCGACGTCGCCCTGATCACCCGTCAGCTGGCCACCCTGGTGGGCTCCGGCATCCCGCTGGAAGAAGCGTTGCAAGCCGTTTCGCAGCAGGCCGAGAAGGCGCGGCTCGCCACCATGATGGCAGCCGTTCGCTCCAAGGTCATGGAAGGCCACACGCTGGCGGACGGCCTGGGCGCCTATCCGCGGGCGTTTTCCGAGATGTATCGCGCCACGGTGGCCGCCGGCGAGCAAACGGGTCATTTGGAGGGCGTGCTCGAACGCCTGGCCGACTATACGGAAAGCCGGCAGCAGATGCGCCAGAAGATTCAGCTGGCCTTGTTCTATCCCGCCGGCTTGCTGATCGTCGCCGTCCTGGTGGTCATTCTCCTGCTCACCTACGTGGTGCCGCAGATCACCGAGGTCTTTACCGGTCTGGGCCAGCAACTGCCACAGCTCACGCAAAACGTTATCGCCACCAGCGCATTCCTGCGCCAGCACGGGATTTGGCTGCTGCTGGGCATCGCCGCCGCGGTATTCGCTTTCAGCTACGCCATGCGCGGGCTCAAGTTCCGCCGCGCGACGCACCGGCTGATCCTGCGCCTGCCGCTAGTAGGCAAGCTGGTGCGCGGCATCAACGCCGGCCGTTTTGCGCGCACGTTCAGCATTCTTGCGGGCGCCGGCGTGCCCGTGCTGGAAGCGCTGCGCATCGGCGCTCAAGTGATCTCCAATGTCTCCATGCGCGAAGCCGTGGAAGATGCCGCATCGCGGGTGCGTGAAGGCACCAGTATCAGCCGCTCGTTGGAGCGCAGCGGCCAGTTCCCGCCCATGATGCTGCACCTGATCGCCAGCGGCGAGGCGGGCGGCAAGCTGGAAGCCATGCTGGAGCGCGCGGCGATCAATCAGGAACGGGAAGTCGAGGGCACCATAGCCTCATTGCTGGCCATCTTCGAGCCTTTGCTCATTCTCGGCATGGGCGCTGTCGTTTTGGTCATCGTTTTGTCTATTCTTATGCCGATCTTCGAACTCAATCAGCTCGTCGCCTAAGAGATTGACTTGGGTCACATAACCAGAACGCGGGGGGAGCCGATTCGGATATCCCACTGTCGCACTATTAGCTACTCAGCGAGGAACCGGACAATGCATCAGATCAGACGTCGACCCGGCCGCATGCGCGGCTTCACCCTCATCGAGATAATGGTGGTGGTGGTCATTCTCGCCATTCTCGGCACCTTCGCCGTATCCAATATTTTCGACCGGCCCGATCAGGCCCGCATTACCAAGGCCCAGCACGATATCCGCACGCTGGAAAGCGCGCTGGAAATGTACCGCATGGATAATTTCAATTATCCGAGCACGGACCAAGGCCTGCGGGCGCTGGTCGAGCGTCCGAGCGGCTCGCCCGAAGCGCGGAACTGGCGCGCCGGCGGCTACATGCGCAGCCTGCCCAAGGACCCCTGGGGCAATGACTACGTCTACCTCGGCCCCTCCGATACCGGAGGCCGTCCGCAGATTCTTTCCTACGGCGCCGACGGCGCGCCGGGCGGCGATGGCGTGAACGCCGACATCCGCAACATCGATCTGCAGTAATCCCACGGTGCGCGAGCGCGGTTTCACCCTGATCGAACTGCTGGTGGTGCTGGTGATTATCGGCGTCACCGTCGGCTTGGCCGTGTTGACCATGGCGGACCCGCGCCCCGCGCAACTGGAACGAGAGAGCAGACGCCTGGTTGCGGTCATCGGGCTGGCGGCCGAAGAGGCCGTGCTGAAAAGCCAGATTCTCGGTATCCGCTTCGAGCCCGATGGTTACTCCTTCGCGCTCTACACCGGCAACGGCTGGCGCCAACTGGAGCAGGACAATGTACTGCGCCCCTACCGCCTGCCCGAGCCGCTGCAACTTGAGGTGCAGGTGGAAGGCCTGAATCCAGCGGGCAGCGAGGAAAATCGCGATCAGCCCCAGGTTCTGCTGCTGAACAGCGGCGAAATGGTGCCTTTCACGGCCAGCGTCCGGCACCCCGACCTGGACGATTACTACCTGATCGAAGGCCAGTTGGATGGCAAGCTCACGCTCGACATGCATCGCTAGCAGCGCACCCGGCGCCGGCGCCATGCAAGAATGGACAGCTCCGGCGGCGGGCACGCGCGCGGCTGGCCCAAGGCATAGCCGCGCGGGCGGTTTCACGCTGGTGGAAGTGCTGGTGGCACTGGCCGTGGTCGCGGTTTCGCTGGCAGCCATCATCAAGGTCGGCATGGAAACGGGCTACAACTTCACTTATCTGCGCGACCGCAGCATGGCGCAGTGGGTTGCGGCCGACCGGCTCACCGAAATGCAGGCTATGGAGCTTTGGGGCACCGGGCGCGACAGCGGGCGGCGCGAAATGGCCGGCCGTACCTGGCGCTGGGAAACGGAGATCGTGCCAACGCCCGTCGCCGAATTGCGCCGTGTCACCGTGCGCGTTTACGCCGAAGACGGCGGCGATGAGCCGCTCACCACCCTCGACGGCTTCATCAGCGACCCGGGGTTGCGCCGCCAATGAAGACGCTGTCTCGCCAACGCGGTTTCACTCTGATCGAATTGACCATCGCTATCGCGATCTTCGCGATCATTTCGGTGGTGGCGTTCGGCAGCCTGCAAACCACCATCGCGACGCGCGATCAGGTTCGCGCGCACAGCGACCGTCTGCAACGGCTGCAGCGCACATTCCTGATCATGCAGCAGGACTTCATCCAGGCCAGCAATCGCACGATCCGCGATCACCTCGGCGATAGGCGACCGGCCATGCTGACCGAACTGGGCATGCTCGAATTCACCCGCGATGGTCATGTCAATCCGCTCAACCTGCCGCGCAGCACACTGCAGCGGGTGGCTTACCGGCTGGAGGACGGTCAACTGCAACGCCTGCAGTGGCAAACCCTGGACTGGCCGCATGACCCCAAGCACCACGCAACCGACCTTCTCGACGAAGTCGACAGCCTGAGTTTCCGGTTTCTGGATCACAACAAGGAATGGGTGGAAACCTGGCCGCCCGCGGGCGCCGGCGGCTTGCCCAGGGCCGTGGAGGTACGGCTGGAGCTGGCAGACCTGGGCGAGATACAGCGCATGTTCCTGGTGAGCTTCTAGCCATGGAAAAACGCCAGCAGGGAATCGCGCTAGTCACGGCGCTGATGATGTTCGCTATCGCCACCATCCTGGCGGTGGAGATGAGCAGCCGGCTGTTGCTGGACATCCGCCGCGGCGCCAATGTACTGGCCCACGAACAAGCGCTTTCTTACGCGTTGGCGGCCGAGCTGTGGGGCCTGCAGATTCTCAAGTCCAAGCTGGAGAACAACCCCGATACCGATCATCTCGGCGAGGACTGGGCGCGGCCCATGATACTGCCCGAGTTCGATGGCGTACGGCTATCCATGCAGATCCGGGACGCGCAGGCCAAGTTCAACATCAACAACCTGCTCGATGAGGAGCAGGCTTACCGGCAGCAGTTTCAGCGTCTGCTCGAGCTGCATAATCTGGATCCCAACTTGGTCAATGCCGTGCTGGACTGGCTGGACCCCGATCAGGAGGTACGCTTCCCCAGCGGCGCCGAGGACGATGTGTACACCGTCACCGACCCGCCCTACCGCAGCGCCGACCGGCCCATGGCGGACATCAGCGAACTGCGTGTGGTAGCGGGCTTCCAGGAAGCTTACAGGGAACTTGAGCCTTACCTCACTGCATTGCCTACAGTGACCACGCTCAATGTAAACACCGCGTCGGCACAGGTCCTGCGCCTGATCGATCGCAACATAGACGAGCAACTGGCGGACAATCTGACCAAGCAAAGACCGCCGGATACCGACACGCCTTACGCCGACCCTAACGAACTGCTGCAGCACGTGGCGGGCACCACCGCCGGTCCCGGGCTAGGCGTGCGCAGCGATTATTTCGAGCTGCACATTAGCGTGGAACTAGGCCCTGCGCGGGTAAGGATGCGCACGCTGGTCGGCCGGCGCAGCGACGGCACGATGACCATACTCGCTCGCAGCCAACTGCCGCTATAGCCGCCCGGATGGTCAAGCCATGCACAACGGCTACAATTTCCTTTCAACCCCATTGATTTTATTGACACGCACATGCGCGCACGCTTATTGATACGGTTCGCCTCCGAGCCGGAACTCCCGCACCAGTGGCTGAGGCTGGACGCCAACGGCCGCCCGGACGGCGGCGTTGCTTCCGGCACGCTGGCGGATGCGGCGGCCGCCGCGGCGGGGCGTCCCGCCATCGGTTTGCTGCCCGGCTTCGATGTTCTGCTGCTGAGCGCTCGCATTCCCACGCAGAGCCGCCAGAAGCTGTTGCGCGCTATCCCCTTCGCTCTGGAAGACCAGCTGGCCGACGATGTAGAGGACCTGCACTTCGTGCCCGGCCGGCGCGACGGCGATGAACTGACCGTTGCGGTCATAGCCAAAGCCCGCTTGCAACAGTGGCTGGACGCGTGCGAGGAAGCCGGTCTGGAATTGGAGCGGGTGCAGCCGGACACGCTGGCTGTCCCGTACGAGGAAGACGCGTGGACACTGCTGCTGGAAGAGCACTCCTTCCTGCTGCGTACCGGCATACAAAGCGGCTTCCAGGGCGATCGACTGACCATGCTGCCACTGCTGCAGGCCACGCTGGAGGAGGCGGAGACGAGACCGACGCGCCTGCTGGTCTATAGCGCCAGCGGCGATGAGGCCGTGCTCGACGAGCTGGACATCCAGCGCGAAGAGTATCGGATCGACGAGCCGTTGATGCTGCTGGCCGGCCACCTCAACGCCGGCTCGCTGGACCTGCAGACCGGCGACTTCGCTCGCAAGCACAATCTCGGCGGCCACTGGCGCCGCTGGCAAGCGGTAGCCGCGCTGCTGCTGGCATGGATCGTCGTGGACACCGGTGCCGCGTACGTTCAGCAGTGGCAGTACCGTCAGGAGCTGGCCGCGTTGACCAGCGAGATTCAGCAGCTCTACCGCGAGAGTTTCGGCGGAGCCAACCCGCCGCCTCTCCATCTGATGCGCAGCACGGTCCAGAATCGCCTGGAAGCCATGCGCGGCGGTGGCGGACGCGGCGATACCCTGCTCGATATGCTCAGCCGCGTCGGACCGGTGTTGCAGGCCGAGCGGGACATACAGCTGAACGGACTGAGCTACCGTAACGGCGAAATCGATCTGGAGTTCACCGCGCCCAGCCTGCAGGCCGTGGATCAGCTCAAGCAGAAATTGGACAGCGTCTCCGGCATAGCCGCCGAAGTGCGTAACGCGCGCGCCGAAGGCGATCGCGCCCAGGGACGACTGAGGATCGGAGCATCCTGATGAAACAATGGTGGGACAATCTCCAGGCCAGCGAGCGCCGCACGCTCACCTTGGGCGGCATCGCGCTGGCGGTGATCCTCTTCTATTTTATGATCTGGCTGCCCGGACACCAGGGCGCGGCGATGCTGGAGCAGCAGGTAACCGAAGCGCGCAGGCTCAAGTCCTGGATGCAGCAAGCAAGCGCGGAGGCCCGCGCGCTGGGCGGCGCCGCCGCGCCTGCGCCCACGCCCGGCGGCAACGGCGGTCAGGGCTTGTTCGCGCTAGCCGATCAAAGCGCACGCCAAGCGGGCTTGGCCAACGCTATCCGCCGCGTCGAGCCGTCGGGCAACAACCGCGTGCGGGTCAATCTCGAGCAGGCCAGTTTTGACGACATGATTCGCTGGCTGGCCACGTTGAAAACCCGTCACGGCGTGGAAGTGGATAACATCACCGTCAGGGCGGCCAATGCAGCGGGCCGCGTCAACGTTCAGCTCATGCTGGAGGGGCCTGCGCAATGACCGTCAAGCGTATCGTTCTGTTGCTCGTGCTCGGGCTTTTGAGTTACCTGACCTTCCTGCTGGTTAATTTCCCTGCCGCCCAGGCCTATGCCTGGTTCGGCAAGCACCTGCCGGTGCAAGCGTACGGTATCAGCGGCACCATATGGTCCGGCCAAATTACGGTCGCACAGCTGCAGGACCAGCGCTTGGAATCCCTGCAGTGGCAATTGCAACCGAGCCGGCTTCTGATGGCGCGGCTTGTCGGTCAGGTCCAGGGCACGCTCGGCCAGGGGCGCATCAGCGCTCAAGTGAATGCCGGCCGCAACGACATCGAGCTTCGCAATGTGCGCGTGGATATGCCGGCGACCGAGCTGGTCCAGCTGGCCGGCATTCGGGTGCCCACGCGTCTGGAAGGCCGTTTCGATGTCAGCCTGCGCGAGGCGCGCCTGAACGAGGGGCGGTTGACCCATGCAGATGGCATCGTCACCTGGCAGCAAGGCGTGGTTCATTTGCTCGGGCGGCCGCTGCCGCTGGGGAATATGAACCTGCGCTTGGAGCCCGCGGGCGATGGCGAGATCCGCGGCACGCTGATCAGCGACGGCGGCCCCTTAGATGCCAGCGGAGATTTGCGTATTCTCGCCAATGGACAATTGAACATGGACCTGACCGTTCGCGCCCGCGAAGGCGCGGTAGGCAACGCCGAACCGGCCATGCGCATGCTGGGAATACCGCGCGACGGCACCCCGGTGCGGGCGCGGCTGACCGGCTCGTTGGACGGCAGCACGCCCATGCAGCTGTCGCCCGCTGGCTGAACTGCCTTGGAGCCGGGGCAGTCACCCCGGCTATTGCCTTTTGTGGGAGTGCTCCGCTGGGCGCAAGGCCTCTAAGGTGCCAACCCCCGCTTCGAACATACCTAAGCCAGTGGCCGGGGCAGCCTGGGCATTACGTCCGCGAACTCCACCACGGCGGGAAATTCCTCCCAGACTTTAGCCGCCCGCCTGCTGTCGGGCTTGGCAACCCCGAGCAAATAAGCGATACCGTAGTCCCGCGCCGAGCGCAGCACTGCCGGATTGTCGTCTATCATCAGCGTGCGTGCCGGATCGAACGGATAGCGCCGCTGCAACTGCGCCCAAAACCCCGGATCTTCCTTCGGCCGCCCGAACTCGTGCGCTGAAATCAGCACGTCTATATAGCGATCCAAGGCCGTGTGTTCGATCTTCAAGGCCAGCGCGTCCTGATGCGCGTTGGTCACCAGCATGGCGTGCTTGTCGCTGGCTTGTAGCGCCAGCAGAAACTCGGGAGCGCCTGGACGAAAGCGGATCAGATGCGTCACCTCGCGCTTGAGCGTGCGTATGTCGATCTGCAGCGCACGGCTCCAGTAATCCAGGCAATACCAGTCTATCGTCCCCTCCAGCACACGCATGTGCGTAAGCAGATCCTCCAGGAGTGCCTCCAAAGGCACGCCTCTATGCTCCGCCAAGCGCTGCGGCAGGAATTGCTGCCAGAAATAATTGTCGAAATGCAGATCCAGCAGGGTGCCATCCATGTCCAGCAGTACGGTATCCACGCGGCTCCAATCGATCATCGCGCGCACATCCTCGCAGCCTCTAGCATTCCCCTGGGGACTTTACGTGAACGTCGCCGGCACGGCCACCGCATAGCAATACCCTTCAGGGCTTGCGCCGGTCGTGTAGAATGGTCTATCGGGCTGCTGTGGGAACAGCTATGCGAAAGAAACCTCAGATACGTCACCGCCGCAGCGTTGCGCGTTCGCGGTTGTTTCATATAGAAGCCGTGGGGCTGGTGTTCAGCAACGGCGTGGAGATGGAGTACGAGCGCGTCACCAGCAGCGGCGCCGGCGCCGTGCTCGTCGTACCCATGCTGGACGACGAGACGGTACTGCTGATCAGCGAGTACGCCGTAGGCACCGACCGTTACGAGCTTGCATTGCCCAAGGGGCGTGTAGAGCCCGGCGAAGATGTGTGCGAGGCGGCCAACCGCGAGCTGATGGAAGAAATCGGACATGGCGCTCGTCGGCTTACTTTGCTGCGGCGGCTGAGCACCGCGCCCGGATATCTGCAGCACCGTACCAGCATCGTGCTGGCTCAGGACCTGTACCCGCAACGATTGGAAGGCGATGAACCGGAGCCCATCGATGTGGTGCCCTGGAAGCTGGCGGATCTCAACGAGCTGTTGGAAATCGAGGAATTCAGCGAGGCTCGCAGCGTCGCCGCCCTGTTCATGGTGCGCGAGCACTTGCTTAGACAAAAGGATACGCAAAGATGAGCGCTGAATATCGCACCTGGCTCCCACAACTCTGTACTATCGCCGAAGCCGCCGGTGCACGCATCATGACCGTCTACCAAAGCGACTTCCAGGTCGTGCAAAAGGAGGACGACTCTCCGCTAACCGCTGCCGATCGCGCTTCCCATAGCACCATTATCGAAGGCCTGGCAGAGCTTACCCCGGACATCCCGGTGCTGTCCGAGGAAGGCGCTCACGCTCCGTTCGCCGAGCGCCGGCAGTGGCGGCGCTACTGGCTGATCGACCCGCTGGACGGCACGCGCGAGTTTATCAAGCGCAACGGCGAGTTTACGGTCAACATCGCGCTGATCGAAGACCACCGGCCGGTGATAGGCGTGGTGCATGCGCCCGCGCTAGGTACCACTTACTACGGCTCCTTGGGCGGCGGCGCCAGCCGCACTCGCGCCGGCGTGACCGAAGCCATTCGCACTCGCCCGCTGCAGCACCCGCTCACGGCAGTAGTGAGCCGCTCGCACCGCGGCGACCGCATAGACGCACTGCTGGCCCGGCTGCCGGAGCACAGCACGGCTTCGGTAGGCAGCTCGCTGAAGTTCTGCATGGTGGCCGAAGGCGCGGCAGACCTGTACCCCCGCTTCGGACCGACCTCGGAATGGGATACGGCCGCGGCGCAGTGCGTGGTGGAGGCCGCGGGCGGCCAAGTGACAAAAGTGGATCTCAGTCCGCTGCGTTACAACACGAAAGAGTCTCTCCTGAACCCGGACTTTCTGGTCATCGGCGACCCCAGTTATGACTGGGCCTCGCTGCTGGAAGGCCTGACCGGCGAGGAGCGCTGATCATCGAGCAGCGTGGGCGGCACCTGAGTGAACACCCCTAGCTCCCCTGGCTTGTGGCGGTCATGGTGCGCGGTCGCGCTATGTCTGCTCATGGCGCTGCCTAGCTCGCTATATGCCAGGGGGGAGAATCTGGGGCTCGCGGTCGATCTACGCCGCGACAGTGTGGACTTGGACTACGCGGACGGCACGCAGCGCACGCGTACCACACGGGCGGGCATTACGCTGTACGAGCCATCGCTGCCCTGGTTCCAGCCGGGCGTGCTGCTGGGCTACGCGCGCGCTACCCAGGCCGACAATCCGTCCACCGCCGGCATGGAGCCTTCCGGGCACTACCTTGGGCTGACGGTTCGCTCGCAGCTGTTCAGCGAGTTTCCCGTGGGCTTGGATGCGCATGCCTCCTACCTGCAGGTGGATGTGGACGACCGTCTCGATGGGCAAAACACCCGGCTGCGCTGGTACGCGGGCGAGTTAGCGCTGGGCGGGCGCGTGCGCATGGGACAGCTGGAGTTAACTGCCGGCGGCTACTGGCGCAGCATAGAGGGCGACGAAATCTCCCGCGGCACCATACGCCGGACACGCACCTTCGATAATCGCGACGACGGCGGCTACCTGCTGATAACGTACCGCCCCGATGCTACCGGCACCATCTCGGCACGCTTCGAAAGCGGTGCAGGCAACGCGATAGGGCTAAGCTTCGCGCGGCGGTTCTAAGATCCGGACACAGCACCGGGGGCGCGCCCACAAAAGCTGCCGCGCCCCACAGCGGCCAATACCGGCTCTCTTCGCCGCCTTCCGACGCCCTACCCCAACAGCCGCACCGTATGCTGGGCGATCATCTGCTCCTCGTCGGTTGGGATGACCCAAGCCGAGACCCGGCTTCCGGGGGCACTGATGCGCGTGCTGCCCTGCTCGTTGGCGGCATCATCGAACTCCAGACCCAACCACTCCAGTCCGCGGCATATGCGCTCGCGGATAGGCGCTGCGTTCTCGCCTATGCCCGCAGTGAACACCACGGCATCCAGTCCCTCTAGTGCGGCAACCAGCGAGCCCAGCTCGCGCAGAGCGCGGTATACGTAAACATCCAGGGCCTCGCGCGCCCGCGGCACATCGCTCTGCAGCAACCGCCGCATATCGCCGCTGATCCCCGACATGCCCAGCAGCCCTGAACGACGGTAGAGCAGCTCCTCCACCTGCGCGACGCTCATGCCCTCCCGCTGCAGCAAATGCAGCACCACGCCCGGATCGATGGTGCCGCAACGCTCGCCCATGACCAGCCCATCCAGCGCGGTAAAGCCCATTGTGGTGGCCACACTGCGCCCGGCCCGCAGCGCGCACATGCTGGAGCCGTTGCCAAGATGCGCGACTACGACACGGCCTTTCGCCGCTTCCGCATCGTACTGCGGCAATACCTGGGCGATGTACTCGTAGGACAGGCCATGGAAACCGTACCGCACTATGCCTCGCTCGCCGTACTCGTACGGCAAGGCGAAACGTTGAGCGACCGCCGGCTGCGTGCGATGGAACGCCGTATCGAAACAGGCGACCTGCGGCAGACCCGGGCGCAGGCGCCCCAGGGTATCGATGGCCTGCAGGTTGTGGGGCTGATGTAGCGGCGCCAGCGGGTTCAAGGCTCTTAAGCGCTCGAGAATCTCCGGCTCGATCAGTACCGGCTCGCTGAAATCGCGGCCGCCATGCACGACCCGGTGTCCGACCGCCACCAGCCGCAACGAGTCCAGCGCCCCCTCCAGCCAACGCAGAATCGCATCCAGCGCGGTCTGCTGGTCACTACCGCTGTCCAGCGCCGCATCGTGCAACCGCTCGCCGTCGCTGCTGTCTATGCGCAGACGAGGCCCGTTCCCCAGCCCGTCGGCTTGCCCGCGCAGACGCAGCTTCAGCTCGTCGCCTTGGCGGGCATAAACTGCGAATTTGACGCTGGACGAGCCAGCGTTGATCACCAAAATACCCGGCGTCATTGCGATAGACTCTCGGCGCGCTCACGCTCGTCTCGCCGCATCTTCTCCACCATCAGCACCGAAATCGCGCAAGATGCGAGCCGCGAAACGGTGTCGTCCGCACGGCTGGTCAGCACTATGGGCACCCGGGCCCCGAGCACGATACCGGCCGCGTCGGCATCAGCAAGATAATGCAGCTGTTTGCCGATCATATTGCCCGCTTCCAGGTTAGGAGCCACCAGGATATCGGCCCGCCCGGCGACCGGCGACTTGATGCCCTTGGTTGCCGCGGCTGCCTCGGAGATAGCGTTGTCGAAAGCCAGCGGCCCATCCAGAAGACCGCCGGTAATCTGCCCGCGGTCGGCCATCTTGCACAGCGCCGCGGCATCCAGCGTCGAAGGCATGGCCGGGTTCACCGTTTCGGTGGCGGATAGGATGGCCACCTTGGGCTCTTCGATACCCAGCGCATGCGCAAGTTCTATCGCGTTCTGCACGATGTCGCGCTTGATGACCAGGTCGGGCGCTATGTTGATAGCGGAATCGGTGATAAACAGGGGCCTGGGGTAGGTAGGCACATCCATGGCCCAGACGTGGCTCATGCGTCTGTCGGTGCGAATGCCTTTTTGCTTGTGAACGGCTGCGCCCATGAGCTCGTCGGTGTGCAGGGCGCCTTTCATCACCATTTCCACATCACGGGCACGCACCATGTCCATGGCGAGCTCGGCTGCCTGATGGCTATGCTCGGTCGGCACTATTTCGAACGCACTGATATCCAGCTCGTTCGCCGCCGCGGCCGCTTCGATCTTGGCCCGCGGCCCCACCAGCACCGGCTCGATCAGCCCATGGCGCACCGCTTCTATCACCCCAAGCAGCGAGGGCCCATCGACCGGGTGCACCACCGCGGTGCGCGGCGGACGCAAGCCCTTGGCCATCGCGAGCATGCGCTGCAACTGCCGATGGCGGCCGCCCGGCGTCGCTACCACCGCCGCATGGTGCAGCTTCTCCTCCGGCGGCCGAACGATTACGGTTCCCTCCAGCGCGACGCTGCCGTCGCTGCCGGCGCAGCGGCAGCGGAGCACGACATTACCGTCGGCCAGCTTTTCGACGACTTCCACCTCGGCGGTCACACGGTCGCCCAGCACCAGGTCGCGCCGGTAATGCAGACGCTCCTCGATCAGACGCGTGCCAGGCCCTGGCAGCTCGCTCACCACCAGCACCGCCAACATGGCGTGCCCCCACATGCCATGGGCGATGAGTTGATTGAAAAGATCGCTGGTGGCGGCGGTCTGATCCAGGTGCTCGGGATCGACGGTGGAGGCGTTGCTGGCAAAACGTTTCAGATCGTCCAGCACCAGACGCCGTTCCAGCGTCGCACGCTGACCTACCTTGAGTTCGTCATAAGGAAAATTCTCGTTGATCGTCGTCACTCTGCTTTCCTTCTTCATTCGCATTGCAGCCGACGACGTTAGCCGCGGCGCCAATGGCTTAGAACTATTTCAGCATAACGTACTCGCCCGGTGCGTCGTATAGCGGCGGGTAACCGGCCTCGGGCGCGCCCATGGGCGGCGGCGCCACCTGCCCGCTGGAGCGCTGCGCCAGCCACTGCTGCCACTCGGGCCACCACGAGCCCTTGTGGTAGGGCATCTCGGCGTGGAAGTGGTGGTGCGAAATGTAGCGATCGTGAGGCTCCCGGGTATGGACCTGGTACTTGCGGGTAGGATGGCCCGGCGGCGTGATAATGCCAGCATTGTGCCCGCCCGTGGTCAGCAGGAAGGTGACCTGCGTGCGCGCGAAGCGATTGATCTTGTAGACCGATGGCCAGGGCGCGACGTGATCCTTGACGGTGCCCACAGCGAAAATCGGCACGGCGATATCGCCGAAGTGAATGGGCTGCCCGTCGACGTCGAAGCGCCCTTCGACGAAGTCGTTGTTGAGGAAGAGCCTGCGCAGGTACTCGCTGTGCATTCGATACGGAAGCCGCGTCGCATCGGCGTTCCAAGCCATGAGGTCGATGATCGGCGTGCGCTCGCCCATCAGGTAGTCACGCACCACGCGCGACCAGACCAAATCCTCCGTGCGCAGCAGCTGGAACGCGCCCACCATCTGGTAGGTCTCCAGATAGCCCTTTTGAGCCATCATGTCCTCCAGATAGGTGACCTGGCTCTCGTCTATGAACAAGTCCAGCTCGCCCGGCTCGGTGAAATCGACCTGCCCGGCGAATACGGTCATGCTGGCCAGGCGATCGTCGCCATCGCGCGCCATGGCCGCCGCGGTCAGCGAGAGCAGCGTGCCGCCCAGGCAATACCCCACTCCATGCACCTTGCGTCCCGGCACCACGGCATTGATCGCATCCAGTGCCGCCAAGATGCCCAAGCGGCGGTAGTCGTCCAAGCCCAAGTCGCGATCGCCGGTGTCGGGATTCTTCCAGGAGATCATGAATACCGTGTGCCCCTGATCGCGCAAGTACTCTGCCAGCGACCTGCCGGGCGCGAGATCGAGTATGTAGTACTTCATGATCCAAGCCGGCACGAACAAGATTGGCTCGGCGTGCACCTTGTCGGTGGTCGGCTCGTACTGGATCAGCTCGATCAGGCGGTTGCGGTATATGACTTTGCCGGGGGTAAGAGCCAGATTGCGCCCTACGCGCCAGCGTTCGGTTCCTGCCGGCGGCTTGCCGCGCGCATAGCGGTCCACATCGTCGATGAAGTTCTGCCACCCGCGCACCAGGTTCTGGCCGCCCTCGTTGAACGTGCGCTTGAGCACCTCGGGGTTAGTGGCCAGGTAGTTGGAGGGGGAGAATATGTCCAGCAGCTGTCGGCCTACGAAGTGGACCACGTCCTGATGGTGGGGCTCGATGCCGCGTACCTCGCTGGTGGCCCGCTCCCACCACTGCTGGGCAAGCAGAAAACCTTGATGAATGACGTTGAAAGGCCAGTGCTGCCACTCCGGTGCGGTGAAGCGGTTGTCGCCGGGAGCGGGGACGACGCATGGCTCACCGCCGACCCCCACCGCGCAGCGGCCGGCGTACGCTATCAGGCGCAGATACTTCCGTATCGCGTCCTGCGCAAGATCCAGCCGCTTGCCCGGGTACATCGACAAGTGCACAGCCCAGTCGAAGTAAGCCAGCGTGAGCGCCGCCGGCGAGACGCCACGCGTGAAGCGGGAGGACACCAAGTGAATCATGCGGTCCAGGGCATGGACGTCTTGCTGACTGGTATCGCGCGGGGCCATCAACTTGTGCAGCATTACTCCCACCTCCTTGCGCAGCGGGCGCCATGGGCCAACCCCGCTGCCCTATCTGGGAACCGGTACAGCGTATTGGACTGCACCGGCACCGCTACGTTGCGATGCGCCATTAATGCCAGCTTGCAGGCTACTCCGCATTCCTTCTCACCCCCGCACGGCGGCGCAAGTGAGTTTTTCAGCAGTTTGCCAATTGGTCGTATGGCCGCTCATCAACCGCGGCAAGGCCGAAACGGCACAATTTCGCTGCATTGCAGCATAACCCCGTCGGCCCGCATTGATCCATATCAACAGGCAATCACGGGGACGAGCGATCGCGGGGCTCGGATGCCGCCGCGGATTCCCCACGGCTTTCCAGGGAAGGGCTCGCATCGCCTGGAGCCTGAAGACTCAGGTGCGGGAGAGGAATCTCGATGCCATTGGCCTTGAACGCCTCTTTGATCTGCTGTTGCAAGCTATTCCTCAGCTCAAGGACATGCTCCGACCTGGCCCAGACGTTCAGCTGCAGATCGATGGCCCATTCTCCGAACCCCAGCACCATGAATACCGGCTTGGGGTCCTTCAGGCACAACGGGTTGGCGTCGGCTACCGCCATCAGTACCGACCGCACCTTGCCGAGATCCTCCCTATAGGACACCCGAAGTTTCAGATCGGCTCGGCGAGTCGCGAAGCGCGACATGTTCGTCACCTGACTCTTGATCAGGCTCTCGTTGGGAATACGCACGAAAAGATTATCCGAGGTGCGCAGCTTGACCGAAAGCAAGTCGATGGACAGCACTTCGCCAACGGTGTCGCCGACCTTGATGACGTCACCCTTGCCGAAGGAGCGCTCCCCCATCAGGAACAGCCCGCTGATCAGATTGGAGGCGGAGGTTTGGGAGGCAAAACCGATGGCCACCGATACGACGCCCGCGGCGCCGAGCAGCACGCCCAGCCGAAAACCGAGCTGATGCAGCACGGTGGCTATCGTCAGGGTCAGCACGGTATAGAATACCGTGCGCCGCACGACCATTTCCGCGTGCGGAGTGAGCCGCGAGCGCAATGCGCGCTCGGTCATTGAGGGCAGAACACGGGTCAGCGCCAGCCCGAGCGCCAGAATGATCGCTGCCTGGATCAGATCGATCCAGAAGCCCCTCGCGATCAGCTCTTCGATAGTGTGCCGCCACTCAATCATCTGCCGCCTCCATTGTCTTCTCTGCCGAGATAGTCCAGCGGTTCGGAATCCCGATCCGGCCCGGGCAGCGAAGACCTTGGCGGCCGAGGCGGTTCGCGCCGAAGCCGCAGGGACTGGCCCGGCAACTCGTATCCCCTCCGTCACAAGGCGAGCGCACCCGCCCATTCACACCAGAGTCGCCGGGCTACACCCCCAGTTCGGTTATTCCGGGCGCCGCGGCACCATCACCACCGCCTGCCCGGTAACCACTTCTTTGCCATCAACCAGGCAATCGGTCGCCAGCGTCACGATGCCCTTGTCCTCCCTGAGCTCGGTCACCCGTACCCGCGCGGTCACGGTATCGCCTACGCGAACCGGGCGGCGAAAGCGAACCTCCTGGCTCAGATAGATCGTACCCGGCCCCGGCAGCCGCGTACCGAGCAGCGTGGAGATAAAGCTGGCCGTCAGCATGCCGTGCGCGATACGCCCCTTGAACTGGGTGTTTGCCGCGTACTCGTCGTTGACATGCACGGGATTCAAATCGCCGGTAATTCCTGCAAACAGCACCACATCCGCCTCGGTGACCGTCTTGGCGAAGGTGGCCTCCATCCCCTCGGAGAGATCCTCGAAGAAAAAGCCCTGGGTGGAATCCACTCGTTTCTCCTTAACTCCAAAGTAGCGCATAGAGAAGCGCTGAACAGCTAGGCGCTTGCGTAGAGCCCCCCCGGATGGCCACCGAACCGGAACGCATCCGGGCACCCTACGGTGCGCTCGCATTGTCTTCATGCAGGCACTGGGTCAGCCGCGCCGCGATGCGGTCGGCAAGCCTCAGCCCTCGCGCGCCCCCCGCAACAATTGCATGGGCGAGACGCTTACGGCCTGGCGGATTCCCAGTGCGCCGGCCAACCATACCACCAGCATGCCCAGAAGAGCACCGAACAGGATCAGCCAGGGATTCACCGGGTAGTAGAGCTGAAAGACGATGCGCGCGACATAATGGCCGGCCACACTCGCCACCGCTGCGGCCACCGCCCCGGCCAATGCGCCCAGCAGCCAGAATTCGGCTCGCGCCAACCAACGAATGCGCGGCCGGCTAGCCCCCAGCGACCGCAGCAGCGCGCTCTCGAAGCGGCGCTCCTCGCCGGTAATCTGCAAGGCGGCCAACAGCACCAGCAGACCGGCCGCGAGCGTCAGCACCGCCATCAGCTCCACCACCCGGCGGCCTTGGGCCATGATGCCGCGCATGGTATCGAGCAAGGCGCCCACGTCGATGACCGTCACGCTGGGGAACTGGCGGATCAGCGCCGGCATGATGTCGCCCCGCGCGGGGGGCAGATAGAAGCTACTGATGAAAGTGGCCGGATAATCGTCCAGCAAGCCGGGCGGCGCGATTACGAAGAAGTTGACGTTGAAGCTGTCCCACTCCACTGCGCGCAGGCTCGTGATCGAGGCCCGTACCGGCTCGCCGGCCACGGCGAAAGTCAGCTCATCGCCAAGCGCCAGGCCGAGCTGATTCGCCAGATCCTGTTCCACCGACAACTGGTCGAGTCGTTGCGTGTCGGCTCCCCACCAGCGCCCTGCGGTAATCCGGTTATCGGCGTGCAGCTCGGCAGTCCAGGACAGGTTGAACTCGCGCGCCACCAGACGCTGGGTACGCGGCGCGGCGTAATCGTCGGGATGAACGCGCTCACCGTTGATGTGAGTCAGGCGGGCGCGCACCATCGGATAGAAACGCGCATGCACTCCGGCCGTATGCGCCAGATACCGTTCCAGCTCGGCGACTTGCTCCGGCTGTACGTTAACCAAAAAGTAGTTGGGCGCATCTTCCGCGATGCGCTCCTGCCAGGTATCCAATAAGTCCTCGCTCACCAGGGCGAGCAGGAAAAGGGCCATCAGCCCAGCCCCCACGCCGACGATCTGCACCACCGCAGCGACAGGGCGCCGGCTGATACCGGAGAACAGCAGCGATCCGCCCCAGCCGCGACGGCGCCAGGCCCGTACCAACGCAACCAGCGCCAGGCCTGCGCCGGCGAGCAGAATCAGCGTCGCCAAAACCGCCCCGAACACTATCGCGGCCAGCTGCAAATCCGCCGCCTGCCACCACATCAGCGCGAAGATGACCGCCAGCGCGATCAGGTACAGGCTGCTGCCGCGCAGAACGTCATTGCCCAGGTCCCGGCGCAGCACTCGCAGCGGCGGCACTTTCTTGAGCCGCAGCAGGGTGGGCAGCGCAAAGCCCAGCAACGCTGCCACGACGGCCAGCCAACCGCTCAATGCCGGCCGCACCCCCGGCGGCGGCAGCTCCGGAGGCAGCAGCCCGGCGACCAAGGCCAGCATCAGCTCGTGGACGAGAAAGCCGAGCACAATGCCCATACCGCCGCCGACGAGGCCCAGCCAAATCAGCTCCCAGGCGATGACCGCGCTGATCTGGCGCTGGGGCGCGCCCAGGCAGCGCATGATCGCCACCCGGTCGAACTGGCGCGCGGCATAGCGCCTTACCGTCAACAGCATGGCAACCCCGGCGATCACGACGGTCAGCAGTGCGCCCAGCCCGAGAAAACGCTGCGCATCGTCTATTACCCGCTGCACGCCCGGCTGCTCCTCGCCCGGGCGCACCCAGTCCACCGGCTCGCCGCTCTGCTCCAATAGCCAGCTGTGGAACTGAGCCAGCGCGGCTTCGCTTCCGGCCAGCAGCAGCGCATAGCGGACGCGACTGGCCGGCTGCACCAGTTGGGTCGCGGGCACATCGGCGATATTGAGCATCAGCCGCGGGGCCAGGCCGCCGAACAAGCCGCCCCGGTCCGGCTCCAGCAGCAGCAACGCGCTCACGCGCAGGGTAAGCGCGCCCAGCTCCAGCGAATCGCCGATACGCACACCGAGCTGGGCGGCCAGTCTAGGCTCCAGCCAAACCGTTCCCGGCGCCGGCACCGCCCGCACGATCTGCTCCGGCCGCTCGCCCGCAAAGCCGATCCGCACCGCTCCGCGCAGCGGATACCCCTCCTCCACGGCTTTGACGGCAACCAGCTGGGTGCGCTCGTCCGCCAGCACCACGCTGGGAAACTCCAAGGTGCGAGCGGTCGCGAGCCCAAGGGCTTGCGCTTGTTCCAGCCAGTGTTGAGGGATTGGCTGGCTGGCGCGCAGTACCCGGTCGGCGGCCAACAGCTCGGCCGCGCGTCCGGCGCCCGCGGTTCCCACCCGCTCGGCAAGCCAGGCCACCGAACTGACCGCGGTGACAGCGATGACCAGCGCCGCGGCGAGCAAGCGCAACTCGCCGGCGCGCCAATCGCGCCGCAGAAAACGAAACCCCAGCCGCGCAGCGTTCATAGCGCTTGCAACCTGCCCTCCACAAGCTGCAAAACACGCTGGCAGCGATGAGCCAAGGCAAGGTCGTGCGTGACCATGACCAAGGTAGTGCCTTGCTCGGCATTGAGCGCGAACATCAGCTCGGCCACCTTCTCGCCCGTGGCCCTGTCGAGATTGCCGGTGGGTTCGTCGGCCAGCAGCAAGCGGGGCCGGGTGACGAAAGCGCGTGCCAGGGCGACCCTTTGTTGTTCGCCGCCCGACAATTGCCGAGGATAGTGGCGCAGGCGTGCGCCAAGACCGACCTGTGCCAGTGCGCTTGCCGCGCGCTCGCGGGCATCGGCGATGTGGGCGAGCTCCAGTGGCAGCATCACGTTTTCCAGTGCGGTCAGCCCGCTCAGCAGGTGAAACGCCTGGAACACGAAACCAAGCTTCTGAGCGCGCAGCTCGGCGCGGGCATCCTCGTCCAGCGCCGTGATGTCGCGGCCGTCCAGGAAAATCCGTCCGGCGGTGGGCAGCTCCAAACCGGCGAGCAGGCCCAGCAGCGTGGATTTTCCCGAGCCCGAAGCGCCCACGATAGCCACTGTTTCGCTCTGCCCGATGGTAAGATCGAGCTCGGAGAACAAGCAGATCTCGCCCTCGGGGCCCTGAAACCTCATAGTCAGGCCTTCGGCCTGCAGCAGCTCGGGACGGACCGCAACAGTCATGCGACGATGCATCCTCTTCGTGACGATACTTCTGCTAGGGACCGCATCCCCGCTGTTTGCCTGGGCGAGCGCGCCGACGATCCTTATCGTGGGCGATAGCCTCAGCGCCGGCTACGGCCTGGCGCCCGGGGAAGAGTGGGTTTCGCACCTGGAGCGGCGCTTGCACGCTCAAGGCTATCCCCACCAGGTCGTGAACGCCAGCATCAGCGGCGATACCACCGCCGGCGGGTTGGCCAGACTGCCGCGGGCACTGGAACGTCACCAGCCGTCTATCGTGCTGATCGAGCTGGGCGGCAACGACGGGCTGCGCGGCATACAGCCGGAGGAGACCGAGCGCAACCTGGCTCGCATGATAGAGCTAGGGCGGGCGGCGAACTGCCAGGTCCTGCTCGCCGCGGTACGCCTGCCGCCGAACTACGGCCCCGCGTTCGCTCGGCGCTTCGAGCGCGTGTTCGCTTCGCTGGCTCAGCGCTACCAGGTGCCTCTAATAGACTTTACGCCTGCGGAGCTGGCGCAACGCGGCGAGCTGGTGCAAGCCGACGGAATCCACCCCACCGCCGAGGCGCAGCCGCTACTGCTCGAACAGGTCTGGCCAGTGCTTGAGCCGGTGCTGGCCGCCACGCCGGCCACGGCCGACTGAGCGGCACCGACACACGGCTGACCGCGTGGGCATTGCGACGCCGGCCCACGCTCAGCCCGCTTGGCGACTTACGCCGGCGCGACCGGCCGCGAGGTCTGCGCAGCGCCGCCAAGCCCTGTTTCCTCGCCGCCGTACAGTTGCAGCAGGCGCGGCAAGAACTGGCTCAGCTCCAGCGTCATCAGCGTAAAGTCGGTATCGAAGCGCTCTTCGGCCGATTCAGGCTCGCGGTCCCCCGCCTGCTCCTGCACGATGTCGAGGAACTTGAGGCGCTTGATCGAGAGGTCCGAGTCGAGCACGCAGCTCAGCCGTTCGGCCCAGGTCACCGCCAGCCGGCGCACGCGCTTGCCGGACTTGATATGAGCCTTGATCTCCTCGGCGTGCAGATCCTGGCGCTTGCAGCGGACCTCGCAGCCTTCCGTCTGCGGATCCTCGAACACCGCCTCTTCGCCCAGTTCGATATCGCCAGGCAAGCGATCCTGGGCCAGCCAGTCCGTCATGACGCTTTGCGGCGCATCGGCCGTGCTGGGGGGAGCGATGGGCAAGGAGCCAATGGACTCGCGCAGGATCTCCGTGAAGGTCTCGGCCTGTTTCCAGCTGGAGCTGTCTATCACCAGCCAGCCGCCGCGGGTGTCGATATAGCCAAAGGTCAGCTTGCTGCGGCTGAACGCCCTGGGCAGCAGTTCGTGAAAGATCTCCTCGCGCAAGTTGTCCTTCTCGCGCTTGCGTATCTTGCGATGCTCACGCTCCTCGATCTCGGCTATGCGCTCGGCCAACGCATCGCGGATCACCGCCGGGGGCAGCAGCTTGCTCTCCTCTTGCAGGCACAGCATGAAGAAACCGTTGGCTGCATACACCAGCATCTGCCCGTCTCGGCCCAGCGGCGATACCCAGCCCTGGCTCGCCACGTCCATCTTGCCGCAGGGTTGGAAGCTATGCTGCGCCAGAACGTCCTCCAGCTCCTCGGCCGACAGTTTGAACGGTTCCAACAGGCGGTAGAGGCAGAGATTCTTGAACCACATAGATGCACCGTTTTGGTTGGAATTGTTGTTGATCGCGCGCAGCCATTCAGCAGCGAGGCGCACGCGGCGGCGACCGGGCAGCATGCCTGAACTGCGCCGGACTTGATGTGCGAACCGTCTCGTCCGCCGGCCAAACTAATGAAAACTTAACACGGCCCGGGGTCCAGCGCTGCAGCAGCGGCCCCTGGGCGCGGACGGCTTGTGCAGGCTCGGTGGGTCGGGCGCAGATCCGGGGCCCGGCGGGCCGCTCCCGCCAAGAATCGCTCCCACAAGGGGATATCCCCAATGGGGCGCCTTCACGCTAGCTGCGCTTCAGCAGCGCGTCGCGCGCAGCCACCACTTTGGCCTTGGCCTGATCCCGTGTCTGCCCGAAGGCGGTCAAATGCCCCATCTTACGGCCAGGCCGCGGTTCCGCTTTGCCGTACAGATGCAGTTTGACGTCCGGATCGCTGCAAGCAGCGGCCCAGTTCGGCTCGCCTTCGCTCCAGATATCGCCCAGCAGGTTGGCCATCGCGGCCGGGCGCAACAGATCCGTCGCGCCTAGCGGTAGTCCGCAGACGGCGCGCACTTGCTGCTCGAACTGACTGGTGATGCAGGCATCGAAGGTGAAATGCCCGGAGTTGTGCGGCCGCGGCGCCAGCTCGTTGACCAGTAGGCGCTGATCGCGGGTGACGAAAAACTCCACGCAGAGCACGCCCACCACATCCAGCGCTTCGAGCAGGGTGCGGGCTATCTCCACCGCTTCGGCGGTGAGCTGTGGCGGCAGCGCAGCGTCGGCGATGGAAACATCCAGTATGTGATTGCGATGGATGTTCTCCACCACCCCATAGTGCGCGAAGTCGCCGGCCAGCCCCCGGGCGGCGACCACGGAAACCTCCCCGGCAAAGTCGATGAAGCCTTCCAGTACCGCCTCGACCGCCCCAATCGCTTGCCAAGCGGCGGCGGCGTCACTGGGCTGGCGAATCACCGCCTGCCCCTTGCCGTCATATCCGAAACCGGCCGTCTTGAGCACGGCGGGCGTGCCGATGCGGGCAATCGCAGCCTCCAGCTCGTCCAGATTGCGCACAGTCTCGAAAGGTGCGGTGGGAACGCCCTGGCTACGCAGGAACGTCTTCTCCCGCAGCCGGTTCTGAGTGATGTGCAGGACTTGTCCGCCCGGCCGTACGGGTACAATGCGCGCCACGCACTCCGAGGCGGCAGAAGGCACGTTCTCGAACTCGAAAGTGACCACGTCCACGTTCTGCGCGAACTTCGCCAGCGCGTCCAGATCCTCGTATGGGGCATAGACCTCCCGGTCCGCGACCTGCCCGGTCGGAGTCTCCTTGTCCGGGGAGAAGGTGTGCACCCGGTAGCCCATGCGACGCGCCGCAATAGCGAACATACGACCTAGCTGGCCGCTGCCAAGCACGCCCAACACCGAACCTGGGCGGATCACAGCAGTCACGGCAAGGTATCCTCCTTCACCTGCGCACTCTGACGACGGCGGAATTCCTGCAGCTTGCGCCTGAGTTCGGGACGGGTATTCGCAAGCATCGCTATAGCGAGCAGCGCTGCATTACGCGCGCCGGCCGGACCAATGGCCAGGGTTCCCACCGGGATCCCTGCCGGCATCTGTACAATAGAAAGCAGCGAGTCGAGCCCGTTGAGCGCCTTGCTTTGCACCGGCACCCCCAGCACGGGCACCGTGGTCTGCGCGGCCACCATACCCGGCAGATGAGCCGCACCGCCGGCGCCGGCGATGATCACCTCAAGGCCTCTATCCTCCGCCGCCGCCGCGTATTCCTGCATCAGTTCAGGCGTGCGGTGCGCAGAGACGATCCGGCACTCATGCGGCACACCGAACTCCGACAGCACCTCCGCGGCCTGCGACATGGTGTCCCAGTCCGACTTGCTGCCCATGATTACACCCACCAGCGGCGTTTGCTCGCCCATCGTTCCTCCGAGAGGATGGAAAACAGGAGATTTTAGCACTTCATAACGTCGGTGGAACGGGCATGCGTTCCCGCGATGGGTTATAGTGAAGGCATAGATGCTGCACCAGAATGGGAGGTGGCATGGACATCAACAGCGGGTTCAACAGCGGATGGCAGGCTATCCAGGCCGCCGAACACGGCTTGCGGCGCCACGCCCAGGCGGTGGCCAAAGCTGTCGCGCGCAGGGTGCCCGGCAGCGAGGACACCGAAACGGCACAAGTCCAGGCCAAGCCGATAGACGAGCAGGCGCAAGTCGGCACGTCCGTCGTCAGATCCACCGAGGAGACGCTGGGCAGCCTGATCGACGAGAAAGTCTGAACTCACAGCCCCAGGAAACCGCGCCGGCGCCAGTGCCTCAAGCCGCGGAACACAGCATGAAGGCCAGCGTTTCCATCGGGTCCCGCTCGCGCTGACAACTCTCCCCCACCGCAGCCAGCTTGTCCTCGCCAATGCCCAGATCCTCAGCCGGACGCACACGAAAGCTGGTCTGCGCCCAAGTCGCCGCGAAACGCGTCAGGCGTACCAGCTCGCGGTATGGCCCGTTATAGGCGGGGTTGCTATGGTGCGCCACAGCCTCGATCACGGGGGCAGGCAGCCCCCAGCGCCGCAACAGCTCGGTGCCCGACTCGTGATGATCGAAGCCAAGAATCTTCCGTTCGAGCTCCGCTAGCGGGACATCATCCGCATCCATCTTCGCTTCCAGCACCCGCTGCATGGCCTCGGGAAACGCATAGGCATTGACCAGCAAACCGATGTTATGCAGCAACCCGCACAGATACGCCGCATCGGCGAGCGCGCCCAAAGGCAGAAACTTGGCGAGCTTGCTCGCGCAATCGGCGGTTTTCATCGCCTCGAACCAGTAATTCTTGCTATTGAAGGCGGGACATCTGCGCGGGTTGAAGCGAGAGCCGATCAGAACGGCCAAAGCGGTGGTGCGCACGCGATTGAGGCCCAGCCGCATTACGGCTTCCTCTATGCTGTAAATCGGGCGCATTCCCGGGAAAAATGCGGCATTGGAGGCGGCTACGAGTCGCCCGCTGAGGCCGGGGTCGCGTGCGATAGCGGCGCTGACCTCCGCTACGCTGACGTCACGATGGTCCAGGACCGCAAGAATCTCTTGCACTACCATCGGCACCGACGGCAGTGCGTCGAACGTATGCACGGTACCGCTCCCTCGTGAGTCTGGGCACAGCGGCCCCGCAAACCATCACACCCTTTGTTCGGCCCGGCATGAGCGACGGGGCGAACAGTTCGAATTCAGTATAAGCATAATATGAGAATATCCAAATGAGGCGCGCTAGCTCCCGCAGCGAATCCCGCGCGGAAACGGCCTGCGCTCGTAGGCCAGAGCCGATGCCCATCGAGAGAAAGAACGAAGCGGCAGGACTACGGACTCTTCAGACTTGCGCTACGGGACCGTACACTGGAGCGAGCGAATGACGTGCGTCTGGACAGGCGGCGCGCATGCGCAAGGGCGACTAGTCTGAATCCGGCAACCGCTCCAGGCTCAGACAGCGGCCGTTACCGTCATAGCACAGGCGAAAGCGTCCCATCACCCCGCTGTGGCGAACGAAAGGACGCAGCAGACGCGCCGGAAAGCGTACGCTGCGGCCGTCCTCGCCTACTGCGTATACCGTGTCCGCATCGCCGCGATAATACATTTGGAACCGAGCGGCAGAAATGCGCAGCGTGAAGACTATCTCGTTCACGGCATTCCTCCCGAGCCTACAAACCAACAGAAGCTGGCAATCGATCCGATCATGGTAACGCCATTTACTCACACGGCCTGTTGCATGAGCTGGAGCGAGCCGGAGCTCGACGCCCCCGCCAAGGCGCTGGCGGAACGCCTCGGAATACCGGTGTGTCGAGGCGACGAGGCGCGCTCGCTCATGCTGGAGCTCACGCCTGAGCGCCTGCAACTGCGAGCGCCGGGCCCCAACGCGCCCGGCGCTGTCAGCGCCGACTTTCAAAAGCTCGATTATAGGCGGCGCCACGGCTCGTTGCGCCGCGAGGCCATCGCTCGCGCCGTTGGGCTTAAAGGCGATAGGGAGTCGACGGTAGTGGACGCAACCGCCGGTTTGGGCCGCGACGGCTTCATGCTCGCGAGCCTGGGCGCGCGGGTAACGCTAATCGAGCGCTCCCCCATCGTCGCCGAACTCCTCGCCGATGGCCTGCGGCGCGCGGCTCAACAGGAGGCGCTGGCCGCTATAGTCGCCCGGCTGACTCTGCTGCGTGGCCCAGCGGAAACCATTCTGCCCACGCTTAGCCCGGCACCGGAGGTCGTGTATCTGGACCCTATGTACCCCGAGTCCGGCACCCGGGCCCAGGTCAAGAAGGAGATGCAGCTATTGCGCGAGCTGCTGGGAGCAGACCCGGATCCGGCGCAGCTGCTGGCGCTCGCGTTGAATACCGCTTCCCGCCGCGTCGTCGTCAAGCGCCCATTGAAGGCGCCACCCATCAGCGGCAGGCGCCCGAGCCATCAGATCGAGGGCCGCAGCACCCGATTCGACGTGTATCTGACTGGCTCATGAACAATTGCCGATAGTGACCTTCTGTCACCTTTGAGGCAACATTACGGCACCATGCACGACTCCCAACCCATCAAGCTCGCGCGCTTGCGCGAATGGCTCTACACCCTGCCGTGGCGCTGGCGCTGGCTGCGGCTGCACGCCGCGCGCATGATGTTCAAGTCTATTCCCCACGGGCGGTTGCTGGGGCTGGAGGTCACGGGGGTTGGCGAGGCAGTGGTCGAAGCGGTGCTGCCGTATCGTGAAGACCTGATCGGTAATCCGTGGACAGGAGCCCTGCACTCGGGGCCGGTAACCGTATTGATCGATCAACTCAGCGGCGCGGCGGCCTGTCTGGCCACCCGTCCACCGAACCTGGTGGCCACGCTGGATCTACGACTGGACTATCTGCGCGCCGCCACGCCGGGAAAAGCCGTCCACGCGCGCGCGCACGCCTACCGCGTAACCCGTCATATCGTGTTCGTAAAGTGCGAAGCTCACGACGGCGACCCGCGCGATCCCATTGCGATTGGCACCAGCTGTTTCATGCGCAACGGCACCCTGCAGGCAAAACCCCTGGAGATCGTGCGCCGCGCCTTGCGCCGCCGCCTGCGGCAACGCTAGCAACCGACTGAGCACTACCCCAAAAGCGACAAAGCCCCGCGATGCGGGGCTTTGCCTGCTGGCAGCGAACTACATGTTCGGGTAGTTCGGGCCGTCGCCGCCCTGCGGCACCACCCAGACGATGTTCTGGGTCGGATCCTTGATGTCGCAGGTCTTGCAATGCACGCAGTTCTGCGCGTTGATTTGCAGGCGCGGATTGCTGCCGTCCTCGTCGCTCACGAACTCGTACACTCCGGCCGGGCAGTAGCGGCTTTCCGGACCAGCGTACTTCGCGAGGTTGACGTTCACCGGCACCGACGGATCCTTCAGCGTCAGGTGAACCGGCTGGTTCTCCTCGTGGTTGGTGTTGGACAGGAACACCGACGACATCTTGTCGAAGGTGATCACGCCGTCCGGCTTCGGATACTCGATCTTCTTGCACTGATCGGCCGGCTTGAGCTGGACATGGTCCGGCTCCTTGCGGTGGATCGTCCACGGGATATTACCGCGCAGCACGAAGTGCTCGATGCCGGTCATCAGGCTGCCGACGTAAACGCCCTTCTTGAACCACTGCTTGAAGTTGCGTGCCTTGTGCAGCTCCTTGCGCAGCCAGGAGCGCTCGAAAGCCTCCGGGTAGGCCGTAAGCTCGTCGTGCTGACGACCGGCCACGATGGCATCGAACGCCGCCTCGGCGGCCAGCATGCCGGTCTTGATCGCGGCATGGCTGCCTTTGATGCGGGCAGCATTCAGATAGCCGGCATCGCAACCGACCAGCGCACCACCCGGGAACACCGTCTTGGGCAGGCTCAGGATGCCGCCAGCGGTGATCGCGCGCGCGCCGTAGGAAATACGACGGCCGCCCTCGAGGAACTCGCGGATCGCCGGATGCGTCTTGAAGCGCTGGAACTCATCGAAAGGCGACAGCCACGGATTCTTGTAGTCCAGCCCGACCACCAGACCCAGCGTCACCTGGTTGTTCTCCAGATGATAGAGGAAGCCACCACCATAGGTGTCGGGCTCCATGGGCCAGTTGGCGGTATGGATGACCAGGCCTTGCTTGTGCTTGGCCGGGTCGATTTCCCACAGTTCTTTCAGGCCGATGGCATAGCTTTGCGGATCCTTGCCCTCGTCCAGATTGAACTTGGCAATCAGCTGCTTGCCCAGATGCCCGCGCGCGCCCTCGGCAAAGATCGTGTACTTGGCGAGCAGCTCCATGCCCGGCGCGAACTGGTCGGTGGGGTTGCCGTCGCGGTCGCGCCCCATATCGCCCGTAGCCACGCCGCGCACCGAGCCGTCCTCGTTGTAGAGGATCTCGGCGGCCGCGAAGCCCGGGTAGATTTCCACTTCCAGCGCCTCCGCCTGCTCGGCCAGCCAACGGCAGACGTTGCCCAGGCTGACGACGTAGTTGCCATGGTTGGCCATGTTCGGCGGCACTATGGGCGACTTGATGGCCTTCTTCTCCGTTAGCCAGAGAATGCGGTCTTCGGTCACCGGCGCATTCAGCGGAGCGCCCTTCTCCTTCCAGTCCGGGATCAGCTCATTGAGCGCTATGGGATCCATCACCGCGCCGGAGAGAATATGGGCGCCGATCTCCGACCCCTTCTCCAGCACACAGACGGAGATCTCCTGCCCCTTCTCCGCGGCCAGTTGCTTGAGGCGGATGGCGGCGGACAGCCCGGCAGGGCCGCCGCCAACCACCACCACGTCGAATTCCATAGATTCGCGCTCGTACTCTTCGCTCATGTCATCCTCCTGCCTCTACAGGCGCGCTACTCAACTGGCTCGCGACCGCGCGCCTCAGGCGCTGAACGCAGCGATGCCGGTCTGGGCACGGCCCAGGATGAGCGCATGCACATCGTGGGTACCTTCGTAGGTATTCACCGCCTCCAAGTTCATCACGTGACGAATCACATGATACTCGTCGGAGATGCCGTTACCGCCATGCATGTCACGGGCGGTGCGGGCGATGTCCAGGGCTTTGCCGGTGTTGTTGCGCTTGAGCAGCGAAACCATCTCCGGCGCCCAGTTCCCCTCGTCCATCAAGCGGCCGAGCCGCAGCGAGCCCTGCAGCCCGAGCGTGATCTCGGTTTGCATGTCGGCGAGCTTCTTCTGGATCAGCTGATTCGCTGCCAGCGGACGGCCGAACTGATGGCGGTCGAGAGTATACTGCCGAGCGGCGTGCCAACAGAACTCCGCAGCCCCCATTGCACCCCACGAAATACCGTAGCGCGCCTTGTTCAGGCAGCTGAACGGGCCTTTCAGGCCTTCGACCTCAAGCCGATTGGACGCCGGCACGAACACGTCGTCGAGCACGATTTCGCCGGTAATGGAGGCGCGCAGCGCGAACTTGCCCTCGATCTTGGGCGTCTTGAGTCCCTCTGCACCGCGCTCGACCACGAAACCGTTGACCTTGCCGTCGAGCTTGGCCCAGACAACCAGCACGTCGGCGATCGGCGAGTTGGTGATCCAGGTCTTGGCGCCGGTGAGACGATAACCGCCTTCCACCTTGACCGCGCGGGTCACCATGCTCCCCGGGTCCGAGCCGTGGTTCGGCTCGGTGAGGCCGAAGCAGCCGACGAACTCGCCGCTAGCCAGCTTGGGCAGATACTTCTTGCGCAACTCCTCGCTGCCGAATGTATAGATCGGGAACATGACCAGCGAGGATTGCACGCTCATCGCCGAGCGGTAGCCGGAATCGACCCGCTCGACCTCGCGCGCGATCAGCCCATAGCAGACATGGTTAACGCCGGCGCCGCCGTACTGCTCGGGAATGGTGGGACCGAGCAGACCCAGCTCGCCCATCTCGGTCATGATCTCGCGATGGAACACCTCGTGGCGATTGGCCTCGAGCACGCGCGTCATCAGCTTTTCCTGACAATAGGCACGCGCGGTATCGCGGATCATCCGCTCCTCGTCGGTGAGCTGGTCTTCTAGCCGCAGGGCGTCATCCCATGCGAATGCTTTCATCACAGTGTCTCCGTGTTCGTGGTCAGTGTCGTGCGCGGGCTACAGCCGCTCGATCACGGCAGCGATGCCCTGGCCGACGCCGATGCACATAGAAACCAAGGCGTAGCGGCCGCCGCTGCGCTCGAGCTGGCGCAGCGCGGTCAGCGCGATGCGCGCGCCGGATGCGCCCAGCGGATGACCCACGGCGATGGCGCCGCCATTGGGGTTGAGGCGCGAGTCGTCGAACGCGATACCGAGCTGCTTGGCGCAGCCCAATACCTGCACCGCAAATGCCTCGTTAATCTCGATGACGTCCATATCCTTCAGGCTTAGTCCGGCGCGAGCCAGCGCCTTCTGCGACGCGGGCACCGGCCCCAGGCCCATCACCCGCGGCGGCACGCCGGCAATGGCCGCCGAAACGATTCGACCGCGAGGGGCAACGCCTGCACGCTCCCCAATCGCGCGACTGCCGATCAGCAGCGCACCGGCGCCATCGTTGACACCGGACGCGTTACCGGCGGTGACCACGCCGCCCTCGAACAGCGGCCGCAGCTTCGCCAGCTGCTCCACGTTGGTGCCAGGACGCGGGTGCTCGTCCGCCTCCACCAGCAGCGGCGGCTGCTTGCGGCCCTGCGGCACCTCTATCGGCACAATCTCTTCCTTGAAGAAGCCTTCCGCCCGCGCCGCCTCGTAGCGCTCCTGCGAGCGCGCGGCAAAGGCATCGGCATCCTCGCGGCTGAGGTCGAGATCGCGCGCGACGTTATCGGCCGTCTGCGGCATGGTATCGGCGCCAAACTCGGCTTCCACCTTAGGGTTGGGGAAACGCGCGCCAATGGTCGAGTCGAACATGCGGAAATCGCGGCTGAACGCCGTCTCGCTCTTGGCGAGCACGAACGGCGCGCGGCTCATGCTCTCCACGCCGCCGGCCACGAACAGATCGCCCTCGCCGCAGGTCACCGCGCGGGCGGCATCGATAATGGCGGCCAATCCGCTGCCGCACAGGCGGTTCACGGTCTGCCCGCCCACTTCCACCGGCAGGCCGCTGAGCAGCCCGGCATGACGCGCGACGTTGCGGGCATCCTCGCCGGCCTGGTTGGTGCAGCCAGCGATCACGTCCTCGTAGTCCTGCGCCGAGAAGCTGTTCCGCTGCACCAGCGCCCGTATTACATGGGCCAGCATGTCATCCGGCCGTACCGGCGACAGAGCACCGGCGTGGCGCCCGAAAGGAGTCCGCAAGCCGTCATAAATATAGCCGTCGAGCATGTTCGATCTCCCCAAGGTATGTGTTCAGCTCGCCGACAGCCGGTGATGCCCGGCCACCGCTCCGTAGTCGTTCAGCATGTGAGGCGACGGGGCACCGCTCCCCGCACAGACCACGCCGTGCGCCTGGGCACGACCTTGGGTTCGCCTAAGAGGTGGCGAGCGGCCCCACATAGGCAGACCCCTAAGTCATTGTTAACAAATGACTTTCAAACACTGTACCGCAGTGCGGAATTCAGTTTCGCAAACTTGACACTCAGGATAGGTCGTGCCAGAGTCGTTTGCAACCGGTTTGCGACTGCACGTGCGCAGTCGATCACGCATCGTATCGTAATAGAAAAGTGGGTGCGCGCCGCGCACCGGCGGCGGACCTGTAACACCATGACCGACGAAAATGCGCCGACCAAGGACCGCAAGTTCGTAACAGCGCTCGCCCGCGGGTTGGAGGTTTTGCGCGCCTTCAAGCCCGGCGACGGTTTTTTGGGCAACCAGGAAATCGCCCGCCGCACGGGGCTGCCCAAGCCCACCGTCACGCGCCTTACTTACACTCTGACCAAGCTCGGATACCTGTCGTACTCCGAGCGCCTGGAGCGCTACCAGCTCGGCACCGGAGTCCTGGCCCTAGGCTATGCAACGCTCGCGAATTACGGCGTTCGCCAGATAGCGCGTCCTTATATGCAAGCGCTGGCCGACGAGCTCGACTGCGCGGTCTCGCTCGGTGCGCGCGAGCGGCTCTCGATGGTATATCTGGAAACCTGCCGCGGCGGCGGCGCGGTAACGCTGCGACTGGACGTCGGCTCGCGCATTCCCGTAGCCACCACCGCGATGGGCCGTGCTTTTCTGGCAGCGCTGCCCGAAGGTGAGCGTAACTACCTGATGGAGCACATCAAGAAGCGGGCCGGGGCGGAGTGGCCAGCGCTGCGCAAACAGATCGAAAGCGCTCTGGAGCATTACCACGACTTCGGTTACGTGAAAACGGTGGGCGACTGGGAGCGGGACGTCAACTCGGTCGGGGTGCCGCTGGTCCAGGCAGAGAACGGCGATGTATTCGCGTTCAACTGCGGCGGCCCCTCGTTCCTGTTGCCAGAACATCGCCTGGATACCGAGCTTGCGCCAAAGCTCAAACAGTTGGCTGCTGACGTGCAGAACGCCCTCAGCCGCATTTAAACTCGCTTTAATCCTACACACTGAAGGATCTAGCCGTGATCAGAGATCAAGAAACCCTCGACCAGTTGCTCGACACCATTCGTCGTTTCGTGCGCGAGCGCTTGCAGCCGGCCGAACAGCAGGTCGCAGAGGAGGACGCCATTCCTGCAGACATCCTGCAGGAGATGAAAGACATGGGGCTGTTCGGGCTGTCCATCCCCGAGGAGTACGGCGGCCTTGGCCTAACGATGGAAGAAGAGGTCCTGGTAGCTTTCGAAATCGGCAAGACCTCGCCCGCTTTCCGCTCCATTTTCGGCACCAACAACGGTATCGGCGCTCAGGGCATCCTCATCGACGGCACCGAGGAGCAAAAGCGCAAGTACCTGCCCAAGCTCGCCACGGGCGAGATCATCAGCTCCTTCTGCCTGACCGAGCCGGACGCAGGCTCCGATGCCGCTTCGCTGAAGACCCGTGCGGACAAGGACGGCGACTACTACATCCTCAACGGCACCAAGCGCTTTATCACCAACGGTCCGCACGCCGGGCTGTACACGGTGATGGCGCGCACTGATCCGAACAACAAGGGCGCCGGCGGCATCACCGCCTTCATCGTCGAGGGCGACACCCCGGGCCTGATCCGCGGCAAGCCGGATAAGAAGATGGGCCAGCAGGGCGCTCATACCTGCGACATCATCTTCGAGAACTGCCGCGTACCGGCCGAGAACATCATCGGCGGCGTTCCCGGCAAGGGCTTCTACACGGCAATGAAGGTGCTCGACCGCGGTCGCCTGCACATCTCCGCCGTGTGCGTGGGGGTAGCCGAGCGCCTGATCCACGACGCTCTGCACTATGCACTGGAGCGCAAGCAGTTCGGTCAGCCCATCGCCGAGCATCAGCTGATCCAGGCGATGCTGGCGGACAGCGAGACCGAGGCTTATGCCGGCCGCTGCATGGTGCTGGACGCCGCTCGCCGTAAGGACGCAGGAGAGAACGTGAGCAAGCTCGCTTCCTGCGCCAAGCTCTATTGCGCGGAGATGGTCGGGCGCGTTGCCGACCGCGCGGTGCAGATCCACGGCGGCTCGGGCTATATGCAGGAGTATGCGGTGGAACGCTTCTATCGGGACGTGCGGCTGTTCCGCCTGTACGAAGGCACCACCCAGATCCAGCAGATCGTGGTCGCCCGCAACATGATTCGCGAAGCGTTGGGACAATGAGAGCACCTGACGAAGACATATTCGGCCGCTCCGCCTCGGAGCGGCTGGCCGAACTGCCGGACCGAATCAGCACTGCCCCTCTGCGTTGGGCGCAACAGACGCCCGACGCAGAAGCCCTGGTCGACTCCGAGGTCCGTTGGACCTACGCCGAGCTGGCGCAGCAAATTGGCAACGCCAAAGAGTGGCTGCGCGAGCTGGGATTGCGTCCCGGCGACCGGCTCATGGTGGTAAACGAGAACTGCCGCGCCCTGGTAGTGCTATTGCTCGCGGCCAGCGAGCTGGACGTATGGGTGGCATTGATCAATGCGCGGCTCGCCGCCGGCGAAGTGGATAACATCCAGAGCAACTGCCTGCCGCGCCGTGTCATCTACACCACCGCGGTCTCTCCGGAAGCGGCGGCCCATGCCCGCCGTCATGGCGCCGAGACCTACTCGCACCCCAGCCTGGGCGAGCTGGCCATCGGTCCGCTGCTGGATTCGGAGCCCGAGCCCGTGCACGCTTCCGGCGCCGAGCAGGTGGCGGCGATGATCTACACCTCGGGCACCACGGGCAATCCCAAGGGGGTAATGCTCACGCACAGAGGCTGTCTGTTCGTCGCCTCTATCTCCGGCGGCATGCGCAATCTGGACCGCCGCCAGCGCGTATATGGCGTGCTGCCCATGTCTCATGTTTTCGGCCTCTCCTCGGTTTGCCTGGGCGCGCTTTATAACGGCGCCTGTTATTACCCGGTGCCGCGCTTCGAGCCCGAGGCATTGGTGCGCGCGCTCAAAGAGGAAGGCATATCCGTACTGCAAGGCGTACCGGCAATGTACGCCCGCACGCTCGAGTATCTCGAGCGTAACGGGCTTAAGCTCGAAGCGCCCAAGCTGATCTACACCTCCATGGGCGGCGCTCCGCTGGATCTGGACCTGAAGAGGCGCACCGAAGCGGTGTTCGGCACCACGCTGCACAACGGTTACGGACTGACCGAAGCCAGCCCTACCATCAGCCAGACTCGTATCGGCGAGTATCACGAAACCGTTACCGTCGGGCGCGTGCTGCCGCTGCTCGAGTACAAGCTGGTGGATGCCGAGGGCGCGGAAGTTCCGGTTGGCGAAATCGGAGAGCTGTGGGTGCGTGGCCCCAACGTCATGAAGGGCTACTATCGCAACCCCGAAGCTACTCGGGAAGCGCTCACCGACGATGGCTGGCTCAACACTGGCGACATGGCGCGCCTGGACGAGGATCTGAACCTGTTCATCGTCGGCCGCACCAAGGAGCTGATTATCCGCTCGGGCTTCAATGTGTATCCGCCCGACGTGGAAGCGGTGCTCAACGAGCACCCGAAGGTCACGCTCTCGGCCGTGGTCGGACGCAAAGTGCCCGACAACGAGGAAGTGGTGGCTTTCGTGCAGCCGGTTGCCGGCTCGGATCTGACGGTCGAAGAACTCGCCGCGTTCGCCAGGGAGCGGCTGTCGGGCTACAAGTGCCCCAGCGAGATCATTCTCATGGACGAGTTGCCGGCGACCGCGACCGGCAAGATTCTGAAAAACAAACTCAAGCAAATGGCGCAGCGGCCGCTGCAGTAGCGGCCGCGCTTCCGCACCGTCCGTTCCACCGGCGCCCGCCGCGGGCGCCACAGGTCGCGAGCATGAACCTAGGGCGCTTCGGGATATGGTCGCTGCCCATCGTTATGGTCAGCACCATGCTCAGCCTCGCCCTGCGCACGGATGTGCTGGCCTGGCCGATCGCAATCGCGATCGTCGTTTACGTCATTGTCGAATGGCCCGAACAAGGCGCGATGGCACGGGGAGTTGCCATATCGGCCGTTTTACTGGCCGTGCTGGCCGCCGCTGCCCTGCCCGCGCCGGGCGACACGCTGTGGGAAGGGCTGGACCGCTTCGCGTTCATGGCAAGCTTTCTCGCCTGCCTGGGCCTGCTGCGCACCGCCGCGGAGACCTCCCCCTTGCTGCGCCGCTGCGGCCAGGCGCTGGTGCAGCAACCGCCCCAACGCCGTTACCTGACGCTCTCCCTGGGGGCGGCACTGTTCGGCATGGTCATCAACATCGGCGTACTCAACCTGCTCGGGCTGGCGAGCCTGCGCGGCAATACCCTGGCTGCGGCCGGCGGCGACCGGAGCGTGCAGAATATCCGCAAGCGGCGCATGTTCTCCGCGATCCTGCGCGGCTTTGCGCTGGTACCGCTGATTTCCCCGCTGGGCATCAGCCTGGCGGTCATACTCTCCGCCCTGCCGGGGCTGCGCTGGCTGGACATCCTCCCGTTCGCCGGCAGCACGGCCTTGCTCATGCTATTGCTGGGCTGGGCGCTGGACAGAATGTCCGCGCCACGACGAGCGCTGCAGCCGCCGCAGCGCAAGGCGGGCAGCCTGCGTCCGCTGCTCGAGTTTTGCCTGCTGCTTACCGCCATCGTCGGCTCTACGTTCCTGTTCGCCGCCTTGCTGCAGGTATCGCTGCCCACCGCGGTACTGTATTCCGGACCGCTGGCCGCACTGGTGTGGCTGGCCGCTCAGCGCCGGCGCCTGGCCGGCGGCAGCGGCCTGGTCCGGGCCGGCGCCACACTGGTGCGGCGGGCGCACGCGATCTTCCCCAGCATGCGCGGCGAGATAGTGGTGCTGGGCGGTGCGGCCTTCATCGGCGTGCTGCTCAGCGAACTGCTGCCCTTGGAGACACTGGCGCAAGCGCTGACTGCGAGCGGCCTCAGCGGTGGCTGGCTCGCGCTGGGGGTGACGCTGCTGATGCTGATAACCTCCCAGTTCGGGATCAATCCGATCGTATCCGCCACTTTGCTGCTCGCGCTGCTGCCGGCACCCGAAATGTTCGGCATGCCGTCGGCGCTGTTCGCTGCCGCGCTTATGGCGGGCTGGTCGCTGGCGATGGTGTCCGCGCCTATCACCGCGGCCATGCTGGTCGCCGGACGGCTGTTGAATGTATCCCCCATCACCGTGGGGTGGCGCTGGAACGGCGCTTTTGTGGTCGCGATGACGGCGCTGCTGGCGTTCTGGTTCCCGTTTCTTGCCCATTTGGCGGCATAATGTGAACTTATGGGATTGAAGTGAACGCGCAAATCCCTACCATATGGCGATCGAGATGATCTCTCGTACGAGCGATATGCTGAGCGCGGCGCCATTGCACAAAACGTCGCCTTCATTGACGGCACCGATTGTTCTCGGCTCCCGGCTCCGGTACCCTTTTCCGCTCGATTGCGCTCGCCCTGCGAGGTCTGTGCCGCACCGCAATCCGGTTCGCGCTGGCCTTGACAGTCGGCGAAGCGGGCACCTATGCTGCCGGCGCATTTTTTAAAACATCGTTTCGCACTGTGGAACCCACGGAACACCAACCAATAGGGCACGAGCATGAAGATATTGGTCGCGGTAAAGCGGGTCGTCGACTATAACGTTCGGATCCGTGTGAAGGCGGACCAGACGGGCGTCGAAACCGCCAACGTCAAGATGTCCATGAACCCCTTCGACGAGATCGCCCTTGAAGAGGCGGTACGCATCAAGGAAGCTGGCAAGGCCAACGAGGTCGTGGTCGTTTCCATTGGCCCCTCCCAGGCCCAGGAAACGATCCGCACGGGTCTGGCCATGGGCGGCGACCGGGGTGTTCTGGTGGAAACCGATGCCGAGCTCGAGCCGCTGACGATCGCCAAGCTCCTCAAGGCGGTGGTCGAGAAGGAGAACCCGGACCTGCTGATCCTGGGCAAGCAGGCCATCGACGGCGACAACAACCAGACCGGCCAGATGCTGGCCGAGCTGCTGGACTGGCCGCAGGCCACCTTTGCTTCCAAGGTCGAGCTGGGCTCCGGCACCGTTAAGGTGACGCGCGAAGTCGACGGCGGCCTAGAGACCCTGGAGCTGGATCTGCCGGCTCTGATTACCAGCGACCTGCGCCTGAACGAGCCGCGTTATGCCAAGCTCCCGAACATCATGAAGGCCAAGAAGAAGCCGCTGGATACCATGACTCCGGCCGATCTGGGCGTGGACATCAGCCCGCGCCTGAAGACGCTGAAGGTCCAGGAGCCGCCGAAGCGCAAGGGCGGCGTGAAGGTTGCAGACGTCCAGGAGCTGGTAGCCAAGCTCCGCAACGAAGCGAAGGTGATCTAAATGAGCGTTCTTGTTATAGCCGAACATCAAAAGGGAGAGCTCGCCGGCAGCACGCTCGCCACGCTCGGTGCCGCCAAGGCGATCGGCGGCGACATCATCGTGCTGGTGGCCGGCAAGGGCGCCAGCGACGTTGCGCAGCAAGCTGCCAAGGTCGAGGGCGTGAGCAAGGTTCTGCTGGCCGATGCCGACATCTACGAGAACCCGGTAGCCGAAGCGCTGACCCCGCTCATCGTGCGCGAGGCCAAGAACGTCGGCGCCACCCACGTGCTGGCCCCAGCCACCACCTTCGGCAAGAACGTGCTGCCGCGGGTGGCTGCGCGCCTTGATGTGCAGCAGATCTCCGAGATCATCGAAGTCGTCGACGCCAACACCTTCGTGCGTCCGATTTACGCCGGTAACGCGCTGGCCACGGTGCAGTCGTCGGACAGCGTGAAGGTGCTCACGGTCCGCGCCACAGCGTTCGACCGTGCCAATACCGAAGGCGGCAACGGCGAGGTGGTGAACATCGATCCGGCCGAAGCGCCGGCCAAGGTTCGCTTCATCGGCCAGGAGCTCACCGTCTCCGAGCGTCCGGAACTCACCAGCGCCCGCATCGTGATCTCCGGCGGCCGCGGCATGCAAAGCGGCGAGAACTTCAAGATGCTGGAAGCCGTTGCCGACAAGCTGGGCGCCGCGGTGGGCGCCTCGCGTGCCGCTGTGGATGCCGGTTTCGTACCTAACGACTACCAGGTCGGCCAGACCGGCAAGATCGTCGCGCCGGACCTGTACATTGCGGTGGGCATCTCCGGTGCGATCCAGCACCTGGCCGGCATGGAAGGCTCCAAGGTCATCGTCGCGATCAACAAGGACGAGGAGGCGCCGATCTTCGAGGTTGCCGACTACGGCTTGGTCGCCGACCTGTTCGAAGCCGTTCCTGCCCTGGAGAAGGAGCTGGACAAGGTCCTCTAAGCTCCTCTGCAATTTGCAGTAACCGGAAGGGCGCCTCACAAGGCGCCCTTCTCTTTTGCGGCGTCGCCTGCCGCCAGGCCATAGTAGCCCGCGGCCCTTGCGCCACCTGCCCCTGTTAGCGGGCCTTGCCGCAGCGCGCGCGGGCGGCTCAAGCTGCCGTGTAGCGCAGCACCCCATCCTCCCCTTCGTGACAGACAAGCATTCCCTTGCGGGTCATATGCTGCAAATGCGCGATGGTCTCGCCCATGCCGAACATCAAGGTATGCAGGTCGAGCTCGCGGCGGAACATCACGGTCAGCAGCTCGGCGGCGGCCTTGGGCTCGGCGCAGGCAGACACGATTCTGGCGAAATGCTGGCGATGATGCTCGATCAAGGCCGCCGCTCGGGCCGGCACGCCTTCGAACACCAGCCCATGCGCCGGTAGCACGCGCGTCGCCGCGGGCAGCTTGGCCAGGCGCTGCAGCGAGTCGATGAAGTCGGCCAGCGGATCGTCGGCCTCGTTGGCGCCCACGCTCACATTGCTGGAGATCGTGGGGAGGATCTGATCGCCGGCGATCAGCAAATCGCGCGCGGCGCAGTAAAGCATGGCATGCTCGGGCGCGTGGCCGCGACCTATCATCACGCGCCAGTCATCCTCGCCTATGCGCAGTACATCGCCCTCCCGAATGATCTCCACCTCCCGCGGCAGGCGCTCTATCAGCGGACGGTAACTGTTGCCGCGTTCGCGAATGGCCTTGGCGCGCTCGCGGTCCAGCCCATGGCGGATGAACAGCTCGGCCTGGCGTGCGCCGGCATCGGCGTCGCTACGCGCATGCAGCTCGCTTGCCAGCGCCCACTCGCCGGCGGTCATGTACACCGGCGCGGAGAAATACTCGCTCAACCAGCCCGCTTGCCCAATATGGTCGGGATGGTAATGGGTAACGACGATCCGCCGCAGGGGCTTGCCTTGCAGCTCCGTGGCAATGACCTGCTCCCAGGCTCGCCGCCCTTGAGGCAAGCCTATGCCGCAGTCGACCAGGGTCCAGCCCTCACCGTCCTCCAGCAGCCATAGGTTGATATGATCCAATGCGAACGGCAGCGCCATACGCAGCCAACGGACTCCAGGCGCAACCGTCAAGGTGCGCTGCGGTTCGGGAGGCTGGCTGAACGGGTAGTGAAGCTGGTTGTTCATAGTTCTCCTGCGAATGGAACCCGCTACCATATTAGGGGTTTCTTATCTATCACATCTCGGGCCTGCGCCGACTCGCTCGTCAATGGAGGAATACATGCGCGCTTGGATAATCGAAAAGGGCAAAGACGGAAGGAACACCCTGCAGCTGGGCGAAATCCCCACCCCCGAGCCCGGGCCTAGCGAAATACTCGTCCGTGTCGTTGGCGTCGGGATCAACCGTGCCGATCTCCTCCAAGTCAAAGGCATGTATCCGGCGCCGCCCGGCACCGATCAGCGCATTCCCGGCTTGGAGTACTCGGGCATCGTGGAGGCAGTCGGATCCCAGGTCCAGCTGTACCGCCCCGGCGACAGAGTCATGGGGCTGGTGCCCGGCGCGGCTTATGCCGAATACGTGACCGTTCAGGAGCGCGAGGCCATTCCGGTTCCGGCTCGCCTGTCGCTGACCGAGGCGGCCGCAGTCCCCGAAGCCTTCATGACGGCTTACCGCGCCATCTTCATCGAGGGCGAACTGCAGGCCGGGCAAAGCTGCCTGATTCAACCCGTGACCTCCGGCGTGGGGCTGGCGGCAGCGCAGCTCGTGCATGCGCTCGGCGGCACGGCCATCGGCAGCAGCCGCAGCGCGGAACGCCTCGCGCAGGCCCAGGGCGTCGCCGTAGGCATTGTCGACGGCCAGGACGATTTCGTCGCTCAGGTGCGGGAAGCCACCGGGGGCCAGGGCGTGGCGGTGGTGCTGGATATGCTCGGGGGAGGCGGACGCTTGTCGCAGACCATGCGCTGTGTGCGCGATGAGGGCACCATCGTGCTCATAGGCTTGATGACCGGCCGCGACGATCGCATCGACCTCGGCCAGTTCCTGCAGCGGCGGCTCACGCTCAAAGCCATGACCATGCGCAGCCAGGGGCTGGAAGGCCGTATCGCCATCGCCCGGCGTTTTGTCGATGAGTTGCTGCCGCTGTTCGAGCGCGGCGCGCTCACGCCGGTATTGTCCGGTGTGCACCCCTTCGAGCAGGCGCCCGCGGCGCTCGACATCATGGCCGCCAACAGCCACTATGGAAAGCTCGTTCTCACTCTGGAGAGCGCGGGTTAGTCGTACACCACCGCTGGTTAGCGAACGCCCAGGGATGGGGAATAAATCTTGTTGCATGACTAATTAATAGCTTGCTAATAGCTAGTGGGGCAAGCACCAGACGTATGGAGGAGATCCCATGAGCGCACATGCAAACACCGTCGCCCCCGGCGTGAAGAATCGGGTCAGTCCTGAAGAGTGGCAGGTACGCGTCGAACTGGCGGCCGCCTACCGCCTGGTTGCGCACTATGGCTGGGACGATCTGATCTTCACCCATCTTTCCGCGCGAGTGCCCGGGCCAGATAACCACTTCCTGATCAACCCCTATGGGCTGTTGTTCAGCGAGATCACCGCCTCCTCGCTGGTGAAGATCGATAAGGATGCCAACGTAATCGATGGCGGCGACGTGACCTCCCGGGTCAACCCGGCCGGCTTCACCATCCACAGCGCGGTGCATATGGCGCGCGAGGATGCCGGCGCGGTGATACACCTGCATTATGGCCCCGGGGTAGCCGTATCGGCGCAGAAGGAAGGGCTGCTGCCGATCAGCCAGACGGCCATGCTGGTCCACAAGCACATTGCTTATCACGACTACGAAGGCGTAGCCCTCAACCTCGACGAGCGCGAGCGCCTGATCCGGGACCTGGGCGACAAGAACATCATGATCCTTCGCAACCACGGTACCCTTAGCCTGGGCCGTACGGTGGGGGAAGCCTTCATCATGCAGTACTTCCTGATCAAGGCGTGCGAGATCCAGGTTGCCGCCCAGGCAGCGGGCAACGCCGAGCTGAACATGCCGTCCAAGGAAGCACTGGAGACCACCTACAAGCAGTCTGACGACCTGCCCCTGGCGAGCAGGCTCTCCTGGCCTGCCCTGCTGCGACTGCTCGACCGGATCGATCCTTCCTACAAGGACTGAGGGCAGTCCCGGACCGCTAACGGCTTTTCCGGGGCCAGTGGCTAAGGCCGAGATTCGCGGCCCGGGGGCCGCCCGGGCCGACTCGCTTTGGGTTCACCGTGGCGCTGGCTTGTAGCTATGCTCCGTCTTGAGCCGGGGATTCCGCCGGCGGCGTGGACACGATCGGCAACGATCCCGAAAAGGCTGGTCAGTGCCAAACGGCGGCATTCGCTGCCGCCGGCCCAATGGCTCGCTCGCCCGCGAGGAACAGAACCCGCCGAAGAACTGGGATAACCAGCACCATGCTTATCCGGCTCATGCGCGGTTGCCCCGTGCCATCAACAGCGCCGGGATCAGTGCGAACAAGTAAACGAAGGCCAGCATCAGAAACGCGTCATGGAACGCAGCGGTAAGCCCTTGAGCCAGTACCACCCGGGCCAGATACTCCAATGCGCCCACCGCTTGCAGCTCCGAGGGTACGCCGGCACGCGCGTATAAGGCGCCAACCTGCGTCAGCAGGTCCGCTGCCGAATGACTGGCGGCGGTCAGCTCCTGGGCAAACAGCGTCACATGATGCTCGGTGCGACGCTCCAGCATCAGGGAAATCAGGTTAATCCCGAACGCGCCCCCGAGCTGGCGCGAGAAATTCAAAGATCCCGAGCCCTGGGGCAGCATAGGCGGGGGCAACCCGCGCATGGAACCGGTGCTGACCGACGGCATCAACAGCGCGAGCCCCAGCCGTCCCAGCAGAATCCAGGCCGTGAGCGTCCAGAACGCGGTATTGACGTCGGCCTGGCGCATCAGAAGGTTGGATAGAATCAGCGCCAGCAAGCCGGCCAGAATCGGCTTGTGCAAAGCCGGGCTGTCGGCCAGGCGGCCGGTGAATGGATACGCCGCCGCCATCAGAAGACCGGAGGGCAACAGCAACACTCCCGCCTGCGTGGCCGTGAGCCCCTGCACCTGCTGCACCAGCAGCGGCACCAGAAACACCGTGCCGAACAGTGCCATGCCCAGGACGAACGAGAGCACCGAGCCGCAAGCGAAGGTCAGCGACTGATAGACGTTGAGATTCAGCAGCGGCTTGGGGTGGCGACTGCTCCAGAGCACGAAGCCTATGGCGGCAACCACGCCCAGCCCCAGCAGCGCGATCAGCCCCAGGCTGTCCCAGCCCATGCGCTGGCCATTGGAAAGCCCAACCAGCAGCGAGGTCAAAGCCGTGGCCAGCAGCACGAAACCGACACGATCGAAGGCCGGGCGCGCACCGCTTTCCTGCCGGGGCAACAGGAACAGACTGCCCATGAAAATCGCTACGGCGCATACCGGCAAAGACACGAAAAACACGGCGCGCCAGGAGAACAGATCGACCAGAAAACCACCCAGCACCGGTCCTAGCGCGGGCGCCAGCACCACCCCGAAGCCGAATATGCCCATCCCGCGCCCACGCTCTTCCAGCGGGAATACTTGGAAAATCGTCAGCATGGCCAGTGGCTGGATGATGCCCGCCATAGCCCCCTGCAGCACCCGCGCCAGCACCAGCATGTGCTCGTTCACCGCAAAGCCGCCCACGGCGCTGGCAAGCATGAACACGATCATGGCGCCAACGTAGGTGCGGCGCTGCCCGAACGACTCCACCGCCCAGGCGTTGACCAGCATGGTGGCGCTAGTCGAGGCCAGGAACCCGGTCGACAGCCATGCGGCCTGGCTGGGACCGATACCGAAAGTGCCCATGATAGTGGGCAAGGCTACATTGATAGCGGTGGAGGCGAGCAGCATCGAGACCGTCCCGAGCATGACGGTGAGCGTCGCCAACCAGCGATAGGCGGGGCCGTAACGGCGAAATAAAACGTCGACGGTAACGATCAAGCGGCACTACCGGAGTGGCGGCCGGTAGCCGCCACCCATGTTTCTAAAAAGTTCACTACCCCAATCTTGAGATTCTTGAACTAACTTCGCGTAGGACTAGCTACTGCTGTCGCTGCGCACGATCGTCGAGCAGAATGCGTACCGCCGTGTATACCGTCTGCAGATGGGGGACCGGCACGTCGTAGCGTCGCGCCTCGCGGATCACGTTACCGAGAATGGCCTCCAGCTCCAGCGGACGGCCGTTGAGCCAATCCAGCGCCATGCTGTTGCGGTAAGGCGGCATCTTGTAGGTGCTGGCGATGTTCTGCTCGATGATCTCATCGGGCAGCTTATGCCCCGCCGCCTCCGCGACCGCACACACCTCGGCCATCAGCGCCCTGGCCAGCTGTTCGCCGCCTTCGGCCGTGAGCATGGTCTTGGTGTCGGCCCCGCCGCCCAGCACCGCCAGCGGATTGAACGGCGCGTTCCAAACGGCCTTGCGCCAGCGCTCGGTGACCACTTGCTCGGTTACCTGCCCCCTTACCCCGCCCGCATCCAACAAGGCGCCGAACTGCTTGGCGGCCGGACCTGCGCCACGCGGGTAATCGCCCAGCACGAGCTGTCCATAGGCTTTGTGCTCGATCTTGCCAGGCGCTACCCGGCTTACCGCAACGAAAGCTAGTGCGCTGACCACGGTGTTGTTCGGAAACGCCTCCACCAGCTCCGGCTCGATCTCTATACCGTTCTGGATCAGGACGATGGCCGTATTCGGGCCAACCGCCGGCCGGATCAGCGCCGCGCGATCGAGGCCGTCCAGCACCTTGACCGAAAGGACCAGGAAATCCGGAGCTTCGCCACACTCCTCGACACTGCGCAACACTGCCTGCGGACGGTAGGAGAGATCGCCAAGCGGGCTGCTGATCTGAAAGCCGCTCTCGGACACGACATCGTAATCCGAGCGGCTGACCACCGACACCGAAGCCCCGCCGCGATGCAGAATCGCCCCATAAAAACTGCCAATGGCGCCGCTGCCGACGATCAATACGGTGGGCTGGTTATTCGTGCTCATGCTTCTCTCCCATGGTCAAACGAAACAGCCCCCTACGAGCAACGGCGCAAGCACCGTTACCCTTGGGGGCGGAGCAAAGATGGCGGCTTGGCGCAGAACGGGACTGGCCTTGGTCAGTCCGGTGCTTCGTCGCCGCTCAGGCTGGCTGCTCGACCTGTTCCCCGGCGATGGCGACGAGAATGCTGGCTCGCGAGCGGTCCAGCAGGCTCGATCCTACCGAGCCGTGCCACCAGCGCGCCAACTTACCGCAGCGGCGATGCCCCAGCACGATCAGATCCGCGCCCAATTCCTCGGCCAGCACGGCGATCTCTTCGACCGGTTCGCCGACCCGCCGATGCCCTTCGGCTACCAGACCGTGACGGCGCAACTCTTCGACACCGTCGGCCAGCACGGCATCGGCAGCCGCCAAGTCTTGCTCTAGGGCCGCCTCCGGATAACCGCCCTCCATCAGGTTCATTGCCGCCACCGACAAACGCATGACTGCCAGCAAGTGCACCTTGGCCTGACACAGCCGTGCGATCTCGGCCCCTTCCGCCAGTGCATGCCTGCCTTCGCTAGTGCCGTCGAAGGCCATCAGAATGGTCTTGTACATTTCCTACTGCTTCCTCGTGGCCCTGCCCATTAACCAGGCCGGTATCAGAACAGCAGAGAATACGACACCTAGCAAAAAGAAGCTGTCCTGGAATCCTCTGGTGTATCCTTGCAGATAGATCATTCGCTCGAGGAAGTCCAGCGCTCCGGCCGCCTGCAAGTCCTCCGCAACGCCCGCGCGCGCCAGTATCGCCTCCAGCCGCGCGAGCGCTTCGCGGCCTACGCTGCTGGCACCGGTCAGTTCGTCCTTGAGGGCGTTCAGCTGAAACGCGATGCGTCTATCCAGCCCCACCGACACCAGATTAACGCCCAGCGCACCGCCCAACTGACGACTGAAATTCAACGCGCCCGAGCCTTGGGGGAGCATCTGCATATCCAGAAAGCGCATGGTCCCGGCGTTGATGGAAGGCATCATCAGCGCAAGCCCCACCCGGCCGATAATGATCCAGATGACGAGCTGCCAGAAGTTGGTGGCAGCATCGGCTTGCATCGTCAAGAAGCAGGACAGCGCCAGGATCGCGAACCCCCACATGATATTCAGGTGTATGGCTTTGCGGTCGCTCAGGCGGCCGGCGATAGGAAACATGAAGGCCATGATTATGCCCGCCGGCATCAGCATCAGCCCGGCGTCGGTGGGGCTGAACCCTTGAATCTGCTGCACGAACAAGGGAATCAGGTAAGTGCTGCCGAACAGCGCCGCACCCAGCGCGAACGCCAGCACGCAGCCGCAGGCGAACCCGTACGAGCGATATACGCGCAAATCGAGCAGTGGCCTGGGAGTACGCAACTCCCACCAAACGAAGGCTGCCGCGGCTGCTAGCCCTAGCGCGAACAGCAGCACCATGGCGTTGCTGCTCCACCCCAGCTGCTGGCCGTTGGAAAACGCCCATAGCAGGGTAACCAGTGCCGTCACCAGCAACACCAGGCCCGGCCAGTCGAACGCGGGGCGCGGGCCGCTGCCGGCCCGCCCCGGCAGAAAGAGCGACCCCATGAACACGCCTAACAGGCAGAACGGCAGCGCCACGAAGAAAACCGCGCGCCAGGAGAACAGGTCCACCAGAAAGCCGCCCACTACCGGGCCTAGCGCCGGACCGATCACCACGCCCAGGCCGAAGATCCCCATGCCCCGGCCGCGTTGCTCCGGAGGGAAGACCTGAAAGATCGTAATCATTGCCAGCGGCTGTATGATCCCCGCCATAGCACCCTGAACAACGCGCGACAGGATCAGCGTGGTTTCGTTGGGAGCCAGGCCGCCGACGATGCCGGAGAGGATGAACAGGAGCATCGCTCCTATGTAAGTGTTGCGCTGCCCGAAGGCCTCCACCGCCCAGGCATTGCACAGCATGGTGGTGGTCATGGCGGCGAGAAAGCCGGTCGATAACCACTGCGCCTGCGTCTGATCCAGCCCGAACGCGCCCATGATGTTGGGGATGGCCACGTTCACGATGGTGGATGCGAGCACCATCGCAAACGTGGCGATCATCACGGTCGCGGTCGCCAGCCAGGTGTAGGCCGGCCCGTAGCGTTCGAACAGCGCCTGGGTGGGATTAATCGGCGCCGCTGCGGACGTCAATGTACACCTCGACCATCATGCCGGGACTAAGCCGCTCGTTGGGCTCATCGAAGGCGATACGGATCGGGATGCGTTGGGTCACCTTGGTGAAGTTGCCGCTCGGATTCGGATTAGGCAGCAATGCGAACTGATTGGTCGCGGCGCTGACTATGCGTTCCACCCGTCCGCCATAACGCTCGTTCGGAAACGCGTCCACGCGTAGCCGCACCGGCTGCCCCACCCGCACCGGCGCCAGCTGGGTTTCCTTTACACGCGCCTCGACCCAGACAGCGCCCGGCTCATGCAGCATGATCAGATTCTGTCCGGGTGCCACATACTCCCCGCTGCTGACGAAAACCTTGTCGATAACGCCGTCGATGGGGCTGCGTATGACGCGATCCTCTATTTCCAGAGCCTGACGTCGGCGCTCGGCATCCACCTCGCGCAAGCGCGCGATGAGCATGGCGCGCCGCTGCTCAAGCAGCGCCGGCTCCATCAGATTGGCCTGCGCTTCTTCGAGCTCCGCCTTGGCCGCGAGCAGCTCCGCCGCCGCCCGCCGCTGTTGCTCGCGAGCTTCCTGCAAGGCATGCGCGGCAGCGTCCAACGCCTGCTCGGAAACCAGGTTATCGCGCGCCATAGGGGCGATGCGAGCATGCTCGCGCTCCGCCTGCGCCAAGCGGGCTCGACTGGCCGCCTGCGCCGCCTCCAGCATCGCGATCCGCGCCTGCGCGCGCGCCAGACGGCTGTTACTCTGTTCACGCACCAGCTCGATGCGCGCCGCAAGCTCCTCGGCTTCCGCTTCCAGCGCGGCGTGGCGCGCGTCCAGCGCTTCCAGACGCAGCTGCGCCTCGCGCGTGTCCAGCTCTACCAGGACTTGCCCACGCTTGACGTAATCGCCCGATACCAGATCCAGTTTCGTGACCCATCCGGGCACACGCGAGCTGAGCGTGAGCATATCGGCCTCGATGCGCGCATCGAGGGTATGAACATGGGTGAAACGCTGGTAAGCCCAGTCTCCCCCATAGAACAGCGCCGGTATGGCAACCACGGCAACGACGGCTAGCCGTACTCTGCGCGACAGGCGGCGCGGAGCACGGCTAGGGGAAGCGGGAGTTTCGGTCACGGCAATGTCTCCACCCTGGCCTTTATACGTTCTAATACTTCTCGGCAGCGGCGCACGTCTTCCTCGGGAATCCCTTCCAGCACCTCACGCCGTAGCTGGGCGGCGACCGCTTCGATGTGCTTGAGAGCTTCTTGCGCGCGCTCGCGCAGGTAAATGCGTTTGGTGCGCCTATCGGCCTGGCAGCCGCGGCGCTCCACCCAGCCATCATCCTCCAGGCGGTCGAGAATACGGACCAGTGTCGGCCCTTCTATTCCAAGGCGTTCCGCCAGCTCCTTTTGGGTGATTCCTTCCCCGGCACGGGATACATTGAGGATTGTGCGCCATTTTGCTTGGCTCAAACCGAGCGGCCGCAGGCGCTGGTCGAGCTTGAAGCGTAAAGCTCGCGCCGTTTCCTGAATGGCATTGCCGAAAGACTCGCGGCGTCGCTCTCCGGACATAGAACATGTCCTAAATAGGAACCTGATAGCATCCTATTAGGTAGGCTACTAACAATCAATACGCAGCCGCGCCATGCCGGACGCGGCCGCGATAAAGCGCAGCGAGCGCTGCCTGTTTTGCAGCTGGCGGGGCTCAGCTTGGTTGCTCGGTCCAGATCCGGCGCCAGAGCCAGACCAGCTCGTCACGGCCAAGCGACGCGGTAGGTACGCGGCGGTCGGTCACCGGCTCGATTTCGTCGTCGGCAAGCTGCGCCACCACGAATGAGACTGGATAATAGGAATCCTGTCCCAGGCGCAGGTCGCGGACCACCACTTGGTCTCCTTCCGCTTCGATTTGGAGGAAACCGCGAGCGAACTCGCTCAGCTGCTGCACAGGCGAATACTCCTCGAGTGCCGCCAGCAGCTGCCGATCGCTGCCGCGATATTCCACGGGAATCTCCGTGGCACCGGCAACCAGCGAGTAATAGCCCTCGTAATAGCCTTCCTCATCGACTGCCAGAATACGCCATAGCAGCGTGTTGAAAGGCGTCGGCATTACCATTACGGCATTGGCGGCCACGCCTTGCCGGAGCAATTCGTCCTCGGCGAGGTCCTGTACATGCCAGCGGGCCACGTTCGCCAGAACCACATAACCCACGCAGAAAGCCAGCACGGCGCACGCCACGGCACGCGGGGGCCGTCCGCGCCGCAAGACCAGCCAAAGCCCCAGCAGCAGGGGTAGCGTGATCAGCGGGTCCACCACATAGACGGCGTTGAGGCTGAACGAAGCTTGCGAGAACGGCAGCAGCAGTTGCACGCCGTAGGGATTCAGCATGTCCAGCAAGCTGTGTGTGATCAACACCAGCCAGGCCAGTACAGCCCATCGTCGCCAATGCGGTCGCTGGTCACGATGCAAGGCCAGGATGGAAAACACCAGCAAAGGCACTGCTAGGGTGAGGTAGAACAAGGCGTGCGTAACGCCACGATGGACTAGCAGATCGGCGATGCCATCGCCCATGAACACCGCATCCACATCCGGCAGCGTGCCGATCAGTGCACCATACGCATAGGGTTTGAGGCCTGCCCGGCGGCCGAAGAGTGCGCCGCCCAGGGTGGCACCGAAGGTAATGTGAGTGAGTGTGTCCATACCCGAAAGTCCTCGTTTTGGCGTCCCCACCCAACACCAAAGCGAGGATTTTAGAGCCTTGCCCAAAGGGTGCCGCGAACCGGCGCACGCTTTGAACGCTCACCCCTTGGGAAGATTGCTCAGCCGGACTGTCAGGTAGGCTCGGGTATACGGTTCGGCGCTCTTTCAACACGGTTCCGGCCGCCCCGCTTCGCGGCGTACAGTGCGTTGTCGGCGCGCTCGAGCAGCGCTTCCAGGGATTCGCCAGGACGATACTCCGCAACACCGGCAGACATCGTTAGTCGCAGGCCGGGCAGGACCTCGTCCCAGTTCGCCGCGGCCACGTCCTCGCGCAACCGTTCGGCCAGGCGGACCGCGCCGGCAAGGCGCGTCCCGACCAGCAGCAGAATGAACTCCTCGCCACCGTACCGCCCCAGCAGGTCGACCTCCCGCAGCCGTTCCGAAACGCGTCTCGCGAAGGCCCGCAAGAGTTGGTCGCCGACCAGGTGCCCGTGACTGTCGTTAATCGATTTGAAGCGGTCGATATCGATCAGCGCTATCGCGAAAGGGGCTCCTGTACGGCTGCAGCGCGCCCGCTCTTCATCCATGCGCTTCATCAGGGCGCGGCGATTCCACACCTGGGTAAGATCGTCGACGTTAGCCAGTTGCTCGATACGCTCGAACGAGGCCTTTAGCTCCTGATTACGGCGATGCAGCCGTTCTCGCAGGGCGGTCATCCTGGCTGTGATCACGACGATCCTGCCGATGGCGTGCGCGATCGCGAGCCACACAAGGAGCAGTTGAGCGGAGCTGTCGGTGGGGATGCCGATTCGATGACCCTGGTGGGCGAGAATCACGCCCAAGGCGGCCATGACCAGCGCCCACCAGGCGACGAACTGGCGTGTGGACAGCTCCAGGCTTGCCAGCGCTGCGATAATGAACAGCGATAGCAGGAACACCAGCCCAGCCTCGGGCGCCAGCCAAAGAAACAGCAACTCGACAGCGGTGCTGGCCAGCTTGTGGCCGAAGGTGAAACTGGCGTCCTCGAAACGCAGATTCCAGCCGCAACAAACCAGCAGAAATACCGCCGCGGACAGCAACCCCGCAGCCAGCACGTAGCTGGCCGCGATAGCGAGCGGGATCACGCCCTGCCAAGCGAACAGGGCCAGAACTACGGCATCGAACAGATAGAAGAGCGCGACATAGCCTAGCAGCTTTAGCCGTGCCCGTTGTCGCCTCTCGGTATGAGAGCCCCCCGCCGCCTTCATACCCGCCCTCGCGATCTGCTGTACCCCGACAGCCGACAGCCCCCATAGCGGCCAGCGCGGGGTCAGATTCTTAGTTTGTCATGAGCAGAGAGACCGGCGGCTTGCGCCACCGGTCTCGCCGTTGGTCAGTCGAACACGATGACGCCGCGTGCATTGCGCCCAGCTTGCAAGTCTTCGAAAGCCTGAGGTGCTTCGTCGATGCTGTAGGTGCGGGTAATCAGCTCGTCCAGCTTGAGCTTGCCGCCTTTGTACAGAGAGAGCAGCTGCGGGAAGTCGTGCTGGGGGCGAGCCGACCCGAACCATGAACCCTTCACCGCCTTCTCCTCCGCCGGAATGCTCAGCGTGCGCAGTACCGTCTCGTCGCTGCGCTTCGCCACACCAAGCACCACCGCCGTGCCGCCCTTGGCCAGCGAGGCGAACGCCTGGGAGACGACGGCGCCGACACCGATGCACTCGAACGCATAGTCGACGCCGCCACCGGTAATATTCTTGATCGCCTTGGCGACGTTTTCCTCTTTAGAGGCGTCGATAGTATGCGTCGCGCCGAACTCGCGCGCCATTTCAAGCTTGGCGGGATTGGTGTCCACCGCGATGATCTTGTCCGCACCAGCGATCTTGCAGCCCTGCACCGCGTTCAGGCCCACCCCGCCGACGCCGAAGACAGCGGCATGCGAGCCGGGCTCCAACTGTGCAGTATTGAACACCGCGCCAACGCCCGTCATCACGCCGCAGCTGACCAGCGCTGCCTTGTCCAACGGCACGTCCTTATCGATCTTCACGAGGTTATCGACATGCAGGGTCGCATACTCGGCCATGACGCCGCAGGCCATGAACAGGTTGAGCGGCTGACCGTTGCGGTCGAAGGTGCGCACGCCGTCGGGCAGCTGGTAGATCGCCTTGCCGGCGTTCTCGCACAACACCGGCCGCCCGCGACTGCATTGACGGCACTTGCCGCACATGGAAATGAAAGAGCTGATGACGTGATCGCCTTCCTGGAAGGCGGTCACCCCCTCGCCCACTTCGACGACCACACCGGCACCTTCGTGACCGAGAATCAGCGGCGGAGGCAGCTGGATCGTGCCGTTGGTTGCGGACAGATCGCTATGGCACACGCCGCAGGCGGCGAGCTTGATCGTCACTTCGTTGCGCTGCGGCGGATCAATGCGGATTTCCTCCACCACCACCGGCTTGTTCCACTCGCGACAGATGACCGCCTTGCCTGTTCTACTCATGATCGCTCCCTAAGTTATGACGTTATTTGGCAGCTACAATCGAATTGTCCGCAGCCGCAACGTCCGCTCGCGGCGCGCCCTAAAGCTGCAGCGAGCGGACCTCGAGAAACTCCTCCAAACCCCATCTGCCCATCTCGCGCCCAATACCGGAATGGCGAAAACCGCCGAACGGTGCCAGCGGATTGAACTGCGCGTTGTTGATGAACACTTGGCCGGTACGCATGCGGCTCGCCACGCGCTTGGCACGTTCCACATCCGTGGACCAAACGGCACCGGACAAGCCGTAGTTCGTGCCGTTGGCGATGGCAACCGCCTCCTCTTCGTCCCGGTAGGGAATAACGCTGAGGACCGGCCCGAAAATCTCTTCCTGCGCGATACGCGAAGCCGGGTCGACGTTGCCGAACACTGTGGGGCGCACGAAGTAACCGCCGTCGAGCCCGGCGGGCACATCAGTGCCGCCGGTTATCAAGCGGGCCCCTTCCTGCTCTCCAATGCGAATGTAATCGAGCACCACATCGCGCTGATCCGCGGAAGCCAGAGGGCCGAGGCGGGTCTTCTCATCCAGCGGGTTACCTAGCGTGAACCCCTCCGCAATCGCGGCCGCAAGCTCGCAGGCCTGATCGTGCAACTCGGCCGGAACGAGCATGCGCGTATGCGCGGTGCAGGTTTGACCCGAGTTCAGATAACAGTTGCTTACCGTGCCTTTGACAGCCTTCTCCAGGTCGGCGTCGGGCAGGATCACCGAGGCGGACTTGCCGCCCAGCTCCAAGGCGAGCCGCTTGAAGTCCTCGGCTGCCGCCCGGAAGAACTGTCGCCCCGTACTGGTGGAACCGGTGAAAGAGAGCATGTCCACATCGGGGTGGTTGATCAGCGCGTTACCGACCACCCGACCGGGGCCGGACACCAGATTGAACACCCCGGGCGGCAGGCCGACGGCTTCCAGCATCTCGGCCAGAATAAAGGCGGTAAGCGGCGCCACCTCACTGGGCTTGAGCACGACGGTACAACCTGCACCCAGCGCCGGCACAACCTTCAGGATGATCTGATGCAGCGGGTAATTCCAAGGTGTCACCGCGCCGACCACGCCCACCGGGGCATACTGCACCTCAGAATTGCCAACCTGCTCGGTGAAAGGAAACTCCGGCAGCAGCTTGAGATAACTGCCTGTCACCGCGATGGGCAAACCGGCCTGTATGCCGCGAGCGAGCTTGATCGGCGTACCGACTTCGCGCGCCACCGCGACCGCGATGTCCTCCGAACGCGTCTGAAGCTGCTCCAGCAAGGCGCGCAGATACTTCAGCCGCTCGTCCAGCGGTGTCGCCGCCCACTGGGGAAACGCGTTGCGGGCGGCGGCCACGGCCTGATTCAGCTCCTTTTCGGTGGCGCGCGGAATCGTGGCCATCACCTCGCCGGTGGCGGCTTCGAACACCTCGACTCGCTCGTCGCCACAGTCCTGCCAACGGCCGTCGATAAACACCTTGTCGTATGTGTACATCCTATACTCCCTAGCCTGGTAGAAAGTCCGTTTAACGAGTGGGGTCATCCGCTAGCTGGACGATCAGCTTGCCGTGGTTACGCCCTGTGAGAAGCCCCTGGAAGGCCGTGACCACGTTCTCCAGCCCTTGCACTATGTCTTCCTTGTACTTTATTCGGCCTTCGCGAACCCATGCGCTCATATCGCGCAGAAAATCTTCTTGCCTGTCCAGATGATCCGACTGAATAAACCCGCGAACGGCGAGCTTGCGCGTGAGAATCGTGCGCATCAGCAACGGTAGCTTGTCCGGCCCAGGCGGAGCTTCCGTCAAGTTGTAATAGGCGATGGTACCGCAAACCGGCATCCTGCCGAACTCATTGAAAAGCGGCAACACCGCTTCCAGCACCGGACCGGCAACGTTTTCGAAATACACGTCGATGCCATTCGGACAAGCCGCCGCCAACTGCTGGCGAAAATCCATGTCCTTATAATTCACCGCGGCATCGAAACCGAGCTCCTCGACGACGTAGCGGCATTTCTCGGGAGCCCCGGCAATACCGACCACGCGGCACCCTTTGAGCTTGGCCAGCTGGCCGACCACCTGTCCGACCGCGCCGGACGCGGCCGACACCACTACGGTTTCGCCAGCTTGAGGACGGCCGTGGTCCAACAGCCCCACGTAGGCGGTCATCCCCGGCATGCCCAACACGCCCAGCGCCGTCGTAACCGGCGCCAGCGAGGGGTCCAGCTTGCGGACACCGCGTCCGTCCGAGAGCGCGTACTCTTGCCAGCCGTTGGCGCTGAGAACGACCTCGCCGGGCTTGAACTCAGGCAGGTTCGACTCGACCACCTCGCTGACGGTGGCGCCGATCATGACCTCGCCGACCTCCACCGGTTTGGCATAAGAGCGTGCCGAACTCATGCGCCCGCGCATATACGGATCCAGCGACAGATAAATCGTGCGCAGCAGCATCTGCCCAGCGGCCGGCACCGGTCGCGCAGCAGACTCCAATACCAGGTCTTCATGCGTGGGCATGCCGGTGGGCCGGCTGGCCAGAATGATTCGGCGGTTAATCGTCATGACTCCTCCAATTAACGCTGAGCGCCCTGTCTATATTCTTTTCAGGCGCCGGTGGGGAAGGCTGAATAAGCCAGCCTACGCCGAGGGACGCGTCGGATCCGGACCGACCTGCACCATCAACTTGCCGAAATTACGGCCAGTTAGCAGACCCTGAAAGGCGGTAACCGCATTCTCAAGGCCCTGAACGATATCTTCACGATACTTCACCTGACCGCTCCGCAGCCAGGCCGACATTTCGCGCTGGAACTCCGCCTCTCTATCCAAATGGTCGGAACGAATATAGCCGCGAAGTGTCAGCTTGCGCGTGAGAATCGTGCGCATCAAAAGCGGCAGCTTATCTTCGCCTTGCGGCAGACCGCTTTGATTGTAGTAGGAAATCGTTCCACAAACAGGAATGCGCCCGAACTCGTTCATCAGCTCGAGCACCGCTTCGAGCACCGACCCGCCTACGTTCTCGAAATACACGTCGATTCCCTGAGGACAGGCGGCCGCAAGTCGTTCGCGAAAGTCCGGCTTCTTGTAATTAACTGCCGCATCGAAACCCAGCTCCTCGACCACGAAGCGGCACTTGTCGTCGCTGCCGGCAATGCCCACCGCCCGGCAGCCTTTGAGCTTAGCCAGCTGGCCGACCACCTGTCCGACCGCGCCGGCCGCGGCCGACACTACCACCGTCTCGCCGGGCTGCGGGCGGCCGAAATCGAGCAAACCCACGTAGGCGGCATGTCCCGAACCGCCTAGGATGCCGTGCGCGGTGGTAATAGGCGCCTCGTTGGGATCGAGCTTGCGCAGCAAACCGCTGCCGTCGGAAACACCATACTCTTGCCAGCCCATTTCGCAGAGCACGATGTCGCCCGCCGCATAGCCCGGCAAGTTCGACTCCACCACCTCGCTGACGGTCCGGCCCGTCATTACCGCCCCAAGGGGATTAGGGGCGGCGTAAGAGGGGCCTGCATTCATGCGTCCGCGCATGTAGGGATCGAGCGAGAGGTAAATGGTGCGTAGCAGCATCTCGCCCTCTCCCGGACGGGGCCGCTCCACCTCTTCGAGCCGCAAGTGTTCATGCCCCGGCATGCCTTCCGGGCGCTTGACCAGCACCACGCGCCGGTTAGTTAGCTTGGTCATCTGCCTCTCCTCTTAACCCGCTCGGCAACGCCGATTCCACGCGCAAGGGGAATATCCTCTTGAGTGGAGGTGCGCCGATCAGGTAGTGCTGCGTTCGCCTTCGCGCGGTCCCGGGTCGGCCTGGTAGCCGAAGCGGTCGGCCACGGCGCTGCTATGGATGCCGGCGATGGGAACTCGCCGCCCCGCGTACTCCAGGAAAACATCCGCATCGGCGTTCTGGTGCAGGCGCTCTAGCGCTTCGGCTAGCGCATCGTCGTCCGGGCGCTGGCCATCGGACATGACCAGGCGTTCGAAGGCCCAGCCCAGGTCGCTGTCGTCCAGCAGCGCAATGCCCCGTTCCCACTCCAACAGCAGGCTGCCATCTTCGTCCAGCCACGCCGCCTGGACCTGTTCCACCGGCTGCCCGGTGTGCGTTTCCAATTGGCCGCTGCCATTGGCCCGCACCACCCAAGGCGTATAAGCAAGATGCACGAACACCCGTTGCGGGCCATTCTGGAAGAACCAGCGGCCGAACTCGTCGCTCTCGTAGTTTCGGTTGATGAAGGCGATAAGCGGCTGGCGCTCTATCGCTTTGCCCTTGAGCAGCCAGCGCCCGCGCCGATCCAGCCCCAGCCAGCCGAACAGCGCTGGCACTTGAGGCCATTTCTCCATTGCCTTGCGTACAACCTCGTCCATACAGCCTCCACCTAGCCCAGCAGCTTGCGCCAATACACCCCCTATGGGGGCCGAACGCTCTGGAAACCGTTGAACAATCCGTTGCGTGCCGGCCTTGCTCTTCTGCCACGGCACGGCCAAGCCAGCGTCGCTTAGGGTGCCCACGCGCAAGCGTCACGCAACCCTTCGTAACGCGCCAGGCCGAGCAACCGCAACAGCACCGGCCGGCTATCCGTCAGGGCCTTCGAACCGGCGCCCGCGGCGGCGCCGGCTCAGAGACCCCCGAGGCTAGAACCAGTCCTCCTCGACCTCGAGCAGGGTGGTATCCAGGCTCATCAGCAGCTCGGCCTGCGGTTTGATCTTGGGCAGCTCGAAGCGATAGAAATAGCGGCAGGCAGCCAGCTTGCCGCGGTAGAACTCGGGCGCGTTGATACCGCCCTCGCGCAGCGCCCGCTCCGCCCGCACCGCCTGGCGCAGCCACAGCCACGCGATCACCAAGTGGCCCATGAGGTCCAAGTACACCGCGCTATTGGCCAGATAACGCCGCATTTCCCCGGCCTCTGCCAAGGGCAGCAAGGTCTCGGTGGCCCTCACCGCCAGCGCCACCGCCTCCTCCAGCTGCGTGCCATAGTCGCGCAGCGGCTGGTCGGCCGTCTTGGCCTCGGCAACCGTATCGCGCATGCGCCGGATCAGCGCCTGGAAGCCCGCACCGCCGGCCTGGCGCACCTTGCGGCCCAGCAGATCGATGCTCTGGATGCCGTTGGTACCTTCATGAATCGGGTTGAGCCGGTTGTCGCGGTAGAGCTGCTCGACCTGGTACTCGCGGGTGTAGCCGTAGCCGCCGTGGACCTGGATGGCCAGACTGTTGGCCTCCAGGCAGTACTGCGAGGGCCACGCCTTCACCAGCGGCGTGAGCAGATCGGATAGCAAGCCTGCCTCGTTGGCCTGCTCTTCGGTGGCTGCAGTCTTTTTCTCGTCCACCAGCGTGGCCGCGTACAGGCACAGCGCCAAGCCGCCCTCCACATAGGCCTTCTGAGCGAGCAGCATACGGCGAACGTCGGCATGCTCTATCAGCGGCACCTGCTTCTGATTCGGGTCCTTGGCATCTACCGGACGCCCCTGCCGGCGGGTCTTGGCGTACTCCAGGGCTTGCAGGTAGCCGTTGTAGCCAAGCACTACGGCGCCCAGGCCAACGCCTATGCGCGCCTCGTTCATCATGTGGAACATGTACTTCAGGCCCTGGCCAGGCTCGCCTACCAGGAACGCCTTGGCGCCGCCCCGTTCGCCGAAGTTGAGCATGGTCGAGGTTGTTCCGCGCCAGCCCATCTTATGGATCAGCCCGGCAAGCGCTACGTCGTTGCGCTCGCCCAGCGAGCCGTCGGGGTTGACCAGGTACTTGGGCACGATGAACAGCGAAATGCCCTTCACCCCCGGGGGCGCGCCCTTGATGCGGGCGAGCACGAGATGAACGATGTTCTCGGACAGTTCGTGATCGCCGGCGGAGATGAAAATCTTGTTGCCGTGGAGCAGGTAGTGCCCTTCCTCGGTCGGCTCCGCGGTCGTCTTGATGTCCGCCAACGACGAGCCGGCCTGTGGCTCGGTAAGCGCCATGGTGCCGAAAAAGCGGCCTTCCAGCATGGGGTGGGCGTACATGCGCTTCTGCTCTTCCGAGCCGTGCGCGAGCAGCAAGTTACAGGCCGCCACGGTAAGACCGACATAAGAGAACGTGGCGGTGTTGGCCCCCTTGACGACTGCAGTGCAGCTTTGGGAGACCGTGACCGGCAGCTGCATGCCGCCCAGCTCGTAGTCCTGCGGCGCGGCCAGCAACCCCGCCTCGATGTATTCCCGTACTGCCGCTTTTACCTCGGGAATGATGTGCACCCGCTCGCCGTCGAAGGTCGGCTCTTCTAGATCGTTCTTGCGGCAGTGCGGAGCGAAATGGTCTATAGCCACCCGGTAGGCGGTATCCAGCGCGCCCTGGAAAGTTTCGCGGGAGTGATCGGCGTAGCGGGGATGAGCGGTGAAACGCTCTATATCGAGTAATTCGAAGAGAAGAAAATTCAGATCGCGGCGGTCGATGATGCGTTCAGTCATCGCTGGCTCCCAAATGACATCGCCGCGACCGGCGGTGAACCTGCGTTCCCCCCGCCCGCGGCGATCCGTCTCCGAAGGAGTATGCGATGGGACAGCGCCGGCAAGCGCCGTCCCATCTCACCCGTCTGCTTAGAGTGCGGCGTCCTCTACCGGCCCGAGCATCAGGTCGGCGTAGCGCTGCAGATGGTAGTCCACGTCGCCCAGCACATGGTCGATCATAACCAGGCGCTTGGCGTAGTGCGAACCAGCATACTCCCAGGTCATGCCGATGCCGCCATGCATCTGGATGGACTGCTCGGCGATGAAGCGGCCGTACTGGCCGATCAGCAGCTTGGCTGCAGACAGTACGCGCTGGCGCTCCTGCGGATCCTCGAGCTGATCGTTGCAGGCCGCGAGGATCGCCATGGAACGCGCCTCTTCCAGCCTCATGTACAGATCCACCATGCGGTGCTGCAGCACCTGGAACGAGCCGATGGGCACGCCGAACTGCTTGCGCTGCTTGATATAATCCAGCGTCATATTGCACTGCACGTCCATGATGCCCACGGCTTCCGCGCACAGCGCGGTAATCCCGCGCCCGGCGGCTTCCTGAATGGCGGGGAAAGCCTTGCCGGCTTCGCCCAGCACCGCGTCGGCGCCGACTTCGACGTTGTCGAGGTAAACCTCGGCCGCGCGGCCGCCGTCTACCGTCTTGTAGCCGCGAACGCGCACACCGGCGCTCTTCGGATCCACCAGGAACAAGCCGATGCCGTCTTCATCGTTGGCGCCGCCAGCGACACGCGCGGAAACGATCAGCAGATCGGCCGAGTCGCCGTTGAACACGACCGACTTGTGACCGTTGAGCTTGTAGCCGTTACCGCTCTTCTCGGCACGGGTCTCGACCTGGCTCAGGGTGTAGCGCGAGTTGGGCTCGCCGTGAGCGAAGGCCAGCAGCAGGTCGCCCTCGACGATGCGCGGCAGATACTGCTGACGCTGCTCCTCGGTGCCGGCCTTGTCGATCAGCGTACCGCCAAGCACCACCGTGGCTAGATACGGCTCGACCACCAGGCCGCGCCCGAAGGCCTCCATGATGACCATCAGCTCGACACCGCCGCCACCGAAGCCGCCGAAGTCCTCGCCGAAAGGCACGCCCAGCAGCCCCATCTCGGCGAACTTACCCCACACTTCGCGGGAGAAGCCCTCGGGGCTATCGCTGTACTTATGGCGCGTTTCGATATCGTACTCGGTGCTCACCAGACGGGTGACCGTCTCCTGGAGCATCCGTTGTTCGTCATTCAGATTGAAATCCATGACTAGGACTCCTACAGGCCGAGAATCGCCTTGGCGATGATGTTCTTCTGAATCTCGTTCGAGCCGCCGTAGATGGAGATCTTGCGGCGGTTGAAGTACTGCGGCGCTTGCTGCCAGGCGTACTCCGGACCCACCGGGTCCTCGTCGAAGGAGTCATCGAAGAACGGCATCGCGTAGGGGCCGACTGCGCGGCGCATCAGATCCCCGATGGCCTGTCGCACCTCGGTGCCGCGAACCTTGAGAATCGAGCTTTCGGCGCCCGGCACGCCGCCGCCCTTCACCGACATGACCACCCGCAGGTTGGTCAGCTCCAGCGCCCGCAGTTCGACTTCGAGCTGGGCGATCTGAGCGCGGAAAAGCGGATTTTCGATCAGCGGCTTGCCGTTCTCCAGCTGCTTGCTGGCGATGTACTTCAGGTGGTTGAGCGCGGTCTTCGCATGGCCGATGCCAGCGATGCCGGTACGCTCGTAGGTGAGCAGGTACTTGGCGCAGGTCCAGCCCTTGTTCTCCTCGCCAACGCGGTTCTTCACCGGCACCTTGACGTTATCGAAGAACACCTCGTTCACTTCGTGACCGCCTTCGATCGTGATGATCGGGCGCACGGTGATGCCCGGGGTATCCATGTCGATCAGCAGGAACGAGATGCCTTCCTGCTTCTTGGCGTCCGGATCGGTGCGGACCAGGCAGAAGATCTTGTTGGCGTAGTGCCCCAGGGTCGTCCACGTCTTCTGCCCGTTGACGATGTAGTAATCGCCCTCGCGCACCGCCCGCGTCTTCAGTCCGGCCAGGTCGGAGCCGGCGCCGGGCTCCGAGTAGCCCTGGGCCCACCAGTCTTCCTGACTGCGGATGCGGGGCAGATAGTAGTCTTTCTGCTCCTGCGTGCCGAACTTAATGATAACCGGGGCGACCATGCCGACACCGAAGGGAACGATGCCAGGCGCACCGGCCTTGCTCATCTCCTCATCGAAGATGTGCCGCTGAACCGAGTTCCAGCCAGTACCGCCCAGCTCCTTCGGCCAGTGAATCGCGAACCAGCCGCGGGCGTCGAGCTTCTTCTGCCACTCGACGTAATCCTCTTTGGTCAGCCTGCGACCGGTCTTCACCTTGTGAGCGAGTTCCGGGGAGAGGTTCTCCCGGATGAACGCTCTCACCTCTTCGCGAAACGCCTGCTCTTCCGGCGTGTAGTTAAGATCCATTGTCAGTCACCTCGCCGAAATTAAACGACTTCGAACAGCCCGGCAGCGCCTTGGCCACCGCCGATGCACATGGTCACCACCACGTACTTGGCGCCGCGGCGCTTGCCTTCGATCAGCGCATGACCGGTCAGGCGCGAGCCGGTCACACCGTACGGATGGCCCACCGCGATGGAACCGCCGTTGACGTTCATCCGATCCATCGGCAAGCCGAGCTTGTCGCGCACGTACAGTACCTGCGAGGCGAACGCTTCGTTGAATTCCCACAGGTCGATGTCGTCGATGGTCAGCCCGTGGCGCTTGAGCAGCTTCGGCACAGCGTAAATCGGGCCGATGCCCATCTCGTCGGGCTCGCAGCCGGCCACCGCGAAGCCGCGGAAGATGCCCATCGGCTCAAGGTTGTTCTTCTCCGCCCACTTGCTGTCGGCCACCACGCACACCGACGCGCCGTCGGAGAGCTGGCTGGCGTTACCGGCCGTGACGAACTGATCCGGTCCGCGCACCGGCTCGAGCTTGGACAGCGCCTCCAGCGTGGTATCCGGACGGTTGCACTCGTCGCGCGTGAGCGTCACTTCCTTCTCGGAGACCTCGCCCGTCTCCTTGTCCTTAACCAGCATGGTGGTGGTAAACGGCACGATCTCCTGATCGAACTTGCCTTCGCGCTGCGCGGCCGCGGTGCGCTGCTGACTGATCAGCGCATACTCGTCCTGCGCCTCGCGGCTGATCCCGTAGCGCTTGGCTACGATGTCGGCCGTCTCGATCATGGACAGATACAGCTGCGGCTTGTGCTCCTTGATCCAGTCGTTGACGCCGCGGTAGCTGTTGATCTTGTCGTTCTGCACCAGCGAGATCGACTCCACCCCGCCGGCGACCATTACCGGGGCTTTCTCGGAGAGGATGCGCTGCGCGGCCAGGGTGATCGCCTGCAGCCCGGAGGAGCAGAAGCGGTTGATCGACATGCCGGCCGTGGTCACCGGCAACCCGGCGCGAATGGCCGCCAGGCGCGCCATGTTCTTGCCCTGCGCACCTTCATGGAAGGTAGCCCCGAGGATCACGTCCTCGACCACCTCCGGATCGACACCGGCCCGCTTGACCGCCTCGGCGATCACGAAACCGGCCATGTCGACGCTATGCGTATTGTTCAGCGAACCGCGGTAGGACTTGGCAAGCCCGGTACGGGCCGTGGAGAGAATGACTGCTTCGGACATGATAGTGCTCCGTTGGCATAAAGGCGGCGCCGTCTCCGGTCGCCGCCAGTTGAGTGACTAAGACCTTACAGGTCGCCGAACTTCTTCCCTTCACGCACGAGGCGCTCGAGCAGCGGCGCCGGCTCCCATTGATCGCCGCCGACCGTCTTCTGGTAGCCCTTGATTGCCTCGAGGATCTTGTCGAGACCAATCTGATCGGCCCAGAACATCGGTCCGCCACGATAAGCGGGGAAGCCATAACCATAGATCCACACGACGTCGATGTCTGCGGGGCGGTAGGCAATGCCCTCCTCGAGGATCTTCGCCGCCTCGTTGATCATCACGTACATGCAGCGCTCGAGAATCTCCTGATCGCTTACCTCGCGGGGCTTGATTCCCTGTTCGCGGCGGAACTCTTCGATCAGCGCATCGACCTCCGGATCCGGGATAGGCGTGCGGCTGCCCTCCTCGTAGCGGTAAATACCCGCGCCGGTCTTCTGGCCGAAGCGGCCCTTCTCCGCCAGCTTGTCCGCCCAGGAGAGCGGAATGTCCTCACCCTTGGCGCGGCGCTCTTCGCGGATACGCCAGCCCACGTCCAGACCGGCCAGGTCGGACATGGCGAACTGTCCCATCGGGAAGCCGAAGTCGTAGATGACCTTGTCGACCTGGCTGGGGCTGGCCCCTTCGTTCACCAGCGCCGTGCCTTCGGCGCCGCGCCGGTGCAGCATGCGGTTGCCGACGAAGCCGTAGCAGTTGCCGACCAGCACCGGCACCTTCTTGATGCGCTTGCCGATCTCCATCACGCTGGCCTTGACGTCATCGGCGGTCTTCTCGCCGCGCACGTTCTCCAGCAGCTTCATTACGTTGGCCGGGCTGAAGAAGTGCATGCCGATCACGTCCTGAGGACGCTTCGTGGCGCTGGCGATCTCGTCGATGCTCAGAGTGGAGGTGTTGCTGGCGAGAATGGCGCCAGGCTTGCAGACCTCATCGAGCTTGGCAAAGATTTCCTTCTTGATGGCCATGTTCTCGAACACGGCCTCGATCACCACGTCCACGTCCTTGAAGTCGTCGTACGAGAGCGTGGGACGAATCAGGCTCATCCGCTCTTCGACCTGCTGCATGGTCAGGCGGCCCTTCTTCGCCGTGTTCTCGTAGTTGCGGCGGATAACGGCCAGACCGCGGTCCAGAGCTTCCTGCGACATGTCCAGCAGGTAGACCGGAATGCCCACGTTAGCGAAGTTCATCGCGATGCCGCCACCCATAGTACCGGCACCGATGATGCCCACGCTGTTGCAGGGACGGGTGGGGGTGTTCGGCGGCAGGTCGGGGATCTTCTGCGCTTCGCGCTCGGCGAAGAAGGCATGGATCAGGCCGGCGCGCTGCGGCGACTGCATGCACTCCATGAACAGCTCGCGCTCGCGCTGCAGACCCTGATCGAAAGGCAACTCCACTGCGGCCTGCACGCAGTCGACAATCTTGAACGGCGCGAACAGCCCGCGCGCGCGCTTGCCGAGCTGCTTGCGATAGTCGTCGAACAAGGCGCTGTTGCCACGTGCGTCCTTGATCTTGTCCTCGCGATCGCGCACCCGGGTGAGCGGCCGATTCTCCGCCAGCACCTTACGTGCGAACTCGATACCGGCGTCCACCGGCGAAGCGGCGTCGATGACCTCATCCACGATGCCCAGCTGCGCGGCTTCCTGGGCAGGGATGTGCTGACCGCTGGTAATGATGTCCAGTGCTTTCTGCGGGCCGACCAGGCGCGGCAAACGCTGGGTGCCGCCAGCGCCAGGCAACAGGCCGAGGTTGACCTCGGGCAACCCCACCTTGGCGCTAGGAACCGCCACACGGAAATGACAGCCCAGCGCGACTTCCAGCCCGCCGCCCAGCGCCGTGCCGTGCAGCGCGGCGATCACGGGCTTGGAGGAGTCCTCATAACGGGCGATGACCTCGTTCAGGCCCGGCCCCTGCGGCGGCTTGCCGAACTCGCGGATATCCGCACCGGCAATGAAGGTGCGCCCCGCGCCCACCAAGACCAGCGCCTTGGCGCCGGCATCGTTCAAACCCTGGTCTAGGCATTCGATCAAACCAGCCCGAACGGCCGCACTGAGCGCGTTCACAGGGGGATTGTCGACAGTGATGATGCCGATTCCGTCCCTAAGCTCATATCTCACGACTTGGCTCATGTCTCCTCCTTCCGGAAACCGCGTCAAAAGCCGGCCGCCGGGACACTACACAGCGGCGGTGCCAGATGGCGAAGCAACCACACTAACCGGAACGGCATTTCGTGATTGCCTGATTGAACTGAATGCTGCGACATCGACAGGATGGAAACGAGGCTGTGCTGCGCCTCCAACGACCCTCCCACGCCTGCAGCTAGCGCGAACCAGTATAAGATAAAACGGCCCACGCGCAATTCTTTTATGAAACACTCTTCCGCACTGCGAAACATTGATATAAAGCGATATAACTGCCTTCCCAAGGCTCATCGCGTCCGCAGCGCGGGAAGGCCTGGCAGGCAAGACTGCAATAAGGCGGGGCAAAGTTACAAGGCGCACCGCAACAACGGATCGTCGAACTTAAGACACCGGTCTCGTCCATGGCCGCCACAAGCTCGCCATGCGCTGTTCTGAGCCGGCAAGGGACGCGGCCCCGGAGCGCTGGCTATCGGCCAGGATGGCCTTGGCCTGCGTACGCCGCGAAAGCGCTGCGGGTATTGCCACGACCTGCGAATGCAGTCATATCTTCTTCAACCGGCATTAATTTGTGTGGAAATTGGCGCATGCACCGTTTGCTATTTGTCGTGCTATCCGCCGTACTGCTGTCGGCGTGTTCAACCGTTCCCGAGCGCTCGTCGGAGGCATCGGCACGCGTCGAACCCGACGATGTGGTGCCGGCGCTGTACGCGCAGTACGATGCTTGGGCAGGCACGCCCTACCGGTTTGGGGGGCTTAGTCGGCGAGGCGTCGACTGCTCAGGGTTCGTGCAGCTCACGTATCAATCCCGGTTCGGGCGTACGCTGCCGCGCACTACAGAAGAGCTTGCCCGGGTAGGGCGCCCCGTCGCACGGCACGATTTACGGGCGGGCGATCTGGTCTTCTTTCGCACCGGACGGCTAAAGCGCACCCCACATGTGGGAATCTATGTGGAGAATGGTGTTTTTCTGCATGCGTCCACCAGCCGCGGGGTAACCTTGTCGCGACTGGACAGCCCATATTGGGCCGCCGCGTACACTCAGGCGCGACGCCCCTGAGACGCATGCTGCGGGAAGCGAAAGCGCTTCCGCGGCGCAGGCGCTACGAGGTAGCGCAGCAAATCCGGCCTTGGGCCGCCAGCGCACTTTGAGGTAACCGTGTCCATAAGCATACGTGTCATCGCTCTGTTCCTATCGCTCATCGTCACGGGCTGTGCGCTTGGCCCCTCGTCACCGGAAGACGCGCCCCCGATCGCCGCCGCGGGCGCACCGCCATCGATCGCGGCAACGGAAACGTTGCTGTTCAACGGCACTCTCTACCAGCTCGGGTTTAGCGAGCGCGACCAGGAAGTCCCGGTGTACGAGTTCTTCCTGCCCAACGAATCCCCCGCGCAGTGGACGGAGCTGACCGGTTTTCGCATTTATCCGCCGCGTGCGGACGATGACACCCCAATGGGTCATGCGCGTGCCGCCGCAGCACTGTTTCGCAACCATTACCCCGACATCGAACTGGCGCTGTATCGGCACCTAGGCGGCGAGGCGGCCATGTTGGAACTGATAGTCCCTGCTGCGCCGGGGCGCGACCACCGTGAATTCAATGTGTTCAAGTTCTACCGGGACAGTGACAGCGAGCGAGTGGTCAGCTTTCACTATTCCAAGAAGCTGGTCGGCGCGAACGCCGGCGCTGCTGCAGCCTCCTCGGTGCGCCGTCTGCGTCACCAGGTGCTGCCGGCCATGGCGGCCTTCCCTCACTATCGCTACGAAAACTAGCGCCGCCGTTCGGCCCAGCGGCGCACGATGGCCGCCACCCGGCCAAGCACCAGCAGCCCGAGCGCCAGGTAAACCGTATTGGTGAACAGCCGCGGATGAAGGCTATAGAAACTGCCGCCGCCGTCGGCTGAGTAGGCCACCTGCACCAGCAAGTCGGCTTCCACGAATTCGTCCGCCTTGCCGGCCAGCCGGCCGCTGGCGAGGTATGCGGCGGACGGTCCGTTATTGATCGCGTGGATCACCGGGACGCGGTTTTCGACCCCTCGCAAAACCGATGCCGTCAGATGCTGAAACGGCTGCCTGGTTTGCCCGAACCAGTTGTCCTGGGACATGAAGACCAGCAGCTGAGCGTGCGATTGCGCAACCGCCTCGGCAATGAACTCGGGGAACGACGTCTCATAGCAGATCTTCGGCAGCACGCGCACGCCCGCCGCCTCGAAAACCGAGTGCTGCTCGCCGGGAATGATCGGTCGCAGGAACTCGCCCAGGTAGCGATGCGAGAAGTAGCGTATGCCCGGCAGCTGCCAGAAGGGCGGCAGATACTCGCCGAAAGGCATCACCTTCATCTTCTGATAAGTCCCGGCAAGATGACCTCGTTCGTCAAGATATGCTGCGGCGTTGTAACTATGCACGCCGGCCGGGCGGAGCTCGCGCAGCAGATCGTGAAAGATCAGCGGCACCCCCAGCGCCGCGATCTGCTCAGTGTAGGCGGCGCGCACATTCGGCTCTTGGAAATAGCCCTTGTAGCGCGCCTCCGGCCACACCACGAACTCCGCCCCTTGAGCCGCAAGACGCGCGGTGGCGGCCATCTCCGGCGGATACTCGCGCGTGAACCCCCCGCGCGGCGGGGGAATGGGAATGCTTACCGGATCGTTGGGCTGCACGACGCCGACCATGACCGTCGGCTGCTCAGCCAAAGCCGCGTCCCAGGCATGCAGCCGCCACGCCCCATAGCCCATCCAGCCAGCCAACAGCATCGCGGCAGCGGCCGCCGACCAGACCTCCACGGGCGTCTTCTGCCAGCGCAGCAAACGGTACGCCAGGACGCTGGTCAGCACGATGATGAAATCCAGTCCGTGCGCACCGACCAGATCCACCCCCTGGATAGCGATCAGGAACTCCGTCTGCGCCTCTGCCAGCCGGGTATAGAAAAGCATGGGATAGAGCGAGAACAGCGCGACGAAAATGACCGGCAACAGCCACAGATCCGGCATGCCACGGCCCCGCAACCACTGGAAGAGCAAGCCTGTCGCTCCGAACAGCTGGGCGATGAAAACCCAAAAGGCGCTTGCTGCGACGTGGTTGTAGGGTGGCGCGTACTCCTTGAGATTGGCCACGAACTCGGCCATCCAATAGGTCGCGCCGGCGCACCAGACCAGCCCGGCCAGCATCCATAGCAAGTACGCTTCCAGCAGCCCACGGCGCTCCACGGCGAACAGCACGGGAACGAACGCAACCCAGGCGAGCAGATACAGCCGCGGTTCAAGCCAGGGCAGAAAGAGCAGCGCTCCGGTCAGGGCCGCCAGGGCTAGCCGCGACAGCAGTGCCCATCGAACGCGGCTGCGGCCGGACGGTGCGGCTTCGAGAGTGGCAGAGGGGAACTCCGAAGGGTTGCGAGTCATGCCGGCAACGCTCCGCAGCCGAGGCGGGAGCCCAACGTAGCGCCCGCGACCGCGCTTTCCACCCCCGCCGCCAGCTCAGCCTTTCCCGGCGCACAGCTTGCCAATCCGGTCATGACTCTCCCGCACCACTGGAATTCCTGAGGTCGTCAGCGCTGCTCAGAGCGCCGGCAAAACGCGAACCCGCCACTACCGGCCTCCGAGCTACGCCGCGCGAATAGCAGAGCAAGGCTCACAAGCGGCCGAAGCTCGCGTTGCCAGCGGGCCGACGGTGATGGACCCGCTGGCAATCGAGCGCGAGCGGTTTGTATTGGGATAAAGCGTAGTAGCTCGCTGGCGACTGTGCCAGCCGGGCTAGATTCAGGCTCCTTTGAGCGCGCCCTGCAACCGCACGGCCAGCTCTTCCCACGTACCTTCCGGGGCACGCTCGAAGCGCAACGGGTTGACCGACACCATCCGCTTTTGAATGGCCACCACATCCGTATCCTCGCCGGTGACCAGCTCCGGTGTGCGCGAGAAGCCCAGCCAGTAATACGGAAAACCGCGGCCATCCAGGCGCTCCTCTACCCGCACGCCCGCTATGGAACCGCGTCCCTGGCGGGTGATCGCCACTCCTGCCATATCTTCCACCGCCTCGTCCGGGAAGTTTATGTTCAAGCAGAAGCCGGCGGGCCATCCGTGTTCCACCAGATCACGAATCAGAGGCGGAGCGAGACGCGCCGCAGTATCCCAGCGCACCGCCTCGCGGTTGCGGAAGACCTGGCTGAGGGCAATGGAGGGAATTCCGACCAGCAAGCCCGTCATGGCAGCGCCGACGGTGCCCGAGTACGGCACGGAATCGGCGATATTCCCGCCGCGATTGATACCGGAAAGGATCACGCTGGGCGGGCAATCGCGCATCAGGTGCTCCACCGCGATCATGACGCAGTCGCTGGGCGTGCCGGAGACGCTGTGATGGCGTTCGCTCCAAGAGTACACGCGCAGCGGCTGCTGCAGACTGATGCTGTGCGAGCTACCGCTTTGATCATGCTCCGGCGCGACTACCCAAACATCGTCGGACAATTCGCGGGCAACCTGCTCGAGCACTTTCAGGCCTTCGGCACGATACCCGTCGTCGTTGGTGATCAGAATCCGAGGAATCGGCTTACCCTGGCTACTCATCGGGCACTCCCTGTTGGGTGGGTGGGGTCGGCGCGGACCGGGCCGCCGACAACAAAGCCGCGTTACCGCCTACAGGACCGGGCAGCCCGCAGGTCTATCGTGGGAATGCTCACACGCTCCCGCAGCAGTCCAATAGACCGGGACAGGGAGGTAGCGCGGGGAGTACCGAAAACCAGCTCCGCTGGAGCCGTTCGGCGGTCTGCTATTAAGAGCCTCCAAGTGCCGGGCGCCGCGTCGGCGCCCGGCACCAACGCTCAGGCCCGCTGAGCCAGACGCCAGCCGGTTTCGGCCAACATGCCAGCCCGCTTGCCGACCTCTAGCGCATCGGCGCTGCTCGCGTTGCCGGCCAGGGCGCGGGCATACACGCCCTGAACAATGGCCGCGAGGCGGAACAGCGAGAAGGCAAGGAAGAAGTTCCAGTTCGGAATACCGCTGCGCCCGGTCAGCTCGCAGTACCGAGCGATCAGCTCTTCTTCGCTGGGAATGCCCAGATCCTCCGGATTAGCGCCGAAGCCGCGGGTACCGAATTGGCCGCTGGGCGTGTGGTAGGACAAGCAGCAATAACCCAGATCCGCCAGCGGGTGCCCCAGCGTGGACAGCTCCCAATCGAGCACTGCCACCACTTCGGGACGCTCGGGATGCATCATCAGGTTACCCAGCCGGAAATCGCCGTGAGCGATAGCCGTTTCGTCCTCTTCCGGCATATTCTCCGGCAGCCAGCGCATCAGCTCTTCCATCGGCTTGTTCTCGCCGGTCTTGGAAGCCTCGTACTGCTGGCTCCAGCGCTTGATCTGCCGGCCGATATAGTTGTCGGGCTTGCCGAAGTCGCCAAGGCCGACACTCTTGTAGTCGACTTTATGCAGCCGCGCGAGCGTTTCGATCATCGCCATGTAGATCGCGCGCCGCTCGCTCTTATCCACTTCCGGCAAGTCGGGGCGGCTCAACACGCGCCCTTCCACGTAGTCCATCACATAAAACGGCGTGCCGATGATATCCGCATCCTCGCACAGCAGGCGCGCTGGCGGGACCGGAACGTCGGTTTGATTGAGCGCAGCGATCACCTTGTACTCGCGCTCGATCATGTGTGCCGACGGCAGCAGCTTGCCCGGCGGCTTCTTGCGCAGCACGTAACGGCGCGTGCCCGTATCGAGCAAAAAGGTCGGATTGGACTGCCCACCTTGGAACTGGAGCACCTGCAGTTCCCCGGAAAAATCATCCAGGTGCGCGGCCAGGTACTCGCGCAGCGCCTGCTCATCGAAGCGATGCGCTTCGAGCGGCGGCACTAGATTCGGTTGCGAACTCATAACCTCTCCTCCTTATGAAATCAGCTCGCCGCCGTCGGCAACGATGACCTGGCCGGTGATATAGGCGCTCGCCTCGGTAGCGAGGAAAACGGCCACACCGGCGATGTCCTTGGGCTCACCAACGCGCCGCAGCGGCGTGCGCTCCGCCGCCCGCTTGGCCCGCTCCGGATCTTCCAGCAGCGCCTTCGCGAAATCGGTACGAACCAGCCCGGGCGCGATAGCGTTGACGCGAATGTTCTTCGGTCCCCACTCCAGGGCGAGGTTGCGGGCCAGCGCCGCCTCGGCGGCCTTTGACATCCCGTAACAGCCGATCACCCCGCTGCCTCGCAGCCCCGCAATGCTGGAGAGCAGTATCACCGAACCGCCGCCTTGAGCCGCCATCTGCGGAAGCACCATGTTGCACAGCCAGAAGGTGCCGCGCACGTTGGTGTTCATGATCTTGTCATAGGCTTCGTCGGTGAGTTCGCTAAGCGGTCCGTACACCGGATTGGTGGCGGCATTGGCCACCAGCACATCGATACGTCCCCACTTCTCGAGCGTGCGGTCCACCAGATTCTGCAGCTGGTCCTTCTCTCCCACATGGCAGGGCACCGCCAGGGTCTCCAGGCCCTGCGCGGCAAGCTCCGCTGCGACCTCGTCGCATGCGCGGGCCTTGCGGCTGGAGATGACCACCTTGGCACCGGCTTTGCCCATTTCCTCGGCAATCGCGCGCCCTATGCCGCGCGTGGATCCGGTGATCAGCGCGACCTTTCCGCTCATATCGAACATGTTTTCACCCTCACTCTGGCATACCGCTGGGACGATACTCTAAACACGTTGCCGCCGCTCGCGGCCGTATCGCGAGCAGCGGCAACGCTTGCAAGTCTTCAGCCGCACCGTCCCCCGCCTTGTCGCAGCTGCCGCCGAACGCTTGCAGCGACAGCCAGAAAATCTAAGAGCCCCCAGCAAACGCCCTGGCGCCTCCGCCTCGCCCCTGCGGGACGAATTGAGAAGGCGCACGGTAGCAGCCACAACCGTGCCGTGCCGCAAGCCATCCAGCGCTACCGTAAGCGGCTCCCCGTAGGGCCTTGGCCTCACATGCCCTGGGTCCGTCGGAGGCTCTAAGTGTGCTGCGTGACAAACCCTGAGGCAAGCTGACCGCGAAGCTCGCCTATAACCGCATTCTGCCGTGCGCGCCGGCACCGACGCGGGCACCCGATCAGCGTTCGGCAGGGGCCGAACGCTCGCTGCGGATACGGAAAGTACCCTCCGCCAAGGCCAGCAGCCGATTGTCCTCGCTGTAGATTTCGCCGGTGCTGTTGAAAATGCGCGTGCCGGCAGCGCGCAGAGTGCCTACGGCGCGAATGGTCCCGCCGCTGGCCTGGCCGGTGAACGTCGTGGCCAAGGCCAGCGTCAAAGCCTTGCGCCGGCGCGCCGGATCCGGGCTGTAAAGCCCCGCATTAGCGCAAACCACATCGAGAAGCGAAACCAGAACGCCGCCGTGGATAACGCCCGCAAGATTCAAATGATGCGGCTGGATTTCGAGCTCCAGAACCGCATGCCCCTCCCGCCACTCAGCCAGACGATAACCGAGAACGTCGTGAAATCCGCGCACAGGCGCGCCAGCGAACGGGCCCGTGCCCAACGCGGGTGTTTGATCAGCCATGAATTGCCCCTCAGGTAGTCGCGGCGGGCTCGCCGCTTAGCGCAGCGCGTACCTTCGCGACCATTTCGACCAACCGCGGTCCGAGCTCGTTCTCAAGCTTCTCCCGCGACAAGCGGCGGCTTGGGCCGCCACAATTGAATGCCAACACTTCGGAGCTGCCTTCCAGCAGCAATGGGACGCCGACCCCACTGACCGTGCGGTCCCACTCGCCCACCGATATACAGAAGCCTTTACTCGCGTAATCACGCAGCGCCTGCCGCAGCTCGCGCTCCAGCCGTGGCCACTGCGCGCCATGGAATGCACGCAGGCGCTCGAAATACTGCTCGCGCTGAGCCTCGTCCAGCGCGGCCAAATAGGCGCGCCCCATCGCGGACGAGGCCACTGGCACTCGATACCCCACCTCCGTACGCACGTGCAGCGGCCCGCTGCCCTGGCAGGTTTCGATGTAGGTCATGTGCAGCCCGTCCTCTACCCCGAGCGCCACCACCCACTCCGACCAGTCGGCAAGCTCCTGCATGTACGGGCGCGCGAGCGTGCGCACACCCATGCTGGCCAAGTAGCGGAAGCCCAGCGCCAGCACGGCAGGACCGAGCTGGTATTTCTCCAACCGTTCCGAGTAGCGCAAATAGCCAAGCGCGGTTAAGGTCGCGGTGAGCCGCGACACGGTGGGCTTGGGAATGCCGGTGCGCCGAGCCAGCTCGGCATTGCCGAGCAGGTCTTCACCGGGCCCGAACGCTCTGAGCAGCTCGAGCCCGCGCACCAGCGCAGTCACCAACCCCTGCTTGCCAACCTCGCGGCCACCTTGTGGCGTGCTCGCGCCCATCGTCACCCTCTCATGCCGGTTCTAGCCAGCGCTCTCGGCGCTGGCCTGCATCTTGGCGCGCTCTTCCTCTTGCAGCTGACGCCACTGCAATTTGCCGGTTCCCGACTTGGGCAGGCTATCCACGAACGACACCAGCTTCGGCGCCTTGTACGCGGCCATGTGCTCGCGACACCAGTCGATAACCTCTTGCTCGGTAAGGCGGTCGCGCCAACCCTGCGCCGGCACGATCACCGCCTTGACCGTCTCGCCGCGGCGCGGGTCCGGTACGGCGATCACGCACACTTCCTGGATGCCAGGATGCTTGTACATCAACGACTCGACCTCCGAAGGCCACACCTTGTAGCCGGAGGCGTTGATCATGCGCTTGACGCGATCAACCAGATAGAAGTAACCGTCGTCGTCGTAATAGCCGAGATCCCCGGTGCGGAAGAAGCGCTTGCCGTCATGCTCTATGAACGCTTCTTCGGTCCCTTGCGGGTTGTTCCAGTAGCCCTGAAAGACCTGTGGGCCATGCAGAATGATCTCGCCCACCTCCCCCGGCGGCAGATCCTCCAAAGTGTCCACATCGATCACACGCGCATCGACATCGAACACCGGGATCCCCAAGCACTGGGCATGCGGCCGGTCCGGTGGATTGACATGCGTCGCGGCCATGGTTTCCGACAGGCCATAGCCTTCCAAATACGTCAGGCCGGTCAGATCGTACAGTCGCTTGGCCACCGCTTCGGGCATAGCCGCCCCGCCACCGCCAATCGCGATCAGGCTGGAAAGATCGAAGTTCGCGATTTCCGGATCGGCAACGAAGTCGATCGCCATGGTGACTATGCTGCGCCAGTGCGTGACACGATAGCGCTGAATCAGCTCGGCAGCGGTACGCCTGTCCCAGCGCGTCATCACCACCAGAGTGGCGCCCGCGTAGATCGGCCCGTTCATCGAGGCTTGCATGCCCGTCACGTGGAACAGCGGCAGCGTGACCAGATGCATGGCGTCCGCGCTCGCCGGATTCCAGGTCACCGCCGCGATCAGCGTCGCCTGCACGCTGCGATGCGTGTGCATGCACCCCTTTGGCGCCCCCGTGGTGCCGGAACTGTAAGGCAGCACGCACAGATCGTCCGGGCCGGCGGTGTGCGGCCCCGGGGCCTGCTCGGCATCCAGGGCCTCCTGCCAGCTCACCATGCCGGCATGATCGAGCTTCTCCCTGGCGGCCATAACCACGTCGGGCAGCGAGAATTCGCAATGCTCGGGCAGATAGTCCGAGTAGGTCGCTACAACGGCGTGTTCCAGCTTGCCGGGCCGCAGCAAGGGCTGCACATGGCTGAGCAGCTCCTGTCCGACCAGCACCACCTTGCCGCCCGTGTCATCGACATAGTGCTCCAGCTCCTCGGCCAGATTCATCGGGTTTACCGGCACCACCACGGCATCGGCGCGCAAGATAGCGTAGTAACCGATGATGAACTGCGGGCTGTTCTGCATGTACAGCAGTACCCGGTCGCCTTTGGCTACGCCCAGTGTTTTCTGCAGATAGCCCGCCAGCGCATCCACCTGTCGCTTGAACTGCGCATAGGTCTGCACCGCACCGTAGTAAATCAGTGCCGGTTTGTTCGGGTAGCGAGCAGCCGACACCTCCAGATTGAAATACACGCTGGTCTCCGGCAACGTCAGGTGCCGGGGCAGGTTGCGGGGCCAGACCTTAAAGTGACGGTCGAACATCTCGACAAGCTCCTCCGTCGGTTGACGCCGTGGCGCCTTATGCAGTTCTGCGATTGCGGTGCCGGCAGCGGCGCGGCGTTAGCTTAGGAGTCGACCCGGCGCCGGCTGGCACAGGCAGCGGTCTCGGAGACTGGCGCTCCGGCCGCCAAGCGGTGTGGGTTCTGGGTTTGTTGTCACGCAATCTGGCACGGAGTAACCTTGCCGTCAAGAAAAAACGGAACTGCGTTCCGCAATGCGAAACACCATCTCACTACTTGCCTCCAGGCAGTACACTCATAGGAGCCGCCAGCATGGTGATGCGCTCGGTAGCACCCACGTTTCCCGATGAGGTCTTCCAAGACCTGTCCACTATGGCCGCGGAAGCCGCGCGCCAGCGGCCTGAGCATGCCGCCCTTATCTTCGAAGGGGAAACCATCCCCTGGGGCGAGTTCGATCGCCGCGTCAACCAGATCGCGCACAGCCTGATCAGGCTCGGCCTCAAACCCACCGAGAAGGTGGCGATCCTCGCGCACACCTGCCCCGAGTATGTGCAGATGTTCATGGGCACCTTGCGTGCCGGGGGCTGTGCGGTACCGCTATCGAGCATGGCCAGCGGCGAGACGCTGGAGATGATGATCAACGACTCGGATGCCCGCGTGCTGCTGGTTTCCGAGTCCATGTACCCGGCCATTGCGGACTTCAGCGCGCGCCTGGCCAACATACTGCCGAACGGACTCATAGCCCTGGACTTCGATGCGCCCGGCTGGACGCGCTTCGATGCCTGGCTGGCCGGTGCGCCCAGCGATCATCCGGGCATCCCCATCGAGCCGGATTATCCGTTCAATATCATCTATAGCTCCGGCACCACCGGCGTTCCGAAGGGGATTCTGCACGACCACCGGATGCGCTTCCGGCAAATGAAGGGCACGTTGGCATTCGGTGTTGGCCCCGACTCGGTGGCCTTGGTATCCACTCCCTATTACTCGAACACAACGCTGGTGACGGCGCTGACGGTAATAGCCCAGGGCGGCACGCAGGTGCTGATGCGCAAGTTCGACGCCGAAGGCTTTCTGCAGCTCGCCGAACAGTACCGGGTAACCGATGCCATGCTAGTGCCGGTTCAGTACCAGCGCATCCTCTCTCACCCCAACTTCGACCGCTACGACCTCTCCAGCTTCCGCGCCAAGTTCTCGACCAGCGCCCCGCTGCGCGGCAAAGTGCTACGCGACGCGCTGGATCGCTGGCCGGGCAAGGTCTACGAAATCTACGGTTTGACGGAAGGCGGCGTTCGCACCTTCCTGGATGCGGCGGCATTCCCGGATAAGCTGGACTCGGTCGGCCGCCCTTCGCCTGGAGTGGACATCAGAATCATCGACGAGGACGGCAAGGAACTCCCGCCCGGCGAGATCGGCGAAATCGTCGGCCGCTCCGGGGCCATGATGGTCGGCTACTACAAGCGGGACGATCTGACCCAGGCGATGTACTGGGAAAGCCCCGAAGGGGAGATCTTCTACAAGACCGGCGACATGGGCCGTTTCGATGAGGACGGCTTCCTCTATCTGCTGGACCGCAAGAAGGACATGATCATCTCCGGCGGCTTCAACATTTACGCCTCGGACCTGGAGCAGGTGTTGCTGCGCCACCCGGAAGTGGCCGATGTCGCGGTGATTGGAATTCCCAGCGAACGCTGGGGCGAGACGCCGCTGGCCCTGGTGGTGAGAGCGCCAGGTTCGAGCATAGACGAGCAAACCTTGCTCGAGTGGGCCAACGAACGCCTGGGCAAGGGTCAGCGTCTGGCGGGGGTGGAGCTGCGCGACCACCTGCCCCGCAGTTCAATCGGCAAGATTCTCAAGCGCGAATTGCGCGAGCCTTACTGGAAGGATCAAAAGTAGGCGAGATAGCGGTGGCAGGCCCTGGCAGCCTGCCACCGCTATAGGCTCAGGAATCCACCGTGAGCACGATCTTGCCCACTGCTTCGCGGCGCAGCAGCATATACATGGCGTCGGCTGCCTTCTCCAGCGGCAAGGTGTGACTGACGTGCGGCTTGAGCTTGCCTTCCTCGAACCAGGTCAGCATCTGGCGGAAATTAGCGGCATCCTTCTCCGGCTCGCGGCCGCGGAAAGCGCCCCAGAACACGCCCACTATGCTGCAGCCTTTCAATAGAGCCAGGTTCACCGGGAACTGCGGAATCCGTCCGCTGGCGAACCCTACCACCAGCAGGCGGCCGTTCCAGTTGATCGCGCGCGTGCAGGCATCGAAGGCATCGCCGCCCACCGGATCGTAGATCACGTCCGCGCCCTGACCGCCGGTAAGCTCCTTAACGCGCTCCTTGAGATCTTCGCGGCTGTAGTTGATCAGCTCTTCGGCGCCATACTGCTTGGCCACCTGCAGCTTTTCGTCCGAACCGCCGGCGGCGATGACGCGCGCGCCCATGATGCGACCCAGTTCAACGGCCGCCAGGCCAACCCCTCCGCTCGCGCCCAGCACCAGCAGCGTCTCCCCCGGCTGCAGGTCGGCGCGCTGCTTGAGCGCATGCATGGAGGTGCCGTAGGTCATCGCAAAACCAGCGGCGGTAACGAAGTCCATGGAGTCGGGAATGCGCATCACGCGCGCGGCGTCCACCACCACTTCTTCGGCATAGCCGCCCCAGCCGGTCATAGCCAGCACGCGATCGCCGACCTTGACGTTGGTCACGCCCTCGCCCACTTCGGCAATCGTGCCGGACACCTCGCCACCGGGAGAGAAGGGCATTTCCGGCTTGAACTGGTACTTGCCCTCGATAATCAGCGTGTCGGGGAAGTTGACCCCGCAGGCCCGCACTGCCACCTTCACCTGGCCCTTGCCCACCGGCGGCGACGGCAGCTCCTCGATAACCAGGCTCTCTGGCGGCCCGTACGCCTTGCACACTACAGCTCGCATTGACTCCTCCGACACGTCGCGTTCGTTGTGAGATAGCATGCTCGGGAGCAGCCAAGACGAATCCCCCTCCCGAGCGGACATAATGGGGACTCTATGCTAGCACCGTTCAACTCGAAGTGAAGGCTGGAATCTGGTTGGCTTTGCATTGGCAAAGGCACTTGCAGGAGTTTACATGACCGAAATTTATCTCATCCGTCACGGCCAGGCCTCGTTCGGCACCGAGGATTACGACCGTCTCTCGCCCCGGGGGGAATACCAATGCGAGCTGCTCGGCAAACATTTCGCCTCCCAAGGGCTGGAGTTCGCCGCCAGCTACAGCGGTCCACTGCGGCGCCAGCGCGAGTCGGCGGCAATTAGCGATCGTCACTCCGGTCGCGATCCTGAGGCATGTACGGTGCTGGAGGCGTTTCGCGAGTACGACGCACGCGAGATTTTCAATGCCTATCTGCCGCAAGTCGTGGAAAAGCACCCGGAGTACGCCGCTGCCGCCGGCGGCCAGACCAACGATAGGCGCTTGTTCCAGCGCGCGCTGATGGCCGTGACCGCCGCCTGGATCGCCGATGCTCCGTGCGCGGAACCCATAGAACGCTTCAGCGAGTTTCGCCACCGCGTGCGCTCGGCGATAGAGGAACTGCTGGAGCGCCACGGCAGCCGCGAGCGCGTTGCGGTGTATACCTCAGGCGGCGTGATCGCGGTGGGCGTCGGCATTGCGCTGGGCCTTGACCCCGAGCGCACCATTGCTTTGAACTGGCAGGTGATCAACAGTGCGATTACGCGAATCCGCTATGGCCGTACCGGCTATATGCTGGCAGGATTCAACAGTATTCCGCATCTGGAAAAAGAATACGATCCTGAGCTGATCACCATGCGTTGATCGAGTTCCGCCGCGCGCGGCAAAACACCCGTGGTGCCCCTGTGCATCCGGGCGCCATCATTGAGGAAGAATCATGCAAACAGAGCACATCGACGTCAGCGTCAACGACGCGATTATGACGATTCGCATTCAGCGCCCCGAGAAGAAGAACGCTCTCACGACCGCCATGTACGGCGCGATGAAAGCCGCCGTCGAGGATGCGGCCCAGCGCGACGACGTGCGCGTGGTCCTGTTGCAAGGCACCGACGACTGCTTTACCGCAGGCAACGATCTGGGCGACTTCCAGCGCCGCGGACAATCCGACACCAACGAAGAGAGCGTCGCGCTGCGCTTCATCGGCTCGCTGATGGCGCTGGACAAGCCCGTGGTTGCCGCAGTGAACGGGCTGGCCATCGGGATCGGCGTCACCATGCTGCTGCACTGCGATTTCGTCTACGTCGGCGAGTCCGCCGCCCTGCGCACGCCCTTCGTGGACCTGGGCCTGTGTCCGGAAGCAGCCTCCAGCCTGTTGCTGCCGCTGATGGTGGGCGCTCGCCGCGCGGCGGACATTCTGCTGGCGGCTGACACTCTGAGCGGCTCCGAGGCAGTCGCCTGCGGCCTGGCCAACGCGGTTTTCGCGGATAGTGAACTGATGCAGCGCGCACGAGAGCAGGCATTGAAGCTGGCGTCCAAGCCGCCCATGGCCATGCGCCAAAGCAAGCGCCTGCTCAAGCGTGCATGGGCCGAGCAGGTCCGCCAAACCATCGAGGTCGAGGGCCAGGTGTTCGGCGAGTTGCTGCGCTCGCCCGAAGCGCAGGCGATCATCGGCGCCTTCTTGGCGCCGAAAAAGTAGCCGTCTTGAGTCGAAGCACGGAGCGGATGCTGCCGCTCCGTGCTCTTGCCATGGCCCGCCTCAACCCAGGGCCTCTCGGCCGCTGCAGCGCCAAGAGTAAGGCTATGCGCTGCACAGGCAGGCACAGGCAGGCTCAGCCCGAGCGCACCGCCTTGGCCTGCCGCGGCCGCTGCCCGTCCTCGGGCCGGCGCTTGCCGCTGCCCTGCCGCCGCGGGCGCCGGTCGGCATCGCCGCCGCGGCGCTGCTGCGGACGGCGCGCTTCCCCAGGCATTTCCACCACGTTGGGGTCTGGCTCGAAGCCCGGTACCACCACCGAAGGAATAGTCTGCTTGAGCAGCTTCTGAATCGCGGCCAGATGCTTGCGCTCGTCCGCGGACACCAGCGACATCGCCATGCCCTGAGCACCGGCGCGGCCCGTACGGCCTATGCGATGGACGTAATCCTCCGGCACGTTCGGCAGCTCGAAATTGACCACGTACGGCAGCTGATCGATATCCAGCCCCCGCGCGGCAATGTCCGTGGCCACCAGCGCCCGGATTGCGCCCCGCTTGAAGTCGCCCAGGGCTCGCGTGCGGGCACCCTGGCTCTTGTTGCCATGGATCGCCGCGGCGCTGATGCCATCCTTGCCGAGCTGCTCTGCCAGGCGGTTGGCGCCGTGCTTGGTGCGAGTGAACACCAGCACCTGCTGCCAGTTGCCGTCGCCAATCAGCTTGGAGAGCAGCGCCCGCTTACGCGCCTTGTCCACCGGATGCACGACCTGCGCCACACGCTCGGCGGCGGCGTTGCGCGGCGCGACATCGACCGCGGCCGGATTGTGCAGGAGACCTTCGGCCAAGCGGCGAATATCGTCCGAGAAAGTCGCAGAAAACAGCAGGTTCTGACGCTTGGCGGGGAGCAGCTTGAGCACGCGGCGGATGTCGTGAATGAATCCCATGTCGAGCATGCGGTCGGCTTCGTCCAGCACCAGGATCTCCAGCCTGGATAGGTCCACCGTTCCTTGACCCGCATGGTCGAGCAAGCGGCCAGGAGTAGCCACCAGAATGTCCACGCCTTTGCGCAGCGTCTCTATCTGCGGGTTGATGCCTACCCCGCCGAAAATGGCCGTCGATTTCAGCGATAAGTACTTCCCGTACGTCCGCACGCTCTCCAGCACTTGCGCCGCCAGCTCGCGCGTCGGCGTCAGCACCAACGCCCGCGGCTCGCGCAGACTGGGCCCGCGCCGCAGCAGTTCGAGCAACGGTAATGTGAATCCGGCCGTCTTGCCGGTACCGGTCTGCGCCGCGGCAAGCAGATCACGCCGCTGCAACACGAGAGGAATGGCTTTGTGTTGAATGGGCGTCGCGCGCTCATAACCCTGCTCGGCAACGGCGCGCACGATGTCGGGCGCTAGCCCGAGAGATGCGAATGGCATAGATGATCAAGAGGTTCCTAACGCCTGTCTGCGCGATGCGCGACCGGTCCAGGCGAATTGAAGATCGGGCGCCGCGCCACGCCACCATAGCGTGCGCACGACGACGCGGGGCATCCCACCCCGTACTCACCGCAAGGAAGGCGCAGACCGGAGTGCGCAGCGGCAACGTGGCGGCAGTATACAGGCTGCCGGCCTTTGCACAAGCGAATTATCGCCAGTCGCGACTACTCCTCGGCTTCCGCGACGCGCTCCCCATCGGCCAGCCGGGGCAGGAATTTCGCCGCGCGGATGGTGCGCTCCAGCCAGTTCAACTCGTCGCGGTTAGCGGCAACGGATTCGTGAGCGGCCGGCACGGAATAAGAGAAAACCGCCAGGCGCAGATAGTGTGGAAGCTTGCCGGTCAAAAACCAGGAATGCAGGATCATGGGCTGTCCTTCCTCCCGAATCCGCTCCTGCGTACGCACGAGCAAGCGGCCGGAGGGCAGGCGCTCGATTCTCTCCTCCCCCACCTCCGCCACTTCCATCAGCAAGCCCTGCGCAAAGTCGTCGGCCTCCCCTTCCACTTCGAAGGTCGCCACATCCAGGCGCAGCGTGCCGCTGTCGGCACGATCGGCGTAGAACACCCCGCCCTCGTCGTCGTGCTCCTCCTGCCAATGCGCGGGCACTTCGAAGCTCACGCGGCCATTGTCGAAGCTGATGGTCTTCGCCTTCATCGCAAACGTCTCTCTGCCTCGCCGCCACTGCGCATCAGGCGCCGGCCTGTGTCCCTAGCAACTGCGCCAGCACGTCGGTCAGCATCCGGCACTGCTCTTCGGTGCCGACGGTGATGCGCAGAAACTGATCGATGCGTGGCTGTCGGAAATGGCGTACCAGGATATTGCGCGCGCGCAGCGCCTGGGCAAGGTCTGCGGCGTCATGCGCTGGATGGCGCGCGAACACGAAGTTGGCTGCCGACGGCAGCACCTCGAAGCCAAGCTCGCGCAGGCGAGCGCTCAACCGCTCGCGACTGTCGATAACGGCCTTGCAGGTGCGTTCGAAGTAGTCCCTATCCTCCAGCGCCGCCACGGCGCCGGCCACCGCCAGGCGATCCAGCGGATAAGAGTTGAAGCTGTTCTTGACGCGATCCAGCGCCTCCACGAGATGCTGCTGTCCCATCGCGAAGCCCACGCGCAATCCCGCCAGCGCGCGCGACTTGGACAAGGTTTGAATCACGAGCAGGTTGGGCAGCCGTTCGATCAGGGCAACGGCCGACTGGCCACCGAAATCCACATAGGCCTCGTCGATCACCACCACCGAGTCGGGGCAGCCGCGCGCCAGCGCCTCGATCTGATCCAGGCCCAGCAACCGGCCCGTGGGCGCGTTGGGATTGGGCAGGATCACGCCCCCGTTGGGCACCAAGTAATCCTCGATCCGGATCTCAAACGTGTCGGTGAGCGGCACCGTGCGGTACTCGATGCCATAGAGTTCGCTGTAGACCGGATAGAAGCTGTAAGTGATGTCGGGAAACAGCAGCGGCCGCTCGTGCTTGAGCAGCCCGAGGAAGGTATGCGCGAGCACTTCGTCGGAGCCGTTGCCGGCGAACACCTGCGAGGGCTCTATACCGTAGTAGCGGGCGACCGCCACGCGCAGCGCTTCGCTGCTCGGTTCCGGGTACAGCCGAAGCGACTCGTTGGCCGCCGCCTGAATAGCCGCGAGGGCCCGCGGCGACGGCGGATAGGGAAACTCGTTGGTATTGAGCTTGATCAGGTTGTCGATCTTGGGCTGTTCGCCCGGCACGTAGGGCGTCAGTCCGTGGACAATGGGGCTCCAGTAGCGGCTCATCGCATCCTTCCAGACTCGGTGTGATAGCACATGATAGCGGTGCGGCGCGGGCGGCGGAATCGGCCAGGGCGATCGGCCTCTGACGAAACGCCCGCCCCTGCGGCCGCGCACGCCGCGCGCAAAACCGGGCATTTCCTCATTGCCGACGGATTAACGCAAGCGTCCACCCAAAAGCGGTGGCAAGTCGCCCGGCCGTTGGTGCCCAGCGACAAGCCGGGTCGCTGCTCTGTACAACCACTCAATCCGGGGCCACGGCGACATCGGGGCGGCGCCGGCTCCAGAAGCGCACACGGCGGAACGTCATCTCGCACAGCGCCACGCCGGCAATGGTCAGGGCAGCGCCCACGATCAGCGGCAACGTGAGCTGCTCGCCCAGCAGCAACACCGCCAGTCCTATGGCGATCACCGGCGCCAGCAGGGTAAAGGGGACCACATGACTGACCGGGTTGCTGTTGATCAGCGTGTACCAAAGCGTGTAGGCAACGAGACTTGCGCCAACGACGATGTACCCCAGCGCCAGCCACTCCGTCGCCGTCGCCGCGCTCAGGCTTTGCAGCTGCCCCTGCTCCAGCAGCGCGGAGGCCAGCAGCAGCTGCGGCACCGCGAACACGGCCATCCAAGCGGTGAGCATGTAGGGGTCGAAAGGGCCGTAATGCTTGATGACGCTATTGCCGACCGCCCAGGCAAACGCGCCCGCGACCACGATCAATAATCCGACCCAGTCGCCCGCCACCTGCGGCGCCCCCGCGAGCACGACTACGCCCGCAAAAGCGATCAATGTGCCTAGCAGGCGGCGCCACCCCAGCCTGTCGCCGAACAACAAGACCGCCAGCAAGGTGCTGAACGGCACCCCGAGCTGGGTAGCGATGGCCGCGGTGGACGCCTCCACGCGCGCGACACCGGCGAACATCAGCCCGAAGTGCAGACCGCCCAAGGCGATGGACACGGCCAGTACCGGCCAGAAGCTGCGCGGCGGCAACCAGCCTACGAAGGGCAGCATCACCGCAGCGACCGCGGCGAAGCGCAGCGCAACCAGGAATATCGGCGGGAACACGGCTGTCGCCAGCTTTACCGCTATGAAGTTGCCTCCCCACAGTGCGGCAACCACCAACGCCATCAGCACGTATCGCGCCTGCATCTTCACCTCATATCCAGGCCTGGAGGTTCCCCGGCTCCGCGCGTGTCATGGCACGGCCGAACCGGAGCGATGCGCGACGAACCGCAGCCCCTTGCGCGGCCGCGGCTGCGCACCTCGGTCGCGGACGTAGACCTTGGTGAACTCGGCTCCGAAGCAGAGGATCTGGGCCGAATAGTAAACCCACAGCAGCAAGACGGCGAGCGATCCGGCTGCGCCGTAGACGGAGGCGAAGGAGCCGCGCCCCAGATACTCGCCAATGACAAAACGCCCTGCCGCGAACAGCAGACCGCCGAACAGCGCGCCCACAATCACGTCTCTCCACGCCAACGTGACGTTGGACAGAGCCTTGAGCAGAGCCCCGAACACCACCGTAACGACCACCAACCCTCCCAGCAGATCGAGAACGTAAACCAGTACGCCGTGGGCCAGCGAGAGCGCATCGCTCAACAGGCGGGTCATGAGCGTGACCAAGGTGCTGATCAGCAGCGATACCAATAGCAGAAACCCGGTCCCCGCCACCATCAGCACAGAGAAAAAATAATCCCTCAGCGTCCCCAGCCAAGAACGATCCGGGCGGGGCTCTATGCCCCAGATGCGGTCAAAGGCGGTCTGCAGCGCGCCGAACAGCCAGGACGCGCCGATCGCCAGCAACATCGTGCCAATCAACGTAGCCACGATGCCGGTCCCCGGCTCGCGACTGCGCCGCACCATCTCCTCCACGGCCGCCGCCCCTTCCGCGCCGACCAGGTCGCGCAGCTGGCGGTACACTTCCCCTTCTGCGGCCTCGGCACCGAACACCAGCCCGGCAACGCTGATCGCGATAACGAACAGCGGGGCGATGGAGATCATGCTGTAAAACGAGATAGCCGCTCCCATGAACGGCACCCCGTCGTTGACCGCTTCGGACGCAGCCTGTCGCAACAGACGCACCAGCCTGGGGGTCTTCATTGTGCTCTCGCATAGTCCGTCGCATGTGGCATGCCGTTTCGACTGATTTTGCGGCGCGGGAAGAGGATCCAAAACGCCGGACCATACGGCGGGGGTAATCGCGCCGCCGGCGTATCTGCGGTAAGGTGGGCCTTAATCAGGAAACGTCGATATAGCGATGATCCTAAATCCGCCATACAAGCGCCTTGAACGAAACCGGTACGGACGCGATCTCGTCATCGGGGATATTCACGGGCACTTCACCCGCGTCGAGCGCGAGCTGGACAGGGTGGGATTCGACCCCGGCAAGGACAGGCTGATCTGCGTTGGCGACCTGGCCGATCGCGGACCGGAGAGCGTGCGCGCCATCGAATGGCTCAAGAAGCCTTGGTTTTTCGCAGTAATGGGCAATCACGACGCGTCGGTCCTGAATCGCTTCGGACTGTTGAGCGCGAGGTTCGAGCTGTGGATCAACTATCATGACTGGCTGGACATGCTCGGGCGCAGCGAACGCGAAGAGCTCGCCATGTTGTTCGCGGCGCTGCCCTGGGCGCTGGAGGTCGAAACCGCTCGGGGCGCGGTGGGCATAGTGCATGCCGAAGTCCCCCAGCGCTTCAAGCGCTGGCAGGACTTCGTGGCGGCCCTGGACGACGAGGAGATCCGCTCGTTGGCCTGCAGCAGCCGCACGCTGGCGCGGCAAGCGAAGGACATAGGCCACCCGTGGGCGGCCGCGGGGGAGCCGGTGCAGGGAATCGAGTGGACCATCCATGGACACACCCCGCGCCCGGGCTGTCAGCCCGGGCAGCTCGCCAACAGGTTATGGATAGACACTCGCGGCTGGCATGACGGACCGAGCCGAAACGGAGAGCCGCGTTTCACGCTGGTCGATGTCAACGATCCGCTGACCCCGCTATAGCGTTAGCGCGACTGCACGTGCTGGGCTGCGCCGGCCTCAGTGGGCGTGGCCGCCAGGCCCGTGGACATGCCCATGGGCCACCTCGTCAGGGTCGGCCTCCCGCACCCCGACGACCTCCACATCGAAGACCAGCGTGCGGCCCGCGAACGGGTGATTCAGATCCACATCGGCCATGAACTTGCCAACCTTTACCACGCGCACCTGGCGCGGCCCCTGCTCGGTATGGACAACCGCCGTCATGCCCGGCGCCCAGCGCTTGGCGCCGTGCAGGTGTTTCACCGGCACGCGCTGAGTAAGGCCTTCGCGCCGCTCGCCATACCCCTTCTCCGGCGGCACCGTCACTGACAGCACCGCACCCGGCTCCTGTCCGGCCAATGCTTCTTCCAAACCTGAGATGATGTTCCGATGACCGTGCAGATAAGCCATCGGCTCGCCGCCGCGAGAGGTTTCCAGCTCCGCGCCGGTCTCGTCCTTCAACGTGTAATGGAACTGCACAACTGTATCTTTTGCGATCTTCATAATCTCGTGAGCCTAATGCCTATCTGTTGGAGCCTGCCTGGTAAGGCAAGCCGCATATTGTGGCCGCATACGCCGTGCGCGGACAGTACCCTAGGCGGGGCGGCAGCGAGCCTCGTACGCGGTCTGCTGCCACAGCTCGGGTACCGGAGGCCCGCGCCATGGACTTGCCCACGCGGCGCGACAATCCCATCATTCGGGCATGACTCACAAGAACCTCCTAATCGTCGCGCACGCTCCATCGCCCAACACCCAGCGTCTGGTGGAAGCCGTGCTGCAAGGGGCACGCCACCCCGACATCGAAACGGTCGACGTCCGCCATATCCCGCCGCTGCAGGCCAGCGCCGACGATGTGCTGGCAGCCGACGCCATTATCCTCGGCACCACCGAGAACCTCGGCTACATGAGCGGCGCGCTGAAGGACTTCTTCGACCGTATCTACTATCCATGCCTAGAACACACGCAAGGACTGCCGTACGCGCTCTATGTACGCGCCGGTCACGATGGGACCGGCACCCGCCGGGCGGTGGAAACCATAGTCACGGGGCTGCGCTGGCGCGCGGTGCAGGATCCCTTGATCCTGCGCGGCGAATTCCGCGAGGAGTTCATCGGCCAGTGCGAAGAGCTGGGCACCTATCTTGCGGCCGGGCTGGACGCCGGCATTATCTGAACGGCAGCACGTCGGCGGAGCACTAGCGGACAGCACGGGCGCGCCGCTCATCGCCCGTCGGGCCCTGACATGCTCAAGACCCGGCGGGCGGCAAGCGCGAGGCTTAACCGGCCTGGGCGATGACCCGGATCAGTCCCTCCTGGGCGGTGGATGCGACCAAGCGCCCGTCCTGGCTGAAGATCTGTCCGCGGACCAGGCCGCGCGCACCGCAGGCCGAAGGGCTCTCCAGGCTGTAGAGCAGCCACTCGTCGACGCGGAAGGGGCGATGAATCCACAATGCGTGGTCGATGCTCGCCGCCACCACATGTGGCTGGGTGAAGGAAAGGCCGTGCGGCATCAGAGCCGTGCCCACCACCTCGAAGTCCGAGCAGTACGCGAGAATCGACCGATGCAGCACCGGATCGTCCGGCAGCGCTTCCTTGACGCGGAACCAGACGCGCTTGATCGGCGGGGCAGGTTTGGGGTCGACCTTGTTGTACGGATTGATCGGCCTGATCTCTATGGGCCGCTCGCGCGTCATATGGGCGCGCCGCCGCTCGTCCAGCTTGTCGGCCTCTGCCGCCAGCAGCTCGCTCTGCGATTTGAGCTCTTCCGGCGGTACCAGGTCGGAGGGCATCGAATCCTGATGCTCTATCCCCGGCTCGGGCAGGTGGAAAGAGGCCGACAACTCGAAGATCTGCCGGCCGTGCTGAAAGGCCTCGACTTCGCGCGTGGTGAAGCCGCGACCGTCGCGGATACGGTTTACCTTGAAAGTGATGGCGCCCTTGTTGTCCCCCGGGCGCAGAAAGTACGCATGCAGGGAATGCGCCTCGCGGTCCGAGTCGACGGTCTGAGTTGCAGCCATCAACGCCTGGCCAAGCACTTGACCGCCGAACAGGCTGCGAAAACCCATCTCGAAGTTCTCGGCGACGAATACATCGTCGTCCACCCTCTTAAGCTGGAACAACTCGACCAGCCTTGATACCGCACTCATGCGCTCCCCCCGCTGTGAATCTTAGTTGGGTGGTCCAAGGGTAAGAGCCTGTCGCGGATGGTTTCGCGCCTGTAGTGGGCGGGACGCGACCGTCCTCCGGCCACGGCACTGCTGCCGGATCGGGCAATAAGCGATACCGCCGTGGGTGCGAAATAGAAGCGAACAAGCTCCATAAGGCGGGGCTCATTCTACAGCAGTCAGCAGCGCTCGGGCGGAGCGGGCGCACATTTTCTCGCCTGGGGCGCACTCCGTTACCAGCCGGCTCGCGCCCCGTGCGTACGGCGCCTGGCGGCGGTGGGAGCCAAGCCGATAGCGAACCGCCCCAAAGCTTGCGGGGCCGCCAGGGGACGGTTCAAACGTCAGCGGGGTAGCCGTGGAGCTCGCGCAGCCGCTGAATCTCGGAGCCGAGCATCTCCAGCAGCATTCTGGAATGCCATTCCATCGCCCACTCGTTGATCTGCTGACACAACGCGTCCACCAGCTCCGCCTGCTCCTGTCCGTTCAACGAGTCCACCGCAGGCAGTTCCAGCGCCAGCGTGGGCGGCGCACTGTACTGCTCCAACAGTTGTCCGCAGTTGATGCGAATATCTTCCTCGAGTTCGGCATCCCCCTGGCCCCAATTCTGCACCAGCACATCCAGAGGGCTCTTGGGTTCGGCACGGCGCCTGAACTGTACTACGTCGCCCAACACTCCTCCCCTGGCATCACAGCGGATGCCTCTTGCTCGGCCTACGTTCCGTTAGACCACATCTGCTCCCGAGCTATCCCTGGCCGGCAGTGCAACCGCCTGCGGCCTGCCTGGCCTTGGGGCGTAGAAGCTACGACTGCGTGCTCAGCAGGCACACTCTATATCTATATGTATGGAATATTGGGGCCGATATCCGGGCTGTAGAGACACTCGGATGCGAAACGCTTTTCTCGGGACACGACGGAGCGCATCTAGGCTCGCCATTCTTTTGCCAAATCGCGTATAGCCTGCTAGGTTCTTGTTGGACTTTGCAAGCGCGTGCCGATATAACCGGCAAAGTGCAAACCAGGGAGCAGGAGGATGAAAGCACCGCTTGGGCTAACGCGTTTCATTGAGAAACAAATAGCGAGCGCTTCCTTAGATCAAGCGCATCGCTACGAACCGCATGCCCAGGAAGCGCGCGCCCAACATTCCCAACCGCGCCATGAGCGGCTCGTATCGCTAGACACTCTCGTCCATCGTGCTGCTTAGGCAAGAAATCCACCTCCAAGAAAACTCTCATGCGCAAGAGCTCCTTGATCAGCCGCTTTAGCGCTGCGTGGCGTCGCGGCCGCCAACACGAGCGCCGCAGCAATCCAGTTAGCGCGTTGCGACTGGAGACGCTGGCGGTACGCGTTCCCAGCCGATTCGAACAGATCGTGCAAATCCTCACCCGCTATCTGTTCTGTATTCTGGGTTTATTGTTCTTCAATGTAGCCTTCCCCGAGCCGCCTAATGTCGTTCCGCGCGAACTCATCAATTGGACCTATAGCTTCTACCTTGTCTTCAACACGCTTTCCCTGGTTCATCTGCTGAGAAAGCCGAACAGCTGGGTGCGTTATCGCATCCATATGTGGGTGGATATCTGTATGGTTTCGCTGGCGCTCGTAGGCGATCCCAACGAGGTGCCTCCGGCAGCGCTGGTATACATCATGGTCGTACTCGGCAATGGCATGCGTTACGGTTTGCGCATGTTCGGCGAAGCGGTCATAGGCTCGTTCGCCGGTGCAATGATCGCGGTCAGCCTGCGCCATGCGGGTAGCGACGGCCTCCCCCCCGGCTTGCTGTTTCTCAACCTTTTCGGCGGCATCATTCTGATCTACGCCTACACCCTCATGATTCGTGTAGAAGCGCAACGGCGCGCGCTGCAGAACAAGAGCTTTCGCGACGCGCTTACTGGCCTTCTCAATCGAGCCGGGCTGGAGCTGATCGCCGCGCGCTTGTTCGCCGACAGTGCCCGCAGCGGGACACCGTTCGCGGTGTTGTTCGCCGATATGGATAACTTCAAGCAAGTCAACGACCGGTTCGGGCACGCCGAAGGCGATAGGGTGCTGCGGGAGCTGGCGAAAATCATGAGCAGCGAGATTCGAGCCAGCGACGTCGCTGGCCGCTACGGGGGCGACGAATTCGTACTGCTGCTCCCCGGTACCAGCGCACAGGAAGCGGAAATAGTTGCGCGCCGGACCCAGGCACGAATCGACGAGTGGTCTCGCCGCAACCAACTGGGCTGCAGCATCTCAGTGGGCGTAGGCGAAGCGCCGACCGACGGCACCGATCTGCTTACGGTACTGCACCGCGTCGACCAAGCGATGTACGCCACCAAGCGCAGGCGCAGCGGTCACTATCAAACCGCGATCACACCCGATCCGCGCCCGGTTCCAGACGCGGCCGATGGCAACTTGCTCCAGCCGTGACTTGGCTGGGCGCTAGCGCAGCAACAGCTTCACCACCTCGGCGGCCTTGTTCAAATCGGGCACGCTGTTCATGGCGATGCGCGGATAGATATACGACTCGCCGATGCAGATGATCACATAGGACAAGGTGGAAGGATCCAGCTCCATCGGCGCCCCGCGGCGCGCGACTTCCTCGGTGAGCAGCTCCTCGAAGGCGGCCAGCAGGCGCCCGCGAACCTCGCTATCGGGTCGAGTAAGCAGACGCAGCGCGAACTGGGGCTCCTCGCGCAAAAAGTGCAATAACGACTTGGCTTGGCCCAAATAGCGATTGAAGTTCAGATATACGGTGTAGAAGTCCTCGCTTCCCGCATCACGTGCGTCGCGCTGGGACGCTTCCAAGGTATCGCGGACCAGAGACCAGATGATCTCTCCTATCAGCTGATCGCGATTGCCGAGCCAGCGATACAAGGTAATGCGGCTAACGCCGAGCCGTGCGGCAAGAGCACCGACTTCGATGCGCTCACAGCTTAGGAACATCTTACGCCCGAGTCGGATGGCGTCTTCGCGCGTAGGCTTGCTGGGTTCCGAGGCGTTGGTCGTCTGCATGGTCGGTCACGAGCCTGATTGTGTTTTCGGCGCAGATTGGCTAACGCTGCGCACGGTGAAGTAAGTGACGGGCGCAGCATCCGCTTATGACAACTGCTACCCGCCCGGTTATCGACTTTCTTGCCGCTACGGCTACGAGCACATCCGCTGCCTGACTCCGCACCGGAGGCTCTCGCGAGCCCCTGCTCGAGACGTTCTTTGCGTCCCTATCCGGACCCTGCTCCCCTCGCACCACGAAGGGGCTGTAATGGGCTCGAAACAAGGCAGCGCTACATTCAATCCGCGGGCGGCGCATCCTATACCGCCTGAGCGGAACGCTAATGCGGGGCGCGAACTCGTCGCGCCACCGTTTGACTATCCACGTTGAATCGCAAACTGCAAAGACCTAGGTCGCACTGTTGCGATCGGTGTGCGGCTGCGTACGGCCGTACATCCGCCGCAGCCACAGCATCCTACGCATTGCGCGCCCTTAAACCGAGGCCCGCTGCCACTCCTCCTCCTGCAACTGGCGCCACATCAGTTTACCGGTAGGCGACTTGGGCAATTCGTCCACGAAGCTGACCAGCTCCGGCACTTTATAAGCCGCCATATTCTGCTTACACCAGGCGATGATCTCTTCTTCCGTAACCTTGCCGCGGCTTTCGGCGCGCAACACGATAACCGCCTTGACGGTCTCGCCCCGACGCGGATGCGGCGCGGAAATGACACACGCTTCCTGCACCGCCGGATGGTTATACAGCAGCGACTCGACTTCGGTGGGCCACACTTTGAAACCGGAGGCGTTGATCATCCGCTTGAGGCGGTCCACGATGAAAAAATAGCCGTCTTCATCGTAGTAACCCAAATCCCCCGTACGGAAAAAGCGCTTGCCGTCGATTTCCATGAAGGCCGCTTCGGTGTCCTCCGGCCGATTCCAGTAACCCTGGAAGACCTGCGGCCCGTGCGTGACGATTTCGCCCACTTCGCCGGGGCCGCATTCCTCGCCGGTATCGATGTTGATAACCCGCGAATCGACGTTGACGATGGGAATACCCAGGCACTGCTTCTTCGGCGCCTGCGGCGGGTTGCCGTGGATGGCCGCCATGGTCTCGGACAGGCCATAGCCTTCGGTATAATGCTGCCCTGTAATCTGATAGATCTTCTCCGCAACGGCGGCCGGCATGGCGGCACCGCCACCGCCGATGCGCTGCAGACTGGACAGGTCGTACTTGTGCAGATCGGGGTTGGACAGAAAATCGATCGCCATGGTGGCGATGTTGACCCAGCCCGTCACCTTATAGCGCTCTATCAGCTTGCCGGCAGTATCGCGATCCCAGCGGGTCATCAGCACCATGGTGCAACCCGCATAGATCGGGCCGTTCATTGAGCCCTGCATGCCGGTCACGTGGAACAGCGGGAGCGTGCTCAACAGCACCGCCTCGACGGAGGTCGGCCGCCAGGCGCTGCCCGCAACCGTGGTCGCCATGACGGAGCGATGGGTATGCACACAGCCCTTGGGCGCGCCGGTAGTCCCAGAGCTGTACGGAAACACGGCGTAGTCGTCGGGAGTGGCCGTATGCGGGCCTGGCACATGACCGGCAGCGAGCACGTCCTTCCAGAGCGCGACGCCCGGGTGTTCTATGGCCCGCGCCGGCTCCGCAACGGCCTCCGGCAGCTTCAAGTCGGTGGGCTCGCGAACGTAATCGTTGTAGGCAGCGACCACCACGTGACGCAACGATTCGGTGCCGATCAGCGGCTGCAGCGCGGGGAACACCTCCTGGCTGCAGATCGCCACGGCCGCGCCTGTGTCTGCCAGGTAATGCTGCAGCTCCGCCGTACGATTCATCGGGTTGATCGGCACTACTACCGCGTCCGCGCGCAAGATGCCATAGAAGGCGATCATCCACTGCGGGCAGTTCTGCATGAACAGCAGCACGCGATCGCCTTTCTTCACCCCCAGGTGATGCAGGTAGCCCGCTAGGGCTTCCGCCTCACGCTTGAACTCTTCGTAGGTGATTTCCGTCCCGTAGTAAATGATCGCAGTCTTGTCGGGATACCGCAGAGCGGAGATCTCGAGGTTGGTATAGACGCTGGTCTTGGGCAGCGTCAGCTGCTTCGGCGCCCCTTCCGGCCAAACCTTGAAGTGCCTGTCGAACATTATCGTCCTCCTCCTCGGGCAGCGACCCAGGTCGTGCCTCTTGGTCTGTTATAGGCATGGGAGCGCGGCTATCGGTGCCCCCGTCGTAACGGACCCAAGTGCGCAAGGCTGCGCAAAGCCCCGTGTCGAATCGACGGCCGCAGGGCATTGTCATTGTTATTCGGATGCGCGCCAAGCAAGGCGCACGCCCGTCGCTTATGAGCGGCTGAGCTGACCCATGCTAAGCGCTGGTCAGCATCCGGTATCCCGCTCACGCGGCCGATAATGACCGACAATTACTATAAGCTGCTTCCTGACCGAACTAACAGCCCCTCGTGCGAAGGATACGCAGTCCTAACGAATGCCGAGCGATACCGCAGAGCGCAGCTACGGCCTGCCTGTGCGATCGCTTGATACCGGCGTTTGCGCTTGGCGACGTGGGCGAGACTCGCGCCATGCCTGCAAGCAAGCTGCACAACGCCACCCTGACTACACCGCAGCTGCGCAAACTCTAATAGGCAGTGGGCGAACGTTTATTTGCCCTTTCCAAACCCAGCTTAACCGGCACCGATTACAGCCTGCGACCGAAACGCGCGCTTTGGGAGTTCGGGATCTTCCAGCCGACATGGCGGGACAAAAGGGCTAAGGCTTGAATTTAAGCCCAGCATGAATCGCTTACCGCAGCGCCTGCAAGCGCGTTGCATTCCAGCCCCATTCTGTTGTTTATTTGTCAGGTGGCGACGAAATAAAAAGCACCGTAGCCAGCATTACCCCTAGCCGGTCACCGACAGGGGCATAGAGAAAACACGCCCACGCCGAAAAATCAATTGGGCGTCACTAACCGATAAGTAAGAATAATGGAGGAGAGGAAGGGATGAGATACGCACTGATTGCGGGGGTAGCGGCCATTGGGCTGGCTCTAGGTGGCACCAGCCACGCGGAAGCCGACCCGGAGACGCGCTGTCAGCCAATGAAAGACGCCGGCGCCCGCATCGTCATGGCGCGCGAAGCGTTCTATCCCGAGGACATGGTAGTCGCGAGCGCGGTCCAGAACGCCACTAGCGAAGCCGTTGCACAGCTGCTGCGCGAGTCCATCGCGGAGATCTACAAGGACTTGAACATCACCGAGGAACAGGCGAGCGAGATGATGTTCAACCGCTGCGTAGCGCTCGCCAAGCAGAGCTGATGCTGGCCTGACGCGCGGGGCGAACGCATTCGCTTCGCCCCGCTCTTACGAACTGCCTCCACAGGGAAACTCGCGGCCGGCGACCGCCCCCCGGGACTCTTCCACAGGTCAATGAGCTAGCCACCGCGAGAACACACCCTTGGCGTGAAAGCCTTTGACTATGCCCCCAGCCCTCATGAGCTGAGACATTGAGTCCCGCACAGCCAGTTTCGTTAGCAAAGCAGCCATCGGAACCGGCACGCTGCACACTTGCCACCCCAGCGCGGTGCTTCAGTCAGCCTGCTGCACGACGCGCGTCATCAGCTCCGCTCGCAACTCGCGCAGCTTGGCTTTCACGCGCGCAGCGTTCTCCGGCCCCATCCTGATCATCATCTTCTGCCCCGCCGGCAGAGCCTCCAGCTCAGGATCGGCGTACTTGTACATCACGCTGGGCTGCACCAGGCGAATCGGTTCTTGGGGCTCTGGCGCGGCCAGCAAGCTGTCGATCGCTTCCACCACCCGATCGTTGAAGTACGCATCGGGGTAGCCCAGCTCGCGATAAGCTTCCTGGAACAACGGATAGAACCGCACGTACACTCGGACCACCGCTTGAGTGTCCAGGGCGTCCAACAGGCGCACGTAACGGCTATAACGGCGATAGTTTTCCTCGCTCAACCGCAGCCGATCGGACTCCCCGGCGGTAAGCACAGCGCCGCCCGGAGGCTTGATCGGCAGAAAGCGTTGCGGCAATTGCGGCTGCAGAAGATTGTCGACGGTCACGACCACACGCCGAACGAACCCATCCAGCTGCCAAAGCTCCTCGCTCATCAACTCGCCGATCAGCGCGACCAACGCACGTTCCAGCGTATCGTCGCTATCGTCCAACTCCGGCAGCGGTTCATCGGCTGCCTCCGCCTCGGCTGCGGCGTCGTCGACGGTGGGCGCTTGCAATGGATAGGCGATCGCGGGCCTCGGCGGCTCCTCAAGCGCCGGTGGCGGCAATGCCGGCGCCTCGGCGGTAGGTACCGCGTGCGGCGACAGACGAGGCTGAAAGAGGAACAGCAGAAGACCGATCCCCACTAACACAACAACAGCTACCGACAGCAAGGTTTTCTTCATCGTATAGTCCCCGGCCGCTGAGCAGCGCTCGCTAGCGCTCATACCTGTGTCAGCATAGATCATTCGTTTATAATCTTTCACCGAGCGCGTCACGCATCACCAGATGCGCCGCAGCGACGACAAGACCTAGTTTTTCTTACCCTGCCTCAAGTAATTCTATGTTGCGACGCAACATTAGTAACTACATAATGTCTACATCGCTAAGGTAAGCCGGGCGTTACCGCTCCGCTTCCCGAGGCAAGTGGATTCACATCTCTCCTCCTGGCATACACATATGCCATTTTGGCGGCGGCCTCCTGGCCTGCCGCCTTTTTTTTTGCGCCGGACCTAACACCTCGCGCCCCTCTTTAACCAAAACTTCGCACGAACGCGCGAGCGATTTCCCTCCATAGCCGGTAGACTCGTTGCTGCTCGTGCCTTCCTGCACCGCCGCCCACAGCGGGTGCGCGGACAGAAACTGCACCTACGATCAGCAGAGCACCGGGCAAACCTCATCAGAGGCTCAAGCCAACGCAGAATCAAGAGGAGACGTCATCATGAGCGGACGCTTGGAAGGAAAAGTCGCCATCATCACCGGCGGCACTAGCGGGATCGGTGAAGCCACGGTGCGGCGCTTTGCCGCCGAAGGGGCACGCGTAGTGATTGCCGGCAGGAACGTCGAGAAAGGCGAGGCGCTGGCAGCCGAACTCGGCGCTGACGCCATGTTCCAAGCTGCCGATGTCACGCGAGAGGCCGATATAGCCGCTCTGATCGACGCTACCGTACAACGTTTCGGGCAGCTCGATTGCCTGTTCAACAACGCCGGCGCCGGCGACCGCAGCACTCTCGAGACCGTGACCGAAGAGCAGTTTACCGCCACCATGAAGCTGCTCGCCGGCAGCGTGGTCTTCGGCATCAAGCACGCGGCGCGTGTCATGAAACCGAGAGGCACCGGCTGCATAATCAACAACTCCAGCATCGCGGCTCATCGTCTACGCCAAGGCAGCTACCTCTACTCTGCGGCAAAGGCGGCAGTCAGCCACATCACGCGTTTAGCGGGGGCGGAGCTGGGCCCGCATGGCATCCGTGTCAATGCCATCTCTCCCGGCGCGATTGCGACGCCTATCTTCTGGGGAGGCTCGCAGCGCGCTCAAACGCTGAGCGACGAGGAAAATCAGCAGAAATTCGCCAAGCTGCAGCGCAATCTGGCGAATGCGACCCCGCTGCCGCGAGCGGGGCTGGCAGAAGACATCGCCAACGCAGCGCTGTTTCTGGCCAGCGACGAAGGCAGCTTCGTCAACTGCCACGATCTGGTTGTCGATGGTGGGCGCATCGCCATGTTCAACGAGAAGCCTGTGTCCGGCTGAGCCCATAAGCTCGCACCGCGCCGGGATCGTTCGGGGCGCTTGGCCCTGTGGTGCTGCCGGTGTCGGCCACGGCGTTCGCCGGCGCCTGCAGCATCGCTCGGCTGTCTGCAACACAGTGTCGGCCGTAGCGTCTCCCCGCTTGCAACTAGCGGCGGCGCATCCCGCGTCGGTACCGCAGGCGGCGTCTCGGTGAGGGTGCTAGAGTAAAAACTAGGGCACGCGCTTCCAACGCTGCCGCACTACGTTATCGTTGCACTTTCGCGTCGCCGCGGGGCAATCTCCCGCACGGACCAACGTCTATAACGTCGCCGCTAACGGCGCATGCCTGCAAGGCTGATGCCGCGGCATGTCAGGAGAACGAGCAGCCAGTGGGTACAACCCAGCGTCTGAACCACCTGATAGCATTCCGTAATAGCCGCCTTGAACCGTCCCGAGGTTCTTTGGTCACGCTGTCGCGGACTGGGCTGGTCATGGAAGTATACACGCAGGACTCGGTCATCCAGCTGAGCGAGGTTCTTCATGACCTGGAGATTCGCGCGGCCAACGAGGTGATTTACCGGGGGCGTGCCATCGTCACCGCCCTGGTCAACACCGGCTTGATGCTGATCGTCTCGGTGCGCTTGATGGACGACTGGGCTGGCGCGGCAAACATGGTCGGCAGCCCACGCCAGCTTTGCGAGGACGTGGAGACATTCGTTGCCGAGTGGACACAAGGCCCTGGCATCCGGCCCGATTATCAGCTTGCGGTGGCGCGAATACAGGCCTTTCTTAGCGAGCTGAGCAGCCGTATGGAGCGGTCGCGCATCCAGCAGCCAGACACCGAGGGTGCAGTGGGCGATCCGCCGGAGGGCGAAGCCGACGAAGCCTTGATGGAGCGTCTTTGCGCCTCGGTACTGCCGCCGCTCAACGCGATGTTTCAGGACTTCGAGGCGGCAGCCGCCAACGTCGGCGAGGATGAACGCGGAGCACACGTTCGCTATGTGCAGCGGCAGCTGCACCCCTTGCTGCTGAGCGCTCCGTTCGTGCACCGTGCGTACACCAAGCCCCTGGGCTACGCCGGCGATTACGAGATGGTCAACATGATGCTGCGCCCACCGTACGAGGGCGCGACCACTTATGCCCGCATCGTGAATGCTCTGCACCTGCAGACATCGCCTGCCCAAGCGCACCGCAATCGCATCGATGTGCTGGAAGATTGGCTCGCCGAGGCGGCGATTGCGGCCGAACATCAAGGACGCCGCGCTGTAGGGCTGAACGTCGGCTGCGGGCCGGCCATAGAGGTCCAGCGGCTCGTGCGAAACTGCTCTTCGGCCTGGACCTGCGACCTCACGCTGCTCGATTTCAGCGAGGAGACGCTGCGCTTCGCGCAAGCGCAACTGACCCATGCGCTGGCTCAATCGAAGGTGCTTGCCGGGCTGCGCCCGCGCTTTCGCTTCGTCCAAGAGTCCGTGCACCGCATGATCAGGTCCGGGCGCAACGCTACGCCGCTCGGCCGGCAGACTTACGACTTCATCTACTGCGCCGGGCTGTTCGACTATCTGTCCGACAAAGCCTGCTCCAGCCTGTTGAAGCTCTTTTATCAATGGCTGCGGCCCGGTGGGCGAATACTCGTCACCAACGTCACGCCGCGCAACACGGCTCTCTACCTCATGGAGCACATCCTGGAGTGGCACCTGATCTACCGCGACGAGGGCCAGATGCGCGCCTTGGTTCCCGACGAGTGGATCAGAGACCTCTACTGCGATGCCACAGGCGTCAACGTTTTCCTAGAGCTGCAGAAACACACACGCGATGAATAGCGCCGATGCTATCCGGACCGCGTACGAAGAAACGGATCGCGCGTATCGTGTTGCCGAGTCCAAGATCGGCTGCATAGTGGCGCTGGTCCTGGTGCCGGCCGGGATTACGCTCGATTTCTTCATCTACCCGGAACGCTTCTGGCACTTTCTCACGCTGCGTCTGGCGTGCGACGCGGTGATCGCCGGGATACTCGCGCTGCACTTCACGCAACTGGGCAAGCGCTACATTTCCATCATCACGTTCATGTGGCTCATGGCTACACAGACCATGATCGCCTACATGATATTCGCCACCGAGGGCTATCAGTCGACCTACTACGCGGGCTTGAACCTGGCGATGGTCGCTGTGGGCATATTGCTCCCGACCTCCTTTCTGGAAGCGCTCATCTTCTCGGCGTCGACCATCGGGATTTACATACTCAGCTGCACCTTCCACCCCGACCCTATTGACGTCGGAATCCTTTATAACAATCTGTACTTTTTAACCCTGACGGCGGTAATCAGCATCACCTCCGTGCTGTTCAATACCCGTCGCAGGTTCTCCGAGTTTCGCCTGAGCTACCAACTGGATGAGCGCAACAAGCAGCTCGCGGAGCTGGACCGCATCCGCTCGGAGTTCTTCGCCAACGTCAGCCATGAGTTGCGCACGCCGCTGACTCTGATCCTGGCACCGGTGGAAGACATCCTGCAGCGGCGTCAGGAGCTCGCCCCCAAGGTTGCCGAACAGCTGGAAGTGGTACGCCAAAACAGCCTGCGACTGCTGCGGCTGGTCAATGACCTTCTGGAAGTGATTCGCCTCGAAGAGGGCCGGCTGGAGCTGGAGCGCCAGCCGATCCGCTTCGATCTGCTGCTCGCGGAAGTGGTGAACGCGATGGGGCATCTGGCCAAGGCAAGAGGCGTGCGCTTGAGCCTGGCCAGCGCCGAGCAGGCACTGTGGGTGCGCGGAGACCGCGGCGCGCTGGAGAAGATCTTGTTCAACCTGCTGGGCAATGCGCTGAAGTTCACCGGTGCCGGCGGCAATGTGTGGGTTCGCTGCAAGCACAGCGGCGGGCGCTTGATCTGCTCAGTGCGCGACGACGGCATCGGCATCTCCTCCAAGGATCTCCCGCACGTGTTCGAGCGCTTCCGCCAAGCCGACAGTTCCGCCACCCGGCGGTATGCCGGTACGGGGCTGGGGCTGGCGCTGGTCAAGGATCTCACCGAACGTCATGGCGGCAAGGTGGAGATTCGCTCGCGCCTGGGCGAAGGGACCGAAGTGACCATCACGCTGCCTGCGCTCGCCCCGGAGCAGATGAAGCTGGACGCGGACCAAGCCCAACGCGCGGCCGAGCAGTCGGTGCAGCTACTCTCCCAAGCGGCCGAGTACGGCAGCGTGTACGCGCCGGTAGAGGCGCAACCGCCAGCGCCCGATACCGGACGGGCAACCGTGCTGGTGGTTGACGACGAAGAGGATATGCGCCGCTATCTTGTGGAACTGCTCGCTACCGACTACCGCGTACTGCAGGCGCGCGATGGCGCAAGCGGGCTCGCATTGGCACGCTCCCACAAGCCCGATCTGATGCTGCTCGATCTCATGCTGCCCGAGATCGACGGCCTGGAAGTGTGCCGGATGCTCAAAGCGGCGGAGGAAACGCGCAGCATCAGGATCGTGCTGCTCACCGCCCGCGCCGACGAAACCAGCAAGCTCACCGCGCTGAAGAACGGCGCCGACGATTTTCTCACCAAACCGTTCAGCAGCATCGAAGTGCAAACGCGCCTCGCCAACCTGCTCCGCGGCGCGCTCCTGGAGCGCGATCTGGCCCAGCGTAACGGCGAGCTGCGGCAAGCGCTGCAGGAGCTGCAGGAGACCCAAGGGCGGCTCATCCAAAGCGAGAAAATCAATGCCCTCGGCCGACTTTCGGCGGGCCTGCTGCACGAGATCAACAACCCTTTGAATTACACTCTGACTGCCTTGGCCTTGGCGCGCCAGGACCCCGCGGTGGCGGCCGATCCGGATCTGACCGAAATTCTCAATGACGTCGAGGAAGGGATGCAGCGAATACGGGCCATCGCCTCCGAGCTGCGTGCCTTCGCCTATCCGGCAAAGAGCCAGCAGCAGCCGTTCGCTCTTGCCGATGCGGTCACGGCGGCACTGCAGCTCACGACCCACGAGTTGCGAGACATTCAGGTGACTTACGATGTATCTCCCGAGCTCATCGTCCACGGCTCGCAAACCCACGTCAGCCAGGTGCTGGTAAACCTGATCGCGAATGCCACGCGAGCCATTCGCCAAGCACAACGTGCCGGGGAAATCACTATCCGCGCCCGCCGAGAAGACGATAAGGTCCTGCTAAGCGTGCGCGACAACGGTGTGGGCATCACCCCCGAAGCCCAGGCCAAGGTGTTCGATCCGTTCTACACCACACAGGACGTCGGCGAAGGCATGGGCATGGGGCTGAGCATCTGTCAGACCATCATCCAAAACTTGGGCGGCGAGCTCACCGTGCAGAGCGAGCCTTCCGCCTGGACCGAATTCACCTTCGGCCTACCCATCGCCACTGCCTCGTCAGCGGCCGAAACGGCGACGGTCGCCAGCGAGTCCGAACATGCGCACCTCGTCTAGTCGCGGCACCATACTGTTCGTGGATGACGAGTCCCGGACTCGCAAGTACTTCGAGCGTGCCTTCGGCGAGGATTTCAACATCCTCACCGCCGCCGATGCTACAGAGGCCATGCGCATTCTTGAAAGCCAGGGCGATCGGATCGCCGTATTGCTTACGGATCAGCGCATGCCGAAGGGCGATGGCGTGTCGCTATTGCAGGAGGCGCGTCGGCGATACCCACACATAATCCGCTTGCTGACCACCGCCTACGTCGATATCGACGATGCCATCGCGGCGGTAAACCGCGGCGAGGTACGGCGCTACATCACCAAACCCTGGGATCTGGCGAGTCTGCGCGCTGATCTGGACGACGCGCTCGAGGCGTTCATAGACCAGAAGCACCAGCACGATCTTGTGCAGGCGCGGCGGGAAAGCATGGCATCGGTCGCCGGGCATATCGCCCATGAGATGCGCACACCGCTCGCCACGATCCGCGCCGCGGCCAATGGTATCGACCGGTATCTGCCCCGCTTGTTGCAGAGCCATAGACTCGCCGTCGCGGCCGGACTGCCGGTGGAGAGCATCCGCGAGTCGCATCTGGCGGCGCTGGAAGGTGCCACCGTCGACGTGCGCCGGGTCATAGACCGCGCCAACCTGGTGATTGACATGCTGCTAGCGAACTGCGGCAGTACCGCGATCAGCCCCGAGGGATTCTCGCTCTGCGAGATCAACGACTGCATTGCCACCGCTCTGACCGACTTTCCTTTTCAGGATCAGGAGCGCGAGCAGGTACACTGGTTACGCGGCCCGAACTTCGTATTCTACGGATCGCAGCCGCTTATGGTCTTCGTGCTCCACAATTTACTCCGTAACGCGCTTCGAGCCCTAAGTGTGGCCGGTGGAGGTATCATCCGGATTGGTACCGCTACCGATTCCGCGCCGCTGCTCTATGTCGAGGACACGGGCAGCGGCATACCACCGGAAGTGCTGCCGACGATCTTCGACGATTTCGCCAGCTTCTCGGGCAGCCGTGGTGTTGGCCTAGGACTGAGTTTCTGCGCCAGGGTCATGAAAAGTTTTGACGGCCATATCCGCTGCGAGAGCATCGAAGGCAGCTATACGCGGTTCGAGCTGCAGTTCCCGGCGCGCGCGCCCACTGTGCGCGACGCTACCGAGTGAAGGATTCGCCCATGCAGGAGAACTCTTTGACTCGCGACTTCGCCGTTCTCTACGTGGACGACGAAGAGAAATCGCTAAAGTATTTCGAACGTGCCCTCAGTGCCGAGATGCCTGTGCTGACCGCTACCAGCGTAGAGGATGCCTTGGCGATCCTCGAGCGGAAAGGCCACGAGATCGGCGTCTTGATCACCGACCAGCGCATGCCCGGCCTCACGGGCGTGGAACTGCTGCGGCGCGTACGCAGCGACTGGCCGAACATCGTACGGCTGCTGACCACGGCGTACGCGGATCTCGATGACGCCATCGATGCTGTCAATCGCGGCGAAATATTTCGTTACATCACCAAGCCGTGGGAGATGCGCCAGCTCTGGGCGGAACTGCAGCAAGCGATGGATCTGTTCCAGCTCAAACGGGAGCGGGAACTGTTGCTTGAGGAGAAACTCAGCGTTTGGCAACGCCTGGTCGACGTCAACCGCGTTCGCGACTTGGTGATCATGGCCAACGCCCTGCCCCGTCTTCGTAACGCGCCCGCCGCGGTGGCGGCCTATCTGGAAGCCAGTGTCGATACGCCGGCACGCGACAATCTCAGCGCACCGGCTGAGCTCGATTTGTGGGGGCTGACGGAGCAAGAGATTGAACGCGCACTGGCCATAACCGAGGAGCTAAAACGTCTGACAGCGGATGCTAGCGGGCGCTTCGACACCGAAGTCACGGCCGAAGAGCTGATCGCCGAGGCAACGCCGCCTGGCGTCTCGATAGCGCTGCGCATTGCCTCCGATCTGCCGCCGCTGCGCGTCGACGCCCGCGCCGCCCAACAGTTGCTTGGCTGCCTGATCGCCGCCGCGGCGCGTAGCGCGCAACAGGCGGCGCTGACATGCACTGCCGTGGACAACGGCAATGCCGTGGCATTCGAGTTCCCGCTAGGCACTGCGCAGATCCGTGCCGCCGATCCACATGCTCCTGCGCAGGCGCTTGCCATTTACCTGCTCGCATACCACCATGGCGGCCGGGTGGAGCTCGCCACCGAGGACGTAAGACTGACGCTGCCCCACGACCCAACCCTGGCGGCACCACCCGCAGCACCCGCCGATTGGCTGGCGAGAACGCTGGCCCGCCTGGAAGGTGCAAGCTGAGAGGCAAGCCGAACCGTTGGGCCCGGCAACCTGAAGTCCGGGAGGAAGGACAGCCTTCGTACGGCGCCAAGGGACGCCAGGGCAATGGACAATCCCGTATAGCCGCGGGGGCTTGGAGGGGGCTCAGATGCTGGTTGCCGCACCGTATCGCTTGGCAGGGCCTATGAACACGCCCATACGGATCGCAACTGCTGCAAGGGTGCGCGGTAAAGCTTCCTATAGGCGGCTTTGCAAGGCCTGCGCAGAACGCAGCGCGTTGCCATGCCCCTGCCCGGGCCTTGCCGGCGGCTACCGCATCGCCCAAGCCGCCGGCAAGGTGTCGCGGCGAAGCCCGCGATGTCGGGCGCTCTCGCTACTTCAGCAAAAGAGCAATCTACCGATAATTAAGAAGACAGAGTGGGCGCCGCCCGAATAGTCCGCACCGAAATCCATACTGATGACATGTACGCACGACTATAATGGCGGCTGACAGCTAGCATCGCATGCCGCGCATGGCCAGGCGGGCGCAGGAGTACGGCAGGGAGGGTAGCAGCAAACCGGTATGACATCGTTTGGGGGGATCGATGGACAAACGAACAGCAGCCGAGCATGCGGCTTCGGAAAAGTGCCGCATATTGCTTCCGCTCTGCTGCTTTCTCCGATTGAGTGCTTGCCTGCTATTCGCCGGCTTGGTCCTAGTCCCCCCGGCAGGCAAGACCGCCGAACGCGAAACGGATAAAGAGCCCTCCCGCAGTTACCTCGGCAACTTCATCGATGTACCGCTGGACGTCGGCAACCAGATCTATACCCGCACCGTCAACGGCGATCCCGAGGCGCTGATCGCCTGGCTCGCCATAGGGGGCGCTTTTCTCCTCGATGAAGAGATACGCGAGGCGTGGCATCGCAATATCGATTCTCCACGGGTGGATAGACTCTCCCGCGCGCTATACAAGTCCGGCACGCCCCTCGCAGGGCAGGTCGCCATCGGATTAGGCTTGAGCGCTTCGTGGTTGCTCGACGATCGCAAGATGATGAACACGGCCGCGCTGGCCACCCAAAGCATATTTCTGACACAAGCATTCGCGGAAGCCACCAAATGGCTCACGGGCCGTTTGCGTCCCAACGAAAGCGAAGATAGCTCCGGGCGCTGGCGCGAGGGCGGCGCATCGTTCTTCTCGGGACATGCCTCCGGTACCTGGGGCGTGGCGACGGTGGTTGCGGAACGTTACCCGGACGGTATCACCCCCTATCTGGCCTACGGCTGGGCGAGCGCCGTATCGCTGAGCCGTATCAATGACGACGGCCATTGGGCATCCGACGTTATAACCGGCGCTCTAGCCGGTTATCTGATCGGCAAGTCCATCGTCAAACTCAACCCGCTCGACGACGTCGGCAGCATAAGAGTGATGCCGCTTGCCGAACCCGGCGCCGTAGGCCTTGCCCTCTATGTAGAATTCTGAATTCGCACCGCAGCGGTCGCCCATGGTTCCGAATGCTGGCGAGCGCGGCGCAAGCGATAGCCGAATGAGTTATTAAGAGCGGCTGAACCCGGCTCAGGCGGTGGTGCGCTTGGCAGCCTGCTCCTGGCCCTGAGAGGAGAGCAGGAGACGGAACGCCGTAGTGGCCGGCGCCAACACCGGCTCGCGCCCGCAAATCAGGTCGCTGTATACCACCCCTTCGCCGATGCGCACCGCAAAGTAAGCGATGTTCTCCGGATCCATCTGAGGCGATATGTTACCCGCTGCAATCTGCTCCTCGATCATTTCCTTCCAGGTCTTTATCAAACGTTCCTGGATGCCGCTGACGTTGGAGGTAAGCACGTGCAACGCGAACTTCGGATCCTGGCGCAGGAACCGCCGTAGCGGTTGAGCCTGGATCATGATCGCGTTCATATCGTGGTAGATCTTGGCCAGGTAGTCGATCCCGGAAAGGTTGGGATGGGTGTGGCGTACCTCGTTCTTAACGTGGTCGAGCATGGCTGCGTAGATAGACCACAGCACCTCGCCCAGCAACAGCTCTTTATTGCCCACCCAGCGCATGATGGTCGCACGGCCGACGCCAAGCTCTTCGGCCATTGCGGAAAGATTCAGACGCCGCCCCTCGACCCACCACTTACGCGCGAGTTTGAACGCTGTCATTGGAGTCGCTCGTACCTCACCGGCTTCGGCAAGAGCACGCGTAAGGGGTGTAATCTTAGCGGCCATTCCTATGTCCTGGGCAAAGTTGACACTCGAACGCGAAAACGGAGGCAAATATACAACACAAAAGCAGCCAAGAATGCAACACAGTTCAATTATGTTACAAACTACCCGCCTCTCTTGCGTTGCAACTTAGTTACAACAACCAGCCAAGCACGTCGCAGATCCCGCCATAGCTCGCCGGCCTCAACGTAGGGCCCGTACAACCGCGTGGGGATCGTACCCGTGCAGAAGCGTATCGTTAACGATCAGCAACGGCACGCCCCGTCCCTGCAGTATCTCGAACTGCCGACGCCCCTCTGCCGAGCGCTCGATATCGTACTCGGTGAAGGCGATACCGTAACGGCGCAAGAGCTGGCGCGCCTGTTCGCAGTATGCGCAGGAGGCTGTCGAATAAAGAACCACTTGATTCGCGGCGGGATCGACATCGACCCTACGCCCGTTGTGGATCTTCCAGATGCTCTGTACGACCGCCAAGACGACGACGCCTAACAGAATTGCGCGCATCCCATCCACTCCTAAGCAGATCCATGCTCTGCCGCTCTGCTGTTGGGGTCGACCACACAGCCTGCGCCGGCGCTGCGCACCAAAGCAGCGCTGCTACGCACTGTCTCGGCAGTGCGCTTTGAGTATCTCGATATCAATTATATTAATAATACAGCAATAGCTTTTTTGCGCATTTTAGCGCCAACTTCATTACCGATGAACTAATATACAGCAACGCGCACCAATGGTCATCATTTACAAACGAAACGGATCTTGAGCGCTCCGTTAACGCCATCATTCCGACCCCAGGTTTTACAAAAGGCCGGAAACGATTGCCGCACCGACGCACCCCGGCCGTGGCGTACCGTTGCTCAGCGACTCGCGGAGCAACGCATTTCCTCTCCTCCGCACGGAAGCAATCCCACTGAAGATATAGATATCGAGCCCGGCGAAAAATTATATCTACTCACGTTTTAACTCCGGGTTTTAGTACAAACACATACGCTTTGCGGCAACTACTCGTGTCGCCTTGCCCCCAAGGCCCCGCCTCGGCCCGACTCCGGAGCTGCCCCCAAGGAAAACGATGCGGAGCTTGCTGCAAACCGCCCTGGCGTGCCGCCATAGGCCCACCAAAGGCGTGAAACGGGTCTTAGGGCGCTCCCAAGAGGCCTTCCTACCAGTGGACTTACTCCCAGCGGCTGACTTTCACCCCGGCTAACGCCACGCCGGCTATCTGCAGATCGGTTGACCCAGACATAGAATCTCCACAGAAGGTATTGTCCCGGCAGCTGGGGCTGCCGGGCTGTAGGTGTCTCACTGCGGGAGCAGACCTGGGCGACTTGGAGCTAGCGCCGACCACGGCTACGCGTGCGCAGACTAGAACCTCAAGCGCACTTGAGGTCAATAATTCAACCAAGGAGGAAAGGCAGCTTGTCGCGCTGACGCACAGGGCGTAGCGCCAACAACAGCCAATAAAGAAAGGAGAGAAGCGATGGCGACACCTCCCCGCATCAGCAAAGTCCTCACCGTAGGCGAAGTTGCCCGACGCAGCGGCGTGGCCGTCTCGGCAATCCACTTTTATGAGGCCAAGGGGCTTATCAAGAGCTGGCGCAATGCCGGGAATCAGCGACGCTACTCGCGCGATGTGCTTCGCCGGGTAGCCGTCATCAAGGTCGCGCAGCGTACAGGGATACCGCTTGCCTCCATCCGCGAAGCGCTGAAGGCGCTCCCGGAGGAGCGCACACCAACAGCGGAAGACTGGGCGAAGCTATCGGCCAAGTGGAAAGACGACCTCAACGAGCGCATCGCGCGCCTCACCCGCCTGCGCGATCAGCTCACCGAGTGCATAGGCTGCGGCTGTCTGTCGCTGGAATCCTGCCCGTTACGCAACCCTCGCGACGAGTTGCGCGAGCAAGGCCCGGGCCCGCGCCTGCTCGAACCCGGCGCCGAGCGCAGTTAGAACCTATTAAACAGCTCAAACAGCGCGGTCACGAACACCGGGCTCAAGCACAACAGCAGGATCACGACCAGCGTCGAGAGCAAAAACGGCCATACGGCGCGGAAAATCTGCCCGGGCTTGAGCTCGCTCAGGGTGGCGGAAATGAACAATCCCGCGCCAACGGGCGGGGTCAGCAACCCCAGCACCAGCGTCAGACATGCCACGACACCAAACTGGTAGGGGTCCACCCCGTACAAGTTCGTCGCGATAGGCAGCAGGATGGGCACCACGATTATGAGCGCAGCAATCGCGTCGATCACGCAGCCGAGCAGGATCAGCAGGAACACCACCAGGAGCATGAACGTCAGCGGACTGTCTGCCAGCATTTGGATCCAGTCCGCGACCACCTGCGGCACGTTCTCGAAAATGATCACCCAGCCGAACAACTGCGCGGTGGCTATGAGTATCAGGATCATGGCGGAGTTCATCGCCGCGCGGAGCAACACGTGCCCCAACCGTGCCAGCTTGAAATCGCGATAGATGAACTGGCCCACGATCCACGCAGCCAGCGCAGCGATGGCAGCCGATTCGGTAGCGGTCGCCAGTCCGCCAACTATGCTGCCGACGATGAGCAACGGCACCAGTGCCGCCGGCAGGCTCTCCGCTATAAAGCGCCCTCGCTCGCGCGAGGACAGGCGCTCGCCCCGCGGGTAGGGATTCTTCAACCCGAGGATGAAAATCACCACCAGGAAGCCGAACGCCATCATCAGTCCGGGCAGAATGCCGGCAACGAACATCTCGCCTATGGGCACTTGGGCGAGCACGCCATAAATAACAAAGAGCATGGAGGGCGGGATGATGGGCGATAACAGGCCGGCCGCCGCCGTCGTAGCGGCGGCCGTATCGCGCCGATAGCCGCTCCGCTCCATCTCGGGCACCATTACCTGCGTCATCACCGCAATCTGCGCGGCGGCCGAGCCGAGGATGGAAGCCAGCATCATGTTGGCGAGGAGGTTCACGTACATCAGCCCGCCTCGCATCGTGCCGACGAACGCCTTGGCCGCTTGCATCAGACGGCGCGTAATACCGCTTTCATGCATGATCTCGCCAACCAGCATGAACAGCGGCACGGCCAGCAACCCGTAGCTTTCCAGTCCGCCGAACAGCTGCTGCGGGTACGACAGCAGCAGTACCTCGTTACCGGACTGGTAGATATAAACGATGGCGGTTACTGCCAGCACGATAGCGATAGGCAACCCCAGCAGCAGCAAGAACACCAATATAGCCGGGATCACTGCGCGGCCTCCCCTGCAACGCCGCGCGCTGCGCTCTCGCCCAGCAGTGACGCAAGCGCGTTGGCCACCCCGTGGATGGTAATGGTGACGGCGAATACCGGCAGGATCAGCCAAACCCAGAACTTGCGTATGCCCAGCGTATTGGTCGGCTCGCCGTAAATGAAGTTGCCGGTTGCCATGACGAACTCGTCGACGTCGAAGTCGGCGCGGATCAACGCGAGGGGGTCGAACCAGCGCCAGCAGAGCCAGATCATGAAAAGCCCGAAGACCAGCATCAACAAGTCATTGGCGATGACCATGACACGCCGCACCCGCTTGCCCACGGCATCGATCAGCAAGCTAATGGTGATGAGCACACGTTGCCGCACGCTCAGCGAGGTCGCCACCAACGTCGCCCATACCATGCTGTAGATGGCCGCCTCGTCCACCCAATACAGGGCATATCCCGAATAACGGGTAAACACGTTCAGCAGGGTCAGCATCGCAACCGCGGCGATCAAAATACAGGCGGCCGCCCGCTCGCCTTTGGCCACCGCCGCACTCACGCGCTCGGCGGCCCGATACAAGCTCATGCCCGCTCCGGCAGGCAGCGACGATAGCTCTGGCATGGCAACGACTCGTCAGAAAGCATGAAGCGCCGCGCAGGGGCGGCGCTTCAGGAACATCAGCGTACGTTGTTATGTTTGGCCGCTTCGGCCCGCAAAGCGGCCAGGGCCGGAGCCCGCGGCCCCCACCGCTCTTCCCAACGTTCTATCGCATCGCCGAAGAACTCCGGCCCCACCTCGATCACGCGCAAGTCGGGCATTGCCTTGAGCTCCTGCTCCCATGCCAGCTCGGCGTCCACCAGCCGATTGAGCAGAGCCGTCAGATGCTGCCGGGTCAGACGCTGGAGCATTTCCTGGTCGGCTTCGGACATCTGCGCCCAGGTCCGCGGGGAAACCACCGCCACCATGGGGAACATCATATGGCGCGACAGCACCAGGTGTTGGGCTACCGTGTGGTAACGCAGATTGACGATGTTCTCCACGTCCATCTCGATGGCATCGACCTGGCCGTTGGCAAGCGCGTCGTAAACCGCCGGCAGCGGCATGGGCGTGGGAGCGACTCCCAGGAAGGTGTGAAAATCGCGGGTGGGCAAGAACGGCGTGATACGGACCTTCTGGCCCCGCAGGTCGGCAGCGGACTCGATCGCGCGGCGGCTATTCAGCTGGCGCATGCCCGCCATGCCGTAGCCAAGCCCGCGCACTCCTACGCGCGTCGGCAGCTCGTCCAACAGCGCATAGGCCACATCGCTCTTGAGCAGTGCCGCCGCAGCGCCGATGTCCTTGACCAGATACGGCGCGAAGAACGCGCCCATGTTCGGCACTCGGTTGGAAATCTCCGCCATGGTCATGAACGCCATGTCCAGGGCGCCGGTTTGCAGCTGCTGCAACATCTGCGCCTCGTTACCGAGTTGGCCCGACGGATACACGTTGATCGTGTAGCGCCCTTCGCTCTCGCGCTTGAGCGATTCCCCCAACGCGTGGGCCTCAACCGTCCAGGCCTGTCCTGGCGGCGTAATCAATCCCAGTCGCAATTCCTTCGCCTGCACCGTCGCCGCGGTCAGCGCGAGCACGACCACGCTCAGGTTCCGAAGCAAGCCCTTCATCGCAATATCACCTTCGATCTAACAGTTGTCACTTATCGTTCTCGGCCGAGCAAGCGGCGCCGCAGCATCACATAGCCGGTACCGATTCCCAAGCATCCGCTGCCCCACGGCTGGCCCGCTATGGGAACTAAACCGCAACAGCAATGTCTAACAGTTGGTGAGTGTACCTCAAGAGCGAGGGGTATCGGACTACAACCCCCGTATCGGCAAAAGGAATGCACCGAGGTGTTGCATCGCAGCATGATTTAGGTATACTGAAGTCTCTCCTCCTGGCATGCAAATGCCCTTTGGCGGCAGCCTCCTGGCTCGCCGCCTTTTTTTTTGCCCTCACAACCGCGCCCGACTGCATAAAAGACCAAGATATACTTGGTCTTAAGGGGACTCATGAAGAAAACCTTTCCCTCCTTGCAGAGGCGGCCCATCCTTCTGCAGCAGATCTAGCAAGGGCGAAGCCTGGCGACTCCTGCTCGCGAATGACGCAGCCTGCCGCAGCGGCGCGCAGCAATACCCATGCATGCTGGCCCGACGCACGTAGACAGTAATGGGGAGAGGGTCTATGCGATTGCCGCCCCGACACGCGAGGCACGCGGCGACTGGTGGCTTCAGCCGTCCTGGATCAAGCGGCGCCCCATGCTGATCACGGCCTCCTCCAGGTAGCCCAGCCGTTTATAGAACTCCACGACTGCCTCGTTGGAGGCCCGCACCATCAGATTCACCTTCGGACAGCCACGCGCCGTTAGCGATTGCTCGATCGCTTGCATCAGCTGTCGTCCATAGCCGCGGCTGCGATGCTCCGGGGCCACGGCCAGGTAGTAAACCCAGCCTCGGTGTCCATCGAATCCGGCCATGACCGTGGCCATGACCTCGCTATCGACCTGTCCGACGAGAAAAAGCTCCGGCTGTTCCGAGAGCTTACGCGCAATATCCTTGCGCGGATCGTTCCACGGCCGGGTAAGCCCGCAGCGCTCCCACAACGCGATCACGCCGGCCTCGTCTTCCGGCCGATAAACACGAACTTCCATTCCCGCCTCCGCCTGCCCCACCGGCCCGCCGTGCGATCGCGAGCTGTCTGCGGCCTGGATGCCCAACGGACCGCAAGCCTGCTCGCCCGTCCTCTCTACTCCTCCAGTCTCTTCACGTAAATGCCGTACGGCACTCCATGAATTGCCGGCGCGTTGCGATCCAGCCGAAACCCCATTCGCAGGTACATGGAAAGCGCAACTTTCATGATGGTGCTAGTGTGCAAAGCGATCAGCTCCGCGCCGTCGCGCTTGGCACGGCGAATACATTCGTCGGTAAGCGCACGGCCGATGCCCAGCCCCCGGAACGGCGGATCCACCACCAGCATGCGGAGCACCGCCCATTGCGGCTCGAAATACGCTGCCTTAGGCCGCCCAGGCGCTACATAGCCCACAGCCCCCACCACGGCGCCGCCATGTTTCGCTACGATAATGTCGGTCGAATCCGACAGCGCGGCCATACTGCCGATGCGCCGGGCGAACAGCTCCCAGTTTTGATAAAGATCGCGGTACTGTTCGAAGGCAGCCAGCGCAACGCGATTGACCGCGTCGGCGTCCTGCTGCGTGAAATCGCACAGCTCGAAACTCGTCATCGCTTCCTACGCCCAAATATCTTGTTGTTTCTTCTCGGTCGGCGGCTGCTCCGCACGCCCCATCATGACATGGATTGCGGTTACGGCTCTGTCGCGTAGTCTATACGCCCGCACTCGCGATCGCGCCTAGCAGCATACTGAAAAACTTGGTCGGCGACGCGGAAATTCGCGGCGGGAGCCGCTCCTACGGGGGCACCCCCGGGCAAGAAGAGCCACTCGCTTTGGTGGGAACGTCCGCCAGTCGCGAAAGGATTCTCCGAAGTCGGTGGGTAGAGCAAAGATGCGCAGCGAGGGCGCTGCTCCCACAGGGGCCGGTGCGAATCGTGCTTAAGGCGCTGCTTAGACCAGACCCAACCCTTGCCGTAAAGGACAGGACGATCTGGCAATACTCCCGGATCCTCATTATCCGCCACCCAGCCCATTGCCCGAGCACCAGGGCGCTCGGTCAACGGGCTGGATCGCGGACGGTCTCTGCCCCGGGCGCGGGCTTGTCGCCTTAGCTGCTGATTTTCAGTGCGTTCTCGATCTTGAGCGTACGCCTCGAAAGCTCGAAGGCGGCATTCTCGAGGAGTACCTGGGTACTCCTGAGCTCGGTCACTTTCCTCTCCAGCTGCACGATCTTGTCCTCCACATCCATCTTGTTGTGGAGGAACTTCAGACCGGGCAGATTGGTTTCGATCTCGCTGTTCTCCATCTTGAACTTGCCGCTGGCGGCAACTTCAATGTTGACGTCCAGCCCGGCGAAAAACGCCGCTGCGAGCTTGCCGCCTAGGTACGTCTCTACCGAGGTGGTAAGCCCGCCGTGTATCCCCAGCTGGAAATCCGTATTGAGCTTGATCTCTGCGCTGGCTCCCGGCGCGTAGGCGATTTCCAGGCTCGAGAAAGGCGCGAACTCGGCGGTAAAAGTATTGCTTGCCTCGCCGGTGGAGTTCTCTATGCTGAACTTGTTCAATATCACGCCCGGCGAGTGGTTGGAGTACTCCTTGACCGTCTTCACGCCGTCGATATCCGACATGTAGTAGGTCTCCTTGCCGTCCTCGTCGTAGCTGACCTCTACTCGGTTGCCGCCCCAGTTCACTACCTGGGTATCGCCCGCGCGGACCTCGATCAGGCCTCCCTTGTGAAAGCTGTACTTGTTGCCGAACGTCTTCTCCACCAGCATGAAGTCGCGCCGCCACGGCCACCGGCCCTCGGCGCCGTAGTCGGTGACTTCCTCGTAACGCTTTTTCCGCGCCTCCTCGGCCGCCTCCTTGATAACCTTGTCGGCATAGCCTTGACTACGCATGATCGCGGCCTTCTTTTCCGCCGCCTTGTTGGCCGCTTCCTCGGCTTCCTTTTCCGGCAACATTACATCCAGCGCCGAATCCAGCTTCTCGACCTTGGTCCAGTTCGGCCCGCCCGTATCCAGCAGATCCTCGTTGGCGCGTTCATTAATGACGCTGCAGGCCTGGGCGTGGATTTCGCTATAACTCGCTCCTAGCTGGTAAACGTTGGTGTCGCTGAAATCGTAGACATTGCCTTCGTGCCAGATGAACGAGTCGTGCCTGGCCACGCTCACATGGCCCGTCGCCAGCCGGGCCGCCCACTCGCGCGAGGCTTCGTCCACAAGGAACGGGCCGAAGTAGTCGTTTACCCACTCCGGTGTAGTCTCGGGTTTCGGTGCGCTGCCCTCGGCGAAGGTTGGAATAGTGCTGAACGGCTTGGCCTTCAGGCGGAACGGATCCTCCATGTGGGAATGGGCGCTGAATGTGTAGCGCGGTCCGAAGGTGTAGCTCTCGGCCCCGCCGGCGAGGAACTGGTAGTCGGCGCCTTCTCGCCAGGAGTAACGGATGCCGCTCTGACGATCCACGTGCAGACGCCCCGACAGTTCCTCCTTCACGGTCAGCCGCCCATCGTCGTCGACGGCGTCGGCCTGCTCGGTGGGGTCCTCATCATCCGGCAGCGGCACATGTTTGCGCGGGAAGCGGAACAGCTCGTCCTGAGCGGCCTTCACCTTGTAGTCGTCGTCCTCACCCAGCTCTATGCGCCCCTTGGTGGCACTTATCGTGTTAACGCCGCCGGCGACGACCTTACGCTCCAGCCCCTCGGTAGAGACGCTATAGCCAGCGCCCTCGTGGCTGGCGGCCCCCAGATGCAGGTAGGTCCGCTTATAGGGCGAGTAGAGTTTCAGCCGCTGTCCGCTGCTGCTGTCCTCGGCCTCGATAAGGTTGCCGCCCGCGGTTCGTATGGTCGCTCGCGTCTGGTTTTCCGAGTTGACCACACTGGGCTGTTCGCTGTTGGGGATGGCGCCGGCGATCACGGGCAGATCGGGGTCGC
>CAYWPG010000008.1:0-98196 GCA_964460035.1 uncultured Alkalilimnicola sp.
ACGGCACCACCGGCATCGCCGTCGGCATGGCCACCGACATCCCGCCGCACAACCTGCGCGAGGTGGCCAGCGCTTGCGTGAGGCTGCTGGAAGAGCCCGAGGCGGACATCGATGCGCTGCTCGAGCACGTGCAGGGGCCTGACTATCCGACCGAGGCCGAGATCATCACGCCGCGGGCCGAAATCCGCAAACTCTACGCCACCGGCAACGGCAGTATTCGCATGCGTGCCCGCTATGTGCGCGAAGACGGCGATGTGATTATCACGGCACTGCCATACCAGGTATCCGGCAGCCGCGTGCTCGAACAGATCGCTGCGCAGATGCAGGCCAAGAAGCTGCCCATGGTCGAGGATCTGCGCGATGAGTCCGACCATGAGAATCCGACCCGGCTGGTGATCGTGCCGCGCTCCAATCGCGTGAACGTCGAGGAGCTGATGGCGCATCTGTTCGCGACCACGGATCTGGAGAAGAGCTACCGCGTCAATCTCAACATGATCGGGCTGGACGGGCGGCCGCGGGTGCGCAACCTGCGCGAGATCCTGACCGAGTGGCTGACGTTCCGCACGCGTACGGTCACCCGCCGCCTGCAATGGCGCCTGGACAAAGTGGAAGCGCGCCTGCACATCCTCGCCGGCTTGCTGATCGCTTATCTCAATATCGATGAAGTGATCGCGATCATCCGTAACGAGGACGAGCCCAAGCCGGTACTGATGGAGCGCTTCGGGCTGTCGGACACGCAGGCCGAGGCCATCTTGGAGCTCCGGCTGCGACACCTGGCCAAGCTCGAGGAGATGAAAATCCGTGGCGAACAGGCCGAGCTGGAGGCCGAGCGCAAGCAGCTGCGAGAGACGCTGGGTTCCAGCGAGCGTTTGAATGCGCTGATTCGCGACGAGCTGATTCACGATGCCGAGAAATTCGGTGACGAGCGCCGCTCGCCCATTGTCGAGCGGACGGCCGCGCGGGCGTTGAGCGACGCGGATCTGGTTCCCAGCGAGCCGGTTACCGTTGTGCTGTCCGAGAAGGGGTGGGTGCGCGCGGCCAAAGGCCACGATGTCGATGCCCAAGCACTCAGCTATCGTGCCGGCGATAGTTTCCTGCAGGCGGCCCGTGGCCGTAGCAATCAGCAGGCCGTGTTCCTGGACTCCACCGGGCGCGCCTATTCGCTGGCCGCGCACAGCTTGCCATCGGCTCGGGGGCAGGGCGAGCCGCTGACCGGACGTCTCAGCCCGCCCGCGGGCGCGCGCTTCGAGAGCGTGCTCATGGGAGATCCGCAGGCGCTGTATTTGCTCGCATCCGACATGGGGTATGGCTTCGTTACGGAATTGGGCGAGCTGCATGCAAAGAATCGAGCCGGCAAAGTGGTCTTATCGCTGCCGGCCGGCGCGCGGGCGGTCCGTCCTGCGCCGGTGTTCGATCTGCAGAGCGATCGACTGGTTGCCGTCTCCAGCGCCGGCTACCTGCTGGTGTTCCCTACCGCCGAGTTGCCCAAGCTCGCCAAGGGGAAAGGCAACAAGATCATCGGTATTCCTAACGAGCGTCTGCGCAGCGGCGAAGAGCGGCTGGTGGGAGTGGTGTCGGTACCTGCTGGAGGCAGCGTCGTCTTGACCGCGGGTAAACGCACGCTCACGCTCAAGGCGGCCGATCTGGACGCTTACCAGGCCGCGCGTGGGCGCCGCGGCAGTCTGTTGCCGCGCGGTTTGCAACGGGTGGATAGCATCGCGCTGGCGGTCTGATACGGGATCATGTAGATCATGTTCAGCATGAACTTTCCACACTCGAACCGGTTCTAACGGGGTGAAAAGCGGACCGAGCCGGTCCGCTTCGGCTCGCAGTGCAGCGGTGTCTCTCATAATGTATTCAACGACTTGGGAGCGCTCGGTGCCTGCCCTCAGGCGTCGCGGGTGCGTGGCACTTACGGTCGGTAGGCAGCGGGCGCGCATGCATGGCGAGCAGCCAAACGCGCAACCGCAATAGATCATTCAGGGGGTATCGTTAATGCGCCGAATTGGCCTGTTCTTGGCGACTAACCTCGCCATCCTGGTCCTGCTGAGCTTCGTGCTCAACCTGTTGGCGCCGTTCCTGGCCCAGCAGGGGATCTGGCTGGATACGGGCGGACTGTTAGTCATCGCCGCGATTTTCGGCATGGGGGGAGCGTTCGTCTCGCTGTTGATGTCGAAGTGGACCGCTAAGCGGATGACCGGTGCCGAGGTGATCACGCAGCCTCGTAACGCCACCGAGCAATGGCTGCTGGAGACCGTACGCCGGCAGGCGCGGCAGGCAGGGATCGGCATGCCGGAGGTTGCGATCTATCACTCCAACGACATCAATGCGTTCGCCACCGGAGCGAGTAAGGACAACGCGCTGGTCGCGGTCAGCACCGGGCTGCTGCACTACATGAACAAGGACGAGGCCGAGGCGGTATTGGGGCATGAGATCAGCCATATCGCCAATGGCGATATGGTGACGCTCGCGCTGATTCAGGGCGTGCTCAACACCTTCGTGATCGTGTTCTCACGGGTGATTGGCCAGCTGGTCGACCGCGTGGTGTTCAGGAGCGAGCGAGAGCATGGCCCGGGCTTCTGGATCGCCATGATCTTCGCGCAAATGGTGCTGGGACTGCTTGCCACCATCATCGTGATGTGGTTCTCCCGGTGGCGTGAGTTCCGTGCCGACGCCGGGGGCGCGCAGCTTGCGGGCCGGCATAAGATGATCGCGGCGCTGGAGAAGCTCAAGCGCAACAGCGAAGACGCCAGGTTGCCCGATCAGATGGAGGCGTTCGGTATCTTCGGTATGCGCGCCAGCGGCGGTTTGCAGCGCCTGTTCATGTCCCATCCTCCGCTGGAGGAGCGCATTGCGGCATTGCAGGGGCGTCTACGTTAAGGCGGAGCCGGGGGCGGTGGTTCGCCCGAGTCAAGCGCTTTGCGAAAGGAAAGAAAGGGCCTGGCCGGCCCTTTCTTTTTTATCCCGGCAGCAACGATAGGCCGGCAACGGCTGTTCTCAGATCACCATGCCGGAGAAGTCGTAGCTCATCTCGGGTTCGGGCTCCTGGAGGAAGTAGCCCTGAACGAAATCAGCGTCGTATTGCCATAGCATCGCCAAGCTGCTCACGTCCTCCAGATAACCGGCGATGACCCGCTTGTTCATCGAGTGAGCGGTGGCGATGATTTGCTTGACCGTCTGTTGCAGCTCTTCGTTATGGGCTAACCCCCGAGTCAGCGTACTGTCGAGCTTGAGGTATTCCGCCGGCAGGTGCTTCACCAGCTGGAACGGGTTCAGGCCGCTGCCGAACTGATCCAGCGCCATGCCGCACTGCAGCGTCTTCAGGCCGCGGAATATCTCTTTGGCGTGATTGAGCTGGGTCAGGGCCTCGGGCTCGTTCAACTGGAAGACCAGCCGCCGCCCATCCAGACCATGCGTGTCGAGCTGTTCGCCAAGAAAAGCGATAAAGCGCTTGTGGTCGGTCAGGCTTGCGCCGGAGAGCTTGATGAACAGCAGGGTGTCATGGCCGTCGGCCAGGCGCTGCACCAACAGGCGGATGGCCGCTTGAGTCGTCCAGCGGTCCAGCGCCGCCATGAGGCCGGCTTTCTCGGCCTGCGGGACGAATTCCTGCGGCGGCAGAACCTCTCCATCCTCGGTGCGCCACCGCAGCCGAACTTCATAACGCTCCGCTGTCGCGCCCTTTAGACTGGCCACCGGTTGGAACACCAGGAAAAAATCGTTGTCGGCCAGCGCGGCCTCCAGCTGCCGCCGCAAGGCAGTTGAGCTGCCGTTGCCGGCTGCGGCATCGTGCAGATGCACTCGATTGCCGCCGTTGCCGCGCGCGACCTCTGCCGCCTGGCGCGCATGGTTGACAACATCGGTGGCGCTTTCGCTGGCTTCCCCGAGCATGCAGACACCGACGCTGCAGGTGGTTGTAATAGTACGCCCTTCCACCTCCGCGACGTGCTCTTCGACGCGCTGGCGGATGGCTTCGGCCAGTGCGATGGCCTCGTGCACCCCCGTGTCGGGCAACAGCACGGCGAAGGTTTCGTCAGCGAAGCGCGCGCCCAGCCCGTCTGCACCCACTTCCGCCGCCAGTATCTGCGCGAGCTGCGCGATGGCGCCGTCCACCGCGGTGATGCCCACGGACTGCTGCAACGCGTCCAGGTTGTCTAACTGGATGTAAAGCAGGGCGTGGCTGACAGTGCCACGGGCTCCTTTGCTCTTGATGACGGCCTTGTCCAATTGCTCCATGAAATGATTGCGGTTGAACAGTCCCGTCAATAGGTCGCGCTTGCTCAGATCGTCCAGCTGGCGCGCGAGCTCCTGGCTGGTGCCGCGGTCGCGCAGCAGGATCTGCGTGCAATCCTCCCCCTCTATGCTGGCTTTGCAGAAGCTCATTGTGACGGGGATGGGATGGCTGTCGCCGCACACTACAAGCTCCAGCTCCTCTAGGTCCGTCTTGCCCTTCTGGAAGTCGCGCAGGAACTCCTTGAGCCTGGTTCGATTCTCGCCTTGTACCAGATCGAGTAGCGGCAGGCCTTCTATTTCCGCGAAGTCGCTGAATCCGAACTTCTCCAGATACGCGGCATTGGCGTAGATGTGCATCCCTTCGTGCACATAGGCGATGGGATCGCGCGAGCTTTGCAGCAGCGCGTAGCAGCGGCGCTCGCTCTCCCGCAGCGCCGCTTCCACGCGGCGCAAGCGGCGACGGTCATGTACACCGCCAAGTTCGCGAGAGACTACGTGCTGCAGGTGAAACAGGTCCTGTTTGCTGACCATGTCCACTGCTCCATCGGCAATGGCCTGCCGGCGCAGCTCGGGATCGTCCTGCTCGCTGACGGCGATCACGGGAATATCCTTGGCCGCCTGCTGAACGAGCAGCTGCGCCTGAGACAATGGCAGCAACGGCAGATTCAGCGAACACAGAAAAAGATCGAAAGCATTCTGGTCCAGCGCATCGCGCAGCTCTTCCTCGTCTTCTACGCGTACGGCGCGCACTGCGTGGCCGCCGTTGCGAAGCATGCTCAGTAGCATTTCGGCATCGTTTAAGGACTCCTCGGCAATGAGGAGGTGCAAGACGTTATCCATGTGATCCCTAGCTTCTCCCCCGGGCCAGAGGCCAGTGATGGCCTCTGGCTGCAAATTGAAGCGCCTTCTTTATTCGAGTCTTTTCTCGTGCAGGCGCGGCAATATCGAACCGCTCGCTAAGCAGGCAGGCAATAGGCAGCACCGCCGGCCAATCGCCTGCAGCCGTCCATAGGGCCGGCGATTTGCCGTGCCCGGGTTGGCCGTAGAGAGCTTGTTAACCGGTGCTCCAGGGCCTGAGGTTGTCGTTGGAAAAACGCTAGCTGCCTGGCGGGGCTTGCAGGTGCTGCATCTATGCTGTGCCTGCTCCAAAACATTGCGATGGTCGTCCCTGTATGTTTTTTATCGTTATCGTAAGCCGCGAGCCTTCACAATAATATATGGCAATATACGGCGCTTGTTTTGACCAAAGCCAGGCCCGGAGTTAATTCTTTGAAGTGGCCGCATCGTCATCGGGCATAGGCGGGTGGCGGGAAATCGCCAATAAGGAATTTATCAATCGACCGGGACGGCGCATGCAAGGTGTAGCGGCGTCTTCCTTGCAGGCGTGCAATGGCTCTCCATTTGTCTGCGCCCGCCGCTGTCCTTGCGCCCCGTGACAACCCTGATCGCGGTACGCCGCTGGAGACGCCACTGCGGTATTTACTCGGGTGCGATCAAGGTCTTGTTCGGCTCGCCGGCACGCTCCTGCACCAGTTTGGGCACCAAATACCCTGGCATACGGGCGGCCAGTTCCGCCAGCAAGCGGCGGGCGCGTGCTTCTGGTACTTCGAAGTGCGCGGCTCCCTGAACGCGGTCGAGCAGATGCAGGTAGTAGGGGAGCACACCTGCTTCGAACCCCCGCTCGCTCAAGGCAGCCAACGCTTCCACGCTGTCGTTGACACCGCGTAGCAGCACCGCTTGGTTGAGCAGCGTGACATTGCGTTCGCGCAACGGCCGTAGCGCGGCGTCCACTGCCATATCGAACTCATTGGCGTGGTTGGCGTGCAGCACCAGTACTGGAGTAAGGCGGGTGCAGGTGAGCGTCTCCACCAGTTCGGCGGTCACGCGCTCGGGCAGCACCACGGGCAGGCGGCTGTGTACGCGCAGGCGCCGCAAATGCGGAATCTCGGCCAGCGCGGTGACGAGCTCGCGCAGGCGCCTGTCGTTGAGCGCCAGCGGATCGCCGCCGCTGAGGATCACCTCGCTGATGTCCTTATGCTTGCGCAGATACGCGAGCGCGCCGCTCCAGCGGTCCGCGGACGCGTTGGCTTCACCATAAGGGAAGTGGCGGCGAAAGCAGTAGCGGCAGTTGATCGCGCAGGCTCCGGTGGTCACCAGCAACGCGCGGCCCCGGTATTTGTGCAGGACGCCATGGCCGCGCATGGCCGCCATATCGCCTACCGGGTCGGTAGCGAAGCCCGGCGCCGGCTTGTTTTCCGCGCCTAGCGGCAGTACCTGGCGCAGTAGCGGGTCGTTCGGATCGCCTTTGCGTATGCGCGCGAGGTACCCGCGCGGCACACGCAGGGGGAACAGCTTGGCGGCGGTTTCGGCAGCGGGCAGCAGCGCCGGGTCTAGGTGCAGCAGCTGCAACAGTTCCGCGGGGTCCCGTACCGCCTGGGCCAGTTCCTGTTGCCAGCGCGGCGGCGCCTTGCGACTCGTTTGCGGGCTTGCGCTCATGATCTCCGGTTCGACATTGGATATGAGCTATCTATTCTAACCGACGGCCTTTTCCGTTAGGATGCGCGACTGTTATATCTGCGTGAGCCAGAACGGCAGCGAGGGATTCATGGCGAGTTACAGCACCAACGAGTTCAGGGGTGGCCTGAAGATCATGCTGGACGGCGATCCTTATGCGATCGTCGAGAACGAGTTCGTCAAGCCCGGCAAGGGCCAGGCCTTCAACCGCGTGAAGGTGCGCAATCTCAAGACCGGCCGCGTGATCGAGCGCACGTTCAAGTCGGGTGAGAGTGTCGAGGCCGCCGACGTCGTGGACCTTGAGTTGCAGTACCTCTACAACGACGGCGATCAGTGGCACTTCATGGACCCGCAGAGCTTCGACCAGTACACGGCCAGCAAGACGGCAGTGGGCGACGCGGTGAAGTGGATCAAGGAGCAGGATATCTGCACGGTCACGTTGTGGAACAACGAGCCGCTGAGCGTGGAGCCGCCGAACTTCGTGCAGCTCAAGGTGGTGGACACCGATCCGGGAGTGCGTGGCGATACCAGCGGTGGCGGGGGCAAGCCTGCGACGCTGGAAACGGGGGCGGTGGTGCGCGTTCCGTTGTTCATCGAGATTGGGGAAGTACTCAAGGTTGATACCCGCACCGGCGAGTATGTCGCTCGCGTCAAGGACTAAGCCTGGCTTTGACGGCTGACTGGCGTCCTAGCGCGCCGCTGGAGAACTTGCGGCGGCGCGCGCAGATTCTTGCGCAGATCCGACGCTTCTTCGCGTTGCGCGATGTCTGGGAAGTCGAGACGCCCGCGCTTTCGGCGGCCACCAATCTGGACCCCAATCTCGGCAGTCTGTGTTGCCCGTACCGTGGGCCCGGTGCCCCGGCAGACGGCGTGCTGTGGTTGCAGACCTCGCCGGAGTTCGCGATGAAGCGACTGCTGGCTGCGGGGAGCGGCTCCATATACCAACTATGCCGTGCGTTCCGCGCCGATGAGCGCGGGCGGCGGCATAACCCCGAGTTCACCATACTCGAGTGGTACCGCGTCGGTTTCGATCACAAGCAGTTGATGGACGAGGTCGCGGCGCTGGCCGAGGAGATATTGGGAATCTCCCGGCGCGTCGAGCTCAGCTATAGGGATGCGTTTCTGGCCCATGCCGGCGTCGATCCGTTCGCGACCACGGAAACCGAGCTGGCCGCCTGCGTCAGTAGTCACGGCATCATTGCGCCGCAGGGGCTGGAGGGGTTGGACGCCTGGTTGGACTTGCTGTTCTCGCACGTGGTGGCCCCGGCGCTGGAGCCGCAGGCGCTGGTATTCGTGGTGGATTTCCCCCCCTCGCAGGCGGCGCTGGCCCGCGTGCGCGAAGGCAACCCCGCGGTGGCGGAGCGTTTCGAGCTGTTCATAGACGGCATGGAAATCGCCAATGGCTTCCATGAACTGGTCGATCCGGTGGAGCAGGCGCGACGCTTCGAGCGCGAGCGAGCGCACCGGGTGGCGCAGGGACAGCCTGTCTCGCAGATCGACTCCCGCTTGCTTGCCGCGTTGCAGGAAGGCCTGCCGGCCTGTGCAGGGGTCGCGCTGGGGGTGGATAGGCTGGTGATGCTGGCCTGCGGCGCACAGGCTATCGACGAGGTTATCGCCTTTCCGGTGGAGCGGGCCTGACGACAGCGCCACGCGCGTCCGCCGCGCCCACTTGCCGATAGATTGGGGCGGGTCTTAGCGATACCGCCCCAGCTGCTGTCCCATTCTGACCTTTTGTTCGGACGCAAGCGTTGCGTCCCACTCTATTTGATCCGGCCCGAACAGCACTATGACGGTCGAGCCCATGTTGAAGCGGCCGAGCTCGGCGCCGCGCTCCAAGGCTATGGCATCCGGTCCGGTGTAGCTCCACGTCCTGACCGAACGGCCGGCCGGTGGGGTCACTTCGCCCGACCAGACGACTTCGACGCTGCCTACGTTGATCGCGCCCACCAGCACCACCGCCAGCGGACCGCGTTCGCTTTCGAACACGGCCGCGACGCGCTCGTTGCGCGCGAACAGCCGCGGAATGGTGCGCACTGTGTGGGAGGCGACGCTGAACAGCCGGCCAGGGATATGAATCATGCGCTCCAGGCGGCCGCTCACCGGCATGTGGACACGATGGTAATCGCGAGGCGAGAGATAAACGGTGAGGAAACGGCCCCCGTGGAAGCGGCGTGCGAGCTCCTCGTCGCCGCCGAGCAGCTCGGCTACTGTGAAATAGCGGCCCTTGGCCTGCAGCAGGCGGTCGCCGTCGATAGGCCCGAGCGCACTGATGGTGCCGTCGGCAGGGGAGGCGATGGCCTGCGGATCGGCAGGCAGAGGACGGGCGCCCGGCTTGAGCGCGCGCGTAAAAAACTGATTGAAACTGTCGTACCGATAAGGATCGGGCTCTGCGGCGTCGCTCAGGTCGACGCGGAAGGCGCGGGAGAACGCACCGATCAGCGCGTTCTTCCACCAAGGCAGGCGCCAGCGTACGGCCGCATGGACCACTCGCGAAATCGCATGGTGCGGCAGCGGGTAAAGGGCCAGGCTTTTCAGCCAGTCGGAAAGGCGCGCGGCGTCAGCGCCACGCTGTGGAGCAGCGGACATAGGCGGTTCGCTTATCGGTGAAAGTTAACGATGCGCGTGAAGTCGCGGTAAACCGGTTCTGGCTGGTGGGGCGCGCGGAACAGCGCCACCAAGTCACCCTGCGGGTCGAACAGCAGCAACGAGGAGCTGTGATCGATCAAGTAGTTACCGTTCGCGTCCGGCTCGCCGCGAATGTAGAGGATTCCGAGGTCGCGGCTGAGCTTCTGCAGCTCCTCCTCGTCGCCGGTGACGCCCAGGAAACCTTTGTTGAAGAACGGCACATACTGCGCGAGGCGTTCGGGAGTGTCGCGCGCCGGATCCACCGAGATGAATACGCCTTGGAGCGGCAGCTCGGGCGCCTGCTCCTTTACCATTTGCTCGACCGTATTAAGTACCGCCAACGACATCGGGCAGACGTCAGGGCAATAGGTGAAGCCGAAAAAGGCGAAGGTCCATTGGCCGAGCAGGCGGCTGTTGTCGAAGGGCTGTCCGCGGTGATCGATGAGGCTGAAGTCGACGACCGGCTTGCCGCCGCCCAGATAGGTCGCGCTTTCGAGCTCGGCGGGTTCCTGGTGGGCGATATAGGGCACCGTAGTCAACGCCAGCCAGACGCCTATGCCCAGAGCTATCAAGGCGGTGGCGATCACTATAGGGATGTAGGAGGAGCGGGTTCTAGTTGTCATGGTGAGGAGATTATTCCACAGCTGCCGCCGGGGCGCATTACCCGCGGATCGTGATTCCGGTATCATCTAGGCCCTTTCGAGCCGGAATCACAGAATATGGATAGCTTGACCGAAGTCCCCGCCGAGTTGGATACCGTTTGCGATTACGTACGTTGGGCGGCCAGCCGCTTCCAGGAAGCGGGGCTGGTGTTCGGTCATGGAACTGCGTCGGCGCTGGACGAAGCCGCCGCCTTGGTGCTGCATACGCTGCATCTGCCGGTGGATTTGCCGGCCTTGTATTTTGGGGCGCGACTGACGCGCGGCGAGCGCGAGGCGGTAGTGGAGCGGGTGCGCCGGCGTATCCATGAGCGTTTGCCGCTGCCGTATCTGACCCATGAAGCCTGGTTTGCCGGGTTGCCTTTCTATGTGGACCAGCGGGTGCTGGTACCGCGCTCGCCCATCGCTGAGCTGATCGAGGCGCAGTTCGCCCCGTGGCTGGATGCTGAGCGTGTGACCGAGGTCATCGACCTGGGTACCGGCAGCGGCTGCATCGCCATTGGCTGCGCCTACGCGTTCCCGCAGGCGCGGGTAATTGCCGCCGATATTTCGCCGGCAGCGCTGGAGGTGGCGCAGATCAACATTCAGCGTCATCACGTCGAGGATCGGGTGGAAACGCTGGTGTCCGATCTGTTCGCGGCGGTGCCGCGAGACAGGCGGTTCGACCTGATCGTCAGCAATCCGCCCTATGTGGACCGCCGCGACATGGAACAGCTGGCGCCGGAGTTCCGGCATGAGCCCGTGCTGGGCCTAGCGGCCGGCGAGGACGGTTTGGACATAGTGCGGCGCATACTCGCCGAGGCCGGCAACTGGCTGAAGGACGAGGGGATCGTGGTGGTCGAGGTCGGCAACAGTGCACCGGCGCTGGAGGCTGCGTACCCGCACGTACCTTTCCTGTGGCTGGAGTTCGAGCGGGGCGGGGATGGCGTGTTCTTGCTCACCGCGGAGCAGGTGCGCGAGTTCTTCCCGGCGCAACCGCACCCATAAGAGGCGATAGGCGATGTCTGGCAATACCTTCGGCAAGCTGTTCACCGTTACTACTTTTGGCGAGAGCCATGGGCCGGCGCTGGGCTGTATCGTCGATGGCTGCCCGCCGGGGCTGGAACTGAGCGAAGCGGATTTGCAGCGCGATCTGGACCGCCGCCGGCCCGGCACTTCGCGCTTTACCACACAGCGACGAGAGCCCGATCAGGTGCGTATCCTCTCGGGCGTATTCGAGGGGCGGACTACCGGCACGCCTATCGGTCTGCTGATCGAGAACGTCGACCAGCGTTCGCGTGATTATGCCAATATCAGCGAGAGCTTCCGGCCCGGGCATGCCGATTACACTTATAGGCAGAAATACGGGCTGCGCGACTATCGTGGCGGGGGGCGGTCTTCGGCCCGGGAAACCGCCATGCGCGTGGCCGCAGGGGCCATTGCCAAGAAGTATCTGGCCACGCGCTACGGGATCCGTATCCGCGGCTATCTCTCTCAACTGGGGCCTTATCCGCTTGCCCTGAAGGACTGGGACGCGGTGGAGCAAAACCCGTTCTTCTGCGCCGAACCCGAGCGTGTGCCCGAACTAGAGCAGTATATTGACAGCTTGCGCCGCGAGGGCGACTCGGTGGGCGCGCGCGTGACCGTGATCGCCGAAGGGGTGCCGCCAGGGCTGGGCGAGCCGATTTTCGATAGGCTCGATGCCGATATCGCCCATGCGCTGATGAGCATCAATGCCGTCAAGGGTGTGGAGATCGGCGCGGGCTTCGCCAGCGTGACGCAGAAGGGCAGCGAGCACCGCGACGAGATTACCCCGGAGGGCTTTCTCAGCAACAACGCCGGCGGCGTGCTGGGCGGTATTTCGAGTGGACAGGATATTGTCGCCCACATTGCGCTTAAGCCTACGTCCAGCATTCGAGTGCCGGGGCGCTCGGTGAACGTGCGCGGCGAGCCGGTCGAGGTGGTTACTACCGGGCGGCACGATCCCTGCGTGGGCGTTCGCGCCACGCCTATCGCGGAGGCGATGCTGGCGCTGGTGCTGATGGATCATGCGCTAAGACATCGCGGGCAGAACGCCGACGTCCAGTCGGGCACTCCGGTCATTCCGGCCGGTCGCTGAATGCTCGCTGCCCTGCCGTACTGGCGGCTGTCCTGGGCCTACTTCTGCTACTTCGCCATTCTTGGCGTGCTGGCCCCGTACTGGGCGCCTTATCTGCGCAGTCAGGGATTCAGCGCGGCCCAGATCGGCGAGCTGATGGCCATCCTGCACGCCACGCGCATCGTCGCGCCCAACGTGTGGGGCTGGCTGGTCGATCGTATCGGTCACCGCATGTTGATCGTGCGCCTGAGTTGCCTGGCCGCGTTGATTTTCTTTGCAGGTGTGTTGCTGACGCCCGGCTATGGCTGGATGGCGGCGGTGACGGCCACCTTCGCGTTCTTCTGGAACGCGACTCTGCCTCAGTTCGAGGCCAACACCATGAATCATCTGCAGGGGCGGGAGGCCGCGTATAGCAGGATCCGCCTTTGGGGGTCGGTGGGCTTCATCGTCGCGGTCGTAGCGGTCGGGGAGTTGATAGACCGCTACAGCGAGAACGTCTTGCCCTGGATTATCCTGCTGCTGTTCGCCGCGCTCGCGCTCTCCAGCGCCTTGGTGCCCGAGCGTGGGCAACGGGTGCGGGATGCCGAGGCGGCGCCATTTCTCCAGGTGGTTTTGCAACCGCAGGTGCTTGGCTTTCTGCTGGTGTGCTTCCTGCTGCAGGCCAGCCATGGGCCGTACTACGCGTTTTATACGATATTCCTGCAGGATCACGGGCATTCCAGCGGCGCGATTGGCATCTTGTGGGCGTTGGGCGTGGTGGCCGAGATCGCGATCTTCCTGGTCATGCATCGCTTGCTGCCGTACTTCGGCCCGCGCCTGCTGATTACGGCGACCTTGGCTCTGGCCGCTTTGCGCTGGACGCTGATCGGGCAGTTCGCCGACTCTCTGGCCGTGCTGGTTGCCGCGCAGCTGCTGCATGCGGCCACTTTCGGCATTTATCACGTGGTCGGCATACAGCTGGTCAACCGCTATTTTACGGGCTCGAACCAGGGGCGTGGTCAGGCGCTGTACAGCAGTCTTACGTTCGGGGCCGGAGTGGCGCTGGGTAGTTTGCTCAGCGGTTATCTGTGGACGCTGGTCGGGGGGCGTATGACCTTCCTTCTGGCGGCAGGACTGGCCGCCTTTGCCAGCGTGCTTGCCTATGCGCAGGTTCCGGGACGAGCCTTCGGAGCCAGTCCGTGGGGCGGCTCCTCGCATGAACCGGGTTCATGATATTCCAGAGCGGAATGGGAAAAATAACCTCTATCAATTTGTTTTATTTTGGTCGGGCTTCTAGGATGAGCTTGTAGTCGCGATCGATGCGAGCTCCGTTTCGTTATAATGCCCGGATGGTCTAATGCCATGCCGGCAAAACCAGATTCGAGTGTGCTATGGCCGCAAAAACGCTTTACGACAAGTTGTGGGACGCCCATGTGGTGCGGGAGAACAGCGACGGCTCTACCTTGCTGTACATCGACCGCCACTTGGTGCACGAAGTCACTTCGCCGCAAGCTTTCGAGGGGTTGCGGCTAGCGGACCGCAAACCGTGGCGGGTCGAGGCCAATCTCGCCGTGGCCGATCATAACGTGCCGACCACCGACCGCAGCCGCGGCATCAGCGATCCGGTATCCAGGCTGCAGGTCGAAACGCTGGACAGCAACTGCCGCGAGTTCGGTATTACCGAATTCGATATGAACGATCCGCGCCAGGGTATCGTGCACGTCATCGGACCGGAGCAAGGCGCTACGCTGCCCGGAATGACCGTTGTCTGCGGCGATTCGCACACCTCTACCCACGGCGCGCTGGGTGCGCTCGCCTTCGGCATCGGCACCTCCGAGGTCGAGCACGTGCTGGCCACGCAGACACTGATGCAGCGCAAGTCCAAAACCATGTTGATCAGCGTCGACGGCGAGGTCGGACCCGGGGTAACGGCCAAGGATATCGTGCTTGCCATCATAGGCGAGATCGGTACCGCCGGCGGAACGGGTTACGCGATCGAATTCGGCGGCGATGCCATCCGCGCCTTGTCCATAGAAGGGCGCATGACCGTCTGCAACATGGCGATCGAGGCCGGGGCCCGCTGCGGGATGGTGGCGGTGGACGAGAAGACCATCGAATACGTCAAGGGTCGTCCGTTCGCGCCCAAGGGCGAGTTGTGGGAGAAGGCGGTGGCCAGCTGGCGCGAGCTCAAGAGCGACGAGGGAGCTCAGTTCGACAGGGTGGTACGCCTTAATGCGGCCGACATCAAGCCGCAGGTGACCTGGGGCACTTCTCCGGAGATGGTGGCGCCCGTCGACGGACGGGTGCCCAATCCCTTCAAGGAAAGCGACCCGGTGCGCAGGAACAGCATAGCCCGCGCGCTGGAGTACATGGGCTTGGAGCCGGAGACCCCGATCACCGACATCAAGGTGGATAAGGTCTTCATCGGCTCGTGCACCAACTCCCGCATCGAAGACCTGCGCGCCGCCGCGGCGGTCATCAAAGGCCGCAAGGTTGCCGCCAATGTCAAGCAGGCGCTGGTGGTGCCCGGGTCGGGTTTGGTCAAGCAGCAGGCCGAGGCCGAGGGCCTCGATAAGCTGTTCATCGAGGCCGGTTTCGAGTGGCGCGAGCCCGGCTGTTCGATGTGCTTGGCCATGAATGCCGATAGGCTGGAGCCGGGCGAGCGCTGTGCCTCCACCTCCAACCGCAATTTCGAGGGCCGCCAAGGACACGGCGGCCGTACGCATTTGGTCAGTCCCGCAATGGCGGCCGCAGCGGCGATTGCCGGACACTTCGTTGACGTGAGGAACTTCTGATGCAACCGTTTACGACGCTCGACGGTTTGGTCGCCCCGTTGGACCGCGCCAACGTGGACACCGATGCCATCATTCCCAAGCAGTTCCTGAAGTCGATCAAGCGTACCGGCTTCGGTCCCAACTTGTTCGACGAGTGGCGCTATCTTGATCAGGGCGAGCCGGGCCAGGACTGCAGCAAGCGGCCGCTGAACAAGGAGTTCGTCCTCAACCAGCCGCGCTATCAGGGGGCTCAGGTGCTGCTCACACGGCGCAACTTCGGCTGCGGCAGCTCGCGCGAGCACGCGCCCTGGGCGCTTGCGGACTACGGGTTTCGCGCGCTCATCGCGCCGAGCTTCGCCGATATTTTCTACAACAACTGCTTCAAGAACGGCTTGCTGCCCATCGTGCTGAGCGAGGAAGAGGTCGAGCAGTTGTTCCAGGAAGTCGAGGCGACCCCTGGCTATCGGCTGGCCATAGATCTGCCCGCGCAGACGGTGACCACGCCGGGGGGGCAGGTGTTCCGCTTCGAGGTGGACGAGTTCCGCAAGCACTGCCTGATCAACGGCTTGGACGAGATCGGGCTGACGCTGCAACATGCCGACGAGATCAAGGCCTACGAGCAGAGGCGGCGTGAGCAGGCGCCCTGGCTGTTCGCCCAGGGGTGAGACTGCGTGCGGCGTCCAGCGTCCCGGTCAGCACGGGGCGTACACGGCTAGAGTTCTCGCCAGAGGGCATCGGCTGTGGCCGGTGCCCTCTGCGCAATAAGATCAAGGGCAAGTGAATGAGCAAGAAGATTCTGGTTCTGCCTGGCGATGGCATAGGTCCGGAGATCGTGGCCGAGGCCGTCAAAGTCATAGAGTGCCTGCGCGACGACTTCGGCTTTGCCTGTGAGTTGGAGCAGGGGTTGATCGGTGGCGCCGCCTACGATGCCGAAGGGGTGCCGCTGCCGGAGTCGACCCTGAATGCGGCCAAGGCCGCCGATGCGGTGCTGCTGGGCGCCGTTGGCGGTCCCCAGTACGACACCTTGGACCGGCCCTTGCGTCCGGAGCGCGGCCTGCTGGCGATTCGCTCCGAGCTCAACCTGTTCGGCAACCTGCGCCCGGCCATTCTGTATCCGCAGCTGGCGGGAGCCTCCTCGCTCAAGCCGGAGCTGGTCGCGGGGCTGGATATCATGATCGTGCGCGAGCTCACCGGCGGGATCTATTTCGGGCAGCCGCGCGAGATTCGCACCCACGCCGACGGCAGCCGCGATGGCTACAACACGATGATCTACTCGGAGGCCGAGATCGAGCGCATCGGCCGCTTGGCCTTCGATACGGCGGCCAAGCGAAACCGCAAACTGTGCTCGGTGGACAAGGCCAACGTGCTGGAAGTTTCCGAGCTTTGGCGCGAGGTCATGAACCGTATCGCCAAGGATTACCCCGAGGTAGAGCTTACCCACATGTACGTGGACAACGCCGCCATGCAATTGGTGCGCGCTCCCAAGCAGTTCGACGTGGTCGTGACCGAGAACATGTTCGGCGACATCCTCTCGGATTGCGCGGCTCAGCTTACCGGCTCCATAGGCATGCTGCCGTCGGCGTCGCTGGATGAGCGTTCCAAGGGCATGTACGAGCCCATTCACGGCTCGGCGCCCGATATCGCCGGCCAGGATCTCGCCAACCCGCTGGCCACTATTCTCTCGGTTGCCATGATGCTGCGTTACAGCTTCGATGAACCAACGCTCGCCGACCGCGTCGAAGATGCCGTGGGACAGGTACTCGACAAAGGCTACCGCACAGCGGATATTTTCACCGAAGGCTGCACCAAGGTAGGCACTCGCCAGATGGGCGACGCGGTAGTCGCGGCGTTGCGTGCATGAACGCGGTGGCTGGCTCGGAATTCACGCAGAACCCTAGAGGCTACTCATTACCATGAAGAAAGTAGGATTTGTCGGCTGGCGCGGAATGGTAGGTTCCGTGTTGATGGAACGGATGCAGGCGGAGCGCGACTTCGATCTCATCGAGCCGATCTTCTTCACTACTTCCCAGCTCGGGCAGCCCGGTCCCGCGATAGGCCGCGATGTGCCGCCGCTCAAGGATGCGAAGTCCATCGAAGAGCTGCGCGCGATGGACATCATCATTTCCTGCCAGGGCGGCGACTACACCAGCGCGGTGTATTCCCAGCTGCGCAGCAGCGGCTGGAACGGTTACTGGATCGATGCCGCGTCTACGCTGCGTATGGACGACGATGCCGTGCTGATCCTCGATCCGGTGAACCTCGACGTTATCGAGCAGGGGCTTGCCCGTGGCATCAAGACCTATGTAGGCGGCAACTGCACGGTCTCGCTGTCGCTGATGGCGCTGGGCGGGCTGTTCAAGGCCGGGCTGGTCGAGTGGATGACGTCCATGACCTATCAGGCAGCCAGCGGCGCCGGCGCACAGAACATGCGCGAGCTGTTGCAGCAGATGGGCGCGTCTTATGAGGCTGCCAAGTCGCTGCTGGCGGATCCTGCCTCCAGCATCCTGGAAATCGACCGCGCGGTAACCGATACCATGCACTCGCCGTCGTTCCCTGTCGATAATTTCGGCGTGCCGCTGGCCGGCAGCCTGATCCCGTGGATCGACAAGCAGCTGGAGAATGGGCAAAGCAGGGAAGAGTGGAAGGGCAGCGTCGAGACCAACAAGATTCTCGGGCGCTCCGACAACCCGATCCCGGTGGACGGCCTGTGCGTGCGTATCGGGGCGATGCGCTGCCACAGCCAGGCGATGACCATCAAGCTCACGCGCGATGTGCCGCTGGACGAGATCCACGACCTGCTGGCCGAAGCCAACGAGTGGGTGAAGGTGGTCCCCAACGAGCGCGAGATCACCATGCGCGAGCTGACGCCGGCGGCGGTTACCGGCACTTTGGCGGTGCCGGTAGGGCGGCTGCGCAAGCTGAACATGGGGCCACAGTACCTGTCCGCCTTCACCTGTGGCGATCAGCTGTTGTGGGGCGCTGCCGAGCCGCTGCGTCGCATGCTGCGTATTTTGCTCCAGCAGTAACGACCGGGGGTGCGCGAGGTTGGAATGAGCACAGTAGTCGACGTCGCGGTGGTTGGCGCCACCGGCTTGACCGGCGAGACGCTGCTGTCCTTATTGGCTGAGCGCCGCTTCCCCTACGGCAAGGTGCATGCGCTGGCGCCGGAATCCGCGGCCGGCGGACGTATCGAGTTCGCCGGCGGCTATCTGCGCGTGGCAGCGGTGGAGGAGTTCGATTTCCGCCGCGTGCGCATCGCTTTCTTCTGCGGCCGTGCGGAGCTGGCAGCGGAACATGCGCGTCGCGCCGCCGCAGCCGGCTGTCTAGTCATAGATGCCAGCGGACACTCGAGAGCCGATACTGCGGTGCCCCTGGTGGTGCCGGAAGTGAATCCCGAGCCGCTGGCGGCCATGGCGGATGGCATCGTCGCGGTGCCGGACGGACTGGCCACGGCGCTGGCCGTGGCACTGAAACCCCTTTTCGTGGCGGTTGGCCTTGCCAGGGTCGATGTCGCCACTTACCAAGCGGTATCGGGCAGCGGCAAGTCCGGAATCGATGAACTGGCCGGACAAGCGGTGACGCTGTTGAATGGACGTGAGATTAAGACTCGCGTTTATCCGAAACAGATCGCCTTCAATTGTCTGCCGCAAATCGGTACTTTGGACGATGAGGGTTACAGCAGCGAAGAGCGTGCAATAATTGCCGATATACGTCGCCTGTTGGGCGCCGAGGAATTGGCTGTGGCCGTGACCTCGGTGCGAGTGCCGGTGTTTTTCGGCGATGCGGCCGTAATTCATTTGGAAACCATCGAGCCTTTGACAGTTAGTCGAGCGCATGCGCTGCTTTCAGCGGCCGACGGCGTGGCGGTTGTGGGGGGCGCGGGGCAAGAAGGGGATTTTCCTACTGCCGTTACCGACTCGGCAAACCACGATGAGGTATTTGTAGGGCGGATTCGCAGGGACGTTACGCGTCCGAAAGGTTTGAATTTCTGGATCGTCGCGGATAATGTTCGCAGAGGGGGGGCGCTCAACAGCGTTCAGATCGCCGAGCGGTGGGTTGGCGATTATCTGTCAGAGTAAGGCCCGCACGAGAGACAATAGCTAATGATAAGCCAAGGTGAGCGGCGGTTCCGGAGCCGCCGCTCTGGGGCAACAGGGAATCTCATGGCGCGCAAACTTGCCTATCTTCTGATGGCCTTCACCGTCACGCTGTGCTCGTCTGCGTATGCGCTTGGTCTTGGCGGTATCGAATCTCGCTCAACCCTTAATCAGCCCTTATCGGCGCGAATTCCATTGCACGCCGTGCAGCCTGACGAGCTCGATTCGATCCGGGTCAATCTCGCATCGGCCGAAGCGTTTGCGCGGGCCGGCGTGGAGCGGCCTTTCCATCTGTCCAAGTTGCGCTTCGAGGTCACGGCGGACAATGGCAGTCCGGTCATTCTCATCACCAGCCGAGAGCCCATTACTGAACCTTTTCTCGATTTCCTGATCGAGGTCAGCTGGCCGCGCGGGCGCATGGTGCGCGAGTATACCCTGCTGCTCGATCCCCCCGTGTTTGCCGAAGAAGAGCGCGCGCTTCCCGCGCCGGCACCGGCTCGTTCGCCGGCAATGCCGGAGGCTGCCGTGCCACGCGCGCGGCCGGCCGTAGCCAATGCCCGCCGTCCCGCTAGCGCCGAGGCTCCGCGCCCCACGGGCCACCTGAACAAGGGCGAGTATATTGTGCGCGAGGGCGAAACGCTCTGGCGCGTCGCCAACCACGTTCGCCCTGACCAGCGCGTAGGCGTTCACCAGACCATGCTTGCCTTGGTCAAGGCCAATCCGGACGCGTTCTTGGATGGCGATCCCACGCGCTTGAAGAGCGGGGCAGTGCTGCGGGTGCCCGAACGGGCAGAGATTACACGTGTTCGCAATAGCGCCGCGCTGCGGGAAATCGAGCGGCTGATCGCGGCGCACCAGACTTCCAGTGCGGCGGTTGCAACGCCGACGCCCGCTTCCGCGCCTGAGGCTGCCCCTGCGCCTGCCGGGAGCAGGCTGCAGGTTGTCGCAGCCAGCGAGAGCGGCACTGGCGCCAGCGGCGGGTCCAGCCTCGACGAAGAGCAAAGGCAGGCTACGGCGGAGCGCATACGCGCGCTGGAGCGGGAGCTGGCGCTGGTCGTCGAGTCGCAGCTTAATCTTCAAGCGGAGAACGAGGATCTCAAGCAGCAGATCATCGGTCTGAAGGAGGAAATCGCCTCCCTGGAGCGGCTGATCAACCTGCGTGCCGTGCAGGCACCGGCTGACGCCATGCCGGGTCAGGAGACGCGTGGGACGGCAACGGATTCCTCCTTCGACCGGGTGATCGCGGGAGCTACGCCCGAGCCGGCATCGCCGATGCAAAAGGTTGCCGAGTCGCCTCGGTCAAATCCGGCTGTGACACCGGCGGTGCTTCCATCGGGACGTGCTGCCACACCTGAAGCAGCCACCGAGCCGTCCTTGCTCGATTTGCTCGAAGAGCCCTTGGTTCTGCCGGTCCTGGGTGGTGCGGCTGCCGTTTTGGCAGGACTGGTGTTGCTGGTGATCCGTCGCCGCCGCTTGGCGGCCGCGGCGCCCGTCACCATCCAGCTCGAGCCGGACTCCAGCGAGAGCGAGCCGGGGTCTGCCCCGGCGGAGGACCAGACGCTGGAGAATGGGGCGGCTGCCGATGACCCGTTGAGTGAAGCCGACGTTTACCTGGCCTACGGCCGCTACGATCAAGCGCAGGCGACCGTCATCGCTGCTCTGGAGCAAACGCCGGAGCGAACGGATCTGCGTCTGAAACTGCTGGAAATCTTCGCGCTGACCGAGAATCGGGCTGGCTTCGAGGAGCATGTCCAGATCTTGCATTCCCAGGTGGGCGGAGAGGGCGAGGCCTGGGCACGAGCAGTGGAACTGGGGCGAGAGGTTGCGCCCGAGCATCCGTTCTTCAGCACCGAAGACGCATTCGATCAGCTTGACCTGACGGACAGCGACGATGCGTCGTTAACCAGCGAGGAATTCGTGCTCGATGACGGCGCTGCGCAGGAATCGGGGCTCGCCGGGGGCGAGGCGGCGGGCCAAGCCGCCGCTAAGGACGATATGAGTCTGGACTTTGACCTGGATGTCGAGAGGCCGGCAGCGCAGGATGCGGCGTCTAATGTCATGCCCGTTGAAGGAGTGGAGGCCGACGACGCGCTGGAGTTCGATATCGACTTCGCCACGGCTCCCGAGCCGGGGGCGGAGGGCGCCGAGCTGGATGAGTTCGCTTTCGAGCTGCCGGAAGATCAGAGCCTCCAGCGCGAGGAGCAGGGCGCGGAGTTCGACATGGCGCTGGAGTTCGATTTGGATACCGATCCTGCTTCAGAGGGCGCCGGTAATCTGGACCTTGCGGGGGAAGGTACGGAGGACGAGGTCGCGACCAAGCTCGACCTGGCCCGCGCCTACTTGGAAATGGGCGATGCGGAGGGCGCGCGCGAGCTGCTGGAGGAAGTCATGGAAGAGGGCAATGCCGCCCAGAGAGAGGCCGCCGACCAGATGCTACGGCGGGCCAGTTGAGCGGGGTCATAGCCCTTTGCCCGAGCGTAGCTCGTGGCAGCGTGCTTGGCTCGCTCTCCAAAGCCGTTTTGCCCGCGGTGCGTCCTGCACATGCGGCAATCACGGGTTTCATCCTAGGCGCGGCACGTTGTGGCCTCTAGTCGCCGCTACAAGTGACGATCCTGCCCGCTCCGGCCCCATCCGGCCGTGGAGCTCTTCGCTGTCCACGCAAGCACGCGCGTAGCATAATCCCCGCGCCGTGGGGGTCCTCAGGCCTCGCCAGTTTGGCGCTATCCTGGATATTGCGCCGGCTTTCAATGGGCCCGTATCTTGCTGCCACTTCGGTGCTTATGGCACGGACGGTATATCGCGCAGCTTATAGAGTCCGCTGCAGCGGGTTCTTGGAATCGTTCTGAGGAGTTTCATGCGGATTGCGCTCGGCGTCGAGTACGACGGCTCAAGCTTTATCGGTTGGCAACGACAGCGCCATGGCCCGACCATACAAGAGGCGGTGGAAAATGCGTTGGCACGGATTGCCGCGCATCCGGTTACCGTGACCTGTGCCGGCCGTACCGACGCCGGGGTTCATGCAACGCAGCAGGTAATTCATTTCGACACCAGTGCGCAGAGGCCGTTGCACGCGTGGTTGTTGGGAGGCAACTCCCATTTGCCGCCGACAGTGAGCCTGCGCTGGGCCAAGCCCGTTGCCGATGATTTCCACGCGCGGTTCAGCGCCGAAGCACGGACTTACCGGTATGTGATCTTTTGCGACCGTCTGCGGCCTGCGTTGCAGCATAATCGGGTGGCATGGACGTACAAGAACCTGGACGCCGAGCGCATGCACGAGGCCGGTCAAGCATTGCTGGGAGAGCACGACTTCACCTCGTTCCGCGCGGTGGGGTGTCAGGCACGCCATCCCATCCGGCGTATCGATAGGCTCAGCGTTCATCGCAGCGGCAGCTACCTGTACCTGGATATAGAGGCCAACGCGTTTCTTCACCACATGGTGCGCAACATCGCCGGAACGCTGATGAAAATCGGGGCAGGGGAGGCGCCGGTAGAGTGGGCCGGCGAGGTGCTGGCCGCACGCGATCGCACGCTGGCTGGTATCACCGCGCCGGCTAGCGGTCTCTATCTGGTCAAGGTGCGTTATCCGAAGCGTTTCGGTCTGCCGGAGGCGGGTGCGCTCCCGGTCTTTGCGTAAGCCAGTTGGGCGGGTTACGATTTCCCACTTCGGCGCGGACGCGGATGGTGTCGGTCTGCTTGCGTAGGACCGCGGATGCGGTCAGACTCGCGGCCCTTTGGCAAAGCGCCGGGGGCGGGAAGTCGTGCGGTCGGTTTATTGGCGCTGCGAATACCGGTGCGTTATTCGCGTTGCCTACGCGACGGAGCGTTACGGAGCGGCCGATTGCTTCGAGGCTCTTAACGGAGGGCAGACTCTGCAGTGCGTACGCGCATAAAGATCTGTGGTATTACGCGCCCCAGCGACGGCGTGGCCGCGGTAGAGCTGGGTGCCGATGCGCTGGGTCTGGTGTTCTGCGAAACCAGTCCGCGCTTTGTCACCCCTGAGCAGGCGGAGGAAATCGTAGCTGCATTGCCGCCACTGGTCTCCGTGGTCGCGTTGTTCGTGAACGCGCCGGCCAGCGATGTGGAGCGCGTCCTGGCCAGAGTGCCGGTCGATCTGCTGCAATTTCATGGCGATGAAGCGCCGGAGTACTGCTCGAGTTTTGGGCGGCGCTACATCAAGGCGTTGCCTATGGGCGGCGGCGTCGAACCGACAGCCTATGCCCGTCGCTATGCCGATGCCGCGGCGTTTCTGCTCGACAGCCATGCGCTGGGCGGCCTCGGCGGCAGCGGCAGCCGCTTCGATTGGAGCAGAATACCGTCGGGATTGGGTAAGCCGCTGATTCTTGCCGGTGGCCTGGATGCCAGCAATGTTGCCGAGGCCATCGAGCAGTGCCGGCCGTACGGAGTCGACGTCAGCAGCGGGGTGGAGGCGGCCAAGGGCGTCAAGGACGTCGCGCGGATGGAAGCGTTTATCAAAGAGGTAATGCGTGTCGGACACAACTGAAATCGATTTTCGGCAGTACCCGGACGCCCAAGGCCATTTTGGGCCTTATGGCGGCCGTTTCGTGGCGGAGACGCTAATGGCGGCTCATGACGATCTAGCCGAAGCGTATGCACGCTACCGCAACGATCCGGACTTTTTGGCTGAGTTCGACCGCGATTTGGCGCACTACGTGGGACGGCCGTCGCCATTGTATTTTGCCGAGCGCTGGAGCAAGAAGCTGGGCGGTGCGCGTATCTACCTCAAACGCGAGGACCTCAATCACACCGGCTCGCATAAGGTAAACAACACAATCGGCCAGGCGCTGCTGGCCGCCCGCATGGGCAAGACCCGCATCATTGCCGAAACCGGCGCCGGGCAGCATGGGGTGGCAACGGCTACCGTGGCCGCCAGGCTGGGCCTGCGTTGCGTGATTTATATGGGCGCCGAAGATGTGCGCCGCCAGTCGGTGAACGTGTATCGCATGAAGCTGCTGGGCGCCGAGGTGGTTGCCGTGGAGTCGGGTACGCGCACGCTCAAGGATGCCATGAACGAGGCCATGCGCGACTGGGTTACCAATATCGACGATACTTTCTATCTGATCGGTACGGTGGCCGGTGCGCATCCGTACCCGATGATGGTACGCGATTTCCAGAGCGTTATCGGGCGCGAGGCCCGGCGGCAGATTCTGGAGCAGGAAGGCAGGCTGCCGGATGCGCTGGTGGCCTGCGTAGGCGGCGGTTCCAACGCGATGGGGCTGTTCTATCCCTTCCTGGAGGACCGCGAGGTAGCTCTTTACGGTGTGGAGGCGGGTGGCCAGGGGCTGCAGACCGGCCGTCACGCCGCACCGCTCAACGCCGGCCGGCCCGGCGTGCTGCACGGTAGCCGTACCTACCTGATGGAGTCCGACTCCGGTCAGATCATAGGCACCCATTCGATTTCCGCCGGGCTGGATTATCCGGGCGTGGGCCCGGAGCATGCCTGGCTCAAGGACATCAAGCGCGCCAGCTACATGGTGGCCACCGACGCCGAAGCGCTGGCCGCGTTCCACGAACTTACGCGTTGTGAAGGGATCATGCCAGCTTTGGAGAGCAGCCACGCTCTGGCCTACGCCGCCAAGCTGGCGCCCACCATGCGGCCGGATCAGATCATTATCGTGTGCCTTTCCGGACGCGGCGACAAAGACATCAATACGGTGGCTAACCTGGAGGGAATCACCGTATGAGCCGAATCGACAAGATCTTCGCAGAGCGCCGCGCCGCCGGCCGCGCCGCGCTGGTACCGTACATAACGGCAGGGGACCCGCATCCGCAGGCCATCGTGCCGTTGATGCACGCCATGGTCGCCGCCGGTGCGGACATGATCGAGCTTGGCGTGCCGTTCTCCGATCCCATGGCGGATGGCCCGGTGGTTCAGGCTGCCTGCGAACGGGCCCTGGCGCACAATGTGACGCTGCGCGACGTGCTGGGCATGGTGAAGCGTTTCCGGGCCGATAACGACCACACGCCGGTAGTGCTGATGGGCTATCTCAATCCCATAGAGGCGATCGGTTACGAGACGTTCGCCGCGGAAGCGGCCGAGGCCGGCGTGGACGGTACGATTATCGTCGACCTGCCGCCGGAAGAGGGCGAGTCGCTGGTGCAGGAGCTTACCAAGCGCGGTTTGGCCCCGATTCTCTTGGTTGCGCCCACCACGCGGCGCGACCGTCTGCAGCGCATCTGCGCAGTCGCCCGCGGTTTTCTCTACTACGTTTCCCTCAAAGGCGTGACGGGAGCTGCTACGCTCGATGTGAGTGCAGTTTCCGAGAAGCTGGCCGATATCCGGGCAGTGACCACGCTACCGGTGGGCGTCGGTTTTGGCATTAGCGACGCCGAAAGCGCCGCGGCGGTCGCGGCGGTAGCCGATGCGGTAGTCGTGGGCAGCGCATTGGTGCGCCGGATCGAGCAGCACCAGGACGACGAACAAGCCATGCAGGCAGCCGTGTGCGGGCTGCTGGCGGAAATGCGACAGGCTATGGATCGTCGCCGCGCGGAAACGGTTTAAGTGTTGGGACCGCAGCTCGCGGTCTGGCCGAAGGACATTATCCAATGAGCTGGTTTCAGAAATTGATGCCGTCGCGAATCCGCACCGAGGCGGGGAAGGCGCGTAGCCGCAGCATACCGGAAGGGCTGTGGAGCAAGTGCGACGCCTGCGGTGGCGTGCTCTATCGCCCCGAGGTGGAGCGAAACATGGAAGTTTGCCCCAAGTGCGGCTTCCACTTGCGCATCCGCGCGCGCAAGCGTTTGGAGCTGTTCCTCGACGAGAACACTCGCCAGGAGATCGGGGCGGACATCCAGCCGGTGGATGCGCTGCGCTTTCGCGACACGAAGAGGTACCGGGATCGTTTGGCTCAGGCGCAGAAGGCTACCGGCGAGAATGATGCGCTGATCGCGATCAAGGGGACTGTGAAAGGTATTCCAGTCGTGACGGCCGCCTTCGAATTCAGCTTCATAGGCGGTTCGATGGGATCGGTGGTCGGCGAGCGCTTCGCGCGCGCGGCCGCTGTCAGCCTGCAGGAACGCATTCCGCTGGTATGTTTTGCCACCAGCGGCGGCGCGCGCATGCAGGAGGCGCTGTTCTCGCTGCTGCAGATGGCGAAAACCTCGGCTGCGCTAGGGCGCTTGCGCGATGCGGGCATTCCCTACATTTCGGTGCTGACCGATCCCACCACCGGTGGAGTGTCGGCCAGCTTGGCCATGCTGGGCGATATCAATATCGCCGAGCCCGGCGCTTTGATCGGTTTCGCCGGCCCGCGCGTCATCCAGCAGACAATTCGCGGAACGTTGCCGGAAGGCTTTCAGCGCAGCGAGTTTCTGCTCGAGCACGGCGCTATCGATATGATCGTCGACCGGCGTGAGATGCGCGATCGCATCGCCAGTTTGCTTGCCATGCTGACCCACCGGCCTTCGCCGAACGTGCGCCAACTTCCGGCAGGAGCATAAGGAAAGACTAGCGATAACGGCGTAGGCTCCATGAGGTTTCAACACCTCGCCGACTGGCTGGACTGGCAGCAGACACTGCATCCGCGGACCATAGACCTGGGCCTGGAGCGTGTCCGCGAAGTCGCGCGCCGGCTCGAACTGCTCGCCCCGGAATGTCCGGTCATTACCGTTGGCGGCACTAACGGCAAAGGCTCCTGCGTCGCTTTTCTCGAAGCCATGTTGAGAGCTGCCGGCTACAAGGTCGGCAGCTACACGTCTCCTCATCTGCTGCGCTACAACGAGCGCGTTCGTATCGACGGCAGCGAAGCCGCCGATGCGGAACTGGTAGCGGCCTTTGATCGCATAGATCGCGCGCGCGGCGATATTAGTCTCAGTTATTTCGAATTCGGCACTTTGGCGGCGTTCGAGCTGTTCACGCGCGCCGGTTGCGATGTGTGGGTGCTGGAGGTCGGCTTGGGAGGGCGGCTCGATGCCGTCAACGTGATCGATGCCGATGTCGCCATCATCAGCTCCGTGAGCCTGGACCACACCGACTGGCTTGGCAGCGATCTGGAAAGCATAGGGGCAGAGAAGGCGGGCATTTTCCGGCCCGGCCGGCCGGCGGTGTTCGGACAGACCGCCGTACCCCAGAGCGTGCTGCGCTTGGCACAGGAGCGCCAAGTGCCGCTGCAGGTGGCAGGGCGCGATTATCGCTGGAGCGTGCAAGGCCTGGAGTGGCGTTTCCAAGGGCCGCATGGGCAGCTGGAGGGGCTGCCGGTACCAGCGCTGAGTGGGGCTCATCAGTATGCGAATGCGGCCGCCGTCATTGCGGCGCTGCAGAGCGCTGGGCGGCTGCACGTACCGCAGGCGGCCATTGCGCAGGGGTTGCGGGAGGCTCGGCTGGCCGGCCGTTTTCAGGTGCTGCCCGGGGCGGTGGAGTGGGTGCTCGATGTGGCCCATAATTCAGATAGCGCTGAACGGCTGGCGCAGGCGCTGCATGAGCGTCCCTGTAAGGGGCGTACTTTCATGGTGTTCGCGCAGATGCGGCGCAAGGAAACCGAGCCAGTGGTCGATGCGCTGGGGGGCCAGGTCGATTTCTGGCTGCCGCTGAGTTTGCCGGACGCCGATGCGCGCCCGGCGGCGGAGGTTGCCGACATCCTAAGACGGCGGTTCGGAGGCGAGCGCGTGCTGCCGGCGGTTGCGTCCAACGAACTGCTTACGGCAATTTTCCGCCATGCAAGGCCAGGCGATCGCGTGATAGCTTGCGGGTCGTTCCGCACCGTGGAAGAAGTGCTGCGCGTGAATCCGCTGTCGGGGAGCGACGTAACTGAGCAGGAGCGGTGAGGTGGAGCAACGCTTGAAGCAACGACTGATCGGCGCCGTCGTTTTGGTAGCGCTGGCGGTGATCTTCATTCCCATGCTGCTTACCGGGCCGGTGGAGCGCCACGCGATGGATGTGCCCATCGAGATCCCGCCCCGACCTCAGGTGATGACCGTACCGGGCGTTCCCGAGCCCATGCCCGCCAGCGACCAGCGCCAGCGTCTGCCGACTCCGGTGTTCAGCGAGCGACAACAGCTGGGCCAAGCCCAGCCTGCGACGACTTCCTCCGGACCTGCCGCTCGCCCATCTGCCCGGGCCTCTGTCGCCAGCGAGACTACTACGACCCGATCGCAAGGCGGGCCGGCATCGACGCCGCCTGCGGCGCCCGCTGCTTCCCCCAGCCGTGCAGAGCTTGCGGCCTGGGCTGTTCAGGTGGGCAGTTTCGGCAGTCAGCTCAATGCAACCGGTTTGCGCGACAAGCTCCGGGCGGCCGGTTTCGCTGCCTACGTGGACACCGCCGAAGGGAACGGTCAGCGCTTTTATCGAGTCCGGGTAGGGCCGGTGATAGAGCGAGCGGAGGCCGAATCGCTGAAGGCGCGGCTGGAGCGCGAGCAGTCGTTACCGGCCTTGGTGGTGGCGCATCCGTAGACAGCGCCAATGCTTGCGGTGCAAGCGTAAGGTGCGCCTTCTCTTACGTGTCGTGCCGGCGTGCCGACCGGGGTTCGCTCGCCGGATCGCGGCCGTCTCCCACGCCGAAACGGCCAATGCGGCTTTCCCAGGAATGACGCCTTTGTTACTATCTCCGCCCCGGCGGCCAGTCCGCTGTTTTCCGTTCGTCCCCCATCGATGAATTGGGTCGATTACGCCATCCTCGCGGTCATCGCGATTTCGGTGCTCATCAGTCTGGTGCGCGGCTTCGTCCGCGAAGTGCTCTCCATCCTGGTCTGGGTGGGAGCTATCTGGCTAGGCATACGCTTCTCGGCGCCATGGTCGGGTGTTCTGGAGCCGTATATCGCATCGCCCGCCATTCGTGTCGGAGTGGCTTTCGTCACCATATTCGTACTGACCCTGCTGCTAGGGGCGGTGCTGAACTACTTGGCTGGACAATTGGTCGGAAAAACTGGATTGAGCGGGACCGATCGCGCCATCGGCGTGGTGTTCGGGGCCGCTCGAGGGCTGTTGTTGGTGGCCCTAGTGGTGCTCTTGCTAGGACTGACGGCAATTCCGCGCGAGTCGTGGTGGCGCGAGTCCATCATCGTGGCCCAAATCCAGCCTTGGGTTTGTCGGATCGCGGTCGACGAATGGCTGTCCGATGTCAGGTTTTATACGCCTTTGCAGGATGCGCCCATCGCCGACGGGAGACCGGCAGCAACCTACTGGTCCGAATTCTGCACCACTGATCCCGGCCTTCGGCCGGAGCATCGGGTAATTGGGAGATAAACAGGCGATATGTGCGGCATCATCGGAATGGTGGCAAAAGGCCCTGTTAACCAGGCGTTGTACGACGGCCTCACGGTACTTCAGCACCGAGGCCAGGATGCCGCCGGCATCATGACATACGATAATGGCCGCTTGCACCTGCGCAAGGACACGGGGCTGGTGCGCGATGTCTTCGAGCACCGCCACATGGTGGAGCTGCAGGGCAATATCGGCATAGGCCATGTGCGTTATCCCACATCGGGTTACGCCAGCTCCGCCGAAGCGCAGCCGTTCTATGTGAATTCCCCGTTCGGCATCAGCCTTGCCCACAACGGGAACCTGATCAACGCCGAGTCGCTAAAGCGCGATCTTTTTCTGGAGGATTTGCGCCACATCAACACCGACTCCGACTCGGAAGTCCTGCTTAACGTATTCGCGCACGAGCTGGCACGTCAGAACAAGCTGCGTATCAGCGAAGACGATATTTTCGAGGCGGTTGCCGGCGTGCATCGCCGTTGCCGGGGCGCGTATGCGGCAGTGGCGATGATCAACGGCTATGGCGTGGTCGGTTTTCGCGATCCGCACGGGATTCGGCCCGTCTGCTTCGGGCAACGAGAAACGCCGCAGGGGATGGAGTACCTGATCGCCTCCGAGAGCGTGGCGCTGGACGTGCTGGGCTTTGAGCTGGTGCGAGAGCTGGAGCCCGGCGAAGCGGTCTACATCGATATGAGCGGCAAGCTCCATACGCGGCAGTGCGCGGAGAATCCGGTCTTGTCGCCGTGCATTTTCGAGTACGTCTATTTGGCGCGGCCCGACTCCATGATCGATGACATCGCTGTGTACAAGTCGCGCCTGCGCATGGGCGAGAAGCTTGCCGCCAAGATTCTGCGCGAGTGGCCCGATCACGACATCGATGTGGTCATTCCGGTTCCCGATACCAGTCGCACGGTAGCCCTGGAGCTTGCCTCGCGCCTGGGCGTGAATTACCGCGAGGGGTTCGTCAAGAACCGTTATATAGGCCGTACATTCATCATGCCGGGGCAGACCCAGCGCAAGAAATCGGTGCGTCAAAAGCTCAACCCCATCGAACTGGAGTTCAAAGGGAAGAACGTTCTGCTGGTGGACGATTCTATCGTACGCGGCACTACTTCCCAGCAGATCATTCAGATGGCCCGGGAAGAGGGAGCGAAAAAGGTTTACTTCGCATCGGCAGCGCCCGCCGTGCGTTATCCCAATGTCTACGGTATCGATATGCCCTCGGCTCAGGAGCTGATCGCTTATAACCGCACGACCGAGGAAGTGTGCCAGGCCATAGGGGCGGATAAACTGATCTATCAGGATCTGGAGGATCTGATCGCTGCCGTGCGTCAGGGCAATAAGAAGATCGAGCGTTTCGATTGTTCCTGCTTCAACGGAGAGTACATCACCGGCGATGTCTCCGAGGAGTATTTGGAGCAGCTGGCGCGCCGCCGCTCGGACAAGGCGCAGCGGAAGCACGAGAGCAGTGCCCTGGCAGCGACCATGGAGCTGTACAATCACCCTTAGCCGGCGGCGGCGTGAGGGAGATTAGCGGTCGGGCAGCGCTTTGACAGGGCTGGGTCGCCTGTTTTTGCGTGTAACCGATTGATTTTCTTTTGCTCCAGGGCTGGGGCGGTAGCGTGAGCAGCTGGAGTGCGGCTGTTGCGGACCGGCCACGGCCACTGCCCCGGCAATACATTTTGGCGCCGCGCCGGTGATTTTTTGCCTGCTGGCTCATTGACAACCCGAAGAGCATCCCATACGGTTTCGATGCTACGGCGCCGATTTGATCTTCAGCTTGCGGGCGCCTTATAAATGCGGCTAAAGCGAGCGGAAACCCGCTTTGGCCCCGGCGGGTTTTTTTGTGCCCGCGTAATTCCAATGCGGTGGGAGATTCTCATGGCCTCGCACGAGTTCGATGACTACGGGATTGGAACGCTGGGCGTACGTGCCGGGCAGGTGCGGACTTTGGAGCAGGAGCAGTCGGAGCCTATCTTCGCAACCTCCAGCTTCACCTTCCGCAGCGCGGCGGAAGCGGCCGCGCGCTTTGCCGGCGAATCCGAAGGCAATATTTATTCAAGATTCACGAACCCCACGGTGCGGACCTTTCAGCAGCGCCTGGCAGCGCTGGAAGGGGGCGAGGCTTGCGTCGCGTTCAGCTCGGGAATGGCGGCGGTTACCGCGGTTTTCCTGGGACTGTTGCGCAGCGGGGACCACGTGGTGGCATCCAGCGCGGTGTTCGGCACCACCACCTCGCTGTGTAGCAATATCCTGCCACGGTTAGGCATACAGACGACCTTCGTGCCGCTGATCGATTACGATGCCTGGGAGGCGGCCATCCGTCCCCAGACACGCCTGCTCTACTTGGAGACACCTTCCAACCCCCTTACCGAAGTAGCCGACATTGCGCGTCTGGCCGAGATTGCCCACGCCCATGGGTGTTTGCTGGTGGTCGACAACTGTTTCTGTAGCCCCGCGCTACAGCGGCCGCTTAGTCTGGGCGCCGATCTGGTGGTGCATTCCGCAACCAAGTACATCGATGGCCAGGGCCGGTGCGTTGGCGGCGCGGTGATAGGCGACAACGAGCGCGTGGGGAAGGAACTGTTCGGTTATCTGCGTACCACGGGCTCGACCATGAGTCCGTTCAACGCCTGGGTGTTTCTCAAGGGGTTGGAGACACTCAACGTGCGCATGCGCGCTCACTGCGCCAATGCCCAGGCAGTAGCCGAGTGGTTGCAGGAGCAGCCGCTGGTGCGCAAGGTCAATTACCCAGGTCTGCCATCTCATCCCCAGCACGAACTGGCGCGACGGCAGCAGAGCGGGTTCGGCGGCATAGTCTCCTTTGAGGTGGAAGGCGGACGCGAGGTGGCCTGGAAGGTGGTGGATAATCTCAAGCTGATCTCCATCACCGCTAATCTGGGTGATGCCAAGAGCATGATCACCCATCCGGCTACCACCACGCATGGCCGTATAACCCCCGAGCAGCGGGAAGCCAGCGGGATTCAGGAAGGCCTGCTACGGCTGTCCGTCGGGCTGGAGGACCCCGCCGATTTGATCCGCGATCTTGCCGCCGCACTGGCTGCGGCAGCCAAAGTCGCGTGAGAGAGCGCGCGCTGCTCAGGGAGATCTATGCCGCGGCCCTGGCGGCAGTGGAAGGGGCGCAACGGGTCGAGGCCGCGCTAAACGCGCGCTCCCTGACCGGCCCGGTGGCGGCGATCGCTATCGGCAAGGCGGCAAGCGCCATGCTGGCCGGCGCGGAACGGGCGCTGGGTTCGGCACTGAGGCAGGCACTGCTGATCACCAAGTACGGCCACTGTGATGAGCGCTGGGCAGGCGATGCGCGGGTGCACGTTATCGAAGCGGCTCATCCCGTGCCGGACGCCAACAGCCTCGCTGCAGGGGCAGCTTTGCTGGAGTTCATAGAGGGAACGTCGCTACCGCTGCTGGCGCTGATCTCCGGCGGCGCTTCCAGCCTGGTCGAAGTGCCCGTGCACGGCGTGGGGCTGGACGATCTGAGACGACTGAATGCCCATCTGTTGGCAAGCGGGCTGGATATCCACCAGATCAATCGCGTGCGCCAAGCGGTTTCCCGGATCAAGGGCGGGCGCCTGGCTGCCCGTCTTGGCGGACGCGCGGTGCGGGTGCTGGCTATCGCCGATGTCGCCGGCAATGAGCCGGCAGTAATCGGTTCGGGCTTGCTGACGCCGCCGCTGACAGGACCGCTGCCGGCATTGCCGCCCGAGCTGGTGCGTTTATTGGAGCATGCCGCGCCGGCACCCTCTCCGCAGGTGTTCGCGAACATCGATCTGGAGCTGGTCGCCCGTAACGAGGACGCCTTGGCGGCCGCCGCTGCCAAGGGTGCCCAGTTGGGGCTGAAGGTGTACAGGCATGCTCGCTTTGTGGATGGCGATGCGGTGCAGGCAGGGCAAGAGCTTGTCGATGAGCTGCGCGCTGCGGATCCGGGATTGCATCTCTGGGGCGGGGAGCCCACGCTGGAGCTGCCTCCCCAGCCCGGGCGCGGCGGCCGCCTGCAAAGCTTGGCGCTGGCAGCCGCCAAGGCGCTCAGCGGGGATGAACACATATGGCTGCTGGCCGGCGCCAGCGATGGCAGCGACGGTCCCACCGCCGATGCCGGAGCACTGGTCGATGGGGGAACCTGGCAGCGGATACTGCGCGCCGGCATCGATCCGGATGCCGCCTTGCGCCGTGCCGACGCAGGCACCGCGCTGGCCGCCGCGGGGGACCTGATTCGAACCGGTCCTACTGGTACCAATGTGATGGACTTGATGATTGCGTTGAAGCAATGAAAGAACTTTATTCGGCCGCCCGCCAAGCGTTGGCGCAGACCGACCCGGCGGAGAAAATCCGGCAGATTCGCGAACTCGCGGCGGCGTGGCGCGCCAGTGCGGTGCAGCGTGCGGAAGACTTTCCGGTGGAGACTATAGAGGTCCCGGGGCGACCCGACCGGCCGCGTTTGGTGGCGCCGCGGGAACTCGTACAGCGCAAGCTCACTACCGACGTGGGCAGGGCGGCCCTGATTCATGCGGTGGCGCATATCGAGTTCAACGCGATGAACCTGGCACTGGATGCGGTTTACCGCTTTCGCGGTTTGCCGACGGAGTACTACGGCGACTGGTTGAGCGTGGCGGAGGACGAAGCGCGTCACTTCCAAATGCTGACGGGCAGGTTGGCGGCCATGGGGTATGCTTATGGCGACTTCCCTGCGCACAACGGCTTGTGGGAGATGGCTGTGGAGACGGCCCACGATCACATGGTGCGCATGGCTTTGGTGCCGCGGGTGCTGGAGGCGCGCGGCCTGGATGTCACCCCAGGTATGCTGGAGCGTCTGCGCGGGGTCGGCGATGCCGAGACAGTGGCCATTTTGGAAGTCATACTCCGCGAGGAGATCGGTCACGTCGCCATCGGCTCGCGCTGGTTCAAGTACGCCTGCGCGCAGCGCGGACTGGAGCCCGAGTCGACGTTCCGCGATCTGCTCAGACAGTACCTGCGCGGCCGAGTAATTGGCCCTTTCAATGAAGAGGCGCGGCTGCAGGCAGGATTCAGCCGCGAGGAGCTGGCGGCGCTGGAGAGGCTGTAATCCACTGCGCAGCCTCGGCGTTAGAACTGATTGTGTGGGAGCTGCACATGCCTTCGTTTGACGTAGTATCGGAGCTGGATATGCATGAGGTCACCAACGCGGTCGATCAGGCCCAGCGGGAGGTGGCCAATCGCTTCGACTTCAAGGGCGTCAAGGCCGAGTTCCAACAGGAAGAGAATGTCGTGACGCTGGTGAGCGAGTCGGAGTTCCAGCTCCAGCAAATGCTGGACATTCTCTACGGCAAGTTGACCAGGCGCGGGGTGGACATAAGCTGCGTGGAGCTGGGCAAGGTCGAGCAGGCAGGTAAGGAAGCGCGGCAGAGAGTCACCCTGCGGCAAGGCATAGACAATGAGCTGGCGCGCAAGATCGTCAAGTTGATCAAAGACCAGAAGATGAAGGTACAGGCGGCCATTCAGGGAGAGAAAGTGCGCGTCACCGGCAAAAAGCGCGACGACTTGCAGCAGGTTATCGCCATGCTGCGCGAGCAGAAGTTGGGAATGCCGCTGCAGTTCAATAACTTCCGCGACTGAGCGCCAAGCGATGATTCGCGTTGCCGACGGCATATGTATCGACGAGAGCGAGCTGAGCGAGTCGTTCGTGCGCGCGTCGGGGCCGGGCGGGCAGAACGTGAACAAGGTGGCCACCGCCGTGCAGCTTCGTTTCGATGTGGAAGCAAGCCGCTTGCCGGACGAGATCAAGCAGCAGCTGCGGCGGCTTGCCGGGCGGCGTCTGACCGCGGCCGGCGAGCTCGTTATCGAAGCCAATCGTTTCCGCACCCAGGAGCGTAACCGCGAGGATGCCCGCGAGCGGCTGCTGGCGCTGTTGCAAACGGCTTGCGAGCGGCCGCGGCCGCGCAAGCCTACTCGGCCCACGGCCGCCTCCAAGCGGCGGCGTCTGGAAGCCAAGCGTCGGCGCAGCGATATCAAGCGGGCGCGCGGTAAAGTGCAAGCGGATTGAGTAGCGCTGTAACGTCCGCGGTTCCCTGAGGGGGCATGCTTCACATAAGCCAGCGGAGTCGCTGGCTATACTCGTCTAGGGTCGGTTCCCAATCGTTTCGCGTTGGCGCCGGGACTCGCGCACGAGCCGAGCTCGTAAGCAGCGCGCAGTGCCTGCGCCGGTGCGGCATTGGCGAGAACAGACCCGATGCCCGGTCGCCCTTCGCCGTGCAGTGGGCCGGCAGCATCGTGCTTGGCCGAATGCCTGCGCGGATGCCCTCTATCGATGAAGCGAAGGGCGGTTAGCCACATTGGACTCGGCAGCGGTCTCGTACCGATGGCCGACCGCGCCGGGCTGCAGGAAGCAACCGGCAGGTGAGTACATGAATACCTACCAACCTCGTCAGGTCGATACTCACGCTCCCCGTCGCTGGGTGCGGGAGGCGTTGGCGCTGATGGCAAGGCGGCCCGCCGCCTACACCGTCTCCACGGCCATTGTCGTAGCAGTCTTCTTTCTCCTGATGCAGGTGGACAGCCTGGGGCTACGCTTTGTGTTGGCCTTGTTCGCCCCGCCGCTGACCACGGTAGGCTTTCTGCGTCTGGCGCAGGCAGCGGACCATTCCGATGAGTTCACGCTGGATCGGCTCTTGCCGACGAATGCCGAGGCGCTGAAAGTGCTTGCGGTGACCATTACCGGTTATTGCGTGATCTTCGCGCCGCTGGCGCTGTTGAGTACGGGGGCCGAGGCAGTGGCACAGGCCGGGGTCGCCGAATGGGCGTTGCCTTGGCAGTCAGGCAGCACGGAGGGCCGCAGCGCCGGCGGCGCATCCTTCGGCTTATTGCTCTCTACGCTGCTGCTTGGCGCTTCGCTGGCAGCTTTCTCCGGGTTGCTGATCGGAATGGGCGCCTGGTTTACCTTGCCGCTGGCGAGCTTGAATCGCATTGGCCTGGTCGAGGCCAGCCTGCTCAGCTGGCAGGCGTCTAGGCTCAATGCCCCCACCCTGCGATTCAGCAGCTTTACAGTGCTGATGGCTGTGCTGTGCGCGGTGGTGGTCAGCTTCGGACTGCTTGCTCTGGTGCTGGCGCCTTTCCTCGGCGCGGTGCTCTACGTCTCTTATCGCGATGTGTTCCTGGGCCGTGCGCAGAATGCTCCGGCGGCGGTGCGCAGCGGTGCGCTGGCGCCGGTACGAGTGACTACGCGTTGATGCGCGCTGCGCCGCCGCTTGGCAGGCATCGCTCTAACATGCCAGTATGAGCGCGTAGTGTTCGCATGCGGGAGTACTCGTGTCGGAACTCTCTTCACGCTTTGTCGAAGCGATCCGGCGCCTGGATGCCATCCATGCCCAGGACCCGCGGCGGGAGCGCGTCGACGGGGTCGACCAGCCCTACGAGCTAGTTTACGCGCAGCGCATGAGCGACTGCCTGGAGCAGGTTGCGCCGGATGCATCGGAGGCCCTGCGCTTGGCAGTGCGCGCGCAGCATCTGAGACGCTGGAGTATCCCCCGCGAGCGGTATCCAGAGGGGCGGGCGGGCTACCATGCGTGGCGGCGGGCGCTGGCCAGTCAGCAGGCCAGCGAGGCTGCTGTGGTGCTAGCCGAGGTGGGCTACCCGGAGCAGCTGTGCGAGCACGTTGCCCGTTTGATCCGCAAGGAGAATCTGCGCCGCGATCCGGAAGCGCAGACATTGGAAGACGTGGCTTGCTTGGTGTTTCTTCGCTATTACTTTCGCCCGTTCGCTGCCAAGCACGATGAGGAGCGGCTGCGGATCATCGTGCGCAAGACATGGCGCAAGATGTCCGAACGGGCACAAGAACTCGCGCTGGCACTGCCTTTGGCGCCGGCGGAGCGGGCATTGATAGTAAAGGCGCTGGCTTAGTGGGAGGAGTAAACATGCAGCGGCAGGTCGAACCCGAGCTCATGGATGACGAGGAGCAGGCACGCGCCTATGCCGAGGCCGATTTCGAGGATGCCAACAGCCGATTCATCGAGTTGTTCGCCGCGCATTTCCCACAACTGCGCCCAACCGGGCATGTGCTCGATCTAGGCTGCGGCCCGGGCGATATTTGCCTGCGTTTTGCGCGCGCCTATCCGGACTGTGTGGTGCATGGCTTGGACGGCTCCGAGCCCATGTTGCGCTATGCCGAGCGCTTCCTTGCCCGCAGTCCCGAGTTGCAAGGGCGAGTGGAGTTTTTGCAGGGCATTCTGCCTGACGCGGAACTGCCGCAACGCAGCTATGAAACCATCATTAGCAACAGCCTGCTCCATCACCTGCACGATCCACAGGTAATGTGGCGATCCGTGCGGCGCTGGGCAGCGCCGCACGCTGCCGTGCTGGTAATGGATCTGATGCGGCCGGCTTCTCCGGAGGCCGCGCACAGCGTAGTGGAGCGCTATAGCGGCAACGAGCCGGCGGTGCTCAAGCAAGATTTCTTCAACTCGCTGCTGGCGGCCTTTACCGTGGAGGAGGTGCGTGCCCAGCTGGCGATCGCCGAGCTGCCTTTCGAGGTCGCGGCAGTAAGCGACCGGCACCTCGCCGTTTGGGGCCGGGCACCTGGCTGACAGCGTACGCGGGGCGCCGAAGCCGGCGCACGTTTGCCGGCGCGGAACCTGCCTGTGGATTCCGCCCGCGTCCGGTCATTGCGGCCGATGGCGGATCTCGAAGCAGACGTGGATGCGCGGATTGCGTGCGAAATCCTGCGGTATGGTCGCCGCGCTGATATCGTCTATGCGGTACGCGGCCAAGCGTTCGCGATCGATCTTGAAGCCACGGAAATTGTTGGAAAAGATCAGCAAGCCGTCGGGGGCCAGCAGCGCCATCGCAAGCTCGATCAGTCGCACGTGATCGCGCTGCACATCGAAGGTGGTGCGCATGCGCTTGGAGTTGGAGAACGTGGGCGGATCGAGGAATATCAGGTCGAATTGGCGTCTGGGGGCACTCTTGGCAGCGTCCTCCAGCCAGCGCAAGCAGTCGGCTTGGATCAGTTCGTGCTGGCGACCACGGCAGCCGTTCAGCTCAAGATTGCGCGCTGCCCAGTCCAGGTAAGTTCTTGACATGTCTACCGTGACGGTAGAACTTGCGCCGCCGATAGCGGCATGCACGGTGGCCGTTCCAGTATAGGCGAACAGGTTGAGGAAGCGTTTGCCGCGCGCCAGCGCGCCAATGCGCTGGCGGGTGACTCGGTGGTCCAGGAACAGGCCGGTGTCGAGGTAATCGGTGAAGTTTACCAGCAGGCGACAGCTGCCCTCGCTCACCTCGTGAAAACGGCCGTCGCTGCCAAGCCGCTCGTACTGAGCGGTGCCTTTCTGGCGCTGACGGACTTTGTAGAACACGTTCTCCGGGCGCACGCCCAGCGTCGCCGGCAGTACCGTCAGCGCTTCGCGCAAACGCTTGCTTGCGCGTGCCGGATCCACGGTCTTCGGTGCCTGATACTCCTGCACATGTACCCAGGTTTCCGCGCCGCGGTAGATATCGATCGCCAGCGCGTATTCCGGTAAATCGGCATCGTAGAGCCTATAGCAGCCGATCCGTTCCCTATCCGCCCATGCCGCCAGACGCTTGAGATTCTTGCGCACGCGGTTGGCGAACATTTGGGCGCCGTCGCTGAGCGTGTCGCTGGGCGTGCGTCGCAGGGCAATGCCATAGATGCCGAGGCGGCACTCCAGGGGGCCGTTGTAGAGCGTGTAGCTGCGATTGGCGCGTAAGCCGACTTGGTGACCGAGTTCCGGACTGGCGGTGAGCACGGCGGCTTGCCAGCCGGGGAAGTGCAGCTTGAGATGAGCGCCGAGCTGGTTGTAGAGCGGAATCAAGCGGCTGCTGCTGCCAAGGCGCTCGCCGTAAGGCGGATTGACCGCAATGAGTCCCGGCACCTTGCCCACCGGCTGTGCCGCATCGAACGGGCGGCGCTCGATATGCACGTATCCCTCCAGGCCCGCGCGCTTGACGTTGCCCAGCGCCGCCCGCACCGCTTGCAGATCGCTGTCCGAGCCGACGATACGCGGCAGCTTCGCAAGCCCGGCCTCGCGGCGCTCCAGCGCTTCGTCTATCAAACGCTTCCAGGCGTCGCTGTCATGCTGGCGCCAGCGCAGAAAACCGAAGTAGGTTCGTTGCACTCCCGGAGCGATGTCGGCCGCCATCATCGCGGCTTCGATGGGCAGCGTACCGGAGCCGCACATCGGATCGATGCATGCGCCGCCTTGGGCGGCGATCGCCGGCCAACCGGCGCGCAATAGCAAGGCGGCGGCCAGATTCTCCTTGAGTGGGGCCGGCACGCCGCGCTCGCGGTAACCGCGCCGGTGCAGGCTCTCGCCGGCCAGATCCAGGCTCAGGCGGGCCATGTCGCGGTGCAGATACACGTTGATGCGCAGGTCCGGTTCCTGCAGCGCGACCGATGGGCGTGTGCCGTCCGCGCGGCGCAAGCGATCGACGATGGCGTCTTTGACCTTCAGCGCCCCGAAATGGCTGTGGTGGATCTGTGAGTGCTGAGAGATGAAGTCCACGGCCAGCGTGCCGGAGCTTGCCAAGTGTGCGCTCCAGTCAATGGCGGCAACTCCCTCGTAAAGTTCCTCGGGCGTGGCGGCGGCAAACTCAGCCAGTGGCAGCAGCACTCGATTTGCAAGCCGCGACCACAGGCATACGCGGTAGGCGTCGGCCAGGGTGCCGGCGAAGGCTACGCCGCCGCGCGTGGGACGAACCGACTCGCAACCTAACTGCCCCAGCTCTTCCGCAAGAAGCGGCTCGAGCCCCTTGGGGGCGGTGGCGAAGAACTCCTGTCGCATCGAAAGCGGGGTCTGCGGCGGCTTCGAAGGGCTTACCACATCAGGTCATCCGGAATCGGATGCTCTGCGTAGGCATCGTCCTCCTCGGCGCTTGGCGGCTCGCCGTGGTAGATCAGCAAATTGCTGCCCAACTCACGCAGACGTTCGGCCGTGCTGGCCGGTACCAGCTGGTAAACGCCCTTGAGGCTGGCAATAGCAATACTGCCGTCGACCAGTTGCTTGTGTTGCTTGGCCGACAGGTACAGACGCTTGATCTTCTTGCCGTGGGTGAAGTTGAACGCGATCTCGCCATCCTCGCGCTTGAGCAGCGTGGACTGGATCAGATCGCGGGCCTGTGCGGCACGCTCCTTCTGCCGTTTCTGCTCCTCGCGTTGGCGATTGAGCTCACGGTCCTGTTCGGCCTTGCGCGCCCGATACATGGCGGCGATCTGCCGAGCCTCCTCGGTCTCCGCAGTGGTCACCTTGCTCTTGTCGGCTTTGCGTGCCCGCTTGCGCAGCTTGCTCTTTTCAGCCTCGATACTGCGAACCTGCTTCTCGGTTGCGAGGCCGACCTTCAGTAATTGGTCTCGTAATGAGTTGCCCACGCGCACTCCCTCGAGGTTGGGGCCGTCCATCGGCGGTGAAAACGTCACTGCCCCGGCCGCGGAGTCTATAGAGTAAGACAAAGCCGGCCAAGTGGGCAGCATCGGTAGCTTGCGGCGGCCGCGCCGCGGCCCAAGGTTGTTGGGGCCTGGTTGCCTTGCTTTGACGCCGGTCCTTGTTGGCTGGCGCCGGGTGCTGTTCGATGCGGCCGGATACTCGGCTGGGCCGATGATTATCACATGGAAGCGCATGGGAGTCCGGTGCGTATGGAGCTGGTTTTGCTGGCAGTGGTCGCAATAGTGGCGCTGCTTCCCATTTACTATGTACAGCGACGGCTGCCCGTTCATGCACGCGGACAAGCCATTGCGCCCCGTCTGCTGCTACTGGCGGTCGGTGTGGGACTGGGCTACGTGGGGGCGTTGACCTATCGCGAGGTGGGTGGCATCGCACCTTGGCTTGCGTTCTTCATCGGCTTGGGGGTGGCGCACCTGCCGGCGGTCTTTATTTTGCTGATCAAGCGAGAGCGTGGCGAGTACGATCGATGAGGCGCGGCATCCGCTGCGGCTACGCGCCGGCCTATCTTCAGCCCGCCAACGGCGACGGGCTGCGGCTGTCCACCCCTAAGCGGGCAAGCATGGCGTCGAGCGCGCACTCGATCTCCTCGGCCGGGTAGCCTTCCTGCTCCAGCGCGCTGCGGTGCCGTCGCAGCACTTTTGCGGCCGCAACCGGGCTACCGCGCAGTATGTACAGCTTATGCAGCCTTTCCGCGACCTCGGTATCGGTAGGATCGAGCTCGAAGTGGCCCCTCAGCACCTCTATCGCTTCGCCGATGTCGCCCGCGGCGATCAGGCTCTCGGTCCAGAGCGTGACGCGCTGATGGTCTAGCCGGCTCAGCTCTGCTCGGTAGTCGCGGATCAGGTCCGTTTCCGGCGCCGTGGGGAAGTAGCTGCCATGCCAGAGCAGCTGGGCTTCGTAGAAGGCGTTGTCAGCATGCCAAAGCCGATTGTTGCGCGTGTGCTGAATGCCGCGCTGCACATGCTCGACGAATTGGTGAGCGTCTATTTCCACGTTCTCCAATCGGGCGAGGCTGCCGCGCAGCACCAGGTACGACTCGATGTCCACGTCCGGATGCTTGGCGGCGACCACGTTCTTGATACGATTGCGCAGCGCGTACAGTTTGCTCGTGCTCTGCCCGCCATCCGGCCACATGGTTTCCTGCAATGCGTCGCGGGGCAGTTCTCCGCCGGGAGCCGCCGCCAGCGTGGCGACGTACTGCTGGGGGCGGGGAGTGAGGTCGCGGCTGTCCAGCAGCAGACGGCCGTGCTGCCACATCTCGAAGCCGCCCAAGGTCTTCAGGCGCAGCAGGGGCCGGCTGACGCCGTGCTCGTCTATGTCCACACCCAGCCCTTGCCGCGCCAGAGTGCGCGGGTAGCCGCTCAGCAGGCCATGACGCTGTGCCAGTTCCAGCACGGGCTGGATCACTTCCGGGCACCAGCCGTAGCAAGTCCTATAGCCGCGCGTGTGCATGATGGTCAGAAATGCTTCGGCGTCGGCAACAGCCAGGTCTTCCCGTTGAGCGCTCAGGTGCAGCCAGGCGCGGTGGGCGTAAGCGCCGGCCAGGGGAAAAGGAGCACCGATCTCCGGAGCTTCTTGGATTGCCGCATCCAGGGTGGCGCGCGCCCGCTCCACATCGCCCAGAAGCGCATACGTGCGTCCAAGCAGGACGCGGGACTGGAGCAGGTAGTGACTACCGCCGGCTTGCTCGCGCAGGCGGGCACTCTCTTCTGCAGCGTCGCGCGCTTGCTCCGCTTTACCCTGGGCTGCGTGGGCGTAAGCGCGATACAGCAACAGCTGCGAACGCAGATGCGGGCTGAAGGCCGAGAAGCCGAGTGCGAGTCCGGCATCGGCATGTTTGAGCATGCCTGCGATATCGCCGCGCGCAAGCGCTTGATCGGCCCGCCAGCGCTGGAGCAGGGGACCGAACAGGCTACGGTGCAATAGTCCGCGCTGGTCGTCTCGCTCGAGCTTGCCGGCATGGCGCGTGAAGCTCTCGTATGCGCCGAGGCAGTTGAGCAGATTACAGAAGTAGGTACGGATCAGCAGCCGGTTGAGGTCCGTCAATGCGGGATTGGTCAAGTACCGGTGCAGGTGTTCGACTTCGATCCCCGCACAGTCGAAATCGCCCAGCAGTATGTATGCAGAACCTCGTATCAGTCGCAGTTTGATCTCCTGGTTGATCGCGCCGAGCTGCTGCGCGAGGTGAAGGGCACGGTCGGCCATTGCCTGGGCGCGCAAGCTGGTGCCGTGGGTAAACAGCTGTACGCTTGCCGATGCCAGGCTGACGAGCAGTGCCAGGGAGGGAGATAGTGGTTCTGTGTGGGCATGGAGCAGCGTCTGCAGGCGCGACATCAGTGGGCTGATGGTGCTCAAGCAGCCATCCGATAGACACTCGCCTACCAGCAAACGCGCCAGCGCGGCCAGCTCGCCGCAACGGTCTCCAGCATCCGCGAACGCCTGTTGAATCGCCTGCATTAATGGCAGCGATCGGCCTGGATCCAGCTCCAGCGCGTTGGAGCCCAGCAGCAGTGCCAGCCAGGGATGGCTGCGGATCTGGCTTTGCGTCAAGGAAAGCCCCGTCTGGCCAAGCAGTCCCAGCAGGTCGGTAGAGAGCAGAAGTTCGTGGTGCTTGCGCACCAGTGCATCGGCCAGCGACAGATCGCCCCCGGTCCATGCATGGCGCGCAGCTTCCTCGATAAGGCCTTGATCGCGGGCACAGCCTGCCGCGCGCCCAAGGGCGAGCCGCAACTCCTCCGGGCCGAGCAGGACGTCGCTGTTGCGCTTTAGGAAGCCTCGGAATAACGGGTGCAGGCGATAGCGGTCCGAATGGTCGCCGCTGCGGGATACAAAAAGATTGGCAGCAAGGAGTTTCTGCAGCTCGCCGGTTGCGTTGTCCAGCTGTAGGGCGGCGGCCAGTTGCTGGCTCTGCGCAGGGTCGAGCCAAGCCATTGTCGCCAGCATGCGCTGCTGGATCGGCGATACTCTATTGAGTACGCGCAGGCGAAAGTATTCATCCAGTTCGATCAGCGCCTTGCGTAGCGGCGGCCAGTTGTCTAACGGCTCTTCCAAGGCGTGCTCGCCGACGCTGCGGATGCTGTCGATCAAACAACTGACCGCCATCGGCCAGCCTTGGCTGAGGCGGTGTATGGTGCTTGCCGAGCGTCGGGGGTAATCCAGCTGTAGTACCTGTTGATAGAGCTCACGTATCTCTTCTTCGTTGAACGCCAGTTCCTCATTGCGCAGCCAAGCGGCGGCATCGTTCGCGGCAATCTGGGCGAGGTTAGACGGAAGCTGTCGGCCCAGCAGCAGAATGCGCAGGTTATTGGGGGCGTTGGCGATCAGGTAGGCCAGCAGCGCGGAGCTTTCGTTTCTCTCAACGAGAGCCTCCAGGCCGTCGAAAACGAGGTAAAGCGTTCTATCGTTCGCGAGTTCGATCTGGTAGAGCAGGCGCTCGAGTTCGCTGGTGGGGGGGGACTGGGCAGGTGCTAGAGCGTTGTCGGGAAAGTGTTCGTGCAGTAGGGCCGCGAGTATGTTCCACAGCCGTTGCGGGTCGGCATCGTCTGGATCGATTCGGTACCATAAGGGTTGAAGTTCGAGTCTGTGGAAGAACTGCACTGCGGCAACGGTTTTGCCCTGACCTGGCTGCGCCTCCAAGACCAGCAGGCGCTGGCTTGCCAGCTGCCGCTGCATTTTGTCGATTATGCGGGGGCGATTCAGCCAGTGCGCAAGATCCGGCAGTGGCGGCGTCAATTTGCTGCCCCGTCGGACTCGGCGGTTGGCCTTGTGCTCCTGATCCATCGACTCCCTCCAAAACTCGACTCGCCGTCAGGCGCTGTCATTGGCAGCGGATGCCCAGCCTAAACGCGGTCGATCCCTGAGCGTGTCGCTTGTGGCAGTGCTGTGCTTGCTGTCCCCGCAAGGTGTTCGGCGCCCGTTGCCAGCGCGCGCGCCGGATGCGTTGGCGGGCTACTGGTGGAGGCTTGCCTCGCCAGCAGCCTTCCCAGACCAGCTCGCACGCAGCAGGTCGTCCTATACAGCACCCTCAAGTGTTGAGCTTTATATAACGTGATGTATTTCTCAATATTCTAACGCAAAAAGTGGTAAGGGCGATGGGGCTGCGGTATCGGACGCAATGCCGTAAGAAGGATGGCGGCGGTCGGGATCGCCCGCCGCCATCAGAGCTGCCACGCCTAAGGAAGAACGACGAATCAATAGCCGTCAACGCAACCATAGCTGCCCCTACCTCACAAAATGCTTACGAAGGTGTGGCGGCCCGGATTCGCAGCCTTCTGCTACACTGAATTTGCCCGGCGTATGTCGCGGCGGCTCATGTCACGGCTCGCGGCCAGGCGCGCGGTTCGCTGCTTTGCTCCCTTGGCCAGGCTTCCACTCGCGGCGGATGACTCACCATGTTGTTGCGTCTTTTTCGAAAGCCGACTTTGCACGATGCGGATCCGCGGCGCCGACGCGCGGCCATTGAGGCGCTCGTGGGCGAGGATGCGCAAGAGCGTGCCCAGCTTGCCGAGATCGCTCAGCGGGATCCCGTCGCCGAATGTCGGCGTAGCGCAGTCAAACGTCTGTTCGACTTGGCGCTGCTGCGCCGTTGCGCCCAGGAAGACGGTGATGCTGGGGTCCGTGCTGTGGCGGCGGCCCGTTACCGGCAGTTGCTGGCCGGGAGGGGGGAAGCCGTAGAGTTGGCCGATCGCCTGGCCGAGATCCGGCGCTGCGGCGACGAGGCGTTGCTCGCCCATCTGGCGCGGCGAGGGCGCGAGACCGAAGTGCGGGCGGCAGCCTTGGAGAAGATCGCCGACAGCGGTGTATTAGAGGATGTGGCCGTAAACGATACGGTCGCGACTCTTCGTCAGTTGGCGATCCGGCGGCTAGAGCAGCCCGAGGTGCTGGAGCGGCTTGAGCGGGCACTGCGCAGACGCGATAAGCGGCTCGCGCGCCTGGCCCGCGAGCGGTGTGAGCAGCTGCGGCAGTCCGTGGCGCTCGAGCAGGCGCGGCAGGCCGAGTACAGGCGCCTTGCCGACAGTATGCAGAGCTTGGCCCAGGCGCAGATCGACACCGGCTACCGCGCGGCTGTGGAGCGCTTGGAGAACCTTTGGCGCGCGGTGGGCAGTGTTGCTGGTGACGCGACGGAGCAGGCATTCATGGAGGCGATGGCCGTTGCCCGGCGACGCTGGAGCGAAGCCGCTGCGGCACCACCGGCTAGCATGGCAGTAGAGAGTGTCCAAGAGGCGCCGTTGCCCGAGTCGGCACCCGAGGCGGCCGAGGTCGCACAGCCGCCCGCACGGCAGCAGGCAGATCCGGCCGCCGATGAGCAGGCGGCGCCTAGCGAAGCCGAGGCGAAAACCGCTTTGCGGCTGGCAACGCGAGAGTTTCAGCGGGTTCTCAGGGCGTTGGCCAACGCCCTGGAACGGGGCGAGCTGCGTCGGGCGCAGGCAGAGCTGAGGCGGGCTAGAGGCTTGCTGTCCGGGCTCCCGCAGGAACAGGCGCAGAAGTTGCGGCCTTATGCAGAGCGAATTCGGGAGCTGCGCGATTGGCGTCGTTTCGTGACCTTGCCCAAGCAGGAGGAGCTTTGTGCCCGCATGGAGGCGTTGATTGACTCCGATCTGGATCCGCCCGAGAGGGCAAGGCAAATCAAAGCGCTACAGCAGGAATGGGAGGCGACGGGCGGATCCGATTCGGGTGCCGGTCGACGCTTGTGGATGCGTTTTTGCACGGCTCAGGAAAAAGCGTTCGAGCCGTGCAAGGCCTATTTCGAGGAACAGCGGCGGCTGCGGACGACGAATCTGTCGCTGCGCCGGGAGGTGGTGGAGCAGCTGGAAGCCTTTCTAGCCCGACCCGACTGGGCAGAGGCGGGGGCCCAGTTTCTGGTCAAGGTGCGCCAACAGGCACGGCAGGAGTGGCAGGCGGCGACCCCGGTGGAGCGCTCGAAAGTGGCGCCTTTGCAGCGGCGCTTCGACACTGCCATGGCTACGATCAGCAGTCGCATAGACTCGCTTAGCGCCGAGCGCCGCGCGCGCCGGGAGAGCTTGCTGGCCGAGGCTCAGATCGCGGCGCAAGGCGATCTGGCGACAGCATTACCCAGAATCAAAGAGCTGCAGCGTCAGTGGCAGCAGCTGGGACCGCCGGGTACAGCCGCGGAACGGCGTCTCACGGGGCGGTTTCGCGCGGTCTGCGCCCAGGTCTTCCAGCAGCGCGCCGAGCAGCGTACCCAGCGAGAGCGTGAGCAAGCCCAGCGGCAGGGAGAGGCGCAAACGCTGGTAGAGGCCGCACAGGCACTGCTGGAGCGGCCGGCAGGCGAGCTCGCGGCCGCGCTGCAGGAGTGCAAGGGACTGCGGCATGCGCTGGAGGGGCTTGGATTGCCACGACAGGCGCAGGAAGCGCCAAAGCGCGCGATCGCCCAGGTGGAGGCCCAGTTGCGTGCGCGTGGGGAGGAGCTGCAGCGGCGTAGAGAAGAAGAAGAGCTCGCGGCGCTGGCGCGAATGGGCGCGCTATGTCAGCGCCTCGAAGCGCTGCTGGGCTTAGCGCAGGCGCAGGAGGCACTGCCGGAACTGCAGACTGCCTGGGAAGCCGAAATGCAGCTGCCGGTGGATTTGGCGGCGCCGGTGGCTGCCCGCTGGCAGACGCTTTGCGCGCTAGCGGCGGCCGGAGCCGCGCTGCCGGAGGATGAGCTGCGCACCAATGTAGAACAGGCGCGGCGGTTGTGCGTACATATGGAAATTCTCGCCGGACTGCCCTCGGAGGAGGACGAGGAGCTACGCCTGGACTTGCAGGTGCAACGGCTGGCGGCAGGGCTTGGCGCCCGGGATCATGTCGACCGCCGGGAGCAGGTGCGCGCCTTGCTGGCCGAGTGGTACGGACTCAGTCTTGGCGAGGCGGCGGCGGTACTGCAGCAGCGCTTGCAGACGGCCGCCGCAGCCGCTATGCGAGTGTAATTCCTTTCAGTTCGAAAGTGCCATGCTGGCAGCGCAGCTGGCTGCCTTGATCGTACCAGTCGCCGAGCACGATGCGCTGGACATTCTGGCCGTCGAGCTGAAAGTCGTGTATCGCCGGCCGGTGCGTATGCCCATGGATCAGACGGCGAACCTTGTGCTCGCGCATGGCGGCTTCGACGGCGCCCTGATTCACGTCCATCAGATATTCATCCAGCGATGCATTGCGGCTGGTGCTTTCCTGACGGGCGGCTTTGGCCATCTCCAGGCGTTCCGGGATGGGCTTGGCTAGGAACATTTGCTGCCATTGGGGGTTGTGTACCATGGCACGGAACTGCTGGTAGCCTTTATCGTCTATGCACAGGGTGTCGCCGTGCATCAGCAGCGTAGGCTCCCCGTGAAGATCGATCACGGTCGGGTCGGGCAGCAGGGTGGCGCCGGTCAGTGCCTCGAAACGATCGCCGAGCAGGAAGTCGCGGTTGCCGCGCATCACGTAGAGGGGAACGCCCGCTTGGGTGAGCGCACGCATGGCCGCGAGCGGCGGTTCGTCGCCGTTGACCGCATCGTCGCCAATCCACGCCTCGAACAGGTCGCCGAGGATGTAGACCGCTTCGGCTTCTCGCGCTGCCTGCTGCAGAAACTGCAGGAACAGGCCGATGATCTGCGGCCGCTTGGGATCCAAGTGCAGGTCGGAGATGAACAGCACCGGCTTGTCGGTAGCGGAGTGGGAAAGTTTCATGGCAGGCCTTCGGGCTTCCTCGAGGTATGTGGTAACCGACTGCTGTAGCGATCTTCAGCAGCCCGCTAAGCGTGCCTCAAGCCACACCCGGATGCTTGCGCCAGTTGGGCAGGCAGCGCGCCTGGCTATTGCATCGCGCAAGGCGCCAGCGACAACGCTGGGCGCGGCCTGTCAGGCGCAGCGCGACGGCACGGAGGTGGGCTTGGACGCCCTAAGTTTACCGCTTTTGCGGGGATACGTGACTAGCCGTTAAGATTGCCTCCCAATTCGCGAATCCACATTAGAGCGGAGTGCGACCGCCGCGCCGGCCGGGCCGGCAAGGGTTGGCATGCCGCACCTATATACCCTGAAGAGATATCCGTCATGCTGCAGATCTACAACAGTCTGACCAAGCGCAAGGAACCATTCCGGCCAATCGAGCCGGGCAAGGTGCGAATGTATGTATGCGGGATGACGGTGTACGACTTCTGCCATCTCGGCCACGCGCGCCCTATGGTGGTGTTCGATGTGGTAGCCCGCTATCTGCGCGCCTTGGGCTACGAGGTGACTTATGTACGCAACATCACCGACATAGACGACAAAATCATCCAGCGCGCCAATGAGAACGGCGAGCCCGTCGAAGCGCTTACCGAGCGTTTCATCGCCGCCATGCACGAGGACGAACGGGCGTTAGCGGTGCTGCCGCCGGACCTGGAGCCCAGGGCCACGGCCTCGCTGGACGCCATCATCGAAATGATTCGCAAGCTGGAGGCGAAAGGGTTCACCTACCGCAGCGCCGATGGCGATGTGTACTACGCAATCAATCGCTTTCCCGAGTACGGCAAGCTCTCCGGCCGCCGGGTGGAGGATCAGCGCGCAGGCGCGCGCGTGGAAGTGAGCGAGGCCAAGGAGGAGGCCGCTGATTTCGTACTCTGGAAGGCGGCCAAGCCGGGCGAGCCGAGCTGGCCGTCGCCGTGGGGGGAGGGCCGGCCCGGCTGGCACATCGAGTGCTCGGCGATGTCGACGAGCTGCTTGGGCGAGCACTTCGACATCCACGGGGGCGGCATCGATTTGAAATTCCCGCACCATGAGAACGAGATCGCCCAATCCGAAGCCGCTACGGGCCGTAAGTACGTGAACTACTGGATGCACAACGGTCACGTGCGTATCGACGATGAGAAGATGTCCAAGTCGTTGGGCAACTTCCTGACCCTGCGGGATATCCTGGCCCAATACCGGGCCGAGCAGGTGCGTTATTTCCTCCTCTCCAGCCATTACCGCAGTCCGCTGAACTACACGGCCGATGCCTTGGCCAGTGCCGGTGCGGCGGTGGAGCGTTTGTACCTGGCGCTGCGCGGCTTGCCGGTGGTAGCTGCTGCGCCGGATACGGGGAGCGAGTTCCGTGCGCGCTTTGCCGCCGCCATGAACGATGACTTCAATACTCCGCTTGCCCTGGCGGTGCTGTTCGATCTGGCGCGCGAGATCAACCGTAAGCGTGAGGACGACCGCGAAGCCGCGGCGCAACTCGGCGGGCTGCTGCGCGAGCTCGGCGGGCTGCTGGGGCTGCTGAACGACGATCCCGAGAGCTATCTCAAGGGCGCGGGTGGCAGCGGCGAACTGCAGGATGCCGAGATCGAAAGCCTGCTGGCGGCGCGCAGCGAGGCGCGTCGGCGGCGCGACTTCAAGGAAGCCGACCGCATCCGCGACCAGCTGCAGGCCGCTGGCATCATCATCGAGGACTCAGCCGCAGGAACGACCTGGCGACGCGGCTGAGCCGTGGTCAGGCCGTGCGCAGCAGGGCGAGCTGACGCGAGCGGGCCACTAGGTTCCCTGCCTCGTCCCACAGCTCGCCATCCTCGATCAGGAGCCCGTCGGTCAGGTCCTGTGTGCGAAAGCGGGCCGCGATCCAGCCGGAAACCGGCGGCCGGCGTACATGAACGGTGAGCTCCAGTGTCGGCACCCACCCGACCGGACCCAACAGGCCGAATACGGACGGCGGAAAGGCATCGGCAAAGAGTACCAGCGCTGCGGTATCGGGCGGCCTGCCGTCGGCGAAACGCACCCAGCCGGCCACCTCGGCACGGTTAGCCGCCCCGGGCTCGGCTAGCGCCGGGTCAATGCGAATGTCTAGCCGCGAGGCGAGCGGCAGCTCGACGCCTTGCGCTAGCGTCGAGCGCAGGCGGCACGCGTCGGGCGGAGGCAGCTCGGGAGCGGGGATGGTAAGTTGCGGTGCGGCGGCATCGCCGGCTCGCGCCGCCAGATCGGCGAATGCTGCCACCATGCGCAGACGCTCGCTGCCGTCCTGCACGAGCGAGGCAGTGCCGGTGGCGGTTTGCCGCCCTGCCCGCATCGGCTCGGTGGAGATCACTGCGGGCTCTCCCCCAAGGCCGGGCCTTAAGTAATGAATCGTAACGGACACGGGGTCGGGGCGACCAACGGACAGGCTTAGCGCGCGCAGTGCCACCGCCGCCAGATAGCCGCCGTTGGGATTGTTGCCAATATTCCAGCCTGCGCTGAGCAGGCTGGACCAGCGGTCGCTAGCGACCTGGCGCACCGCTGTTTCGTGATCGTACTGCCACACTTTCGGGTCTCCGCAAAGTCTTCCTGTTGCCTGGCGCTCATGCGGCGGCATTTCCTCGCCGCTCCGGAGCAACGGCAAGCTCCGCCCTGGCGGCGCAGCAATGGGCGAACACCAGCCCGCGCTAGGACGCGGCACCGAGCATGCCCGTTTCGCTAGGGGTGGGTTGCAGGTTTATGCATGCGCCGCCGAGGAACGACTTGAGCGATTTTCACCATGTTGTCCTTGGTCTGGACGATGGTGACGGGGTAGCCATTGATCAGCAAGCTGGTGCCCGGTTCGGGGATGGTTTCGAGCTGCTCAAGGATTATGCCGTTGAGCGTCTTAGGGCCCCCGGTGGGCAGCTCCCAGTTCAGCAAGCGGTTGAGTTCGCGGACGCTTGCGCTGCCTTCGACCAGATAGCTGCCGTCCTCTTGAGGATGCACGTCTTTGATGCTGGCAGCCGGATCGGTGGTGAACTCGCCGACGATCTCCTCCAGGATATCCTCCAGCGTCACCAAGCCAATAATATCGCCGTACTCGTCGACCACCAGCCCGCTGCGCCGCCGGTTCTGCTGAAAGTTCATCAGCTGCGTGTTCAGCGGCGTGCCTTCGGGCACGAAATAGGGCTGGCGCATGCACGCAATCAACTCTTCGCGGCCGAATCTTCCTTTGGCCAGGTCGCCGATAATGCGGCGCAGATGGATGATGCCCTGAACGTCGTCGATACTGCCTCGGAACACTGGCAAGCGAGTGTATTGACTGGTTGTGAGCTGCGCGAGAATGGTGTCCCAGTCATCGTCCAGGTTGATGCCTACGATCTCGTTGCGAGGCACCATGATGTCCTCCACCGTGGCGTTCTCCAGATCGAGGATGTTCAGCAGCATGCGCCGGTGGCGGCGGGAGATCATGGCGCCGGCTTCGTTCACCACGGTGCGCAGTTCGTCCTGGCTGATTTGCTGCTGGCCGGTCGGCTCTACTTTGATCCCGCCGAGCCGGAGCAGCCCGTTGGCGGCGCCGTTGACCGTCCACACGAGCGGGTAGAGGACTTTCATCAGCGGAGCCAGGGCATAGGCCGCCGGGAAGGCGATGCGTTCCGGGTAGAGTGCGGCTAGCGTCTTGGGCGCGACCTCGGAGAAGACCAAGATGGCTAGGGTCAGCAGTCCGGTGGCGATGGCGACGGTGCCTTCGCCACCCAGGCGCAGCGCTATCACCGTAGCCAGCGAGGAAGCGCTGATGTTAACGAAGTTGTTGCCCAGCAGGATCAGTCCGATCAGCCGATCGGGGCGTTTGAGCAGCTCCGCCGTCAGCCGCGCCCCGCGGTGGCCGGACCGCGCCAAATGGCGCAGGCGGTAGCGGTTGACCGTCATGATTCCGGTTTCGGAGCCGGAGAAAAAACCTGAAAACACGATTAGCGCTATCAGAGCGCCGAAGAGTATGCTCAACGGAATCTCGTTCATGGCGGCGGCCCCTGTAGCGTCGCTAGCGGCGTTCCAGGATCAGCTCCAGGACGAACTTGCTGCCGAAAAAGGCGAGCATTAAGACGACGAAGCCGCCAAGGGTCCAGCGGATCGCGGTTTGCCCGCGCCAGCCGAAACGCCAGCGGCCGATCAGCAAGGTGGCGAACACGGCCCAGGCGATCAGCGACAGCAGCGTCTTGTGAACCAAATGCTGAGCGAACATGTCTTCCAGAAAGACGAAGCCGGTAACCAGCGCTACGGTCAAGCCCAGGAAACCGAGGCGGAGCATCTGAAAGAGCAGATGCTCCATAGTCTGTAGCGGCGGCAGCAGCCGTACGAATCCGCCCGGGTGGCGGTGACGCAGGCGGTACTCTTGCAGGGCGAGCAGCAGCGCCTGCAAGGCGGCGATGGCGAGTATGCTGTAGGCCACTACGGAGCTGACCACATGCGTAGCGAGGCCCGGCGGTACCTGCACTGCAGCAGGGCGTGCAAAGGCAAGATCGAATAGCAGCACTATGCCGGCCAGGGGCAGCACCCCTATGCCGAGGTTCTCGACCGGGCGATGGAGGGCCGTTAGCAGTACCAGCACTACCATCAGCCAAGCGATGATGGACGCAACGCCGAAGAACCCCAGGTTAATGCCGGGCACCGACAGGGCGTTGTAGACAAGCAGGCCGAGGTGGAACGCCGCGCCGGTGGCGCCTAGCCACAGGCTGACAACGCGGCCCGGAGCGGCCTCCGGCCCCTGCAACAGGCGGCGCAGAAGGCCGGCTGCGCCGGCGGCGTAAAATATGAAGGCGATGACGGAGAGAAAGATCTTCACGTTCGATTTGAACAGCGGCTCGCGCCAGTTCGCTGGATAATGGCACATAACTGGCGCGGGGCGCTACTTTCGCTGCCGCGTGCCGGCGCGGCGTTTTGTGCGTGCGGCAGTATGGGGCGTGGCAAAGCGGTTATAATGTGGGGCTACACTAGGGACGCTGGGGCGCCAAGACACAGCGCGGCAGCGGCCGACAGGGACACTATCCACTATGTTCGACAACCTCAGCGATAGACTCGACAGCATTGTCCGGCGCGTACGCGGACAAGGGCGGCTTACGGAAGAAAACATCAGCGATACGCTGCGCGAGGTGCGCATGGCGTTGCTGGAGGCGGATGTCGCTCTACCGGTGGTGCGCGAGTTCGTCAAGGACGTCAAGGAGCGCGCGCTGGGCGAGGAGGTCGCCAAGAGCCTCAGCCCCGGGCAGGCGTTCATCAAGATCGTTCATAGCGAGCTGGTGCGCATCATGGGCGAAGCCAATGATGCGCTCAATCTCAGCGCCCGCCCGCCGGTGGTTGTCATGGTGGCGGGGCTGCAGGGCGCGGGCAAGACCACCAGCGTTGCTAAACTGGCGCGCTGGCTCAAGGAGCGCCAGGATAAGAAGGTGCTTGTGGTCAGCTGCGACGTTTATCGTCCGGCAGCCATCGACCAGTTGAAGACCCTGGCTGCCGATGTAGGGGTAGAGTTCTTCCCCAGCACGGTCAACGACGATCCCGTACAGATAGCGCAAAGCGCGCTCGATCACGCACGCAAGCATTTCTTCGATGTGCTGCTGGTGGACACCGCCGGCCGCATGCACGTGGACGAGTCGATGATGACCGAGGTGAAGCGGCTGCACGCCGCCATCGATCCGGTCGAGACTCTGTTCGTGGTCGACAGCATGACGGGCCAGGATGCGGCGAATACCGCGCGTGCGTTCAACGACGCGCTGCCGTTGACCGGCGTCATTCTTACCAAGACGGACGGCGACGCCCGCGGCGGCGCCGCACTGTCAATCCGCCATATCACGGGCAAGCCCATCAAGTTCCTCGGCGTGGGCGAGAAGACAACGGCGTTGGAGCCGTTTCACCCTGATCGGCTCGCCTCCCGCATTCTGGGCATGGGCGATGTGCTGAGCCTGGTCGAGGACGTCGAGCGCAACATCGACAAGGCCAAGGCCGAAAAGCTTGCCAGTAAGCTGAAAAAAGGCGAGGGCTTCGACCTGGAGGACTTCCGTGATCAGCTGTTGCAGATCACCAAGATGGGCGGATTGGCCAGCCTGATCGACAAGCTGCCGGGCATGGGGCAGATGCCGGCGCAGGTGAAGAACCAAATCAGCGACAAGGATGTGCGGCGTCAGGTGGCTATCGTCGATTCCATGACTCCGCTCGAGCGGCGCAAGCCGGACATCATCGGCGGCTCTCGCAAGCGGCGCATCGCCGCCGGTGCCGGTGTGCAGGTGCAGGACGTCAACCGTCTGCTGAAGCAGTTCAAGCAAATGCAGAAAATGATGAAGCAGCTCAAGAAAGGCGGGCTGCGCAAGATGATGCGTCAGTTCGGCGGTGGAATGCCGCCTGGCTTCGGCGGGCTGTGAGACTTCTTCAAAAAAGAGGTCCAAGGAGGCGTTCTGGAGCCTTCACATTCCCCGAAAAACCAGTACAATGCGCGATTCACGCGGGCGTGTGCCTATGCGGCGACCGTTGCGGTCCCCATCTGGCTACCGCTGGCACCAGAGATTTTTAACAGGATATGCGAACGCAATGGTAACGATTCGTCTTGCACGCGGCGGAGCTAAGAAGCGGCCGTTCTACCAGATTGTGGTAACGAACAGCCGTAACGCGCGCGATGGCCGGTTCATCGAGCGTGTCGGTTTCTTCAACCCGATCGCTAGCGGTAAGGAAATTCCGCTGCAGATCGACCTGGAGCGCGTGAAGTACTGGATCGAGCGCGGCGCACAGCCCTCCGAGCGGGTGGCTCAGTTGATCAAACAGGCCTCCAAGGGCGCTGCCGGCTCTGACGCAGCGGCCTGAGGACAGTTGCGGCTTCGATCGCAGTGGCGACAGAACGCTTGCTGACGGTCGGCCGCATCTCCGGCGTGTACGGAGTGCGCGGCTGGGTGCGAGTGTATTCTCACACCGACCCACGCGAAGGCATTCTTCAGTATCGCGGCTGGCACCTGCACATCGGCGGGCAGTGGAAGCCCTTCGATATGGTCGAAGGGCGCGTGCACGGTAAAGGCATCGTTGTGCGCTTTGCGCAGATCGACGACCGCGATCGGGCCCGAGAACTGATCGGCGCCGATGTGGCTGTGCCGCGCAGCGAGCTGCCGCCGACCGCTCCGGGCGAGTATTACTGGGCGGACCTAGAAGGTTTGCGAGTGCGGACCGAGCAGGGCGCGGAACTCGGTCATGTCGACTATCTGTTCGAAACCGGCGCTAACGACGTGATAGTCGTGCGCGGACCGGATCGCGAACGGTTGATCCCATTCGTGCTCGAGCAGGTGGTCAAGTCGGTCGATCTGGACGGCGGCACGATGATCGTCGATTGGGATCCTGACTTCTAGCCGCCCACGGCGAGGCCGCCTATGTTGCGGATCGATGTCGTTACGCTGATGCCCGAGCTGGTAACGGCGGTAGCGACACATGGAATAACAGGCCGCGCCTGCGAGCGCGGTATTGTGCGTCTGGCGTGTTGGAATCCGCGCGACTATACGCACGACCGGCACCGTACCGTGGATGATCGCCCCTACGGCGGCGGCCCCGGCATGGTAATGAAGGTCGCGCCTTTGCGAGCCGCGATCGCGGCCGCAAGAGCGGCCGATCCGGCGCCCGTGCGGGTGGCATATTTGAGCCCCCAGGGGCGGCGCCTGGATCAGGATGCGGTGCGCGAACTGGCCGCGCGAAAGCGGCTGGTGCTGGTGTGCGGACGTTACGAAGGGATTGATGAGCGCCTGCTCAAGACCGACATCGACGAAGAGTGGTCTATCGGCGATTACGTCCTCAGCGGGGGCGAGCTGGCGGCGATGGTAATCATCGACGCCGTTACCCGGTTATTGCCGGGGGCATTGGGACATGCGGGTTCAGCAGCACAGGACTCCTTTATGGAGGGGTTGCTGGATTACCCGCACTATACACGCCCGGAGGTCATCGACGGCCTGCCGGTGCCTGAGGTGCTGCTTAGCGGCAACCATCAGGAAATCGAGCGCTGGCGGCGTAAGCAGGCGCTCGGCAGAACGTGGTTAAGGCGGCCGGAGCTTCTGGAACGGCTGAATTTGGATGACGAGAGCCGGCGGTTATTGAACGAGTTCATCGCTGAATACCGGTCGGGAAACCCGTAGCGGTAGGGGAAAGTGCCATGAGTAACATCATCGAACAGCTTGAAAAAGAACAGATGGAGGCCGTCAAGCGGGAAGTGCCCGAATTCGGCGCCGGCGACACCGTGGTCGTGCAGGTCTGGGTGAAGGAAGGTAACCGCAGCCGCTTGCAGGCGTTCGAGGGTGTGGTGATTGCCAAGCGTAACCGCGGCCTGAACTCCTCGTTCACCGTGCGCAAGGTTTCTCATGGCGAGGGTGTGGAGCGCGCGTTCCAGACCTACAGCCCGCTGATCGAGAGCATCGAAGTCAAGCGCCGTGGCGACGTGCGTCGCGCCAAGCTGTACTATCTGCGCGATCGTCGCGGCAAGGCCGCTCGCATCAAAGAGAAGGTATAACCCCTGCGGCCGGCAGGTCCGGCCGTTGGTGCTACCTATACTGCGGCGAAGGAGCCGGTGCCGGTTCGTCGGAACGGCATCGGCCCCTTCGCTGCTGGTTTCGTGTCCTGTGTGCTTCGCGCGCCACTAATCGTACCCGTGGTTCCGATCGGCCGGGCCCTGGCGCCGATGCCAGCCATTTACGCTAGCTGCGTGAACGCGAAGTCCCGTCCTGCCTGTTCGTAATAGCTAAATCCCCTGCATACGAAGTCATTCGTCAGGACGGCGCGGGCGCCTGCGTGGATCAAAAGAGCAGTGCGCAGTTCGCATATCGTCGGGTCAGCGAGGTGGAGGACGGGGCCTGCAGGGTACGTATCCTGTATCATGGCGGCAGTTCCCCAAACTGTGAGTCGAACCGCTGCCCTTCGGTCGTAGCGACATCAGACCGGATTATGCCCAGTCGAGCCACTCCCAGCGCCCATCCCGACAAACTTGCGCAAGCCCGTCAGGTGTTGCGCGAAATTTTCGGCTACGATGACTTCCGTGGCCAACAAGCGGCGGTTATAGCGCACCTGATAGAGGGTGGCGATGCGCTGGTGTTGATGCCCACCGGAGGCGGCAAGTCGCTGTGCTATCAGATTCCCGCCCTAATCAGGCCCGGAGTGGGGGTGGTGATCTCGCCCCTGATCGCGCTCATGCAGGACCAGGTGGGTGCCTTGTTGCAATCGGGCGTGCGCGCGGCTTATCTGAACTCCACGCAATCTCCCGAGCAGGCGCGTGCGGTAGAGCAGCAGCTGCTGGCCGGCGAGCTGGATCTGCTGTATCTTGCGCCGGAGCGCCTGTCCAACGCTCGCCTGCAAGGCTTGCTGGCGAGCACCAGGCTTGCGCTGTTCGCAATCGACGAGGCGCACTGCGTCTCCCAGTGGGGTCATGACTTCCGCCCCGAGTACTTGCAGTTGTCCATGCTGCACGAGCGCTTTCCCGATGTGCCCCGGGTGGCGCTTACGGCCACAGCCGACGAGCGCACGCGCGAGGAGATTGTCGCCAGGCTAGGCCTTGCCGAGGCCGCACGCTTCGTGAGTGGCTTCGATAGGCCGAACATCCGCTACCGCATCACTCAGAAGCAGAACGCGCGCGAACAGCTGCTGGCCTTTCTGGAGGCCGAGCATAAGGGCGACGCGGGGGTGGTCTACTGTCTCTCGCGCAAGAAGGTGGAAGACACCGCCGAGTGGCTGCAGCAGAAGGGTTGGCCGGCCTTGCCTTATCACGCCGGGCTGCCAGCCAAGCTGCGCGAGCATCATCAAAATCGTTTCCTGCGCGAGGAAGGGGTGGTCATGGTGGCCACCATCGCCTTCGGTATGGGCATCGACAAGCCCAACGTGCGGTTCGTCGCGCATTTGGATCTGCCCAAGAGCCTGGAAGCCTATTACCAGGAGACGGGGCGTGCAGGGCGTGACGGCCTGCCTGCCAATGCCTGGCTTGCCTATGGTCTGCAGGATGTGATCACGCTCAGGCAGATGCTGGAGAGTTCGGAGGCCGAGGAGTCGTATAAGCGGGTCGAGCGCCACAAGCTGGAAGCCATGCTGGGCTTTTGCGAGCTTACCACCTGCCGGCGCCAGGCGCTGTTGCGCTACTTTGGCGAGGAGCTCGCGGAGCCCTGCGGCAACTGCGACACCTGCCTGGAGCCGGTGCCGACCTGGGATGCCACGGAGGCGGCGCGCAAGGCTATGTCCTGCGTATACCGCACCGGGCAGCGTTTCGGCGTCAATCACCTGATCGACGTGTTGCTGGGCAAGGAAAACGAGAAAGTACTGGCCGCGGGGCATGAAAAGCTTGGCGTTTTCGGGATAGGCCGGGAGTTGGACGCGACACAATGGCGTTCGGTGTTTCGCCAACTGGTGGCCAGGGGGTTGCTGAGCGTCGATGTGAGCGCTTATGGCAGCTTGCGGCTTACGGAGGAATGCCGGCCGATATTGCGCGGGGAAGCGAAACTGGAGCTGCGTCAGGATCCAAGGCGTGTGAACACGCGGCTGAGCAAACGCCAGCTGCTGGAGCGCTTTGCCGATAGCGATTCCGAGCGACTGTGGATGACGCTGCGCAACCTGCGGCGACGCTTAGCGGAAGAGCAGGGCGTGCCGCCATACGTGATTTTCCATGATGCGACCCTGATGGCCATGGTGGAGGCGCGGCCGCACACGCTGGCTCAAATGGCGGAACTGCCCGGCATAGGTGCTCGCAAGCTCGAACTTTACGGCGGTGAGTTTCTCGCGGCGATCGCCGAGCACGAATACACGGAGTGAATGCCGCTTTGACAGCAGCGTGCGCAGGGGCGAAGGGAGCGGGCGAGCGCTATTGCTCCCCGGCGATGGACTCGCGTACCAGCCTGAACAGCTCCCTTGAAGCTCTAGGCGGGCGGCCTCGCTCTTGCTCCTGACGAGCGCTACGAATCAGCTGCCGGAGTCGTTGCAGGTCGGTACCGGGGTATTCGGCGGCAAAATCCGTCACTGCCTGGTCGCCTTCGGCGAGAAGGCGCTCCCGCCAGCGCTCGGCCAAGTGCTGTTCGGCCACGGCCGCCGCCGAACGGTTGTGAATTCGATCCAGCGCCTCGCGAATAGGGTCGGGATCTACCCGCCGCATGAGCTTGCCGATCAGCTGCAGCTGCCGGCGCCGTCCTCCCTTGGCCGTGATGCGCTGGGCCAATCGTACAGCTTCGGCCAGCTCCTCGGATAAGGGTACCTCCGCCAGCTGTGCGGGTCGCAGCTCGACCAGCTCTTCGCCCAGAGCCTGCAGAGCTTCGGCCTCCCGCTTTAGCTGAGTGCGGCTTGGCGGGAGGCCGCGGTCCGATTCGTCGTAGTCGTGGAATTCGGCCAAGGTGGGTTCTCTCAAGGCTCGGTGCCGGTCGCGCTGCCGCCGGCTGCGGCAGCCGTACTGTCACGTACCGCAATCACATCGCGCACCGTCAGCGGATGCCCGTCGGCATCGTAAACCCGTACTGGCGCTACCGGGCGGCCGGTGCGGCGGTCGAGGATGATAAGTGGCCGCTGCTCAGGCGGTGCAGGGGTCCAGCGCTCGCCCCATTGCCTGAGCGCCTCCAGCGCTGTGAATAGATCGCGCCCCTTGTCGGTTAGACGGTATTCGTAGCGGCAGCCGCGCTTGCCCACATTAATCTTGCAAAGCACGCCGTGCTGGACCAGTCGTCTGAGGCGGTCGCAAAGAATATTGCGGGCGATGCCCAGCTCTTGCTGAAAATCGACGAAGCGGCGAGTGCCTTGCATGGCTTGCAGCACCACGCGCAGCGACCACCAGTCGCCTACCTCGTCCAGGGCGCGGGCGACCGCGCAGGAAGTGTTATCGAAGCGTTTGCGGGCCATGACAACAGTTTAGCCCGCTGAGCGGGAAGAGGCGAATGATGGCTGCGGGATGTCGTGCGTGCAGAGCCGCTTAAGGGGCTTGCCAGCGAGGTTAGTGCGGCATAAGGTTGCGTAACAAAACTAACTGTAACACGGAAAACAACATGAGCTTGGATCTGAGTCCTCTGCTGAAAGCGTTCGAATACAAGTCCTTGCGCCTGCGCAATAGAGTGGCTATGGCGCCCATGACACGACGTTTTTCGCCGGACAACGTGCCCGGGGAGAACGTGGCCGGCTATTATCGCCGTCGTGCCGAGGGCGGCGTGGGGCTGTTGATCACCGAAGGCACCATGGTACCGCACCCGGCCGCCAACGCGGATAACGATATTCCCGCTTTTTACGGCGAGGCGGCGCTGGCCGGGTGGAAACGGGTGGTGGACGAAGTCCATGCCGCTGGTGCCGCGATCATTCCTCAGCTGTGGCATGTGGGCGCGGTGCGCCGCGAAGGCGTGCACCCCAATCCCGAGGTAGGCGGTTACAGCCCCAGCGGCTTGTACAAGCCGGGCAGGCCGAACGGCAAGGCGATGACCAAAGCGGACATCAAGGAGGTGGTGACGGCGTTTGCCACCGCTGCCCGCGATGCGCAACGGCTCGGGTTCGACGGTGTGGAGCTGCATGGCGCGCACGGTTACCTGATCGACCAGTTCTTCTGGGAGGGGACCAACCAGCGCGATGACGAGTATGGCGGATCGCTGGAGAACCGCTTGCGTTTCGCTATCGAGATCGTGGAGGCCGTGCGCGCAGAAGTGGGGCCGGATTTTGCGATCGTACTGCGTTTTTCGCAGTGGAAGCAGCAGGACTACGAGGCAAAACTGGCCCATACGCCGGCCGAACTGGAGCGCTTCCTGTTGCCGCTGGTAGAGGCCGGAGTGGATGTTTTCCACGCCTCGACGCGGCGCTTCTGGGTGCCCGAGTTCGAAGGCTCCAACCTCAACCTGGCCGGATGGACTCGCAAGATCACCGGGTTGCCGACGATTTCGGTGGGCAGCGTCGGTTTGACCGAAGAGTTCATCACCGGCACTTTCCAAGCACGTGGCGAAGGAATAGTCGAGAACGCAGGGATTGACGAGTTGCTGGAGCGCATGCGCAACGACGAGTTCGACCTGGTCGCGGTCGGTCGGGCGCTGCTGCAGGATCCCTACTGGCTGGCCAAGCTGTGCGAAGGCCGTCAGGATGAAATCAAACCTTTCACTAAGAAGGCATTGGATACGCTGAGCTGATTCCGTCAGCGAGCGGCACGCTAAGGCAGCCCCTGACGGGGCTGCTCCGCGTGCCGTTCTTCAGCAAGGCGCTTAATTAAGCTTCGATCAGGAAGTTCTCGGCATCCATCGCCAGCAGGCTGTCGGCGCCGGCGGCAATGGCTGCCACATGGCTGCGGGTGCGCGGCAGGATGCGCTGGAAGTAGAAACGGGCGGTTTGCACCTTGGCCTCGTAGAAGCCTTTCTCGGCGGCGCCTTGAGCCAGTTTCTCGGTAGCCACGCGCGCCATGTCCGCCCAGAAGTAGGCCAGCGCGACATAACCCGAGTACATCAGGTAATCCACCGCGGCGGCCCCAACCTCGTCCGGGCTCTTCTCCATGGCCTTGATGCCGATCTGCATCGTAATTTCGGCCCATTCGCCATTGAGCTTGGCCAGCTGCTCGACGAATTCCTTGATGGCTTCGTTGTTCTCGTTGGCCTTGCAGAACTTGTGCACGACCTTGGTGAAGCTCTTGAGCGATTCGCCCTGAGAGCCAAGCACCTTGCGGCCGATGAGGTCCAGTGCCTGGATGCCGGTGGTGCCTTCGTACAGCGTGGAGATGCGCGCATCGCGCAGGTTCTGCTCCATACCCCACTCGCGGATGAAGCCGTGGCCGCCGAAGACCTGCATGCCGTGATAGGCCGCTTCGAAGCCCGCTTCGGTCAGGAAGCCCTTGGCGATAGGCGTGAGCAGCGCGAGCTGCTGCTCGGCAACGGCGCGCTCGGCCTCGTCGCTGCTGTGATGCACGATGTCCACCAGCTTGGAGCAGTAGTACAGCATCGCGCGCCCGCCTTCGGCGAAGGACTTGATGGTCAGCAGCATGCGGCGCACGTCCGGATGGACGATGATCGGGTCGGCCGGCTTGTCCGGTGCCTTGGGCCCGGAGAGGGAACGCATTTGCAAGCGCTCGCGCGCGTAGCGCACCGCGCCCTGCAAGGCCACCTCGGCGTGCGCGACACCCTGGGCCGCGGTGCCGATACGGGCGGTGTTCATAAATGTGAACATGCAGTTCAGGCCCTTGTTGGGCGGGCCGATCAGAAAGCCGGTGGCGCCGTCGAAGTTCATCACGCAGGTGGCGTTGGCGTGTATGCCCATCTTCTGCTCCAGCGCGCCGCAGGTGAGCGAGTTGCGCTCGCCGACCTCGCCGTCTGCGTTGGGCAGGAACTTCGGCACGATAAACAGCGAAATGCCTTTGGTCCCCGCGGGCGCATCGGGCAGACGAGCCAGTACGATGTGCACGATGTTCTCGGCCAGATCGTGCTCGCCCGACGAGATGAAAATCTTGGTGCCGGTGATCTTGTAGCTGCCGTCGGGCTGCGGTTCGGCCTTGGTACGGAGCAGCCCTAGGTCGGAGCCGCAGTGCGGCTCGGTCAGGCACATGGTGCCGGTCCACTCGCCGGAGATGAGCTTGGTGAGGTAGATCTGCTTTTGCGTCTCGTCGCCATGCTCGGCGATGGTGCGCTTAGCGCCGTGGGAGAGTCCCGGATACATGCCCCAGGCCCAGTTGGCTTGGCCCATCATTTCCGATAGCGAAAAGGCCAGAGATTCCGGCAGCCCTTGACCGCCGTATTCCACATCGGCCGCCAGGCTGGGCCAGCCGCCTTCTACGTATTGGCGGTAAGCTTCCTTGAAACCTTTGGGCGTGGTAACCACACCGTTTTCGTCGAGATGGCAGCCTTCCTCGTCGCCGCTGCGGTTGAGCGGGGAGAGCACTTGCTCGGCGAACTTCGCACCTTCCTCCAGAATGGCCTTGACCACATCCGGAGTCGCTTCCTCAAAGCCAAGCCTGCGGTAAAGCTCGTCTAAACCTAGCAGTTCGTCGCGAACGAACTGAATGTCTCGTAGCGGCGCCTTGTACTCCGGCATGGCGGTTCCTCTGGTCAGGTTGATATAGAAAGTGGTCGTGACTAAGCCTCACGTTTTGTCCGCAGAGCATAAACGGCTTATGCAATGTGTCAAGTGTTTCGTGAGGACGATGGGGGGCAGAACGATGGCCGATGGCGACGAAACGGAGTGCAGGTAGAGGATGCCGGCGGCTAGTTCGCCAGCAGCGGAGAGCCGGCCGGAAAATGCCGATAGATAGACGCTTTCCGGGCTGCTAGCAGTGAACGGACCGACCACGGCCCGCGAGCGGGCCGTGGTCGGCATCGAGCTTAGGCGACCTCGAACAGGCCTGCGGCGCCCATGCCGGTGCCTACGCACATGGTAACGACCACATACTTGGCCCCCCGGCGCTTGCCTTCGATCAGCGCATGGCCGACCAGGCGCGAGCCGGTCACACCATAGGGGTGGCCTACCGCGATGGAGCCGCCGTTGACGTTCAGCCGCTCGTCCGGAATGCCCAGCTTGTCGCGGCAGTACAGGACCTGACACGCAAAGGCTTCGTTCAGCTCCCACAGATCGATGTCTTCGATCTTCAGGCCGTGCCGCTTGAGCAGCTTGGGGATGGCGAACACCGGGCCTATGCCCATCTCGTCGGGCTCGCAGCCGGCCACCGCGAAGCCGCGGTAGATGCCCAGGGGCTCGAGGTTGCGACGGCTGGCTTCCTCGGCACTCATCAGCACGCACGCGGAGGCGCCGTCGGAGAATTGACTGGCATTGCCTGCGGTGATGACGCCGCCCGGTATGGCCGTGCGAATTTTCGACACGCCCTCCAGGGTGGTGTCGGGGCGAATGCCCTCGTCTTGGGAAACGGTGACTTCCTTGGTCGCCATTCCCAACGGACCGGTGACCGCCATGGTGGTGGTCATGGGCACGATCTCGTCGTCGAACTTGCCGGCCTCGCGGGCCGCGGCGGCACGCTGCTGGCTGCGCACACCGTACTCGTCCTGGGCCTCCTTGGAGATGTTGTAGCGCTTGGCCACGGTCTCCGCGGTCTGCAACATGCTCCAGTACAGCTCGGGCTTGTTCTCGCGCAGCCAGGGCTCCGCCAGGTAGGTGGTGTTAACGTTGCCCTGCACGGTCGAGATCGACTCGACGCCGCCGGCGACCACGATGGGCGCCTTGTCGACGATAATGTGTTGGGCGGCCATGGCGATGGCCTGCAAGCCGGAGGAGCAGAAGCGGTTGACGGTGACGCCGGAGACACTGACCGGCAACCCGGCCCTGATCGCAGCCATGCGGGCGACGTCGTTGCCCTGCGAGCCTTCGGGCAGCGCGCAGCCGAGAATTACATCGTCGATCTCGCCGCCTTCGAGCTTGGCGCGCTCTACGGCATGCTTGATCGCGTGGGCCGCGAGGGTGGCACCGTGCGTCATGTTGAAGCTGCCGCGCCAGGACTTCGCCAGCGGCGTGCGGGCAGTCGATACGATCACTACTTCAGTCATGCTGATCTCCTGGTGTCGGAGAGGCATGGCCTCTCCGCAAGAACCTTAGTTGAACGTCTTGCCTTCGGCAGCGAGCTTCTCCAGCAGCGGTGCCGGCTTCCAGAACTCGGGCTGGCTCTTGGCGTATTTTTTCATTGCCCGCTTGACGTTGATCAGGCCGACCTGATCGGCGTACAGCATCGGGCCGCCACGATGGAACGGGAAGCCGTAGCCGAACAGATAAACGATGTCGATATCGGAGGCCCGCTGAGCAATGCCTTCCTCGAGGATCTTGGCTGCCTCGTTCACCAACGCGAACACGCAGCGCTCGACGATTTCCTGATCGGAAATCTTGCGCGGCGTAATGCCCATTTGCTTGCGGCCTTCCTCGATGATCTTATCCACTTCCGGATCGGGGATGGCCTCGCGGCTACCCGGCTCGTAGCGGTACCAGCCGGCGCCGGTCTTCTGGCCGAAACGGCCGAGCTCGCAGAGCTTGTCGGCGATGATCGCGCGCGGCGCGTCCGGGTTCTGCTCGTAGTGCCGCTTGCGAATGGCCCAGCTGATGTCGCCGCCGGCCAAGTCGCTCATGCGCAGAGGACCCATCGGGAAGCCGAACTTCTCGATTGCCTTGTCGATCTGCTGCGGCGAAGCGCCTTCGTTGATCAGCGCCATGGCCTGCGCGGAGTAGCGGGCGATCATGCGATTGCCGATAAAGCCGTCGCAGACGCCGGATACCACGGCGGTCTTCTTGATGGTCTTGGCAAGCTTCATGGAAGTGGCCAGCACGTCCTTGGCGGTCTTCTCGCCGCGCACCACCTCGAGCAGGCGCATGACGTTGGCCGGACTGAAGAAGTGCAGGCCGATCACATCTTGCGGACGCTTGGTGAAGCCGGCGATCTTGTTCACGTCCAGGGTGGAGGTGTTGGTGGCCAGGATGGCGCCGGGCTTGCAGATTTCGTCCAGCTTGCGGAACACCTGCTCCTTGACGCCCATGTCCTCGAAGACCGCTTCGATGACCAGGTCGGCATCCTTCAGATCGTCGTAGCTGAGCGAGGTCTTGAGCAGCCCCAGACGCTTTTCGATGTCCTCGGGCTTCATCTTGCCTTTCTTGGCGCGGCCTTCGTAAACGTTCTTGATGTGGGCGACGCCGCGATCCAGCGCTTCCTGTTTCATCTCTACCAGCGTGACGGGGATGCCGGCGTTGAGGAAGTTGATGGCGATGCCGCTGCCCATGGTGCCGGCGCCAATGATGCCCACCGTCTTGATGTCCCGGGTCGGGGTATCCTCAGGCACGTCGTCGATCTTGCTGGCCATGCGCTCGGCCAAGAAGATGTGGCGCAGTGCGCGCGACTCCGGCGTTTGCATCAGGTAGGCGAACGCTTCGCGCTCGACCCGCAGCCCTTCGTCGAAAGGCTTCTCTACCGCAGCTTTGACCGCTTCCAGGCACTTGCCCGGCGCGGGCAGATTCTTGGCCATGGTGTTCACTGCGTTCTTGGCCCAGAGCAGGAAGCCCTCGGGGTTGGCGTGCTGCACTTTCATGTCGCGCGCGAGCTTGATCGGAATCTGCTCGGCAACGACTTTCTTAGCAAATGCAATGGCGCCCTCGAGCAAGTCGCCGTCAATGAGCTCGTGGATCAGCGGCGTGCCCTTGAACATGGCAGCCTGTATCTCGGCACCGGAGACGATCATGTTCAGCGCGTATTCCAAGCCGATCAGGCGCGGCAGCCGTTGCGTGCCGCCCGCGCCCGGCAGCAGGCCGAGCTTGACCTCGGGCAGTGCCAGTTTGGCGTCGCCCTTGGCGACACGGAAGTGACAGCCCATCGCGAGCTCCAGGCCGCCGCCCATGCAGACGCCGCCAATGGCCGCCACGACCGGCTTGTCGCTGGTTTCGATGACGTTGATGACGGTGGGCAGCACCGGTTCGGCCATCACTTTGGGAGTGCCGAACTCCTTGATGTCGGCGCCGCCGGAGAATGCGCGGTCGGAGCCGATGATGACCACGGCCTTGACCGCGGCGTCGGCTTCCGCTTTCTCGATCCCGTCCACGATCCCGCGGCGCAGCTCATAGCCGAGGCCGTTTACCGGCGGGTTGTCGAGGCGGATCACGGCGATTTCGCCGTGCGACTCGTAGTGGGCTTTGCTCATGGCTTCTCCTAATGACTCAACGAGTGCGTGAAGTGCGTCGATACGAGCGCGGCACGCGGGTAATCCAAGGCCAGTGTTACTCCCGCGGCGGGGCGCTGGGCTGCTGTCGGGAGCACAGCAATGCCAATATATAGTCAGGTGTGCCGCGACAGAGTCGCAGCAACACAGTACACTGGTGTTTGGTTCAGGCTGAACACTAGTGCATGTCCCTGCGCAGCGTCAACATTCAGAAGTAGTTCAGGTATGACTAAACGTAATGACCGTGGTGGCCCGCCTGCCGATAAGCAGCGTCTTAGCCGGGATGCCTGGCTGGACGCCGCGGCCGGTGCCATCGCGAGCGGTGGGTTCGACAACGTTCGTGTGCTGGTGCTGGCAAAGCAGCTCGGTGTCAGTCGAGGCAGTTTTTATTGGCACTTTCGGGATCATCGCGATCTGATCGAGGGCTTTCTACGCCGCTGGCGCGATCGTCGTTTGGCGGAGCTCGAATACCTTCGCGAGTACCTTCACACTAATACTTCCGGCTCCGAGCGGGGACTGCGACGGGCTCTGGAGCTCGTGCTCAGCGAAGCGGGGCGAGACATGCGCCGCCTGCGGGTGGCCCTGGCGATTCGGGACTACGCTCGCCGCGACCCGTTTGCCGCGTCCATCGTCGCCGAGGTCGACAGGGCCAGGCTCGCGCACAACGAGCAGATGCTCAGCCGCTTTACGACCAACGCCGAGGAGTCGCGGGACTTGGCCTTGCTGCTGTATCTGACCATAGTCGGAGGCCAGTTGACCGTGACCAGCGGCGAAGGCGAGCTGTCGGTTCAGCGCCTGGAAGAGTTGGTTACTACCCTGGTGAGGCGCTGGCTGGCGGGCGCGGAAAGGGAACAGGGACACGACGTCAAGGCGCCATGATAGCGGCAACGCCCTGCACCGCTGCCGGGCGTTGCCGCCACGCCGTTTATACCGGCACTTGCGGATCCACAGCGAACAGGCCTTAGGCCCTGCTAAGCTCCTTTAACGCCTCGGCACGCAAATCCTTGCGCAGCACCTTGCCTACCGGGGTCATCGGGATTTCACTGCGGAAAACGATCTGCTTGGGCACTTTGTAGTTGGTCAGATACTGCTTGCAGTGCTCGCGCAGCGCTTCTTCGGTTAGCTCCGAACCCTCTTTCTTGACCACATACGCTCGTACCGCTTCGCCGGTATTCTCATCGGGCACGCCGATCACACCCACCGAGACTACGTCGGGATGCTTGGCGATCGCGTCTTCGACCTCATTCGGATATACGTTGAAGCCGGATACCAGCACCATGTCCTTCTTGCGATCGACGATGTAGAAGTAGCCGTCTTCGTCCATGCGGGCGATGTCGCCGGTATAGAGCCAGCCGTCCTTCATAGCTTCGGCGGTGGCCTCCGGGCGTTGCCAGTAACCGCGCATTACTTGCGGGCCTTTGACGATGAGTTCGCCTGGCTCGCCTACCGGTACCGGATTGCCATTCTCGTCGACGATACGCACCTGGGTGCCGGGGATAGGAATGCCTATGCTGCCCAGGCGGTTGTTATCGAGCAGGTTGGCGGTCACGGTCGGGCTGGTTTCCGTCAGGCCATAGCCTTGCAGTACCGGCGTGCCGACGACCTTTTCCCAGCGCTCGGCAACGGCGTCCTGTACCGCGGCGCCGCCGCCGATGGTGATTCGCAACGAGGTCGGCGGATTGCTGACGAACCATTCCTCGGTGAGCAGCTGGGCCAGCAAGGTGTTTACCGCCGGGAAGACGGCAACCGGGAATTTCTCGAACACGGCCTTGAGGTTGCTGACCGGCCGTGGCGAGGGGACCAGCACGTTGTGGCCGCCTACGTTGAAGAGCAAGCCGCTCACGCCCAGCGCGAAAATGTGATACATGGGCAAGGCGGTCAGCAGCGTGCGGTTGTCCTCCAGATGTCTTTTGAGGTTTGCGTAGGATTGCGCGCAGTTGGCGACCAAGTTGCCGTGCGTGAGCATGGCTCCCTTGGACGGGCCGGTGGTGCCGCCGGTGTACTGCAGGGCCAGCAGATCGTCCAGCGCCAGGTCGAACATGGCCGACTTGCCCTGGGCCATCAAGGCGCCCCCGCGCTCCACGGCCTTGGTGAAGGGCATGGATTTGACGGTGTTCTTGGGCACCATCTTCTTCAGTTTCTGCACCGTCTTGACGATGAACTTGCGCAGCGGCGGCATGTAGTCGGCCACGCTGGTTATCAGAACGGTCTCGATCTTGCTCTTGGGCAGCACCGTTGGGAGCTTGTCCGCGAACATGTCGATCATCACCAGCAAGCGTGCGCCGGAGTCGTTGAGGGCGTGCTCGATCTCCGCGGCGGTGTAGAGCGGGTTGATGTTGACTATTACGCAACCGGCTTTGGCGGCGCCGAATAGAAAGATCGGGTATGCCAAGCAGTTGGGCGCCTGGATGGCCACTCGATCGCCATGGTTCAGCCCGAGTTCGTGGCGTAGATAAACAGCGAACTGATCGCTGAGCCGGTCGGTTTCGGCGAAGGTCAGCGTGCCCGTGGTGCCTGTGGGCAGGCAGATCGAGAACGCCGGTTTATCGGCGTACTCCTCGCTTGCCCGGCGGACGATATCGGCAAAGCTGTCGCCCAGGTGTTCCAGCTCGGGAACGCCGTCGACGTAGTGCTTGCGCCAGGGCTGGGAGTCGTACGCTGCGAAGCCAGCAGCGAGGGTAGCGGAGCTGCTGGAGTCGATGGTGGATTCGACCATTTGTTGTTATCTCCTCCTGATCGGCGAGATCCATGCCGTCGTCTTATAGTGCTGCCGCCGCTCTGCGTCGGCTTGGCAGGTATCTTGAAATTATCATCAGCACAGCCCGGAACCCCTTCCCGCTTATTGCACGCCTGCGCGTAGCAAGCGGACAGAAGGAATTCGTAGGGCTAGCAACAAAATTGACATATTGTCACGAGAGTTTCCACGCTTAGCGGGGCCGTGAGCAGGCCCCGGGGCGCAGGCGGCCGCTCAACTTTGCTGCAAGCTGGCTCTTATCTGCACTGCGATAGCTTGCGGCTGCTCTACGCAGGACAGGTGCGCCGCCTGGGGAATTACGTGCAGCTCCGCGGCGGGCAGGGCGCCCGTCAGTTCCTGAGCCAGGGCGGGGGGAGTGGCCGGATCGTGCTCCCCAACCAGAACCCGCGCTGGCACGGCGATACTGCGCGCATGCGCGTGCAGGTCAGCGCTCGCCAAGGCTTCGCAGCAGCCGGCATAGCCTTCTCGCGAGGTTCGGGTGAGCATGTTGCGGGCGCCGGCCGCGGCCGGACGGTTCTGGAAGGCAGGGGTGAACCAGCGGCTCAGCGCCGCATCGGCCAACGCCTCCAGGCCCTGGCTGCGCACCTGCGCCGCGCGCTCGTGCCAGGTTGTGGCCGAGCCCAGCTTCAGCCCGGTATTGCAAAGGACCAGACCGCTTACGCGCTCCGGCGCCTGCAATGCCGCCTGCAGCGCGATCATCCCGCCTATGGATATGCCGCAGATGACGGCGCTCTCTATCTGGAGGGCGTCCATTAGCTCCAGGGTATCGCCGGCCAACTGCTGCAGGGTATAAGGTCCGGCGGGGGCATCGCTCAGCCCGTGGCCGCGCAGATCGTAGCGCAGCGTGCGCACGCCGGGCAGCGCCTCTATGACCTCGTCCCAGATTGCCAGGCTGCTGCCCAGGGAATTGACGAAAACGACCGTGGGTCCGCTGCCGGCCAAGCGGTAGTAGACGGAGCCGGCTCCTATACGTAGAAAGGCCATCAGACACTAAGCTCCGGAAAACAGTAACGCTCCAGCCCGGCGCGAGCGCGATCGGGGATGACGATGGCCTTGCGCGCCTCAAGGTCGAACATGATGGCTACGGCCTCCGCCGTGGCGACCGCTTCGCCGCTGGTCAGATCGAACAGCCAGTGACACAAGGTGTAGGCCTTTGAGCCCACGTTCTTGATACCGCTGCGCAGCGTCAGCAGATCGCCGCTGCGCGGCCGCTTATGGTAGACGAAGCGGTACTCCAGCGCTGCTCCGCCCACCTTGCCTCCGCCTCCGCTGCCGCGGCGGGGGCCGCGAGTAGCGGTGATCAGGTTGGGTATGGCGTCGGAAATGACGCCCATATACCAGCGGATCGCCATCAACCCGTCTTCGTCGCACATCTGCGGCTGCACCACGCCGGTGTAGGTGGGCAGCAGCCCCATAGCCTCCGCTTCCGCCAGTGTCGGTGCCGGGCGCGGCGGCGCCATTTCCAGGCCACGGGGCGCGGCATATTCGGGCAGTTCGGCGCGCAGATCCCGAGCGCGATCAAGCACGGTCTGCGGCAGGGGGCGCCGGTCACCGCTGGCGATATCCTGCAGTTCGACATCGGCCGCGAAGGTGGCCGCTACTTCTTCCGTGCCCGGGTTAGTGAGTTCTAGGTAAACGCGAAGGCTGTCCGTGCCGGCATCCAGCACGCCGCCCTTCATGCACAGCGGCTCGCCCGCCCGCTGCTCGCGCAGGAAGCGTACGTGGTGCGTGGTAAACCGCAGGCGGGCTTTTTCCTCGCGGGTGTAGTCCGGGCCAAGGCCCAGATAGTGGCCGAGCACGGTCAGGCCGGAGGCGCTCTTGTCCAGGTAGAACTGAACGTTCATGTGCCCCATCTGGTCGCACTCCCAGGTTTGGACACTATTGCGATAGACCTCGACCAGTTCTGCCATGCTCTACTCTCACTGCAGCCGAAACGTGGGCTTACAAGCCTAAGCGCAAGCCGCACCCGGAGCCAAGCCCGTACGGTGCTGCGACTTCGCCAGCGTCACAGCAGAGGCAGCTGCCCGCCGCGGCTGGGCGGGCGGAACTGGCGGCAATCCAGATCCAGACCGCGCTCCCCAAGGCCAAGGCGCCGCGCAGCCAGATGGAAACGCTTGTTGATGAGTTGGGCGAAGATCCCGCCGCCGCGCATGCGGCGGCCGAACTCGGTCTCGTTTTCCCTGCCGCCGCGGATTTGCCGCACCAGGCTCATGACGTGTTCCGCTTTGAGTGGTTCGTGGACGGCAAGCCACTCTTTGAACAGCTGTTTCACCTCGTGCGGCAGGCGCAGCATGACGTAGTCCGCCGAACGCGCCCCCGCAGCCCGAACGGCTTCCAGAATCGCTTCCAGCTCGTTGTCGTTCAGGGCCGGAATGAGTGGGGCGACCAGGACGGTGACGGGGACTCCTGCCTTGCTCAGCGCCTCGATTGCCCGCAGCCGGCGCTGCGGGGCGGCGGCCCGAGGTTCGAGTCGCCGCGAGAGTTCGCTGCGCAGCGTCGTCACGCTCACCGCCACCGAGACCAGGTTCCGCTCCGCCATGGGGGCGAGAATGTCCAAGTCGCGCTCGATCGCCCCTCCTTTGGTGATGATGGCAACCGGGTGCCGGCACTCGTAGAGCAGTTCCAGGATTTGCCGAGTTATCCGCAGCCGGCGCTCAATCGGCTGATAAGGGTCGGTGGCCGTGCCCAGCGCGATAGGGCGTGGGCGATAGCCGGGGCGCGACAGCTCCTCGCGGAGCAAGGCGGCGGCGTTGGGCTTGTGCAGGATCTTGGTTTCGAAGTCCAGCCCCGGCGAGAGCCCGAGATATGCATGGGTTGGGCGCGCGTAGCAATAGATGCAGCCATGCTCGCATCCCTTGTAGGGGTTGATCGAACGATCGAAGGGGATGTCCGGCGAGTCGTTGTAGCTGATGATGGAGCGCGCGGCGTCGGCGATGAGCTCCGTCCGGGGCCGAGCGGCCGGCTCCTCGTCCATGCTGTCCCAGCCGTCGTCGAAGTCTTCTCGCTGAATTTGGTCGAAACGCGAACCGGGGTTGCTGACCGCGCCCCGTCCTTTCAGAGGCTTCTTCGAGCCCGGTGGCTGCATACCGGTCGCTCCGCTCAGAGTACCAGCCGCAGATTGGCAAGCAGCGCCCCGGGCAGGTGCCGGCTGGCGGTTTGACGGCTGCCGTAGGTGCCGGTGTCTACGGTGAACTCGCGCTCTCGGGTCAGCCCGATGAGTTCACTGCCGAGCATCTGGTACAGGGAGTCGTCGAAACGCATGACCGTGAGCGGCGCCTGCAGCTTGCCGTTCTCCACCCAGAAGGTGGCGAAGCGCGTCATTCCGGTCATACGGGCGGTGTTCGTGTCTACATAGTTCAGGTACCACAGGTTGCCGATGTACAAGCCGGTGTCCAGTTCGGCGAGCACTTGCTCCTGAGCCAGCTCGCCCTCGGCAAGCTCTATGGATTCTGCGGTTTCGTGGGCATTGGCGCCATTGGTGGCAAGCCCATACTCACGTGCGCTGCGCGGCGAGACCAGTGTGCCGGTCAAACGCCCGGATTCGATAAGAGGGACCTGAGCCGGGCGCACAAAGCCCTCACTCTGGAAGGCCGGTGCAAGGCCCGAGCCGGTGTTCTCGGTAAGCGTTACAGCGGGATGCAGCGCCTGCGTGCCCTCGGCCAGTTGCTGCAGCGGGCTGACCTTGCTGCGTATGGCTTTTTCCGAAAAGGCGCCGCCTATCATCTCGACGATCTCGGCCAGGGCGGCGGGTGCAAGATAGGCGCGGTAGCGACCGGGCGCAATAGTGCGCGGCGGGTGCTGCAGCAACGCTAGCTGCTCGTCGGCGGCGGCCAGCTTGGCGCGCCATTCGGCGCCCGACCAGAGAGTGCCGGCGTAGGCGCTTTTCACTGCTTTGTCGGCGGTGGCGTAAAGGCTCCAGTCCAGGCTGAAGCTTTGGGTAAGGTGCCAGTTGCGTTGACCAAGAGAGTTCGCAAACCCTCTTGCGATAGGCCCGCTGGCCAGAAAGCCTACCAGGTCGCGGCCGCGAGCGGCGCTGCAGATTTCCTCGACCATGGCTTGCGCGGGCGGCAGCTCCCCGAGCAATTCATGTTCGCTGTCCTGCCGCTCGGTATTCAGCAGCAGGTGCGGGTCGGGGCTGGCTTCGTTCAGGCACTGGCGCAGCGCACCGAGTTCGGCGACGAGCAGCTCCTCATCGGTGGCCGTATCGCCGGTTAGCGTGAGTGTAGTGGCCGCATGACGCTCTCCCTGCAGCAGCCGCAGCGTAATGACGCGCTGGTCGACGCTGCCGGCCTGGCGCACGCGTCCGTGATTGAAACGCACGAAGTCCGATTGCTCGCCCGCGTACCACAGCGTGAAGTCTTCGTCGCTGTGCAGCCGCAGCGCCAGGCGCTCGGCCAGCTGGTAAAAGTGATTCTTCATTCGCCAAACACCTCGACTTGGCGGAACAGGCAGGCGGGACTGGCATGCCCGACATCGATCATCTGATTGGGCTCGCCTTTCCCGCAATAGGGAGTGCCCAACACGGCGCGCGTCGCTTCGTTGCCCACCGCGGCGAGACTGCGCCAGAAGGTGGCGGAAATGCCTCTATAGCCGGGGTTCTTGACCAGGTGCTTGATCTTGCCGTTCTCGATCAGCCAGCCGCGCTCGCAGCCGAACTGAAACTTGTTGCGCGAATCGTCTATGGACCAGCTGCGGTTGGTGTCCATCATCACGCCATAATCGATACTGGCGATCATCTCGTCCAGGGTGCTGGTGCCGGGTTCTAGATTGAGGTTGGCCATGCGGTCTATGGGCGGCCGGTTCCAGGAGCTGGCCCGCGCGCTGGCGTTGCCGGGCAGTCCGGCCCGGCCCTGGCTCACTATGCCGCCGAGCGGGCGCAGTAGAATGCCGTCCTTGATGATCCATGTGCGTTCGGCGGCGGTACCATCGTCGTCCCAGCCGAAACTGGCCAGCTCGCCCGCTACGCCAGGGTCGTAGCTGACATTGAGCAGTGGCGAGCCATAGCGGTAGTGGCCGAACATGTCCGGAGTGACGAAGCTGGTGCCGGCGTAGTTGCGCTCGTCGCCGAGGATGCGGTCCAGCTCTAGCGGATGCCCTATGGATTCGTGAATCTGCAAGATCATCTGCTCGGGCATCAGCAGCAGGTCCATGACGCCGCTGGGACAGGTGGGCGCGGCGAGCAGTTCCAGCGCTTCTTCCGCCGTACGCCGCCCGGCTCCCTGCAAACGCAGCATGACTTCGGCTGCGCCGCCCTGCCGCGCTTGCTCCGCCAGGGTGCGCGTCTGGCTGTGCCCATCGCTGTGAGCCGTAACGGATACGTAGGGATGTATGAGCCGAAAGCGTTGCTCGGCATCGCCGCCATCGGCCGTTAAGTACAGCTGCACGCGCTCCCGCAAGGTGCAACCGATCTGCCAGTCGACGATGCGATCGTCGATTCGGCAAGCGTCGGCTTCTGCGCGCATCAGCTCGATCAACTCGCGGCGTGCGGGGTGTTCCTCTATGCCGGGCCCGGAATAACGCCCTTTGGGGCGGGGCAACGTGACTTTAGCGAAATCGAACACCGCATAATCTCGCGTCGCCTCGGCCCAAGCGGCGGCGCGCGCGATCGCGGCGGCCAGTCCGCTGGGCGAGCAATCGCTGGTGGCAGCGTAGCCGTAGCCGCCGCGGTGGATCACGGTGATCATTGCGCCGCGCTCTATATGGCGGCTCAATGGCTGTTCTACGCCTTGGCGTACATGCAGAAGCTCGCCGCGCTCTTCGACGTAGCGCAGCGCGCAGAAGTCCAGGCCGGCGCCTAGACCGGGGAAGTGGTGTCGCAAACGCTCAAACATCGTCAATGGATCCCGGGTTAAGGGGCTCTAGCAAATCGACAGCTCGGTGGCCCTGCGCCGTGCCCGCGAGGCTTGGGGGCGGCGCTGGAATTAGCGCTTAGCCGACATGAATACTACTTTGGCCGCTGCTTTCGCTCTTGAAAAGCGCCTCTTCACTGCGCCAGAGCAACGAAGAGGCGGTATCGCCGCTGCGTAGCGCGGTCACTCCGCCGCTGACCGAAAGGCGCAAGGTTCGTTTAGGCAGAGTCAGTGGCGTATGGGCTATACGCGCGCGGATGCGCTCGGCGACTTCCTTGGCGGCTACCAGTGGCGTGTTGAGCAGCAATACGCCGAACTCGGCGTCTTCCAGGCGCCCGAGCACATCGCTATGACGAAGCTGCTGGCGAATGAGGCGCGCGATTTCCTGCAAGCACATATCGGCACTTTCCCGACCGTAGTTCTCGCGCACGGTTTCGTAGTGATCGACTTCGAGCAGCAGCAGGCAGAAAGGCTCTTGATAACGCTTCTGGCGGGCGATTTCCTGATCGAGCACCCGCATGAAGTGGCGCTGGTTGCTTACCTCGGTTAGCGGGTCGATCAGGCTGGACTCTTCCAGTTCGCGCTCAAGCCGTTTGCGCTCGCTGATGTCCTCGAGCAGCCATAGCGCTTCGCGTCGTCCCGGTACGGGCGCCAGGCGCGCTTCGAACCAGCGGTCGCCGCCGTCGCGGTGCCCGGCCGGGATATGGTACTCCATAATCTGGGTGGTGCCGTCCTCCAGCGCCGCTTGCAGAGCCTCCTGAAGACGGGCGACTACGCGCGTGGGCAGTATGTCGGCAATGGGCTTGCCGACCAATTCGGCATCGTCCGCTTCGAACGCGCGAGTACAGCGCCCGCTATGATCTATTACCAGAACCCGGGCCGGAAGCGCCGCGATTAATGTGTCCAAAAGGACTTTGTTTTCTTTCGACATGATGTTAGTGACTATGCGGGCAGACACTCTCGGCTGCAAGGCAGTGCGTTCGCCGCCATGCGTGTTTCCGTATGGCCGATTCTGGTTTATGGGCCAGCCCGCCGGCACACAATACGATTAATGCAGCAAAACTCGGAATCGCTGCTGCCCCTGCCGCATTATCAGCCCTTCGGGCGTGATCTGCTCCAATACCAAACCGCTTGCGAGCACGCTTCCTTCGCGGTGTCGGCGTAGATTCACTAATACGAAGCGGGCGGCCGGATCTTCAGAATATACGTGCACATTTATCTCAAACGGCGGCAGCTGTCGTTGCAGCTCGATAGGAAGCTCTTCTCGCAACGGGGGTAGCGCAGATGGCGAGGGTTCGGGCGTTTCTACGACCGATGACTGCGGAGCCGGCGCTGCAGCCTGCGCATCGGTGTCAGCCGTGGTATGCGGCGCGGGCGCTGGCCGCGTGTTGAACAGCTGGGCCAGTGTGGGCTCCCCGCTTTGCACAGGCGACGGGGGCGGGGCTGGGAGGGCGGGCGCATCGCTCATGGCCGGTTGTGAACGCGGCCATAGCAGCCAACCCAGCAGCATGACATTGCCGGCCAGCGCTAGCGCCAGCACCAGATGCCAGCGCCGCGATGGTTCGGGTACCGGCGTTAACTTGGCGTCGAAGCGTGCGTGCCCTTGGGCAGCGCCGCGGCGCTCGCGCTCGGATTTGCTCAGAGCATCCAGAATGTAAGACATGGATCAATTCTGCAGCGTGGGCGTTCCAGCCTCGGGTAATGCGGTCATCAGGTGGAATAGGGTCTCTTCGCCGACGATGCCGTCGACCGTAAGTCCGTGCTCGCGCTGGAACTGGCGCACGCGCTCCGCCACGGTTTCATCGTAATGTTGACCTGGGCCGCGCCAGGGCACGCCGTCGAGGCGGTCGAGCCGGTGCGTCAGCCAGTCTACGGCCAGCCCGCGGCTGCCGGGTACGACTAGGTTGCGGTCGATCGCGGGCGGCTGCCATAGCAACAAGTAATCGCCGTGCCAGGCCGCTTCGACCTGGGACAGCGGGAACGTGTATTGGCGCTTGCCGGCGCGCAGGGTCAGGCGCTCTGCATCCAGCCGTAGCGCGACCACTCGATGCACCGCTCGATCACTGTCTTGCAGTTCGAGTATGGCAGGCAGATTGCGCTGGCGCAGGCTGTGCAAGTCGCCTTTGGCGTAGTAACAGCGCAAGCCCAAATCCAGCGCGCGGTCGCATACCGTGGCGGGGTCCAGCGGCTCGATGCGGCGGTCCCACAGCGCGAGGAGCTCGGCCAGCGCGGTGCTGAGCCGCGTATCGCTCTCGTTCAGCCATTCCGTCAGTGCGGGATGCGCCGCCTCGTTCGAGGCGGTGGCGCGGGGCCGCGTCGGCGGCCAATGCAAGAGGCCGGTATCCAGGGCGAACAGTGCGACCGCAAATAACGCCGTCGCGGCGACAGCGAGTGGCCAACGCCTGGTCGATCGTTTGTGCTGCCCCCTTATCTCCCGGGCCGCACGCCACACGTGGCTGGTGCCGGCGCGGCGATGCTGGTGCGCCCAGGCACCGAGCAGGGCGCGGTCGCAGATCAGGTTGATCAGCCGCGGAATGCCTCCGCTGAGCCGATAGACCAGGCGTTGAGCCGCTTTGGTGAACAGCGGTCGGTCGGCGCCGGCGATGCGGCAGCGGTGAGCGATGTACGCCGCCGTATCGGCGCGGGAGAGCGGACGTAGATGGTAACGTGCGGTGACGCGCTGACAGACCTGGCGCAAGTCGCGCCGCTGTAAGAGCTCGCGCAGCTCCGGCTGCCCCACCAGTACGATCTGCAGTAGCTTCTCGCGCGTGGTTTCCAAGTTCGTGAGCAAACGGATCTGTTCGATCACCGCTGGGGAGAGTCCGTGTGCCTCGTCGATGAGGACGACGGTACGACGGCCTTGCGCGAACCTCTTCAACAGATGCCGGTTAAGCCGGCCGAGCAGTTCGTGCATGCCGTCCTCGGCACTCCAAGAGATTTGGAGCTCCGCGAGAATGGCCAGCAGGAACTCGCGTACTTCCAGCGTGGGATTGACGATCAGCGCCAGATCGACGGTGTCCGGCAAGCGCTCGATCAGTGCGCGGGTTAAGAGGGTCTTGCCGGTGCCCACCTCGCCGGAGAGGACGACGAATCCGCCGTGTTCCCGGATCCCGTAGAGCAGATGCGCGAGCGCCTCACGGTGTTGCCGGCTCAGAAACAGGTAGCGCGGATCGGGCGCGATGGAGAAGGGGCGCACGTTCAGCCCGAAGTGGCGTTCGTACATGATTTCCGGAAGCTATTGGCCGACAGGCCCGAGGGGCATGGCCATCAAAGTAGCTCATCGTCCGGAGTCTGCCTAGGGCCTGTGCGCCAGGATTGCGTGCTTGTCTTGGCGCGGTCTGCTCCCGGCTATGGGCGCGAGCATGCAGTTAGCCGCAGGCTCGGCGCGAAACTTAGGCGCGGAGGCGGTTGCCGGATGCTGAAACGCGCCGTAACGGAGTTTTTCCCGGTGCTTGCGCAGTCGGCCGAAGTGCAATATACGCGAGCGCTCATCGGTTCCATACGGTGGCAACGCCTCCTCGCTCCGGCATAGCGAGTTGCGAAAAAACGAGTTTATTGATCGCCGCCTAAACCTTTAGCGGATGTTGCCGCTAATTTGTGCGAAACCTTTTCTGCCACTCAGCTCAGGGCTGCGGCTTCGATGAGCACCAGACGGATCTTGGCCGCGTAGTCCGTGCTCATGATGAGGTGCTTAATGTTCCGGCTAATCACGACCAGCGTTCGCAACAAGCTCCTTCTGATCACAGGCTCGGGGACGACCCTGCTACTGTTGGCAACAGCGTTCGGCTTTATGTTGATGTTGAATAGCATCAGTTCTTATCGCGAGCTGGTCGAGAATGAGTTGGCCGAATCGGCGGCCATCGATGCCTTGAACAAACAGTTCAGCGCGCAACAGCAAGCCTGGAATCAGGTGCTGTTACGCAGTCGTGACGATGCGGAGCTGCGGGAGAACGTGCGCCTGCTCGAAGCGGCCGAGGCGCGCGTGCGCGAAGAGCATGCGCGCGCGCTGGCGCAGGCGACGCATCCGAAGGTTGCGGCGCTGCTGGAGGAGTTCGCGCAGCGCCATGCCGCGCTATCCAAGGACTATCCGGTTGCCGTGGGCACCTTCGAGCGCACCAGCTACGATTCGTCCATCGCCGATTCGGTGCTGGCTGGGCGTCACACCGAGCTGATCGCGCTCATCGAGGAAGCCAAACAGTACTTGTTGGAGCAAGTGGTTACGGCGGCGGATCGCTATGCGGCCAATGCGGATCGCGCCCTGTGGGTGATGATAGGGCTGATTGTACTGGCTGTTGCCACCGCGTTCGTCGTGTTCTTGTGGATGGTGGAGAAGGGGATCATCCAGCCGGCTGCCCGCCTAGTAGACGATCTTGGCCGCTTCGCCAAGGGCGACTTTTCGCGGCCCGTTCAACGTACTACCCAGGACGAGATCGGCAGCATCGCCGGCAGCGCCCAGCAGATCCAGCAGCAGTTGGGGCAGATGATCTTGCAGCTGCGCGACGCTATCGCGCAGGTGGCGGCCGCGGCCGAGCAGATGTCGGTGATCTCGCAGCAGACCGGGGCCGGCGTACGCGAGCAGCAGAACGAGACTAACCAGGTCGCCACCGCGATGAACGAAATGTCCGCCACGGTGCAGGAGGTTGCCCGTGCAGCTGCCGAGGCCGCCCAAGCGGCCGAGCAGGCCGATAGCGAGGCGCTGGGTGGACAGAAGGTCGTTGCTGCCGCCGTTGAGGGAATCGGTGAGCTGGCCAACGAAGTGGAACGCGCCGCCGAGGTGATGCAGCGCCTGGAGCAGGATAGCGGCGAAATCGGCAAGGTGCTGGACGTGATTCGCGGCATTGCCGAACAGACCAATCTGCTGGCGCTCAACGCGGCTATCGAAGCGGCGCGTGCCGGCGAGCAGGGGCGCGGTTTTGCGGTGGTGGCCGACGAAGTGCGCAGCCTCGCTATGCGCACTCAGCAATCCACTCAGGAAATCAATGCCATGATCGAGCGCTTGCAGCTTGGAACGCGCGAGACCGTGCAGGTCATGGACGCTGGCCGCAGCCGGGCCCGCGAGGTGGTGGACGAGGCCAAGCATGCCGGCGATGCGCTCACGGCGATTACGCGTGCCGTGTCGGCGATCAAGGACATGAATGCGCGTATCGCCAGCGCCTCGGAAGAGCAGAGTTCCGTCGCCGCGGAAATGAACCGCAACATTGCCACCATCAGTCAGGTGGCCGAGCAAACCGCCGAGGGGGCGGAACAGACCACACGGGCCAGCGGCGAGCTGGCACGCCTTGCCGAGCAGCTCAAGGATATGGTGGGCCACTTCCGCGTCTAGCGCGCCGCGGTCCTCACTTGTTTTTGCGCAGGCAAGTGCCCAGGCGTAGTAAACGCCTGTCACAAGCAGGCGGTACAGCAACCAGGTGCACTTGCCAGGGTGGGGACACATGGAAACATCGAAACCGATGATCTTCGCGCCGGCCTCCAGCGAGCGGCTGGCGACGGCGGTGGCGCGCTGCCTGGGAGTCACGCTGAGCCCGCTGGAGCAGCGCGATTTCGAGGACGGCGAGTACAAGCTGCGGCCTTTGGTCAGCGTGCGGGGGCGCGACGTTTACCTCCTGCACTCCTTGGCCGCGGATGCCGAGCTGTCGCCGGACGATCAACTCTGCCGCCTACTGTTTACCGCCGGCGCGTTGCGCGACCTGGGCACGGCGCGGCTGACCGCCGTGCTGCCCTACCTGTGTTACGGGCGCAAAGATCGACGTACTAAGACACGCGATCCGATTACCACACGCTACATCGCGCAGTTGATCGAGGCGGTGGGGGTGGACAGGGTAGTGGCCCTGGATGTGCACAACCGCGCGGCCTACGAAAATGCCTTCCGCTGCCGCTGCGAGCATATCGGTGCCCGCCGCCTGTTCGTTCGCTGGCTGGTGGATGCCCTTGGCGAGCGGCGCTGTACTCTGGTCTCTCCCGATGTGGGGGGCGTCAAGCGCGTGGTCCGTTTTCAGCAGGCGTTGGAGGCGGAGCTCGGCGAACCGGTGCCGACCGCGTTCATGGAGAAGACGCGCAGCAGCGGGGTGGTGAGCGGCGAGCGGATGATTGGGGAGGTGGCCGGCCGGGTGGCGGTGATCGTCGATGACATGATCAGTAGCGGCACGACCATGATCCGCGCCGCGCACGCTTGTCGCCAGCAGGGGGCGCAGACGGTGTTCGCTCTAGCAACCCATGGCCTGTTCGCTGGCGGGGCCGACACCGTGCTTGCCGACCACGCTATCGAGCGCATAGTGGTGACGGACAGCGTGCCGGACTGGCGGCTGAGTTCGCCCCAGGTGCGGGAGAAAGTGACTTGGCTGCCCATCGCGCCGCTGCTGGCGGAGACGATAGGGCGTCTCCATGCCGAGGAATCCATCAGCGACCTGATGGACTAGCGCCCGATTGCCAGGGGTCGTGCTTGACGGTTGCACGTGTCTTGACACGGTCGCACCGCCAGAGCGTCGGTCCGCGCTGTCAGAACGTTGCCGACAGCGGCAGCTCGGTGGCGGCATCGAGCTGGCGGCGCGCCAGCGCCAGATAGTCGCGTATGCGCTGTTGCCAGCGGCCTTCGCCGGCATGAGGGTGCTCTGCTGCGAGCCGCGCCCAAATCAGCGCCCTATAGCTCATGAAGAATCGGCACAGCGCCGCTGGCGGCGTATCGCCGGTCTGGCGCGTGTAGGTCTGGAACAGCGCCGGGGCGATCCAGGCGGCGCCTAAGCGTTCGCACTCCATACCCAGGAAGGCAAGCTCATCGGCAATGTCGTTGGTGCGAAGCTCCCGGCTGAACTCCAGACAGTCGATGATTTCGGCCTGTTGCATCAGATAGATGTGTTCTGGGCGCAGGTCGCCATGACCTTCGACGATGCGGCCGGTCCGTACACGTACGGCGAATGACTCCTGAGCGTGCCGCAGAAAGTCCGCTTGCGCCGTGGCCAGTGCGTTAACGTCTTGATCCGGCGCGGCTCGTGCAAGAGCGGCCGCGGTGCTCTCGATGCTGCTGCGCAGACGCGCGTGATAGTCGGCGGGCCTTAGCGGCGCGGAAGGCTGATTGAGATAGAAGCGGGAGAGCCGGCGCGCGACCAGCATTAGCTCCTCCATGCCTACTTTGCCGTTTTGCAGCAGGTGGCGGAACTCGCGCTCGGCCGGCAGTCGCCGCATGACGACCAGCCAGTCCAGGACGTCGGCGACGCCTTCTCCAAGACGCATGCTGCCGTCGCGCGCCGTTCCTACGGCGATTACGCCTAGATAAACATTGTGGGCGAGCCGGCGGTTGAGCCTTACCTCCTCCAGACAGTAGTGCCGCCGGGTGTCCGGACTGCGCCAATCGATTAGCCGTGTGTGCAGCGGTTTCTTGAGCTTGAAGACCTGCGTGTCGGTGAAGAAGAGCCACGACAGATGCGTCTCGCGAGCACTGACGGTGGTGGTCGGCTCCGTGTAAGCCGTGGGCTGGAGCAGGAACTCGATCACCTGGTCGCTGCCAATGCCGGACTTGCTGGGTTTCACTACGCAGCCTCCTGTATCGTTCCAGAAGCGGCTTGCACCGGCATAGCGCGCCGCAACCGCTGCGGCGCGCGTGTCAGCGCCCCGTGGCGCGGGGCCTGACGCTTATGTTGTTGTGCACTGCATGCACGCCGGGTATGTACCAGCAGTCATAAGAGACTATGCGACGAGCTTCCTCGCTGGGCACCGCGCCGGTCAGATATACCTCGCGGTCGCGGGTGGTGACCGCGATCTGTTGGGAGTCGATCGAGGGGTCCTTGTCCAGCACCAAGCGCACGGCGTCGGTTATCTCGGCATCGTTATCGCGCTCTTCCGGCTCCACCCGGATGCGGTTATCGACATCGGCGCACCCCGGTACCCACCAGGTCAGAACCTCCGCCATACGCCGGTGCGAGAGACTGTTGGCTACGCCATGGAGCCGAACCCGACCATCCTCGGCTTCAACGCCTATCCAGTCGTTGCGCTCGCAGTCGCGCAAGCCGCGATGTATCAGGAAGTTCCCGAAGACAGGTTCGCGCGAGAGCATTTCCACCACAGCCTGCGCCAATTCGCGGTCCTCTTGATGCTGCGCGACCGCCAGGGTCAGACGATCAACGATGCGCTGGTTGCCTGCAGTCTCTCGGGCGATCTGCAAGGCGCGTCGTTTGGCGATGATGTTTTCCACTTCGCCCTTAAGCTCGAGAACATCGCCTTCCACGGAAACTGTAATGGGAAACTTATGCAGGTTGATGGCAGGGTCGCGCTCAAACGCCGCCCGGACTGCCCGGGTTATCTCATTGCCTCGCATTCTGCCTCCTCGGGTACAGCACTGACGGGCATTCTGACCCGTTAGAACATGGGGGCACGGCCCGCTGGGCCGCAACATCGTGGGCAGCGGATGCTGGAGTTCTACCGGAGGCGTCCCCATAGAGCGGGTACTGCAAGTACGACTCTCGGGCAGTGGCACGCGCTGCGCGACGCCCAACCGTGCAGGGGGAGGGGGCTGTTCGGATAGGCTCGAAGTCGTGGTGGCGGTACTGCAGCGAGTAGCGCGGAGAAAAACGATGAGCCAACCCGTTAGTACCCGTTCTTGCCATGCAGGGGAGGATGTCCAGGTCGAGAAGGAAACACGTGTGGCGTCCCTGCGCATCGATCGCGATGCCGCATCGTTAGGGCTGTTGCGCGAATGCTGGGGGCAGCAGCAGACGGTGGAACTTGCGCTGACGCACGAGCCGTATCAGCTGGTTTATCGCTTGCATCGGCGTCGCGTCTCCCCAGATGGGGCGGTCGAGTTCGATATCGACATCGCTTGCCCGGCAATAATCGAGCGCTACGGTGTCAGTCGGCAGGCTAGGGTGCGGCCCCCGCTGGGGGAGGTGAGGGTTATCGATACCGGCGGCAGGTTGCAGCGTCCGGAAGTGATCGACGTTTCGCGTTCCGGTGTGGGGCTGCGCGCCGCCTCCAGCGAGGGGCTGACACCCGGTGAGCGATTCTGGCATTTGTGGCTGCAGCTGCCGTGCGGACGGTTAAGCCAGGTGCGTGCAGCGGTGGCACGGGTGCAGGCGGATGCGGACGGTGCGGCCGTCGCCGGACTCGCTTTCTTCGAGCTGGACGCGGATACCGATGCTGCGCTCGCGCGTTATGTGTTCGAACGCCACGCGCTGGGACGGGAACTCGGCCGGCAATGACGCCTTTGCCAGGTATGGCAGGAGCCGATGGTGGCGGCAGGGGGGCGCCCTATCCAAGTACCCGGAATGCGTCCATGCATATCAACCTTCGGAAGTTTCAGGGTGTCGCATAGACGTGCTCTGCTCATCGTCAATCGCGCCAGTCGGCGCGGTGCCTCGGATTTGACCGCTGTCGTCGCCCGCCTGGAACGGCGCGGCATCGCGGTTGACCGCGCGGCCAATGAAAATGTCGGCGCCATGGTGGCCAGCATTCGGCAAGCGGGGGCTACTCATGATGCCATCCTGGTGGCAGGCGGGGATGGGACGCTGCATGCGGCGCTAGGGGCGCTGTTGCATTCCGGTCTGCCGCTGGGGGTGCTCCCCCTTGGCACTGCCAACGACTTCGCCCGCAGCATCGGTTTGCCCATGACGCCGGAGGCCGCCGCCGATGTGATCGCTGCGGGTGCCTGGCACGCGGTGGATGTAGCCCGCGTTAACGGCGAGTATTTTCTCAACGCCGCCAACGTAGGCCTGGGCGTGAAGGTAACGCGCCGGCTGAACGGCGGGCTGAAGTCGCGCTGGGGCGTGTTCAGCTACGCTCTTGCGCTGATAGCGGCGCTGGCGAGCATGCGAGTGTTCCGGGCCAGGGTCGTTTACGATGAAACCGCCGAGACGTTGTATACGGTCCATATAACCGTAGGCAACGGCCGCTACTACGGTGGCGGCATGGCGGTGGCCGAGCGGGCGCATGTGAACGATGGCCTGCTGTATCTGTACAACATCGAACCGGTGGGATTCTGGCGCTTATTGCGCTTGCTGCCGGCGTTGCGAACAGGGCGGCATGGTCATTATCCCGAGGTGTTCATGCACTCCGGTCAGCGTCTTCTGATAGAGACACCGCAGCCGCTGCAGATCACGGCCGACGGGGAGGTGTGCGGAACCACCCCTGCGCAGTTCGATGTGCTGCTGGCGGCGTTGAAGGTGTTCGTGCCCGGCTCCGCCGAGGCTGGTCAGGCTCGATGACGCTGCGACGCTCGCCGCTGGGATGAGGTGATTCCATGCTGCGCAGTGAAGAGCAAGTCGCCCTGGACGATCTGCAGCGGCGCTGCCGGGAAACCTCCACCCTTTATCGGGAAGACAGCCGCATGCTTGCTGATGGGCCTCTGGCGCAGCTCTTTAGAAAACTGGGCGAGCCGCGGTTACGGATGGCGGATCGATTGGCGGAGGAGCAGCGCAAGCAGGGCGATCTGCCACGGGGAATCGACATAGATCACCAGACCTTGACCGAGCTCAAAGAGCGGCTGCAGATGCGCTTGGGACCCGATGAGCAGTCCCCTGCCATCGAAAATCGCCGGGCCGACGAGGAGGAGCTCGAGCGTTTGTGCCGGCACGCGCTGACACTGCCGTTGCCCGGCTCTTCCCGCAGCCTGGTGCGGAAGCTGCTCAAGCAAACGGAACTCGCGCAGCGGCGCCTGCAGTTGCGCTAAGTGCCGGTTAGAGCTTGTGTCGTTTCTGTACGATGCGCTTGGGCGCGCACACATTCCGCCATCGCGGCGTCCTTCGTCCCAGCTGCGGTCTTCGGTATCATGCGCAGGCGCAACCGCGTCTTTCCTGGCCCATGGCTCACACGCAGCGGTCAGCGGCGCTTTCGAGGTGCAAGGTGGTAGATACGTCGATTTCGGCCGAAGAGCGCGCTTTTCAGCGTGCCAAGAAGTTCTTCGCAGCGCTTCCCCATAGCCACGTGCTCGGGCTGGAGCTGCTGGCGTTCGCCGATAACACGGCCATTGCGAGACTCCCATACAAGCCGGAGCTGATCGGCAACCCCATGACCGGTGTGATTCACGGGGGAGCGATCACCACACTGATCGATCAGACCAGCGGCGCGGCCGTCTTCGCTAGCCTAGAGGTGCCCGAAATGGTGGCCACGCTCGATTTGCGCATCGACTACTTGCGTCAGGCGGAGCCGGGGCGGTCCGTGCTGGTGCGAGCCGAGTGCTACCGCGTCACCTCCAGTGTCGCTTTCGTGAGGTGCCAAGCCTATCACGAAGAGGGAGGGCCGCTGGTTGCAACGAGCGTGAGCAGCTTCATGCGCACGGGCAGCAAGCATAACGTCGTGGTAGAAGAGCAATGAACGAGTTGACCCAGTTGTTCGCGCAAGCGCGCGCGCGTAACGATCTGAAGAGCATTATCGACTTCGTCCCGTATGCACGTCTGTTGGGTATCGAAGTGGCTGAGGCGCGCGGTCAGCAATTGATTTTCAAGCTGCCGTTCCGCGAGCAGAACGTGGGCAACTTTCGCTTGCCGGCGCTGCACGGCGGGGTAATCGGCGCTTTCATGGAGCACGCCGCGCTGGTGCAGATCCTTTGGAACATGGAGAGCGAGATACTGCCCAAAGTGATCGATTTCTCCATTGACTATCTGCGCCCGGGCAAGCCGGAGACGGTATTCGCTGAGTGCGATGTGCTCAGGCAGGGGCAGCGGGTTGCCAATGTATCCGTCCGCGCTTGGCAGAGCGACCCCGAGCGCCCCATTGCCACGGCTCGCAGCCACTTCCTGTTGTCGCGCCCGGCGCAAGGAGTTGCGGAGGCTAGCTGATACGTGTATTAATGCGGGAACATGCGTCCGGAGGGGGGTGGTCGCATGCTCGGACTCTGAGCTTGGCTCGGGGTTTTGCTACAGGATGTAGGAGCACCGTGGATGGCAAACGCAGCAAACCACCTCACAGAAGAAGAACTATCGTACTTGCGCGAGCTCTTTCAAGAGCGGAGTCCGATTCAGGAGCCGCCCGCGCTGCCTATCAAGCTCGAGCCGCAAGGCTTGGATCGCGAGCGCCTGCTAAGGATGCTCGCGGAGATGCAGGCCGAACTGGTAGCGAGCGATGGCGATCTGGTGTTGCGGTTCCGTCTTGAGCTCGACCCGGCTTCGGATGGGGCAGTCAAGGTGGCCGCGCCCAACGTGATCGATAGGCGCGGCGAGGGGCGTAGCGCCCGGGTAGCGCCTCGTGCCGACGAAGTACGAATCGTCGATCGCGACGGCTTGCTCGAAGAGATCCGGGTCGTGGACGTCTCCGACACGGGCCTGCAGGTACATGCCGTGGTCAAGCCCACGGTCGAGCCCGGCTGCCGCCTGTCCAATCTGCAGATCGTGCTTCCGGGCCATGGGCCGGTGGATATAGTCGGTACGGTGGTTCGCACCACGCCCGCCGCGACCCCGCAAACCAAACTGGTGGCAATCGAACTCAATAGCTTGACACCCGAGGCACAGGCCGCGTTGCGGGCGTACGTGTTTTCCCGCTTCAGTCGGGAATAGACGCGCTGTTTGCGGATTCCGGCCGGCTAAGACCGTTGGCTCTTGTCTTTTGGCGGTTTGGCAGGGCCACCGGTATGAGTGTCGGCCCAAGCGGGTGGATCGCTGGCCGGGAACGACTCATCGGACGCTTCGTCGACTTCGTCGTATTCGGGCCGTTGCACTTCTTCGGCCCGCTGTTCGCTAGGCTGCTTCTGCTGGTTGCCCGCTTGCTTTCGTTCCGGATGCCGTTCCCTGGGTTCCATTGTCAGCCTCGCTTACGTTCTTGCCGCGGCACGGGCGCCGTAGTCGCCTTCGACTTCTTAAGTCGTCTCTGCGGAGCTCGCTTTCAAGCCCCTCTGACTATGGGCGGCCAGCTCCAGCCGGCAAGCGGCGGCGTAGTCGATCGCGCTGGGGAAGAAACGCAGAAAGTCGGCCTCCAGCTGCTCGTAATTGGCCATCAGTTCGGCGCCGCTGCCGGCTAGCGCGTTCGGCGCGCGCAGGCGCAAAGCGATGCGCTCAAGAACGAAGGCTGCCGTTTCCGCATCGCGATAGCTGTGAAGCCAGTCTTCGGCTGCCATCCGCGGCGCCATCCGGCGCAGCCGCTCCGGCAGCAACGCCTCGTGCTTTTGCAGCGCCTGGTACACACGGCTGGTAAAACTGCGCAGGGGAATGTCGCTGAAGCGCTCCCAGTGCCGGGCAAGAAAGTGGTCGTAGCAGACGTCGACGATGATCCCTGCAACCCTGCGCCGTTCGGGCGATATACGTTGCTTGCTCTGTAGTACCAGGGGATGGCTGTCGGTAAACGAGTCTATCCTGCGGTGCAATTGAATACCGCGGGCGATCTCGGCCGGCCAGTCGTCGACGCGGATAGTCCCGCGTACGAAGTCACCCAGCAGATTGCCTACCAAGGCTTCATCGGTGGTGCCCGCCAGATAGAGATGTGCAAGATAATTCATGTGCCTATCATAGCGTGACTGCTTGCGCGAGGGGGCAACGCTGGCGCTGCCGTAGCATCCGACCGGGAGCGAAGGCGGATTGGCTAGCCGCCTCGATGACCTAGCGCCTGACGCGCGGCGCTGGGAGAGCCGGCGTCTGCGTGATGCCCACGTCCTGGTACAACCAATCCATCATGGTCGCGACCACGGCTTTGAAGGTGCCGTGCTGCCGGTAGAGGTCGCGCTGGCGCTGACTGCTGCTGCCGTGCCGCAGCAGCTCGAATGCTGGCTCCAGGTATTCCTCTTCGCCGTAGCGTTGGGCCGCTTCGGCGGCGATATGCAGCATGTCGGCTACAAGTTTGCGCATGGGCAGGGTATCGCCCTCGGGGCTGACAATGCATTCGCATCCAAGCCCGGTGTGGGAGGCGCGGTACTGGTTTTCTTGCTCTAGCCACATGGGCAGTACCGGCAGAGTGCGGGCAGGAGGGGAGGCACGCAGATGCGCGATCAGAGCGCGCACCAGCGCAGCCAGCGCGACATTCTCCAGCAGCGTAGGCTGCACGTCCATCACCCGGATCTCGAGACTGCCGTAGTCCGGTCGCGGCCTGATATCCCAGTGCATATCTGAGTAGCTCTCGAAGATGCGTGCCCGCTCGGAAGCGGCGACCAAGCGCTCGAAGTCCTCCCAGGCGGCCAGCTGCGGCGGCGTGCCGAAGGCATGAGCCGCCATGAGTACGCGTTGCCGATAAGAAGCGAACCCGGTGTCGTGGCCACGCCAATACGGGGAGTTGGCCGATAAGGCGAGCAGTGCCGGCAGGTAGGGCCGCAGCCTGTTCATGATCGCGATCGCTTCGCCGCCGGATCTCATCCCGACATGCACGTGCAGTGCGTAGGTAATCTGTGAGTAGCCGACGTAGCCAGTGTCCTGTTCCACCCGCGCATAACGGGGAGTTGGGGTGACTTGACCCAGGTTTTCGCAGAATGGGTGCGTGCCGGCTGCGGCAAGACTCATGCCCAGGCTGTCCGCCGCTTCGCAGAGCATGGCGAGTTGCTCTTGCAGGTGACGGTGCAGGTCCACGATGTTCCAGCAGACCTTGGAGGCTATTTCCACGGTGAACTGAATATACTCGGGTTTGACGTAGTCCCGGTTGGGGCAAGCCCTGAGCAGCGGAAGCACGCCATTGGTCAGATCGAGATTGCGTGCGTCGAGGACCTGTAGTTCGATCTCGATGCCGATCGTCTCGGGCGATGAGCGCTTGAACTGCATGCTGTTTCCCTCAGGCCGTGGAAAGGCTCTCGATGGCCTCGCGGGCGACCTGCTCCAGATAGCACGCGCCTACCTTCAAGGCTTCTTCGTCTATATCGAATGCCGGATTGTGCAAGGCGATCGGCTCGCGACCCGAAGCGCGCACACCCAGACGGACATAGCTGCCGGGGATGTTTTGCAAGTAGTAGGCGAAATCCTCCGAACCCATGCTGGGGAAGTCCATCTCCTGTAACCTTTCGGCGCCCACGACGGCAGCGGCGGCTCGGCGGGCGATCTCGGTTTCGCGAGCGGTGTTGATCACCGGAGGATAGCCTTCTTCGCATTCCACGCTGATCTTGGCGTTATGGAGCATCGCCGCGGCGCTGGCCATCCGTCCAATGCCGGTCAGCAAGCGTCGGCGAGCATCGGGCGAGGTGGTACGCACGCTACCCTCGAGCAGCGCGTCTTCGGCAATGATATTGGCCGCGCTGCCGGCCTCTAGGCGGCCGATCGTGATTACGCTGGGATGGAATGGGTTAGACTCGCGCGAGATCAGCGTCTGGATGGCGTTGATCAACACCCCGACCACGACCACGGCATCGGTGGCTTCGTGTGGCCGAGCACCATGCCCGCCGCGGCCTTTGATGCGGATGATGAAACCATCGGACTGGGCGGTGATCACGCCGGTGGCGGTCATGATCTCGCCGGTGCGGTACTCCTGGGTGACATGGGCGCCGAAGATCGCGGCTGTGTCGTCCAGCAGGCCTGTACGGAGAATTTCGCGGGCACCGCCGCCGCGTTCTTCGGCCGGTTGAAAAATGAACTGCACGCTGCCCGGGGGCGGCGACTTGCGCAGCAGCGCTGCGGCGCCGAGCAGCATGGCCATATGCGCATCGTGACCGCAGGCATGCATCTTGCCGGGAATAACGGAGCTGAACGGTAAGCCGGTGGTTTCATTGCCTGGCAGGGCGTCCATCTCCGCTCGTAGCGCCACGGTAGGGCCGCTGCGCGAACCGTCCAGCCGCGCAACCACGCCTCCGCCGAGTCCACCGTATTGGTAGGGCAGGCCTAGTCGCTCCAGTTGGGCGATGATTCGTCGGGCGGTGGCTTCTTCTTCGAAAGCCAGTTCGGGATGGCGGTGCAGTTCGCGCCGGATTGCAACCATCCACGGGAAAATAGCCTCGGCGCGCTTCCATCCGCCCATGATCGCTCCACAGCCAAATAATGCACCAGCGGAGGAGGACCGGATTTGGGGGGCTTAGACCGCGTGCCGCATGACGGCACGCGGGAAAGCCGGCTCCCTCGACCGCCTTGCCTCAACCCGGCTTGGCCGGTAAGGCCAAGCCTGAGCTGTGCTTATAGGCGAGTGGAGGCGAACTCAATGGGGCGGGCCCAGGCCGAGCGATGCTTTTGTTACGAAGCGGGCGTGCGTCGCCGCGGACTGCGGCTGCGGCCCCCGTTAGCTCGTCCGTTCGGCGCGCGCCGCGCCAGCTTCGCCGGTGGTTGCAGTTCGGGGAGCAGTTCGTCGGTGATGGGCGCTACAGGGATTTTCTGCTCGATGTACTTCTCGATATCGGGCAGCGAGTAAACGTACTCCTCGCAGGCAAAAGTGATCGCATCGCCGCTTGCACCGGCACGCGCCGTACGACCGATACGGTGCACGTAATCTTCCGGATCCTGGGGCAGATCGAAGTTGATCACATGGCTGACGCCGGGGATGTGCAGGCCACGCGCGGCAACATCGGTTGCGACCAGGATGGGAAGTTCGCCGGCTTGGAACTTGCCGAGCAGCTGCTCGCGCTTCTTCTGGGCGATGTCGCCCGACAACACCGCCGCATCGAAGCCGTTGCCCAGCAGCGTGGCCACTACTTGATCGGCCATGCGCTTAGTGTTCACGAAGACGATGGTGCGATGAGGATCGTGGTGTCTGAGCACCCCGACCAGCAGCTGCATCTTCTCGTCCTTGGAGACGTGATAGAGCACCTGATTGACGCGATCAGCGGTGATCTGCTCGGCCTCGACCTTCACCACCGTGGGGTCGTTCATGTGCTCGTACGCAAGCTCCATGACGCGTTGCGAGAGGGTGGCCGAGAACAGCATGTTGATGCGCTTCTCGGGCGGCGGCATGCGCCTGAGAAGATAACGGATGTCGTTGATGAACCCCAGATCGAACATGCGGTCGGCTTCGTCCAGCACGACCACTTCGATGTTGTTCAGATCGAAGACCCGCTGTTTGTAGAAGTCGATGACCCGCCCGGGCGTGCCGATGATAATGTCGACTCCCAGTTCCAGCTCGCGGCGCTGGGACTCGTAACCGGTGCCTCCGTACACGGCTTCGATAAAGAGGCCGGTGTGCTTGCCCAGCAGTTGCGCATCCTTGTGGATCTGGATGGCCAGCTCGCGTGTGGGCGCTAGAATCAGTGCCCAGGGGCCGTAACGGCCCTCCTCCACCGGATTTTCCATCAGGTGGTGCATGGTCGCGAGCAGGAAGGCCGCTGATTTACCCGTACCGGTTTGCGCTTGGCCCGCCACGTCGGCGCCTTTGAGCGCGAGCGGTAGCGTTTGCGCCTGTATCGGTGTGCAGTGGGTAAACCCGGCCTCCTTGAGCCCCCGAAGCAGGGTGGGGGTGAGCCCGAGAGAATCGAAAGTGACGTCGGTAAGATGGTCTGTATTCATGGCTGCCAAGGATAACGGATTTTATGGTTATTTTTACAACTTCCTGTGCATCGAAAGTCTCCGGCGAGGGGGATCGAGGGCGTTAGCTGCCGGTAGCACTGGCTAGTCAACCTTGGGCGCGGCTGTATGGTCGCCGCCATTTGCGGTAGGTGAAGAGGATGTTCTCGCTGTTCCGACTCTTGCGTGTTGCGGTTAGCGCCCGCCGGGCTCCGCGCCAGCATCCGTTGGCTGTTTCGCAGATCGCATTGCGTGTTGGCCTTGGCGACCTGGACATCAACAGGCACATGAACAACGCGCGCTACCTGAAGCTGATGGATCTGGGGCGTACGGATCTTTTCATCCGCACGGGTATAGGGCGGCTGGTCTTTCAGGCACGCTGGATGCCCGTGGTAGCGGCGGTGACGGTCCGCTATCGCCGATCGCTGTTGCCTTTCCAGCGATTTACGCTGCGCACGAGAATACTCGGCTGGGACGCCAAGTCGCTATTCTTCGAGCACGTCATCGTGCGCGACGGACGGGTGGTCACCATCGCGCTCGCCCGCTGCGTGGTGCGCCGCTCGGGAGGCTGGGTGCCGCCAGCGGAACTGATCGAGCGCGTGACCGGTTCGCCTGTGCAGTCGCCGCCAATGCCGGACTGGGCGCTGGCCTGGGCCCAAGCCGAGGCCGGAGTGCGCCCGGAGGAAGAGCTCCAGTACCTGGCTGCGAGCTGAGTCGCGTCAGTGGTAACCGATGTCCTGAGTCACCTTGCCGCGGAATATGTAGTACACATAGAAGGTGTAGAACAAGATAAGCGGCAGCAGAATCAACACGCCGATCAGCAAGAAGCCCTGCGACTCAGGGGGGGAGGCGGCATCCCACAGCGAGATGTTCGGCGGTATGACATAGGGCCACAGGCTCACGCCCAGACCCAGATAGCAGAGCAGGAACAGCCCCATAGAGAGCACGAACGGCGATATCTCGTAGCGCTTGTAGAGGCTGCGGATAAGCAGCATTGCTATGGCCGCGGTTAGCAGCGGGACCGGCGAGAGAAACAGCAGGTTCGGCCAGGTGAACCAGCGCCGGGCTATGTCCTCGTTAAGCAGCGGCGTCCAGATGCTGACGATGGCGATGCAGACTAGCATGGCTAGCAGCAGCGGCCGCGCGAGTCGGTAGAAGCGTTCCTGTAGTTCGCCTTCGGTCTTGAGGATTAGCCAGGTGGCGCCGAGCAGGGCGTAGCCGATTACTAGCGCAATGCCGACGAATACGCTGAATGGCGAAAGCCAGTCGAAGGCGCTGCCGGTAAAAGTGCGTCCTTCGACTTGGAATCCTTGAATGAAACCACCCAGCACGAGACCCTGGGCGAAAGTAGCCAGCAGCGAGCCGATGGTGAACGAGTGATCCCAATAGCTCTTGCTGTGTTTGCCCGCCTTGAAGCGGAATTCGAAGGCAACCCCGCGGAACACCAAGGCAATCAGCATGATGAGTATAGGGAAGTACAGCGCCGGCAGGATCACTGAATAAGCCAGCGGAAAGGCCGCCAGCAACCCGGCTCCGCCGAGCACCAGCCACGTTTCGTTGCCATCCCAAATCGGCGCCACCGAGTTCATCATGATGTCGCGCTCGGTCTCGCTTTGTCCGAAAGGGAAGAGTATGCCCACGCCCAGATCGAAGCCGTCCATGAGCACGTACATGTACACGCCGACACCTATGATTGCGGCCCAGATCAGTGGCAGGTCGAGCGCCATAGCTACCTCTCGTCGTCGTCGAACTTGTCGGGGACGGATAATGGGCGGCGTGCGCCCTGCAATGGATGGCCGGCGGTCGGGTGCTCCGGCCCGCGGCGGATCAAGCGCAAGATGTAGTAGGTACCGGCGCCGAACACTACGCTGTACGCCAGTATGAAAATGATCAGCGAAATCAGCGCATGGCCGCCGGAGACGGAGGGCGAGATGGCATCGACGGTGCGCAGGTTCTCGTGGACTATCCAAGGCTGGCGGCCGATCTCGGTGGTGAACCAGCCGGCGAGGATGGCGATGAAGCCGCTAGGCGTCATCGCCACGCAAAACTTCAAAAACCAGGGGGTATCGTATAGACGGCCCTTGATACGCAGGTAGAGGCCGGCTATGCCAGCGGCCAGCATGAGAAGCCCGATCAGCACCATGATGCGGAACGCCCAGAACACGGGGCCTACGGGTGGCCTATCGGCGGGCTCCCACTCCCGCAGCCCGCGGACCTCGCCGTTCCAATCGTGGGTCAGAATCAGGCTGCCCAATTTGGGGATGCCGATTTCGAAGCGGTTACGCTCGTTAACCTCGTCTGGAATGGCGAAGAGTATGGCGGGCTGCCCGCGGCGCGTGTCCCAGTGGCCTTCCATGGCGGCAACCTTGGCCGGTTGATGTTCGAGCGTGTTGAGTCCGTGCAGATCGCCGATGAGGACCTGCAGCGGGGTCATGACAATGATAAGTCCCAGCCCCATGGACATGCCCAGACGCGCATGCTGATGAAATCGATCCTTGAGCAGATACCATGCCGATACGCCGGTCACCACGAAGGCCGTGGTCAGAAAGGTGGCGGCGAGCATATGCGCGAGCCGGTAAGGGAAGGAGGGATTGAAGATCACGTCCCACCAGCTCTCGACAAAATAGCGACCGTTTTCCTGCAGAAAGCCGGTGGGAGTCTGCATCCAGCTGTTTGCCGCTAGAATCCAGAAGGCGGAAATCACCGTGCCCGCCGCTACTATGCAGGCCGAGGCCACGTGCAGGGGGCGCGGGACACGATTGCGGCCAAACAGCAGAATTCCCAGGAATGTGGCTTCGAGGAAGAAGGCTGTGACGACCTCGTAGCTGAGCAGCGGTCCCATCAGGTTGCCGGCGCTGTCGCTGAACTGACTCCAGTTGGTGCCGAACTGGAACGACATCACGATCCCGGAAACTACGCCCATGCCGAAAGAGACGGCGAAAATCTTGGTCCAGAATTGCGACAGCTTGATGTAGATGTCGCGATCGGTGCGCCACCACAGTATCTCCAGCACGGCGATATAGGAGGCCAGCCCAATGGTAAAAGCCGGGAAGAGGATGTGAAACGATACGGTGAAAGCGAATTGGATGCGCGCTAGCAGAACCGGATCTAGCTCCACACGGCTTCTCCCTATTGTCCCGGTGTTCCAGGCTCTAGCGGCGGATCGCAATCCTACGGCGGATGCGTGGTACGCGGCCGCAGAGCCGTCTCGGTCAGTTAAACGGGCCGCCCGCTCGCCCTCGCAGGGCGGCTTTTTCAGCCCGCCCTCGCTTCCTGCGTCGCTCCTTCAGCCATCTATGTCGATGGCGGGGAATGTTCGGGCGCGATGCGCAGGGATGCCAAGAGGCTGCTCGGGGGGCGCCAGTTGTCCGTGGGCGTGCACTGTGACTATCGGATTTATGGGTTGCGCCGACGGGTTCAAGAGGCTGCTGTCCTGGTACGGTCTTGCCAAAGACGCGCCATCGTGAGCGTGCCGGGACGTAAACCCCGGTGCCTAGCCTCTGTCCTGGGGGAGGATCAGCGACCCGTCGGGGAGTTTGAGTTGAATCGAGATTACGCGGTCGCCGAGTAGTTGCAGCTCGCCTGGGTGGCGATCGCTGCCATCGAGGCTGAACTCGAAGCGGTAATGGCGCCTCAGCCGCAGTCGTCCATTGCGGCCGAGGCTGAGGCCCATGCCGCTAAGAGCGACGGTTTCGTCCAGAAGCTGGACATCGGATCGTGCACAGGCATGCCGGCCGGCTGCCATGGCGGCTTCGCGCGCGCTCATGGAGCTATACCACAACAGTAGCGTGGCTACGGCGAGTGCCAAGGCGAGGAATGTAAGCATGGAGTGCCGGCTCCTCAAGAAATTGTGTGCAACCGCTGCTGCGCCTCTGTGCGAGAAACGCGGGCTTGAGAGCCTTCCTTCGCAAACTACAGTATGGTTAGAGGCCCTTACCGCAAGCGAGCAGCTAGCCCATGTCAGCGTTTGTCGCCGATCTACATTGCCACTCCACGGCCTCCGACGGCACTTTGACCCCTAGCGAGCTGGTCGGAGCCGCGCGCGAGGCTGGGGTGTCGTTGCTTGCGCTCACCGATCACGATACCACGGTGGGTGTGGCCGAGGCGCGCGTGGCAGCTGCGGCGCAGGGCATTGCGTTCGTGCCGGGCATCGAGCTCTCGGCCTCGTGCCGTGGCAAGCCTTTGCATGTAGTGGGGCTGAACTTGGAGCCGGAGCACCCGGCGCTGCTTGCGCTGATCGACAGGTTGAGCGAGATCCGCCGCGAGCGGGCGGAAGCGATAGGCCGGCGGCTGGAAAAGCTGGGAGTGGAGGGTGCGTACTTGCTGGCGCGGGAGCTCGCCGGAGCGGCCGAGGTGACTCGTACTCATTTTGCCCGCGTACTGCTGGACCAGGGCCGGGTCGAGAGCATGGGCGAAGCGTTCAAGCGCTTTCTAGGTCAGGGCAAGCCAGCGTATGTGGCGGCTGACTGGCCGGCACTGGAAGAGTGTGTGCAGGTCATTCGGGCAGCGGGAGGAGTCGCTGTGCTGGCCCATCCGCTGGCCTACGGCTGGACCGGTGCCTGGTTGCGGCGGATTCTTACCGCGTTCTGCGAAGCCGGCGGGGAAGCGATCGAGGTAGTCTCGGGAAACAGTACACCGGCCGACATCGCCCTCGCTGCCGGCCACGCCCGCCGCTTCGGTTTGCGCGGATCGCAGGGATCGGACTTTCACGCCCCCGGCGTGCCCTGGAACCGACTAGGGCAATTTCCCGCCATGCCGGCGGACATTACCCCGGTGTGGGATGGTTGGCTTCCCAGCGGCGAAATCTAGGAGTGTGTTCTCACGGCCGCTCCCGCGGCGGGGCCTTTCTCAGCACCATGCAGAGTGGCCTCGCAGCGCTTAGCGCCGCCGCTGTCGATGACGGGTCGTCACTTCCTCGCGCACGAACTCGCCTTCGATAATGCGTCCCTGGTATTGCGAATATTGCTGATCCGCTGCGCCGCCAGCGTGGTGTTGGCGTTCGGCGGCGCGACGGCGCCATTGGCGGCGCAGCCACCAGATGCGCACGTACAGCACTAGCGCGGCTATTAGCGCCAGACCAAACAAGGCAGCAAGCACGAAGGCGCCAACCACTACGGCGACGGTAAGAACGGCCACGGCGCCGAGCAGCCCGAGGACTTGGATCACCGGGTTTCGGGAGATGGTGTTGTTGTAGGTGTAGGAAAGTCGCCGCATGTATGGTCTCCTCGCGACCCGCTGACCGGGGTGCCTGCATAGTAGACATTACCGTGGCGGCGGAGTTCGCTGGGCGTCGAATGCGCCATTAAAGCGCGCCTGATCAATTCCCTGTGAGCGGACAGGGACGCGGATGTCACCGAGCCGCCTTGCGCGCTCTGTTCCGGCGTCATCCGCGCTTTGTCCAGAC